>NZ_JAAORI010000003.1 GCF_017696075.1 Prochlorococcus marinus XMU1411
AAAAATTCAAATAAGAATATACAAAATTTTCAAGTTTTAGTAGAACAAAATAACAATGACTAATTCTCAAGCTCCAATGCAGGCTGCGGAAGTCCGCGTTTATCCTATATTTACTGTCCGTTGGCTAGCAGTTCACGCTCTAGCTATTCCATCAGTATTCTTTTTAGGTTCTATTGCTGCTATGCAATTCGTAGCCCGATAAATTTAACTATCATGCAAGTAAACGAAAATCCTAACAAAGTTCCAGTTGAACTTAATCGTACAAGCCTTTATCTAGGCTTATTATCAGTCTTTGTATTGGGAATTTTATTTTCCAGTTACTTTTTCAATTAAATTAAAATCATGAGTAAATTAAAAGGACCTGATGGAAGAATTCCAGATAGACTTCCCGACGGCAGACCAGCAGTTGCATGGGAAAGAAGATGGACTGAAGGAACCCTTCCTTTATGGCTTGTTGCCACAGCAGGTGGAATAGCAGTTATCTTTGTTTTAGGAATATTCTTCTATGGTTCATACCAAGGGGTAGGAGCTGGAGGCTAATAAATCCTACCTTGACCTGATAATCACTAATATCAAATAAGCCTAATAAGAATCAGTAAATATCCTTAGTTTCTTTTTTGTGGAGCTTGGGATATTTTCTTTTTGGGTTATCAATCCATCTTTTAATGAAAAATGAGATTTACTTTTTGGTCTTTCTTTTTCAATTAATTTAGCTACTTCAAAAATTATTTTATTGGCTACTTCAGTATTTGATCTAAGATTATCCAAAACCATCTCTACAGAAACTTCTTGATGAGTTTGATGCCAGCAATCATAATCAGTAACCATAGATAAGGAGGAGTAAGCTATTTCAGCTTCTTTAGCTAATCTTGCTTCTGTATGGTTCGTCATTCCAATTATTGAACATCCCCAACTCCTATATAAATTAGATTCTGCTCTAGTTGAGAAAGCGGGACCTTCCATTGCTAGATAGGTACCCCCTCTATGCAATTGTCTACCGCCAGGAATATTTTTTTCTCCGATTTCACTTAATATACGTGATAAATTTGTGCAAAAGGGATCTCCCATAGTTACGTGAGCAACAGCTCCCTCATTAAAGAAGGTTGCAGGTCTGTTTTTTGTCCGGTCTATAAATTGATCTGGAACCACTATATCAAGTGGCCTTATCTGTTCTTGCAATGAACCAACTGCTGATGGAGCAATAATCCATCTTACTCCTATTGATCTTAGAGCCCAAATATTAGCTTTGTAAGGGATTTCAGAAGGATTTAAACTATGTGTTCTGCCATGTCTAGGAATGAATGCTATCTCTAGGTTTCCAAGTTTATATACTTTTATTGAATCAGAAGGTTTACCATAGGGAGTATTGATTTCTAGTTCTCTTAAGTACTCAATTTGATCCATTGAATAAAATCCACTTCCACCAATCACTCCTAATCTTGATTTTTCAATTGGTAATAAATGTTCTTTATTCATAGTGATGTAAATGACTTTTAATCATCTGGTACTAATTGGAGGAGGACACTCAAATGTTTCTTTATTGAAGAAATGGTTAATGTTTCCGAAATTGATGCCAGAAATTCCTGTTTCAATTATATCTAGAGATTCTCATTTGGTTTATTCGGCGATATTCCCATCGGTGATTTCAAAATCAATTTCTTTAGAAGAGAGTTTAATTGATATAAAATCTTTAGCAAAAAATGCAAAAGTATCTTTTATAGAAGAAGAAGTAAAGGATATTGATTTTAATTTAAAGAAAATTGTTTTCAGTAATAGATCTTCAGTTAATTATTCGAAGTTGGTGCTTAATTATGGAAGTCAAACAATAATTCCAAAAGAATTTGAATCATTAGTTAAAAATCGAAATGCTTTTACAATTAAACCTTTTTTGAGGGCTTATGAATTAATAAAAAAAGAGGACATTTTTGATTCAATTAATGAACTTCCATTTGTAATAGTTGGGAGTGGTCTTGCTGCAATTGAATTATCATATGCTTTGAGAAAAAGATGGAGAAATAGATCTTTAAAATTATTATGTGATTCAAGAAAAATTAATAATACAATTCTTAAAAGTTTACGGAATTACAATATTGATTTAGTTGGAAAACTTAATTTTGATTATGGCAAGATTCTTTTATGTACTGGAAATACATCTCCGTTATGGGCACAAAAAAAATTATTAGATTCGGATTATCATGGCAGAATAATCACGAATCAGAATTTGCAGATAAAAAGTTTATCTGGAATTTTTGCCGTCGGTGATTGCGCAGTTGTAGGTTCAGCGAAAAGACCAGCATCGGGAGTTTTTGCAGTAAAAGTTGTAAATACATTAGTTCAAAATCTAAAAAAGGATATAGAAGGGAGATCATTGAAAAAGTGGTTTCCTCAAAAGATTGGATTGCAAATAGTAAATATATTTCCAAGCCATCATCCAAAGGCTTTTGCTATTTATCGTAATTTTGTTTTCGGCCCTTCTTTTCTTTTTTGGATTTTAAAGTATAAGATTGATCTCAACTTTATTAAAAAGTTCAGATCAAAAAGGCTAATTATGAAAGGTAGTGAAAAAAATATTTCAATGAATGATTGCAGAGGATGTGCTGCTAAAATTCCTCAGTTTGTTTTGAATAAATCATTAATAAATTCTAATTTAAATTCTTTTGCTTCATCACCTGAAGATTCAGTTGAGATATATCAAAATGGTCAACATATTATCTTGCAAAGTGTAGATGGATTTCCTGCTTTGGTAAGTGATCCTTGGCTTAATGCAAAAATTACTACTTTGCATGCTTGTTCAGATTTGTGGGCATGCGGAGCAAAACTTTCATCCGCGCAGGCTTTAATTTCATTACCAAAAGTTGAAAGGGAATTTCAGAGTTACCTCTTTTCTCAATCACTTCAAGGTATTAAATCAACAGTTAAGGATCATGGAGGTGAATTACTTGGAGGCCATACTTTCGAGGCAAGAAGTTTAGTAAATAAACCTTATTCATTAGGAATAGATATTTCCTTAACAGTTCAAGGTATTTTAAAAAATGGAGCAAAACCATGGCTTAAATCTGGAATGAATGTTGGAGATATTCTCATGATGTCTAGACCTCTGGGCGTTGGGATTTACTTTGCCGGTCAAATGCAAAATATTAATATGCTCGGTAGTTCTTCTGAAATAATTAATAATTTAGTAAAGAGTCAGCAATATTTGATTGATGAAATTTATCTTTTTCAAAATCAATTTAAAGAATCATTAGTCAATGCTGCGACTGACATTACTGGATATGGATTTATTGGACATCTTAAAGAAATGGTTGAATCATCTAATTTATATAGGCAAAGCAATAATCTTGAGCAACTAAAAGTTTTATTAGATTTATTTGCATTTAAAGCTTATCCTGGAGTATTTGATTTAATAAGAAAAGATGTTAAAAGTACTTTCTTTGAATCTAATAAAGAAATTTTTGACAAAATTTATAAAGTAAATAAGCAAAAAAGAATTATTAATTTTTTAAACGAAAATTCATTAGATCAAGAGACTTTTAACGAGAGAATATCATTACTATTAGATCCTCAAACATGTGGACCCTTGTTGATTAGTTGCAATCGTAAATATGAAAATGTTCTAAAGGATAAGTGGTACAAGGTTGGAGAAGTTGTAAAAATGTAATTAATTTCTATTTAATTTGTCAATTTCCAAATATCTTAATCTTTTGATTTCCTTACCCATCTCCTTCCCTGGATCCCATCCTTCCTTTTTTAATATTTCTCCATCTTTTTTTGATTTTATGAATTTGTAAATAAATAACCACTTAAAAAATCTATGCCAGTATGGTCCTCCATCACAAATTAATAATTTGACTGTCTCATCATTAAGGTTTCTGTCCTCAATAAATTCTGTCCAACTTGATGGAGAAAAATGATTAAATTTTTTTTGGTTTGTATTTAATATCTTTTTAATATTTAAATAATCTTCTAATATTTTTATCTCACTATTATTTACCAAAAATCTTTGACATGCTTTTTCTAAATCTTCTGAATCTTTTAATAAGTAGAGCATATGATTTCCCTTTAACTTCTTGATCCAATTTAGTCCTCTTAAAAACCTTTTATCGACTTTAATATTTTCATTTAAGATTGAGATAATTTCCCATTTATGAATTATCGAAATTACATTAGTCAAATTATCGTGTTTGCATATTTCAGCTAGTTCCATCCTTATTCGTATACCTATTGCAGGAGGGTAAATCATTTTCTGATGAGTTTTTGTACTTTTCCATGGCCATTGTCTAACTGTTTCTTGAGATTGTTTGAGGGAATTATTTGAAATATTGAAATTTAACCTTGAAGCATATTTTGCACATCTAATTAATCTACTTGGATCATCTGAAATACTATTACTGTGAAGTAAGTTCAACTTTTTACTTTTTATATCAGAAATTCCGCCATAAAGATCATAGATTTTCCTTGTCGAGACCTCGAAAGCTATTGAATTTATCGTGAAATCTCTCCTCTTAAGATCCTCTTCAATAGTACTATTAGTTACTGTGGGATTTAAGCCAGGAGCAGTATAAATTTCTTTTCTCGCAGAAGCAATATCAATTTTATAGTCATTAATATTTATTTCTACTGTGTTGTATATATTAAATTCCTTGATTAAACATAAATCTACATTTACAATATTTTTTTTGATAAATTTTGCCAGAGAAATAGAGGATCCTTCAATAATAAGATCAATATCTACAGGTTTAGAAAATAATTTTTTGTGGAATTTACTAATTAATAAATCTCTTAAATAACCCCCAACAAAAGCTACTTTAGTATTGTTATTAGATTCTATGTATTTAACAATTAGGTTATATAGATTAAATGGAGTTTTGATTAATTCCCCTTGGATGTAATCAGAGATATCGTTCATGAGTTTTAACTTACATAACGAATTGGAGCTAATCTGGGATCTAGAATTTTACTTCCTTTATCACCAAATTTTACTGCTAAAGATATTTTTTCCCCACTCCCAAAAATATGTATGATTTCACCTTTCCCAAACTTTGAGTGAATTAGCTTATCTCCAACTATCCAGCTTTTTCCTTTACTGGGACCTGAATATAATTTCCTTACTGCATTTATTGGTTTGTTAACAAATTCATTTGGATTGTTTCGATCAACTCTAGTTAAACGATCAAGATGCCAATCTCTTCTAATTGAAGCACCACCAGTTTGTGGTAATTCGCCATCCATTAAATCTTCAGGTATTTCTGAGAGAAATATTGAAGGAATTGTTGCTTCACGCATTCCACCCCATAATCTTCTTTCTCTGGCATGACTTAAGAAAACTCTTTCTTTAGCTCTAGTAATACCTACATAGCATAATCTTCTTTCCTCTTCAAGAAGTGAGGGAGTATCTATTGATCTATGGCTAGGGAATAGACCTTGTTCTAGCCCAGTGATAAAAACATTTTGAAATTCTAAACCTTTACTATTATGCAGAGTCATAAGAGTTACAGAGTTTGGGTTATTTTTCTTCGTATCATTATCAGTTGTTAAGGCTGCTGTAGAGAGAAATCCCTCTACATCTCCACTTTCTGTTTCTTCTTCATATTGAGTAGCTGCATTAATTAGTTCTTGTAAGTTATTTCTTCTATCTTCAGATTCTTCCGTCCCACTAGATAACAAGTCACTTAAATAACCACTTTTTTCTAATATAAGTTGTAGTAGTTGAGCGGGCCCTGAATTTTCTAGGTAACACAGTAGATCATTCATAACTTCAGTAAATTTATTAATTCCTTTTGATGATCGGCCTACTGTTTCTTCAAGACTTTGCTTATCATTAAGAACCTCCCATAATGGGATATTTAACCTATTAGATAGTTCATTAAGTTTTTGAATAGTAGTCTTACCAATCCCTCTTCTAGGAACATTTATGATTCGTAAAAGACTAACGTTATCTGAAGAATTAACCAGAACTTTCAAATATGCTATTGCATCTTTAATTTCTCTTCTATCATAAAAACGCAATCCTCCAAAAATTGTATAAGGAATGCGCCACCTTACAAGAGATTCTTCTAATACTCTTGACTGAGCTCTGGTTCGATATAATATTGCAAAATTTTTCCAAATTGGGTTTTGATTATTGTTATTGAGTGATTTTATTTTATTGGTGATTGCTTCTGCTTCGGAAATTTCATCATCACAGCTGAGTAAAGTTAAAAGTTCCCCTTTTTCTTTAGTAGCCTTTAAAACTTTGTCAATTCTTTCAGAGTTGTTTTCAATTAGTGAGTTTGCAGCATCAAGAATATTAGAAGATGACCTATAATTTTCTTCTAATTTAATTAAAGATGATTTTGTATTGTCGTTGATTGAAGTTTTAAAATCTTCTTGAAAACCAATTAAAATTCTGAAGTCAGCTGCTCTGAAACTATAAATACTTTGATCAGCATCCCCAACTACAAAAATTGACCGATCTTCCCAATTGAAGAATTTTTTTGGGTCAGTATTACCAGCAGTAATTAATTTTATAAGTTCATATTGTGTTCTATTTGTATCTTGATATTCGTCAACTAAAATATGTTTAAATCTTTTGTGCCAGTAATCTCTGACTATATCATTTTGCCTCAATAAGAAAACCGGCAAAAGTAGGAGATCATCAAAGTCTAAAGAATTATTTTTTGAGAGAGAAATTCTATATCTCTTGTAGGCTTCTGCAACTGTTTTATCAAAATTATTATCTGCTTTCTCTAAAAGATCATTAGAAGTTAAGCATTGATTTTTAGCATTACTTATTAATCTCTTAATCTTTTTGGGATCATATCTTTTTGGGTCAAGATTCATATCTTGACTGATAATTTCTTTTACTAATGTTTGAGAATCTGTTTCATCATAAATTGAAAATCGCCTTGTCCATTTTAGGCCTTCTGGATCAGTATATTTTTCAATATCGTATCTCAGAAGTCTTGAGAATAAAGAATGAAAAGTACCGATCCAAAGATTTTGAAGTCTCTCTTGATGAACGTTTGATCTTAATTGATTTTGATCAATTTCTTTGAGAGTTGTCCAAGGCTGACCAAATTGATTTAAAGCTAATTCTTGGGCTAGAAGAACCTCTAATCTTGCTTTCATTTCTTTAGCAGCTTTGTTAGTGAAAGTGACAGCGAGAATGTTATAGGGATCTATAGAGTTATTTTCAATAAGATTTGCAATTCTGTGTGTAAGAGCCTTAGTTTTCCCGCTACCTGCACCTGCCACAACTAATAATGGCCCATAAACATGTTTTACTGCTTGAAGTTGCTCATTATTTAAAGATTTAAAAAGAAAATTGTTGGTTTGAGGCACTTTTGGAAGGGTTTTTCAAAAATAAGACTTTACTATGAGGTTAAGATTCCGTTTCTAGGTCTTCTAAAGCTTTTTTTAAATTTATAAGTTCATTATTGTTATTAATTATTTCTTCAAATTTATTTTGAGGCATCCTTAATTTAATACTTCGGTCAAGAATTTCTTTTTCCAATCTCTTTTTGTAAGAGGAAATAAGTTTCTTTGATAATTTTAAATCTTGTTGATCCAAAACTTTATTAAAACGTAAGTTCATACTAGCGGAAAAAAATTTTTTATTTGAACTATTTCAACTATCACTTTGGAATAAAGTTATTAATTAAGAAGCGTTGCGTTAATTTTGAAATTGTATTGTTTTTACTAGCTTTGTACTATTCTAAGATTCGAACTTTAAATTTTTAACTTTAGGAATGTCAGTTTCAAAGAATAATCAACTAATGTCTGCTGATAGGAAATTAAATGATTTAAGTAATATAAAAGAATTTATTAATAGTGCAAACTCAAGATTAGATTCAATAACCTCAATAACCAATAATTCGCATGCAATTGCGGCAGACGCTGTAACAGCAATGATTTGCGAAAATCAAGATTCAGTTAATACAAAAATATCTTTAAATACAACTAACAAGATGTCCGTTTGTTTAAGAGATGGAGAAATAATCCTAAGGATTGTTGCTTATCTTTTAATTTCTAATGACGAATCAGTTTTAGAAAAAAGTTGTTTGAAGGATCTTAAAAATACTTATCTTGCTCTTGGGGTGCCTTTAAGAAATGCAAGAAGAGTTATTGAATTAATGCGAGATGCAACAATCTCTGATTTAAATTCTACAGTTAATAATATGCAGGTAACCAAAAGCTTCCTTCCTGACTTAATTTCTGAAACAGAGTTTCAATTTGAAAGGATAATTAATCTTTTAAACTAGCTAAATTTCTTATTTCAGAAGTATGGGAAGTCTGTATTACTGAGTTATTTTCAATATTTCTAATAATGGAAAATCTGGATCTTATATGAGTGGATAAAAAAGAAACTCTTTCTTCAGAAACTGTTGATTTGTAAAAAGTTTTAATGTGTAAATTATTTTGTTCATCAACGAAATAACTTGATGATGAAATAAAAGATTCTGTATAACCTTTATTTCGTAAGACAATTCCTGAATTTTCATTTTTGGGTAAAAATATCAATAAAGTTTCATCTCCCTCATTTATATCATTTTCTTCCCAATCACTAATAGATTGCCATTTTATAGAAATAGCTATGCTCTCTAGGTTATAACTTAATTCATTATTTTTAAAAATTTCAACTACTTTTTTATTTGTTAAGTTGATATGTTTTATATTTATCTTACTAGTTGAGTTTTCAAATTCTTGAAAAGCTAAAGTATGAGTACTTCTTATTGATTTCCACTCTCCTATACTTTTATCAATAAATTGATTAATTTTTGTTAGATTCTTCGTCAAGTTTATCTTCTACGGAATGATTTTCTGCTTTTTGAATCATTCTTACCATTGAATCTACCATTAATCTCTTTGCTGAAGTTACTTTTAATCCAGAAGGAGTGGTTGATATTTGTTCTCCAGGGCGATCATATGAAGTTGGTCTAAATGGACTCATCTAATAACTTTAAAAATAAATCGATTTCTATTCTTGCATGAATTCTTAGTTATATACTTGATGTTTGCAAAAATGTCATATCTTTCTTCTTTTATTACAGAATAATTAAATGTTTTGTTATTTAGGCATTTTATTTTTTGCTAATCCTGAAATAGTCGCTAAAGCAAACATCGCTAATAGGGCAATCCCCAGAAATAATCCTGCTCCCTGGCTAACCCCAGCTCCCACTGCTACTAGTATAGAGTCACTGATTAGAAGACTTATTAATAATGCTGGGGTAAATATTTTCCAGCGAGTTCCTCCAATACCAATTGCATAACTTAGAAAATCAAAAAGGCCAGTCATTAGTAGTCCTGTCATAAGAAAGAAATTTTCTTCTAGTTGGTTTTGATTAAAACTTTCAATCTTTTTCATTGCTTTTGGGCCTACTAAATTACGTACAGGAACCCGACCATAATTTCTTGCAATAAAGAAAGCAGCTTGACAAAAAACTATATCAGAAAAGATTATTGTGATGTAACCTTTTTGAAAGCCTAATAATGATCCTGCTAGCAGAGAATAAGCTGAACTTGGAAGAGCAGGTAAAATAATACTTACTCCTCTAAGTATGAATATTCCAAAAGGAGCCCAAATCCCCAAACTTTCTATTTTGTTCCTTAGAGGTTCAATCCCATAATTTTGGATTAAATAAATCAATACAACGAATATTGCTATAAAAAAAACAACTGAGAGAAATTTCTGTATTTTATTCATTATTTTTCAAATAAATTTATTGGGAGTAAATTATCAATTTTTAATATTTGATTGTATCTATAATAGAAATACTAATCAATAAAAATTTTTACAAATTTTTAATCTTAATTTTCTCCCAATAAAAGATTTTGTATTACATAAGTAGTTATGAATGATTCTAAGAATAAAGTTAATTTAATTTTTTTTAGAAATTTCATTTGTTTAGTCCTTTCGATAATCTTTTCCTTATGTATTTCAATAAAACAATTAGATGCTTTGCCTCATGAATGGGTTGGAGTACCTAAAAGTGAATATGGGGAACAGCTATGGGATAGGCAAAGTATAAAGAGGAATGAAGACGGTTCTGTCAGAGTATTGAGTAAATTTATTCCCAAAACAAAAAGTGAAATTACAAAGGACATTCTTTATACGATGGATATAAATTGTTTTGAAAAATCATTCAGAGACGTTGATGTTTCTATAAATGAAGTATCTAGTAATTTAAATGATTTAGCTGATTGGCAAGATCCAAATGGAGATGCACTTATTTTGGGTGTGATTGGTCAAGTCTGCAGAGTGGAAAACTAAAAATTTTGAATTATGAAAATAAAAGAAAAATTCAGGTTCTATATGTTCATAAAATATAAAACCCTGTCATAAACAGGGTTTAAAAGGTGCCAGGACCCAGATTTGAACTGGGGACACGGCGATTTTCAGTCGCCTGCTCTACCAACTGAGCTATCCCGGCTCTAATCTATATACTCTAAATTAAGATGTGTAGTTTGTGAAACCTTTTCATTAAAAATTTTATATCTTCATTAATTAACTTAAAAATACTAGTTTGAATCAATGGTTAATAAGGCAGTGCCAAATGAAGTAGTTTTATTGGATGAAACTATTGGTATATTTATAATTTTTTCTCTTATTTTTCTCCACTGAGGGTTTTTTGAACCTCCACCAATAGTAATAATTTTTTTTGGAAGTGAACCAGTAAGTTCAGATAGCTTTTCCCATCCTCTCAACTCTATTTTAGCTAGACCTTCGAATAATGCATGTAAATAAAGTGAGTCGCTTACTGGTCTAGGGCTAAGAATCGGCTCTAAATTGGAGTTATTAATAGGAAATCTCTCTCCTTTACTGTTAAGAGGTAAAAGATTTAAAGAAGTGCTTTTCAAAGGATTAATTTGTCGACTGAGTTCCTTAATTTCTGAATCAGAAAAGAATTTAGATAAGATACCACATCCTGCGTTTGATGCTCCTCCGCAGATCCAATCGCCTCTGACTCTATGGGTTGTAATTCCTTCTTTTTTTACAGGGTTATCAATAATTTTTTTTACCACAATAGTTGTTCCTAAAACTGTGAGACCATTCTCTTTCCCTAAGCCTGTAGCTATTAAACTTGCATTAGAGTCAGTAGTGCCTGAGATTAATATTAATTTCTTATTCAAGTTAAATCTATTGGCTAAATCAGAATTTACTTGGCCAATAATTTTTCCACTTTTTATAATTTTAGGTAAGCATTTATGCCATGAAGTATTTAGATATCTTTTTGGCCATGATTCTTTTTTAAGATCCCAACCAAGTTTGAGATTGTTACCTTCTTCTCCATGAGTCCAATCTTTTAAAAGCCAGCCAGTTATCCAATCAGATTGATGTCTTAAAAGTATATTCGTGCCATATTTATCTATTAGTTTTAATGCCTTAGCAAGACTGCTATATGGTGTTTGTAAATGATCTTCTCCAGGAGTTAAAGATTTAAGAAGGATATTATTATCATTACATGCTTGGTCATAAGGGATTGCCTCCCCTAATGGATCCCCTTTTAAATTGAATGCTGTTAAAGTTCCTGAGGTGCCAGATATAGCCAATTTCCCAAGATTCCTTTTTATCTCAATAGGTAAACTTTCTAAGAGCTTTTCACAAGAATTAATCCAAGAGTTTGGATTTTTAAAGCCGTATAGATAAGGGACTGAATTTGAATATAATAATTCCTTATGAAAATTAATTATAGATATTCTTGCACCACTTGTTCCAAAATCTAACCCTCCATAAAAAATATCAGGCATAGAAAAATTTCTTATAAAAATATTTTGGCAGACGCAGCTAATTGGGTTACTTTTTCTTGAACATTTTCCCAAGGCAGATCAAGATCTCTTCTGCCAAAATGTCCGTAGGATGCAGTATTTCTAAAAAATTTACCACCCATTTTTTTGGGTAGATTTCTTAAGTTAAATTCCTTTATTATTGCGGCAGGTCTTAAATCAAAGTGTTTTTTAATAAGCTCTGTCAAATTAGCTTGTGAAATAACACCAGTATCAAAAGTATCAACGAGAATGGAAATTGGTTTTGCAACTCCAATTGCATAACTTAATTGTACTTCTGCCTTTTTTGCTAATTTCGCCTTAACTATACTTTTAGCTACATAACGGGCTGCATAAGCGGCAGATCTATCAACTTTTGTGGGATCTTTGCCCGAGAATGCCCCTCCTCCATGTCTTGCATATCCTCCGTAAGTGTCTACAATAATTTTTCTGCCTGTAAGCCCTGCATCTCCTTGAGGTCCACCTACAACAAATTTTCCCGTGGGGTTAACTAGAAATTTTGTATTGTGAATGTCTGGTTTAATTTTTAAATCTTCAGTAGCAGGAATTACAACATTATTCCATAGATCTTCTTTTATTCTTTGACGAATATCTTCTTCATTTGTGATTCCATCAATCTCAGGATTATGTTGAGTTGAAATTAAAATTGTATTAATCGAAACTGGCACCCCTTTTTCGTAATCAATGCTTACTTGTGTTTTACCATCAGGGAGAAGATAATTAAGGACCTCGTCGTGTCTTACTTTGGCAAGTTGAATGGCTAATCTATGTGCCAAACTTATCGGTAAGGGCATCAATTCGGGCGTTTCATCGCATGCATAGCCGAACATTATGCCTTGGTCACCGGCTCCGGTATTGTCTTCCAAATCATCGTTTATATCATCGGCTTCGTTTACTCCTTGCGAAATATCAGGTGATTGCTCGTCAAGTGCTACTAAAACAGCACAACTATTTGCGTCAAAACCACCTGCTTTATAGCCTTCATATCCAATTTCTTTGATTACATTCCTAACAAGTTTTATATAATCGACTTTTGCTTTTGAAGTTATTTCTCCAGTAAGCAAACAAAGACCAGTATTAACGACAGTTTCACATGCAACTCTGCTTTCTGGATCTTCTGTTAATAAGGCATCTAAAACGGCGTCACTTATTTGATCACATATTTTGTCAGGATGACCTTCAGTTACGGATTCAGAAGTGAAAATAAAATCACTCATTTACAAATAATTTTTGGAACTAGGATTCATCCTAAATTAGATTATCGTTACAAATCAATTATTGTTAATTAAAAAATACTTGTACAAGAATAAAGTGCCTTAAGTTCAGATATTCGTGCACAAAATAAATAAGTGAATTTATACTGTTTCAGATGAAGTTGCGAGGATCTCTTCGTTATCGTCAGTTTGTTCAAATAACATTTGTTTGTATTTCGCAGCCATTTCTTCTGCTTTACTAAAAACTTTCTGAGGGTCTGTAAGCATATCTCCTGGTTCAGGTTCAAGCGCTTTCGTTGATAATGAAATTCTTCCTCTTTCCGAATCAAGATCAATGATCATGACCTTCATTTGGTCACTAACATTTAAAACATTATGAGGAGTTTCAATATGTTCATGACTGATTTCGGAAATGTGCAATAAACCACTTACTCCTCCAATATCAATAAAGGCTCCATAGGGTTTAATACCTTTTACAGAACCTACAACAACCTCCCCTACCTCTAGTCTGTTCATTTTCTTCTCAACCAAAGCTCTTCTATGACTTAGTACTAATCTGTTTCTCTCTTCATCAACTTCAAGAAACTTTAAAGGTAGATATTCACCTTCTAAGTCATCTTTTATTTTGCGTGCACTTATATGAGACCCTGGGATAAAACCTCTCAAACCTTCTACCCTCACAAGAGCCCCACCTCTGTTAGTTGCAAAAACTTCAGAATATATAGTGGCATCTTCTTTTTGGAGTTGTCTAACTCTTTCCCATGCTCTTTGATATTCAATTCTTCTAATGGAGAGGGCTAGTTGGCCATCTTCATTTTCTTCACTCATTATGAAAAACTCTCTGCTTTCTGAGGGTTGTAAAACATCATTAAGTCCTTCAACTCTATTTATTGAAACTTCTTGAACGGGCATAAAAGCAGCTGTCTTTGCCCCTATATCTATCATTGCCCCTTTGGGTTCTAAAGCGAAAACGGTTCCTTTTACAAGGTCTCCAGGCTTAAAATTATAGTCATACTTCCCCAAAAGTGATGCAAATTCTTCCTGTGTGAACCCTGCATTTTCAAAATCAGTATTTGTTCTGCTAGAGGAGGAGTCTGCTGAAGGAATATCGTTCTTTTCGAAAGATAAATCTTCTTCATTTTGGGTTGTTGAATCGTTATCCAATTCAGACAAATTTTTAATTTCTTTATCCTCAGAAAGTTCTTTAATAGTTTGGGAAGAATTTTCGTTCATTTGTTACATCGCAGACTACCTAAGGTAGTTAGAAAGGAATGCTATTGGCCTGCAAACTAATAGCAAAGATATTTGTGTTATGTATTCTACACTTTAAGATGCTTAATTTTATAAAATTGAAGCTAATTGGTTTTTTGAACTACCTTTTAGAGACTCAAGAGTAGAAATAAAATCTTTTACCCCATTAAATTTTCTGTATACTGACGCGTACCTTATATAAGCGACTTCGTTTTCTTTCCTAAGATTTTTAAGTATTAATTCTCCGATTTGTGAAGATTTAATATCTTTATTAGAGTCTTGAACGATTTGTGATTCAATTCCATCTACAAAGTTAATAATTGCTTCACTACTGAAGTTTGTCTTTTCGCAAGCTCTTGATATTCCAGTAAATAATTTTTGTTTATCAAATAATTCTCTATTTCCGTCTTTCTTTATAACTGAAACAGGCATTGTTTCAACTCTTTCATAAGTTGTAAATCTAAAGCTGCAATTTAAACATTCTCTTCTTCTTCGAACACTTTTACCACTATCAGCAGATCTTGATTCCAAAACTCTGCTATCTGTGTTTTGACAGGTTGGACACTGCATGTAGTGAAATAAGGTGAACTGTAACTCTAATAGTAGAGTAAAATCCTAATTATGAAAAGTAAAAAAAAACCTCTTGTTAAAGAGGTTTTTTAATAACATCATTTTTTATCGAATTTAGGTGGATCTCTAAAGGCGACAGCAAAGAATAAAGTTACAACTGCAAGAGTTAAAATAAGAACGTATGCGAAAGCTTCCATAAGATTAAGTAATAAAGTTTAGTTTAAACCCTTCCTGGGATTCTTCTGGTGGTTTCGTCACCAAGTTTCTTGAATAAACCAAATTCAACTTGGTCGCCAATCTCAGCATCAATACCAGCAAAGGAATTTCTGTAAAGAGTCCTTGAAGCATGCCACCAGTGGCCAAACAAGAATAGCAATCCGAAACATAAATGTGCATATGTAAACCATGCTCTTGGTGAGCTTCGGAATACACCGTCAGATTTATAAGTCTCTCTGTCAAACTTGAATGCTTCTCCAAGTTGAGCCTTTCTAGCTAATCTTTTAACTACTGCAGGATCAGTAAATGTTTGTCCATTTAAATCTCCTCCATAGATAGTTGCAGTTATGCCAGTTTGTTCAAATGAATACTTTGCTTCAGCTCTTCTAAATGGAATATCTGCTCTAACATTACCTTCTTTATCTTCAAGTATAACTGGGAAGTTTTCAAAGAAATTAGGTATTCTTCTAACTTCTAATTCGTTACCTTCCTTGTCTTGGAAAGAAATGTGACCTTGCCAACCAGTTGGTAAGCCATCACCATTAACAAGAGCTCCAACTCTGAATAATCCTCCCTTTGCAGGACTGTTTCCAACATAATCATAGAAGGCTAACTTTTCTGGGATTGATGCATATGCCTCTGCTTTAGTGGCACCATCATCAATAGCAGCTTGGACCCTTCTGTTAATTTCAGTTTTGAAATATCCAGAGTCCCATTGATATCTGGTAGGACCAAATAACTCGACTGGAGTTGTTGCTGAACCGTACCACATTGTTCCAGAAACAACGAAAGATACAAATAGTACAGCAGCTAGAGCACTAGCAAGAACTCCTTCAAGACTTCCAAGTTTTAGTGCTCTATACAGCCTTTCTCCAGGTCTATTGGTTATGTGAAAAATACCTCCAATAATACCCATTAGTCCTGCCGCAATATGATTTGCAACTATTCCTCCTGGATTAAAAGGATTAAATCCTTCTACTCCCCATGAAGGGGCAACAGGCTCTACATGACCAGTTAAACCATAAGGATCTGAAACCCAAATCCCGACGTTTGCGCAATGAAAAGCTCCAAAACCAAAGCATGTTAGTCCAGCTAGAAGAAGGTGAATTCCGAATATTCTTGGCAAATCAAGAGCAGGCTCACCAGTTCTTGAATCTTCCCATAAATCTAAGTCCCAATATGTCCAGTGCCAAATAGAGGCCAGCATCAGTAGTCCACTAAACACTATGTGTGCCGCTGCAACCCCTTCAAAACTCCAGAATCCAGGATCAACTCCTGTAGCACCCGTAATATCCCATCCGTTCCAACTACTTGTGATGCCTAGTCTTGCCATAAAAGGCATAACGTACATTCCCTGTCTCCACATTGGATTAAGAACGGCATCAGAAGGATCAAAAATGGCTAATTCGTAAAGAGCCATAGAACCGGCCCAGCCGGCTAATAATGCAGTATGCATAAGATGCACAGCAAGTAGTCGACCTGGGTCATTAATAACTACTGTGTGAACTCGATACCAAGGCAATCCCATCGGTTAATTTCTAGTAACTATGCTGAATAAACAGCTAAACATCACGATAGTAAGGGTTTTTTAGTCTTTGAGGGATTTTTGTAAATAAATTTATTTTCTTGCAAAAATTGGGCAAATCAATAAGCAGAACTGGAGTTACAAGGAATTTTAAGCTAAAAATTGTTAATATTTTGGTCACAATTCTCAAAGTAAAACGCCAAAATAAGAAAAATAACTAAAAAAAATGGCAACTATCAGATTTATCCGTGAGGATTTAGAGGTTAAATGTAATCCTGGTGAGAATTTAAGAGAATTAGTAATGAAAGAGAATTTACAACTTTATGGATTAAAAGGAATTTTAGGAAATTGTGGCGGAGCAGGGCAATGCAGTACTTGTTTTATTTCAGTTGAAGGAGGAAGCAAAAATTCTTTAAGTCCTCTTACATCAGTTGAAGAAGAAAAACTTAAAAATAGACCAGAAAATTGGCGACTTGCATGCCAAACATTAGTTAAATCCTCTACAGTCATTTTAACAAAACCACAATCTCCACCTTCAAATTTTGAAGAACTTAAAAAAAATAGCGAAAATAAAAAATTACCTCGCTAATTGTTTAAGACTGTTAATTAGTTGATAAAAATTTGTTTATTTTTCCACTTTATTTCAAGTTATATGTCTATAGTCTTAATACCTAATAGAACTGTCAACTAAATGGAAACAACTAATTTCGGATTCGTAGCTAGCCTTTTATTTGTAGGGGTGCCAACAATATTCCTTATTGGTTTATTTATTTCTACTCAAGATGGCGAAAAATCAAGCTTCTACTCAGAATCTGGTAAAGGTAAGCTTGGCCCAAAACGCTAAAGCTTTTATAAATGCTAAGCATTTCTGTAAAAGAAATTTTATTTTGGAAAAAAAAACAACTTTTTAAGGGTGGAGATCATGAATCTCTTGCTCTTTTACTTGATTCTGTAGGCGGTATATCAACCAGTGATCTAAACTCGCTTAGTATAAATCCTGAAGGAAACTTATATTTAAAAAAAAACTTAGAATTTTTAGAAAATATTTGGGAAGATCACTTATACAATTCAACTCCAATTCAATACCTTTGTGGAATAACTTTTTGGAGAGACTTAAAATTAAAAGTTACAGAAAAAGTTCTTATTCCTAGATCAGAAACGGAACTTGTAGTAGATATTGTCGGCAAAATTTTTGGAAAAAAATCTGAAAAATTATTGTTTGCTGAATTAGGGACTGGATCAGGTGCTATAAGTATTGCTTTGGTATTAGCGTATCCTTTGTGGAATGGAATAGCAACAGATATAGATCAAGATGCATTAGAAATAGCCAAAGAAAATTATATAAATTCTACTAAACAATCAAATTTGAAATTTTATTGCGGAAATTGGTGGAATCCTCTTGAAAGCTTTAAAGGAAAATTAGATTTCGCCATTTCGAACCCGCCATATATCCCTAAAGATACTTATGAAAAATTACCCAAAGAGGTTAGAAATTTTGAACCAAAAATTGCTTTATTAGGCGGCGATGATGGTCTAAAACATATTAATGAAATAATTCAAAACGCACCATTATTTTTAAAAGAGAGGGGATGGCTAATTTTAGAGAATCACTTTGATCAAGGTACAAAAGTAAAACAACTACTTTTAAAAAATAAATTTACTTCAATAGAAGTTGTGAATGATCTTTCAGGTATTGGTAGGTTTACCATTGGAAGATATAAATAAATTATTATTGGTTCCCAATCTAGATGAATTTAGTAGATTACAAATCAGCTTCGAAGACTCTAAAAAGTGGTTTACCTATAATTTTTCCAACAGACACCTTACCAGCAATTGGATGCTTGCCAAAATTTTCAAATATTATTTATGAGTTTAAAAAAAGAGATAGAAATAAACCCCTGATTCTTATGGGATCCGAACACAAACAATTAATTGATTTTGTTCACGATTCAGCTAAAGAAGATTATAAAAATATAGCTTCAAAATATTGGCCTGGAGCTTTGACAATGGTTGTCCCTACTTCAGAAAAGCAGAGTTCAATCCTCACAAGCAATGATCTTACTCTTGGGCTGAGGATTCCAAATTCATATATGGCTCAATCTCTCATGAGAGAAACAGGCCCATTGTTAACTTCAAGTGCAAATATTTCAGGTTTTAAAGGATCAATTGCAGTTGAAGGTATTGCTCTAGACTTCCCTTCTTTAAAAATATTAAGCCCTATCCCCTGGGGGAAAAGTAGTGGAAAAGCTAGTACTATTATATTTTGGAAGAAAAGCGGAGATTGGAGTTTGATTAGAAAAGGAGAAGTATTAGTTAGGGAATTGTATTAATGTTTTTATTATTATTTTTTGTTTTATTAATTCAATTTTTTACTTATTGGATATTTGAACCACTTGCATCTTTTTTAGAGTATGTTCTCGCAATAAAATTGTTTCCTATCATTGCTCTGATAGGTTTAATCTTTTTATTTTCAGCAAAGAATATTCAACAGAAATAAATAAGGCAAAATGCCGGCTAACAGATTTGAACTGATGACCTTCGCTTTACAAAAGCGCTGCTCTACCGCTGAGCTAAGCCGGCAATTTCTACATCTTACAATTAGGGAGGGTCAACTATCAGTATTTTTTTAGCTTTTTTTAAATTTATTACTTTTTGACATCATTATTAGCTTTATCAGTTTTATTAGTTTTTTTGAATTTTATTTCTCCTGAAATAGTCCTTTTGATTGGTAAATTTGCAACTAATGCAGTCATTCTATCCTCAGTCTCTAAACTAACTGCTACCTCTTCAAAATCAATTTCCACATATTTAGCAACAACATCAAGAATCTCTTTCCTCATTTTATCTAAAAGATCAGTTGTTAAGGAACTCATATCAACTCTGTCATGAGCAAGTACAAGTTGTAATCTTTCTCTAGCTGTATTTGCACTAGACGTTTCTCTGCCTAGTAATTTATTTATAAGATCTCTGAGAGTCATCATTTTAAAAAACCTTTGTTTGCATTAATCTCATGAATTTATCTTTAAGACTTTTGCCTTCTTTTTTGGGATCAATAATTGGTACATCTTTATTTGAAAGTCTTTGAGAAACATTCAAATAACATTTTTTTGCAGGAGATTTACCATCTGAAAGTGTCAGTGGCTCGCCTCTATTTGTACTTATTATTACTTGTTCATCTTCTAAAACAATACCTAACAATGGCAAAGAAAGGATCCCTTGAACATCTTCTATAGATAACATTTCTTGACTAGCCATCATGTTAGGGCGGACTCTATTGATTACAAGTTGGATAGGCTCAATATCTGAAGTATTAAGAATCCCTATTACTCTATCCGCATCCCGCACTGCCGATAATTCTGGGTTAGTAACAACAATTGCTTCTTTACATGCTGCAAGAGCATTTTTAAAGCCATCTTCTACACCAGCAGGACAATCTACCAAGACAAAATCAAAGTTCTCACTAAGTAGCTCACTAATTTTCTTCATATCTTCGGGCTTCATCCAATCCAACATCCTTGGATCTCCAGCGGGTAGAAGAGCAAGATTAGGTTCCTTTTTATGTCTAACCAATGCTTGGTCAAGACGACAATTCTTATCTAGAACATCTTGAGCCGTATAAATGATACGATTTTCTAATCCTAGAAGAAGATCTAAATTTCTTAAGCCAAAATCAGCATCTAAAACAGCAGTTGTTGCTCCGCTATTAGCAAGTGCAATGCCTAGGTTTGCAGTTAAAGTTGTTTTACCAACCCCTCCTTTGCCTGAACAAATTAATATTGTGCGAGTTTTCTTCCCCACGATTTTAAAGATTTTACAAATAATAAAGCCACTTGCAGAAAGTTAAATATTTTAAAGATTAAGTAATTCTTAAATTTATTTAGTTTGAATTAATTTATTGCAAATGATTGATTAATTTTTACTTTCGATTATGTGTGGTTTGATAATTATCGTTTGTTTATCTATTACTGCAATTTCTGGATAACAATTTTTGGGCTTATCCTTTGGACCAATAGCTATCACATCTGCAATTCTTAACTGTAAAGGGTTTAGATAAAGTGATGCAATAGAGGCATTTTTATTTCCACTTTTCCCTGCGAATGCGATCCCTAGTAATTTGCCCCAAACGTAAATATTTTTCTTAGCAGAAACGATTGCTCCTGGATTAACGTCTCCAATAATGCATAGGTTTCCATTTGAAGATATTCTTTCACCCGATCGTACTGTTCCTTTGTGAAGAATATCGTCTTTCTTTATTGAATTGAATGATAGTAACTTTTTTTTAATCTCTTGCTCTCTTATAAAATCTGAATCTATTTTTAAAAATTTTCCGCTTAGTATCGTATCTCTATTATTTGAGTAAATGCGTAGGGAACAAATATTTATTTTGTCAAAATGGTTTTTTAATTTTGCTAATTGATGAGAACTTATTGACTCATTGACTGCGAAAATTTTTGCTTCTAAAGGTTCCTTGATGGAAGAAAACCTTTTGATAGTTTCATGGATATTATCTAAATCTAATAAAGTAAAAATTTCTAAATATTTACTTTTAGTATTTTTTAAAACGATTTCCATTGAATTAAATCTAGGAATTGTTTTTCATTAATGAAATTTCATTTTTAATTTCATTTTTGATCATACCTGGATAAATAATAAAAGAGCTTTCCTCTGATCTCATTAAAGTTTTTATTAATGCAGAACTATTTTCTAATGCGCTTTGATAAGTGCCGTCCCATATTTTTAATGCATTATTAGATTCAAAACCTTTAAAAGACCTTTCCTTAATCCCACAAAATATTTCTGAATCGTAACCATTTTTTTCACATAATTTTGTTGCAAATGCAAGGATTTTTAATCTATTCATTTTACTTAGAAAACTTATGTCTGATGCCTTTAGTAAATCCCTGTCAATAAACATTTTGCATAGTGTAGAAAGTGGTTCAAAAGATTCATCTTTCCATCTCATCAAATGATAATAAAAGGTTATATCATCATTTCTTATGAAATCATCAAAATCAACCTTTGAAGGTGAAAAAATCCATTTATATAGAGAATCATCTAACCAAATTTTCTTTTCATAATTATGTTTTATTGTGTGTAATATTTTTTCCAGAATCCATGTTGATATTTCGTTTATTCTGTGATTGTAGATTGTTCTATACATCAAGTTTCTTAGTACAAGGAAATGCTCAATAGCGATCACTCCTTTTGGTTTGATTCCGATATTCCCATCAGGTGAAAAGGTAAGAGCTGAAATAATTCTTTCTAAATCTACTAACCCATAATTAGTACCTGTGTTGTAACTATCGCGTAAAAGATAATCGAGACGATCACAATCTATCTCACTACTTATTAATGTTTTTAATGGTTTTGAAAATAGTTGTTTTGATTGAAATAATTCACCAATTTTTCTCGGTAATTCGTTGTCATACTTTTTGAGGATTGAATTTATTGGAGAATATTTTGTAACTAAGTTTTCAGACCATTGTTCATGATCATGCTTGAATATTGTTTCACTGGTATGGCTTAAAGGTCCATGACCTAAATCATGTAACAGAGCTGCTCCATACAGGATAAATTTATTTTCAGAAAATGCAGATTTGATTTCAATTAATCTTTTATAAATTTTTCTAGCTATACAAAAAACACCAATTGAGTGAGTAAATCTACTCGATTCTGCACCATGAAAAAGTAATGATGCCGCACCTAGTTGTTTTATTCTTCTTAGTCTTTGAAAAGCAACTGTATCAATTAATTCCATAATCATTAATTCTTCTGGCTTTCCTGCATCAAATACTATTTCTTTATGAATTGGGTCATGAAAAATTCTTTTAATACTCATATTTTTTAAGATTTTTTTTCAATCTTTAGTTATTTCAAGATTTAATTTCTTCATTGTTTAATTCAATAGTTTGAACTGAAACTTCTTCTTTTTCTAGAAGCGACCCAAGAAATAATTCTGCATTCCTCACCCATTTATCATCAGTACTTCCATAATCACTTGTATCAGGGAGATCAAGTAATTTGTCAGGAGTCATACCTTGGCCTTGAATATTATTACCTTTGGGGGTTAAGTAACTAGCCACTGTTATCGCAATACCACTATCTTCTCCCAAACTTTTTAGGGATTGAATTAAACCTTTCCCATAAGTTTTTTCTCCCATAAGAATTGATCTTTCATTATCTTGTAAAGAACCAGCAAGTATTTCACTTGCACTCGCAGTACCTTTATTAACAAGGGTCACCATTGGTCCATCAAAAAATGTTTCCTTTTGAGAAATTATTGCATCTTTGATTCCATTTCTATTTTTTGTCTCTACAACAGGTTTCTCGCTTAATAATGAATCTGCAACTGCTATACCTGAGCTTACTAGTCCACCTGCATTATTTCTAAGATCTAATATTAACCCCTCGACCTCTTTCTCTTTTAACTCTTGAAGTGCCTCTTCAACTTTTTTGGGTACGCTTTCGCTGAATTGAGTTATCCTTAAATATCCTATTGTGTGAGAATCGTCTCTTAATCTTTTTGTTCTAACTGGTCTGAGATCTACTGATCTCCTCTCTAAATCGACCTCCCTTATTTCTCCTGATTCCGAAGAGATTTCAACCAGAACTTTAGTCCCTGATTCACCTCTTAACTTAGAGGCAGTATTGGCAAGGCCTAATTCTTTGGATGAAATTCCATCAACTTTTTCTATGTAGTCTCCGCTAACTATCCCAGCCTCTTCGGCTGGAGATCCTCCAAGAGTTGAGATAACTTTAACTTTTTTGTCATCATCACCTTCTCCTAATTGGAGCCCAACCCCATTAATCTCACTTCCAAAATTACTTGATTTAAGAAGTTCATAATCTTTTGGGCGTAAAATTCTTGTATACGGATCTTCTAGAGGTCTTAACATGTCTTCAATTGCGGAATAAGCCTCTTCAGTTGTTTCAATTTGTTTCTGTAATGTTTTTTGTCTAATCCTCTTCCATTGTATTTCTTCAAACTTTTCTGGGTCATAGAAGCCCTCATTCACTAAAGTCCAAGCGTCTAGGACTAATTGCTTGCTATCACTGAGAGCATCCACTCTTTCTATTAATAAAAGATTGATAGAAAAAACTATGATCATTGATGCAGTGATCAAAGTTTTGAATGTTAAAAGTTTGTTAAAAGATGAATTCATTGGGTTAAGTGTTAACACCAAGTATAAGAATTTTAAGTAAGCTCTTTATATCAAAGCTAATTTTTTTTTGGATGGCGAATTCTTCATCTGTTTATGACTGGTTTCAAGAAAGACTTGAAATTCAAGACATAACTGACGACGTAACTTCCAAGTACGTACCCCCTCACGTAAATATCTTTTATTGTTTAGGTGGCATAACTTTAGTATGCTTCCTAATTCAATTTGCAACAGGTTTTGCAATGACTTTTTACTATAAACCAACAGTTACTCAAGCTTATAGTTCAGTAAGTTATTTGATGACCGATGTAAGTTTTGGATGGTTAATAAGATCTGTTCATAGATGGAGTGCATCAATGATGGTTTTAATGTTAATCCTTCATGTTTTTAGAGTTTATCTTACTGGTGGTTTCAAAAGACCTAGAGAATTAACTTGGGTTACAGGTGTTGTAATGGCAGTCATAACAGTAGCTTTTGGAGTTACAGGATATTCTTTGCCTTGGGATCAAGTAGGTTATTGGGCAGTTAAAATTGTTTCAGGTGTACCCGCTGCAATACCTGTAATTGGCGATTTTATGGTTGAACTTCTTAGAGGTGGAGAAAGCGTTGGGCAATCAACTCTTACAAGATTCTATAGCCTTCATACTTTCGTATTACCCTGGTCATTAGCAGTTTTCATGTTGATGCATTTTTTAATGATTCGTAAACAGGGTATTTCAGGACCTTTATAAACACTTACAATTAATTCATAACAGGATCTACTCAATGTCTACCTTAAAAAAACCAGATCTATCCGATCCAAAATTAAGAGCTAAATTAGCCAAAGGTATGGGCCATAATTATTATGGTGAACCAGCTTGGCCTAATGACTTGTTATATATTTTCCCAGTAGTCATTTTAGGGACTATTGCATGTGTGGTTGGACTGGCAGTTCTGGATCCTGCAATGTTAGGAGACAAAGCAAATCCATTTGCGACTCCACTAGAAATACTTCCTGAATGGTATCTCTATCCAGTGTTTCAAATACTTAGGGTAGTTCCCAATAAATTGTTGGGTATTGCGCTTCAAACATTAATTCCACTTGGATTAATGATTCTGCCTTTTATAGAGAACGTTAATAAATTCTCTAATCCCTTCAGAAGACCTGTAGCTATGTCAGCTTTCTTATTTGGTACTTTTTTAACTATATATCTCGGTATTGGTGCTTGTTTACCTATTGATAAGTCTCTAACTTTGGGCTTGTTTTAGTCTATATTTTAAACATATCTAGATCGTTATTTTCTTCTCTTAGAAAGTGATTCATTAATAAAAAACCAACAATCGTCCAAGTTTGGTAGGTTCTCGATTGTTGACCTACCCAAGTACCAGTAGGTCCATCAAAATATTCAGCCCACTCTTGCTTGGGCAATTGATTAAGCTGACACCAATAAGATTCTTCTATAAGAGATTTCATTTCTTCCATAAGAATTACATCATCAGAAGCGTAATTTTTTTGATGTAAAAGAACAGCAGCACCAAAAAACCAAAGTAAACTCGGCCAATGACCACCATTGTGGTAACTCCAAGGCCAATTCTTTGGATCTGATCCAGTTTTATTTTGCCATTCTTCGACATCCATGTGAGGATGACAAATTCTCATAGGCATTTGAGCCATTAAATGTTGTCTGTTATGTAAAACTAATCTAAATAAAGCTCTTTGTTCTGCTGGAGGTAGTATTCCGAACATACAGGCCAAAGAATTCCCTAAACTGTAAAATCGAAAGTCAGGTCTTCCTGTTCTAATATTTCCTATTAAATAACCACCCCTATTTTCTAACCAATCTTGAAGCCAAGATGGAACTACTTGAGGTTGAACGTTAAATTCATTGAAGTGTTGATCATCTCCATACTGCTCAGTGGGTCTTCTTCTTAGAATTTGCATTGTTTGACTGGTAACCCAATAATGTTTTAGGAGAAAGCTTCCTAAATCCTTAACCCATTGATTTGTAAGAATAAGCCTTTGATCTAAGAGTCTACTTACATGATCTGCTCGACTTAATTCCATTAAGTTGATACAACTTTTTAAGCATCCATGAAGTAAAACTTCTACTTCTAGAGGTGCTCCCCACACATCCATAGGTCTATCAATCATAAATGCGCAATCCGGAACAAAAAGTACTGGCGTACCCTCAAATGTTGGATGCAGAACTAAATCTAGTAAAAGTTGAATACCTCTTTGAACTCCTTGACTTTTTCCGAAGGCATAATCACCACTTTTGTTGACATAATACCAACATAAAATGGGCCACCATAAACTTGCATCAGCTGAAGTTATCCTCCCTATTGATCTCTGACCATAGTCTCCAATGAGCTTTCCATTCTCTTCAACGAAACTAGTAGGAAATACGCCACGTGTTTGGTAATTAGTGCTTTGTAACTCAAGGCATACACTTAGGAACCTTTTGACAATTTCGTACCGTTTTTGGGTAATGAGGTAAATCATTACTGGAACATTATCTCTTAAAAAGATTTCTCCATAATTTAACTTCTTATTTTTTGTTGGGTGTTCAAGTGCAGCAACACTGCCGACTAGCTCACCTGATATTTCAACTAAAGTCTTTTCAAAGTGTTTTTTTGCATTTGTTACAATTTTCTCTTCTTCGGAACTTGGTCTTACTCTTAAATTTTTTTGACTAAATCTTTCTGCCATTTCATTTATATCCCTTTATTTAAGCCTAGTTGTTTAAAGAGACTTTGAACAAATAAAAAATTAATAAAAAATTTTTGTATAAAAGGTTGCACAATTACAGTCGGATGGTTTAGTATTTTCTTCTGGGCAAAAATAATTTTTTTTGCATTATTCAAGCATTTATCTTAAATCTTATTTTTGGTAAATGAATGAATTTTTTGAAGATTTGATTTCTATCAGTATTTTCAGCCAGAAGAAGGGTTTTCCCTTCTAAATGAGTTATACAATTTTTGTTTAACTCTGCACCTAGAAAATTTAAAAACTTAGGAACTGATGCTTTTATTGCGTCAAAACTTTATCAAATTAGATTTGGTAATTTCGAGATGTAATGCAATAAAGGTGTGAGGTCCCGTCAAGAATATATAAAATTGTTTTCAATTGCTAACTTTTAGTTTTTTGAAAACCAACGGATCTGAGATCTTGGAAAGTCACCTTGAAATATTTTTAATGTGCACTCAAAGTAATCCTTAATTATTTAAGGAGGCTGAACCTAAATAACTTAAGTCAACCTTATCGTTATTTAGAGAATGCAATTCATATTGAGTAGATTTATCTACAAAAGGATTTGAACACAACGGAGAGTTTGATCCTGGCTCAGGATGAACGCTGGCGGCGTGCTTAACACATGCAAGTCGAACGAACCTTCGGGTTAGTGGCGGACGGGTGAGTAACGCGTGAGAATCTGCCCTCAGGAGGGGGATAACGGTTGGAAACGACCGCTAATACCCCATATGCCTATTGGTGAAATGAATTTCGCCTGAGGATGAGCTCGCGTCTGATTAGCTAGTTGGTGAGGTAATGGCTCACCAAGGCTTCGATCAGTAGCTGGTCTGAGAGGATGATCAGCCACACTGGGACTGAGACACGGCCCAGACTCCTACGGGAGGCAGCAGTGGGGAATTTTCCGCAATGGGCGAAAGCCTGACGGAGCAACGCCGCGTGAGGGACGAAGGCCTCTGGGCTGTAAACCTCTTTTCTCAAGGAAGAAGATATGACGGTACTTGAGGAATAAGCCACGGCTAATTCCGTGCCAGCAGCCGCGGTAATACGGGAGTGGCAAGCGTTATCCGGAATTATTGGGCGTAAAGCGTCCGCAGGCGGCTTTTCAAGTCTGCTGTTAAAACGTGGAGCTTAACTCCATCATGGCAGTGGAAACTGAAAGGCTTGAGTATGGTAGGGGCAGAGGGAATTCCCGGTGTAGCGGTGAAATGCGTAGATATCGGGAAGAACACCAGTGGCGAAGGCGCTCTGCTGGGCCATTACTGACGCTCATGGACGAAAGCCAGGGGAGCGAAAGGGATTAGATACCCCTGTAGTCCTGGCCGTAAACGATGAACACTAGGTGTCGGGGGAATCGACCCCTTCGGTGTCGTAGCTAACGCGTTAAGTGTTCCGCCTGGGGAGTACGCACGCAAGTGTGAAACTCAAAGGAATTGACGGGGGCCCGCACAAGCGGTGGAGTATGTGGTTTAATTCGATGCAACGCGAAGAACCTTACCAGGGTTTGACATCCTGCGAACCTCTTAGAAATTTGAGGGTGCCTTCGGGAATGCAGTGACAGGTGGTGCATGGCTGTCGTCAGCTCGTGTCGTGAGATGTTGGGTTAAGTCCCGCAACGAGCGCAACCCACGTTTTTAGTTGCCAGCATTTAGTTGGGCACTCTAGAAAGACCGCCGGTGATAAACCGGAGGAAGGTGTGGATGACGTCAAGTCATCATGCCCCTTACACCCTGGGCTACACACGTACTACAATGCTACGGACAAAGGGCAGCAAACTCGCGAGAGCTAGCAAATCCCATAAACCGTGGCTCAGTTCAGATCGTAGGCTGCAACTCGCCTACGTGAAGTAGGAATCGCTAGTAATCGCAGGTCAGCATACTGCGGTGAATACGTTCCCGGGCCTTGTACACACCGCCCGTCACACCATGGAAGTTGGCCATGCCCGAAGTCGTTACTCCAACCCTTGTGGAGGAGGACGCCGAAGGTGGGGCTAATGACTGGGGTGAAGTCGTAACAAGGTAGCCGTACCGGAAGGTGCGGCTGGATCACCTCCTAACAGGGAGACAACAAAATGTTAAATATTAATTTTGTCACCTTAGGTCGATCGGTATCTCACATTCTTAAATTTATTAAGAATTTTAATTCCTAAGTTTTTTCTAGGTCACACCCATTACTTTCCCTGGGCCATTAGCTCAGGTGGTTAGAGCGCACCCCTGATAAGGGTGAGGTCCCTGGTTCAAGTCCAGGATGGCCCATATCTCTATGTTGGGGGTATAGCTCAGTTGGTAGAGCGCCTGCTTTGCAAGCAGGATGTCAGCGGTTCGAGTCCGCTTACCTCCACTGATTACCACCTCTTCCATACTTTAAAGAAGGGAAATGTTTTGAGTTTTGATCAAATTCTGAACGAATCTAGCTTCCTAATAAAAAATTATTAAGATGCTGGACTCATTGAATTACATTCATTGTTTTCAGAGAACCTTGACAACTGCATAGATTATTTTTAAAGACAATAAGCATCTTGGATGATGCAGATTTATTATTTGTGCGAATGCATTAATAACAATTCTATTAAGCTGATGCTTCAATTTTTGAAGTTATTGGTCAAGCTACAAAGGGCTCACGGAGGATACCTAGGCACACAGAGGCGATGAAGGACGTGGTTACCTGCGATAAGTCTCGGGGAGTTGGAAGCACACTTTGATCCGGGAATTTCCGAATGGGGCAACCCCATGTACGGCCAACTGAATATATAGGTTGGTGCGAGCTAACCCAGCGAACTGAAACATCTTAGTAGCTGGAGGAAGAGAAAGTAAATAACGACTCCCTCAGTAGCGGCGAGCGAACGGGGAACAGCCCAAACCGATAGTCTTGACTATCGGGGTTGTGGGACAGCAATATGGATCAATAAGTCTAGAAGAAACGTTTGAATGGCGTGCCACAGAGGGTGAAAGCCCCGTAATCGAAAGATAAGTTGACCTAGCTGTATCCCGAGTAGCACGGAGCACGTGGAATTCCGTGTGAATCTGCGAGGACCACCTCGTAAGGCTAAGTACTACTGTGTGACCGATAGTGAAACAGTACCGCGAGGGAAAGGTGAAAAGAACCCCGGGAGGGGAGTGAAATAGAACATGAAACCGTGAGCTTACAAGCAATGGGAGCCCGACTAATCGGGTGACCGTGTGCCTGTTGAAGAATGAGCCGGCGACTTATAGGCACTGGCGGGTTAAACCGAAAATGGTGGAGCCACAGCGAAAGCGAGTCTTAATAGGGCGTTTGTCAGTGTTTATAGACCCGAACCCTGGTGATCTAACCATGGCCAGGATGAAGCTTGGGTGATACCAAGTGGAGGTCCGAACCGACTGAAGTTGAAAATTCAGCGGATGAGCTGTGGTTAGGGGTGAAATGCCAATCGAACCAGGAGCTAGCTGGTTCTCCCCGAAATACGTTTAGGCGTAGCGTCTAGTGCTCCAGCAGGGGGGTAAAGCAACCATTTCGGTGCGGGCTGCGAAAGCGGTACCAAATCGATATGAACTCTGAATACCCTGTGTGTAACTAGGCAGTCAGACTGTGGGGGATAAGCTCCATAGTCAAGAGGGAAACAGCCCAGACCGCCAGCTAAGGTCCCAAAATTAACGCTAAGTGATAAAGGAGGTGGGATTGCCCAGACAACCAGGAGGTTTGCCTAGAAGCAGCCATCCTCAAAGGAGTGCGTAATAGCTCACTGGTCGAGCGATCCTGCGCCGAAAATGAACGGGGCTAAGCGTTATACCGAAGCTGCGGATAAATTTATTTATGGTAGGGGAGCGTTCTATGTAGGGTGAAGCGTTAGCGTAAGCGGACGTGGACAGCATAGAAGTGAGAATGTCGGCTTGAGTAGCGAAAACATGGGTGAGAATCCCATGCCCCGAAACCCTAAGGGTTCCTCCGGCAGGCTCGTCCGCGGAGGGTTAGTCTGGACCTAAGGCGAGGCCGAAAGGCGTAGTCGATGGATAACAGGTCAATATTCCTGTACCAGATGTGTTTTGGGAAGAGGGACGGAGAAGGCTAGCCAGGCCAGATGTTGGTTACTGGTTCAAGCGTTCGAGGCTTTGAGAGATGGAGAAAACATCTTGAGCTAAGGCGTGAGTACGAGCTGCTACGGCAGCGAAGTTGGTGATGTCATGCTTCCAAGAAAAGCTCTATACCCGTTAAGACACAAATGCCAGTACCCGAAACCGACACAGGTGGGGTGGTAGAGAATACCGAGGGGCGCGAGATAACTCTCTCTAAGGAACTCGGCAAAATGGCCCCGTAACTTCGGGAGAAGGGGTGCCAGCGAGAGCTGGTCGCAGTGAAGAGGCGCAAGCGACTGTTTACCAAAAACACAGGTCTCCGCTAAGTCGTAAGACGATGTATGGGGGCTGACACCTGCCCAGTGCCGGAAGGTTAAGGAAGCTGGTTAGCTTTTAGTGAAGCTGGCGACTGAAGCCCCGGTGAACGGCGGCCGTAACTATAACGGTCCTAAGGTAGCGAAATTCCTTGTCGGGTAAGTTCCGACCCGCACGAAAGGTGTAACGATTTGCGCGCTGTCTCGGAGAGAGGCTCGGCGAAATAGAATTGTCTGTGAAGATGCGGACTACATACACCCGGACAGAAAGACCCTATGAAGCTTTACTGTAGTTTGATATTGTGCTCGGGCTCTGAATGCGCAGAATAGGTGGGAGACATTGAAATAGTGCTTGTGGGTACTATTGAGTCATCGGTGAGATACCACTCTTTTAGAGCTAGGGTTCTAACGCTTACCCGTTATCCGGGAAGCGGACAGTATCTGATGGGCAGTTTGACTGGGGCGGTCGCCTCCTAAAAGGTAACGGAGGCGCACAAAGGTTCCCTCAGGCTGGTTGGAAATCAGTCGTTGAGTGCAAAAGCAGAAGGGAGCTTGACTGTGAGACCTACAAGTCGAACAGGGACGAAAGTCGGTTTTAGTGATCCGACGGTTCTGCGTGGAAGGGCCGTCGCTCAACGGATAAAAGTTACTCTAGGGATAACAGGCTGATCTCCCCCAAGAGTTCACATCGACGGGGAGGTTTGGCACCTCGATGTCGGCTCATCGCAACCTGGGGCTGAAGTCGGTCCCAAGGGTTGGGCTGTTCGCCCATTAAAGCGGTACGCGAGCTGGGTTCAGAACGTCGTGAGACAGTTCGGTCCATATCCGGTGTATGCGCAGGAATATTGAGAGGATTTCTCCCTAGTACGAGAGGACCGGGAGGAACGCACCTCTGGTGTGCCAGTTATCGTGCCAACGGTAAACGCTGGGTAGCCATGTGCGGAGTGGATAACCGCTGAAAGCATCTAAGTGGGAAGCCCACCTCAAGATGAGTATTGCCATGGCTTAAGCCAGTAAGGTCACGGGAAGAACACCCGTTGATAGGCTCTACGTGGAAGCTTGGTAACAAGTGCAGCGGAGGAGTACTAATAGACCGAGGGCTTGACCAAATAAACTTAATTTATTGTTTTTAATTTATATAATTTTCTATGCAGTTCTCAAGGTTCAACCTATCCTGGTGTTCATGGCGATGTGGACCCACTCCGATCCATCTCGAACTCGGTTGTGAAACGCATCAGCGGCGAAAATATTTAGGGGGTAGCCCCTTGAGAAAATAGCTCAATGCCAGGTAAAAATATTTAAAGGGTTTACTCTGTAGGAGTAAGCCCTTTTTTATTTTTGGCATTTAGGACACCAATGGGTACTCCTTCCAGTAATTTTTCGCCTTTCAATTAAATTCCCACATTTTCGACATTCTTTACCAGCTCTCCTGTAGACATTTGTTTGTAAACCAAAATTTCCATTCTCTCCTTCCAAGTCCCTAAAATCGCTAAATGTCGTCCCCCCAGAACCTATACTTTTTTTTAATACAGTCACAATTGATTCTTGTAGCTTAGTTAACTCATTCTTCTTTATTGTTCGGGCTTCCCGAAAAGGGGAAATCCCAGCTGAGTATAAACTTTCATCAGCATAAATATTACCTATACCTGCCACTATTGTTTGATCTAATAAAATAGCTTTTATAGATTTTGTTCTTTTTAAAAGAACTTTCTTAAGGTAATTTGCATCAAAGTCTTTAGAAAATGGTTCTGGTCCTAATGAACCTAAACCTTTAATTATTTTGTTAAGCGATAGGTCTTTCTTAATCCACCACATTTGGCCAAAACTTCTTACATCAATGTACCTAAGCTCATTATTCCTTCTATCGAAAAATCTTATTCTTGTATGTTTACAAGGCTGAGTCGAGTTATCAATAAATTTAAAATATCCAGTCATTCTTAGATGAACCACTAGAAATCCATTGTTTTGTGATTCTTCTAGAGAACAATTAATATCCTCATGTTGAACTTTTTTTAATTGAGCTATTAAGTATTTTCCTCTTCTCTCCCATTTTTGTATAAGTGAATTCTGAAGTCCCTTAATAAAATCTTCCTTGTTTGGGAATGCAATAGTTGAATCTCTAAAGACTTCTACTTTTTTTATAATAAAGTTATTAAGTTTTTGCTCTAAACCTCTGCGAACAGTTTCTACTTCAGGTAATTCAGGCAATTATTTAAGCTTTTTCTAATTCACTTTCAGCAAAGTTATTTGTATTTGCACCACCATCAGTTCCGCTGATACCAGCATAATTTACTTTATCGAATCTAACCACACAGTTATATTTAATACCTGAGGTATCAACTGAAGCAACTTTCCCTATTTCATTGTACCAATATGATTCTGGTCTTTTTACTCTTACGAGATCTCCTCTTGAAATTGCCATTACTGTTAATTTAACTTTTTGTACAATAACCTATCATTAATATTCTTAGACAAATTATTCACACATATTAATTAAAAGTTCTAACAAAAATCATTTATAAGATTTTTTTCGAATTCTTCTTTAGCAGGCTCTCCTCCCCTCCACTTTCTGCCTGGTATTCTTACATCTAATACATTTGTATCGCAATTTATTGAAAGAATAAGTTTTTTATTTTCTTTATTTAGTGCTTTTAAAACTTTTCTACCTTTAATTTTCTTAAAAGATTTACTTTGAATAATTATTGGACCATAAATTTGTTTACCTAACTCAAGTGATTCATTATTTTTTTTATTTTCAGTTGTTTCATAATTTTCTGAATTAATTGTGTTCTTTTTTCTTATTATGAGCTTTTGACCAGCTTTTATTGAATCAGGATTATTGAGATTATTTATCCCTATCAGATCGATTACTTTTAAATCATATTTGTTTGATATATCAGTAAGATTTTCACCAGTTTGAACAATATGATAATTATTTATAAAATCAGATTGTTTTGTAAGATTTTCAGTAGATTCGGAAATAATAAGATTTTGGCCAACAAAGATATAATTTTCATCTTTTAAGTTATTCAATTTAATAATTAAATCTTTATTTATCGAATAGAATTTTGAAATGCTTGATATTGTATCTCCACTTTTTACAATATGAATTTTTTTTATTTCAGTTTTTTCTTCAGTAATTGATTCTTTTTTAGCAATATTCTCAATTCTATTGTTTGCTGAAAATATTTTTTCTTCAGATTTTATCAATGATTGATTAAAAAAATTAATAAATATGGCAATTACTAAAAATGCAAATTTCATAAAACTCACTATTTATTTAAAGATAATCTTTAAATTTAAAATCGCTAGGTTTTTGAAAATAATTTAAGTAATTTAAATCTGAAAAATAAACTTTAAAAATTTCTTTACTCTTTCGTAGGGAGGATACCGCAGATTTGAATCAAATAAAAACCCTTTAAAAGTAATAGATTTTTGATTTGAAAAATTGCGAAACCCCTCTTCTCCATGAAATTTACCAATACCACTTTGCCCAACGCCTCCAAACGGCAAATTTGGAATAAGGACTGGTAGCATCACATCGTTTATACAAATTGTTCCTGAGCTGGTTACTTTTGAAATATGATTATGGATTTTTTTATTGCCTCCAAATAAATAGATTGCTAATGGTTTTGATGTTTGACTTATCTGTTTTAAGGCTGATTCCTTATCATTGATTCTAATTACTGGAAGTAGTGAACTGAATAGTTCTTTCTGCAAAATATCTGTTTCATTTAATTTAGTTCTCAAGATTGTAGGAGATATTTTCAACTTTTTTTTACTAAAAGTCCCCCCAAATAAAATTCTTTTTTCTTTTTTATATTTTTTGAGAATTTCTACAGTTGATGTAAATTGCTTTTTCTCTAATTTTGATAAGTTTTCGGAAATAATTGGATTATTTCCGTAAAAACTCACTACGTATTTCTTTAGTTTTTCTATAAAAATATTTTCAATTTCTTTATCTACAAAGATATGATTCGGAGCCATGCAGGATTGACCAGAATTAAAAAATTTGCCCCAAACAATTCTTTTTGCAGCCACCTCTAAATTTGCATTCTTGAAAACAATTACAGGATTTGTTCCGCTTAACTCAAGAGTTAATGGAGTTAAGTTTTTTGAAGCTAATTTCATTATAGATTTTCCAGTTTCAGTACTTCCTGTAAAAAAAATGTGGTCAAAATTTTGTTCAATTAATTTTATGGATTGTTGATTATCACCCTCTACTGTCATTAGGACATCTTTTTGGAAATATTTGGAAGTAAGCTTTTTAATAAGTTTTGAGGTCGCAGGACATTTCTCTGATGGTTTTATAACTGCAGTATTTCCTGCTGAGAAAATATTTACCAATGGCTTTAAAACATAAAGTAATGGATAATTATATGGACCAAGAATCAAGACACACCCAAGAGGTTCATAAATAACTTGGGAGGATGATGGAAATAGATAAAAAGGTGTACCAATCTTTTTTGGTCGCATCCAAGAGTTGAGTTTCTTTTTTATGAGTGAAATTTCTTCTTTCACTAAAAGTATTTCTGAAAGCCCTTCAATTTCAGATTTACCGAGATCAACAAAAAGTGATTTGATAATCTCTTTTTTATTTTCATCCAAAAGTTTAGAAATTATATTTATATGATGGATCCGCCATTTTATATCTTCAGTTTTACCAGTGAGAACTGTATTTTTTAATTTATAAATGTCTTCTAAATGAAATTTATCAGAAATTTTCATTTTTTACCTTTGAATAGTATTAAATATATCAGAGGATAAATTGTAAATAACTAAGGTTTTATCCAATTAAATCAAAGCGAATGGTTTATGAGAAATAATCAAATTTATTAATATTGCCTTTAAAAATTCAAATTTTTCTTGGTTAGTATATTTCTATGAGGAAAAATTTTTCAATTAGATTGATATCTATAAATGAAATACCAGAAGTCACAAACTGGGCAAGGTTAGAAGGATTTTCTCCTGGAATAGATGATGTATCAATTTATAGAAATACAGATAAACAAGGGGTATGGGTAGCTTGTCTCGATAATAAGCCTATAGGTTCTATTGCGTGCATAAAATATAATTCCTCATATGGTTTTATAGGTTTATTTATCGTTAAAAAAGAATTCCGAAATAATGGATATGGAGTGAGATTATGGAAACATGCCCTCGAATATTTGGAAAAAGTTGATTGTATTGGTCTTGAGGCTGCCCCAGATAGATTGAATGATTACGCAAAGTGGGGTTTTAGAAAATCTTCCATTACAAATCGATGGAAATTAAATGGTTCTCAAGATTTGCCATTGAGAAATTTCTATAAAGATCAATTTCAATCTTTTAAAGTTGTCCCTGGTAATAAAATTTCTTCTGAAGCAGTCTTAATTTATGATGATCAAAGAGAACCTAGTCCCAGACCACATTTTCTAAATGACTGGTTGAAAAATTCTCATGGTAATGTCAGTGCAATTGTCGATAATAATGGGATGTGTCATGGATTTGGAAGAATAAGACCTTGTGTATTAGAGGATAATGAACAAGGCTGGAGAATAGGACCTCTTTTAGCGGATACTCCACCACTTGCTGAACTGTTAATAAGGGAGTTAGTTGGTGATTTAGATGCACAAATCTTATTGGATTGCTCTAATCTGAATCCGTATGCCAATTATCTTTTATCAAGTTTGGGGTTTAAGGAAATATCAAAAACTTACAGAATGTATAAAGGCATTCAACCTCCCTGCCCAATGAATCAATTATACGGACTTGCCTGCTTGGAACTGGGGTGATTTCTTTTAAAGCGTTCAATTTACTTTATGTTTCTGTAATACTGAAAGAAGTTTTTTTGATTATCCATAAGCTTAACTTGCAGAAGGTTTTAAAATTTTTTCTACAATATCGGCGTTGATTATAGTGATCTCTCCATTATCAATATTGGCAACTTGAAACAAGGTCCATGAATTTGGATTTCTAGCTCCTCCAATACAGTCGATAACTTGACCGACCCAATGATTTTTATTCTTTTCCTTAGGATCTTCGCAATTTTCTTTTTTAATTGCGACATAATCACCAGGCTTAACGAAAAGAAACTCAGGAGTTGCCGAGCTCACAATAAATAGTTAATAGTATATATGTACTATAGTAAGTTATTAGTTTTGTTGCCGAACTTTGAATTATTTCGCAAACTAGAGGTAATTCAAAAATAAAATGGAATCAACTGAAATTGCTATATTTTCAACATTATTGGGGTTAATTTTAGCTTTAACTGATGCTTATATAGAAAGAAATATTCCTGGATAATATTTCCAATTCATTTCTTAAATCAAATAAGATTTAAGCTGGTCTAATATGTCGGCACGGTTGGAAACTAATTTTGTAAAAACTAAATATATCAATCCACCCATTGCGAGTCTTCCGTTAATTTTCTCTAACTGCTTTAGTTTTCTAAACATATTGATTTTGTGATTAAACAAAATTTAAAGGGTATAGAAAATAAAAAAGTATTGATTACTTCAAAATAAAAGAAATTTTTTACAAATTTATAGAAATATTATTTCAAGCACGAATTAAATTTAAAGCCAAGCCTCTTTCATTTCAAAATAAAGTCTTTCGCTCTCAGCGGAATTAATTTTGCTTTCAGAATAGGATTGCTGCTGTTGCTGTTGCTGCTGTTGAGTTGAGTTAGTATTAGGGTTTTGGACTTCGCTCATTAGAGGGCTGAAATATTTGTGTTTATTCTCTCATATTTAGAGCTTTTTTTGTCAAATTAAATTCTTAAATTTTATTTAAATTTTCTAATTTTTAATTTTTGTTTTTTTAGAAAAAAAGTTATTTCGCTACTGTTGTTTTGGCGTACAAAAATTTAACTTCCCAATATACAATTCCTAGGAAGATAGCACTTGCAATAATAATTTCCGAAATGGCTAACATTTTATGTATCAATTCTAATTTAATTTTGGTATCAATTTACACAGAATGCAATAGGTACTAATTACATATAAGATTTTAAAAAATCTTACTTAATAAAATAACGCATCAAAATAATATAAAATTTAGAGTTAGATATATATTATTTTCGTGGGGAATTTCATAAGTACAGCAATTCTTATACCTTTAATACCTCTACTAACGGCTTTATTTATTTTTATTTTATTGGCAAGTTTTAACAGAACACTTAACAGGTTAACAAAACCAGTTACTGCACTTATTGCATTATCTTTATTAAGTTCTGCTTTTATAAGCTCATTTGACTATTTTAAGAAAATAGAAGAAGAATTAGCTTTATCTGAATTTCTTAAATTGTTTGAAGAAACAAATTTAGTTCTACATCTTAATTTATTAAATGAAAAAATTATAATTTTTTTCTCATTAGTAATGATATTAATAATTGGGTTATCTTTTTATAAATTACCTAGAAAAAAAGGTTATGTCTCATTGATGATTGGCCTAGGACTAATATCTTCTTCAGTTATGATCTCAATATTACTATTAGATTTTTCAGCACTAATTTAAACGGTAGTAAGTATTGACAAAGCTTGGTTGAGTTCTTGGACATGATTTAATTCATCTTGCGCAATTTCTTTTATTTTTTCATCATTTGGATTGTCTTTTAAATATTTGGAATAAGTTTCAAATGCATGTTCTTCAATTTTTATGTTGACATCATAAGCATTAGCTGGAGAGAAGAAATAATAAAAAACCATGATCCAGTAATAAACGAGCACAAGGTGTCTCGCAAAAAATCTATCAATCCAGAACTTATCTCCTCCTCTTTTCTCCATTTCTTTAAGATGCTCAGTTTCGTTAATAGCTTGATAAAAATGTTCTTTCATTAAAATCATTGTTTTTTCATTTTTAATTCCTAGGGATTCTTTGAAATGAAGAACTGAAAGAAATGCGAAATAAGGTGATCTAGCTATGACTTCTAAAACCCAAAATCTTTGTAAAGATCTACCAGAGTATATGAAATCTAAGAATTTGACAGTAATATTCAAAATAAAAGAATTTAATTTCTTCATAAATTTTTGTTTTCTTTAAGTATAATTACTCAATTACTCGAAGTCTATAATGTTTTTAGGTAATTAACCAAAAATTAATATTCATAGTCCTAAAAATGTATCTTCCATTGAAATATTTTTTTTTCATGCATTAATTGGATAGATAAAAATTTTATATGACAATTACTGAAAAAATTGCAAATGCTAAAAAGAGGATTGATGAATTGGAAAGACTTATAAAATATTGGGATGATTCAGAGCATGATGAGGCAAAAATAAAAAATTTTACAATGAAAATTAAAAACAAAGTTGCTTAGATATTGATTATTAAGGCTGATTAACTTTTATCTACTTAAAGTGATTTAACCTCTTTGAGGTTTCGAATATTGTTTAATTCTTAAATAGAGCAATTAAACCTATTTTCAAAAACGGTAAAGAAGAAATAATCTAAAAGAAAAATATATATGAAAACCTTTTCAAAAAAATATTTAGTTCCAATTAAATTTATACCATGGGTTTTTTGGGTATTAATGTCTTTTATAAGTATATATTTGTGTAAGATAGCCTGGGTAAGTTGAATAATTAATGAATTTAGCTTCTCCTTAGCCAACCAGGAGCACCTCCAAACCAATCGGATATATCATCTTCATTTGGGTTGAAATGATTTTCTTTATCGAGTCCATCTATCCCAAATGATTGTAAGAGGTTATCAATCCCCCCATCATTTTTTGTGCCATTCCTTCTAAAGCTGTTAGCTTTTTTCAACCAAAGAGAAATTGTCGAATTATGGTGTGCAAATTTCTCAACATATATCCTTTCTTCTAACGTAATTGATTTATCTTGAGCAATTCTTTTAATTATTCCTTGAATCTTGAGTCTTTTTGCATTACTTAGAAGCATTTTTAATCAATTCATTATTCTTTTTATAGGAAGGATTACCAAATATATCTTGTCAATGTTAATTTCAACAAATTCACTACTTTAAAAGGCTTTTAAGCAAGAAAAGTCTTAAGACACTAAAAAAGGGGATCAATAAGTTACTCATGATACTTTTATTTATTTATCAAACTTATAATTCCTACAAATTAGATAAAAAAAATCAATCCATTCATAAGGATACTTTGGGAATTCAGATAAGTGGACGCAATTGTTGCGTTATAGTAAAATTGTACTAATATTAGTACATATGTATTGTTAAGATATGAAAGTGATTTCATCTTCTCCTTATGCCCCTTTTAATTCAAAAGAGTGGAATTCTCTAATAAGCAAAAATGCAAAGTTTGAAAATACTCCAATAAAGATTCAAAAAAAATTTTATAGAACTTTTACTCTAAAAAAGATTGAAAAAGATGAACTTTTGCAAGAAAAGAATGAATTGCATCAACAAATGCAACTTGTATTCGGATAGAAAAATATTAACTAACAATTTTTTTATTGAATATTATTTTAAGAGATACAATTTTTTGTTAGATTAGTAGAAATACAAGAAGGATTTAATTTGGCTGTAGATCGAGAACTTTTAAAAGAAGTTACCCAAGAACTTTGGAATACCGTAAAAAAACTAAGACCTGAAATAGATCGGCAAACTCGACTTCAATTAGTTTTAAAGGCCTTATTAACAATTGGAGATTTGCCAGATCAAATGCAAGCTGCCATGGTTGTAGGTGTTTGCGCAGAAATGGATAAGAGTGATGTTGATAATGTTGAAACCAATTCACAAACTAATGATTCTAGCGGAGTTGATACTTCTACAGGCAGAAAAGTTGTTAGAAGAAGTTCAGCTAAATAAACCTTTAAAAGATCATCCTTTAATTTTCTTTGATTCGTTTTTATTAAGTCTATTGAATAGGTAATATGAAATTACAAGTAAGAGAGGAACAAATATTGAATGTAAAGTCATCATTAATTCTGTTTGGCCCATTCCTATAAGATTTGACTCGCTTGGAAGTTGTTCTGACCAAGTGCCAACTAAATGCCATGCTTGAGGAATTGATAAGAAAAACATATTAAAGCTATAAGTTAAGTTTATGTTCAGATAAAGATTATCATTATTGAACGTTTTTGCTTTCTTTATTCTTATTTCTTAACTAAGTATTTGTAGTGATATTAAAAAGAACTTGATTCATAAATTTATTTTTTTAAGAAGAGTTTTAAATTCTTTTTTACCGATAATTTTTTCAGCTGCGTAAGCACCACTTGCTGAAACCGCAGGAATTCCAATACCTGGAAATGTACTTGCACCGCAAGTAAATAAATTTTTCACTGGAGTTTTGCAGCCTGGGAAAAGACCTTTTGCTGCAGATAATGCAGGGCCGTAACTACCGCAATAGGTATTGGTGAATTTTTTATGAGTAATTGGGGTTCCTAGCATTTTTAAATCAATCCTTTCATCTATGTCAGGGATGAATTTTCGCACTGCATTAAGGAATATTGAACATCTTTCTTCTTTCAAATTTCTATATTCTAATTCCTTTGGATTTAGGTTTTCCCAAATTTCCCAAGGTTCATTTGCGGGAGTATATCCATGAAGAACATGTTTCCCCTTAGGGGCCATATTTTTATCTAAAACAGATGGGATTGAAAATACAGCTATATTTCTTTCTGCGGTTATACCTTTTTCCCACTCATCAACATGTATCGCATGTATTGGCAAATCTTCAAGACCATCAGCATCAAAACCTAGATGTATATGAAGGAAAGAATCACATTTATTAGGGTTCAAAACTTTTGTATTCCATTTTTTTGAAATTTCATTTGGAATTAACTTTTTTAAATTCCAAACATCAGTATTTGTGACAACAGATTCACAACGATAACTAGAACCATTATTAAGAGTGATACCTGTCGCTAAATTTTTATTGAAGTTAATTGTCTTTACTCTAGAAGAGAGAATTAATTCTCCTCCATTTTTTTTAAATCCATTAATTAAGGCTTTTACGATAGATTCACTACCCCCTTTAGGGTATTCAAGGTATGAATTTGGTTCAAACCATTCGTTAAATAAAGTAGCCATCGCAGCAGTATTTGTATCATGCATTGACATACCACTTATCAAAAAGCTTAATAAATCAACCCAATTTCTGAGAAAAGGATCCTCTAGATGATTATTTACTAAATTCCCAAAGCCCTTATTAATTTTTGGGATTTGCTTGATATTAGGTAAAAATTTTGAGGTTAAATTTATTAGATCTAAAAAATTTATTGATTCGGGAGAAAATGAGAGTAAAGGTATTTCATTTATTATTTGGCTAAGAGGCTTTATTCCGGAAATAAATGATTCCCATTCTTTAACAGATTTCTCACCTCTTAAAGTTTTAATTGTTTGTTTAAAAGGTTCTTCCCCAACATCAAGATTAAAATTGCCTTCTGGGACAATTACTTGCCAACCTTTGTATTGAAATAGTTCAACTTCTTCATCAAGTAATTTAAGAATTTGCCCTAAGGGGTTAGTGGTCGGCCATTTACCTATTCCACTCCACAATGAAGGACCTGATTCGAAAGTGTAACCTTTTCTTTTGAAACTGTGAGCGGCACCTCCAGGTTGGGTATGTGCTTCGCATATAAGTACTTTTTTGCCTGATAAAGCTAGAATCGAACCGCAACATAATCCCCCTATTCCACTACCGACTATTACAACATCAAACTTTTCCATCAAATATTTACTCTACTCTTCTTGTAAAATAAATTTGTTTAGACAAAAGTATTAGTTGAAGTTGTGATACTTAGTACAACAGCTAAGAAAAATATGTAAGGGACTGCTTTAAGAGGTATGTAACCTTGGCTTTTAGAAATAAAATCCATTAATTTAGTAACTTAATGTAAACATAATAACGTGATCTTGTTCCTTATGTGTGCCAAAAAATTATTTTTTTAGAAATATATTGAAACAAAGAAATCTTTTTGAAGAGATTTTTTAACTAGGTACATTTTTTATGAAGTCATCTTAGTATTTGATTCTTAGATTAAAATCTATTATGCAAAACTTTCCTGATATTAATGAGATAAAACTATTAGAAAAAAATTCTCAAAAAAATGGTAGCGGAATTGTATATGAGGATTTGTTAGGAATATGGAAGTTTAAGTATGTATGGGGAAAGCAGTCAGATGAAATCAAAAATATACCCAGTTCGATTCTCCAAGTATTGTCGGCAAGACTCGAATTAAAAAGTAAAAATAAAGAGGATCAAATAAATTATGAAATAAAAAATTCAATTAATTTCGGATTATTAAATATTACTTTTATAGGCAGCGCAGAATTAAAAGGGTTTAGACCTTTATTGGCTTTTTATTTTGAAGAATTGAAAATTAGTATTGGTAGTTTCACAATATATAGTAAGGGATTAAAAAAAATAGAAGATAAAAAAATGCCTTTTTTCTCACTTGTAGGAATTAGCACGAAAGATAATTGGTTATGTGCTCGAGGAAGGGGGGGAGGGCTTGCAATATGGGTTAAGGCTTAATTTAGTGATATTCTCCTGGATGATCTACCTTTCTTACAGTAACTTTATCAACTTTTTGTCCATTAAATCTTAAGAGATCATCTCCTGAAAAGTCATAACCTAAGCGTTGACCTATTATGGCTACATCATCCGCTGTAGAGGATGTGGTGACCTGCTTTTTTAAGTCTTCATCAGATTGCATCTTAATTAAAAATTTTCTTATTTCAGAAAAACTCATTACTAGAATTTGATTGATTTATGCTAAAAAAAATTTATAAAATCTTTTTCTTATGAAGAACAAGATAAATAGATAATTATTATACTATTTTTATGACTTACTTATTCCTCTATATAGTTGTCGTAATATTGGTATGGTGGACTTACCGTGTTGGTTGGCTTGAGGCGCTCAAAACAGTAGTTAAAGTTATAGTTCCCTCAGCGCTTATTATTTTATTTAACATAAAAGCTGGAAGATTCATTTTTAAAAGTCCTGTAGTCGGTTTATTAAGCGCTTTGCCTACCTCTATTTTTATTTTTAGAGGTTCATTGCCTTTAGTTAGTTATATAAATAGCTGGATTGAAAATAAAATAAATAAGTATGATGATTCGGAAGTTATAGATACTGATTCTGTGTCTTTAGATGATTAATTTAATTCAATCAAAGCCAAGAAATAATTCTTTGTGTACAACAAGAACATCAAATAAAGTTGTTCCATGAATAGGACTTAATGGGATTTTGTCTATATTCAAGGCTTCTGCACAAATTAAATGAGCATCCCATTTTGTATCGTGATCACTTATTTCGATTGACCACTCAATTACTTTTTTGAAATGATCTGGCATCTCCGAACCAATTTTCCTGCAAATTTGACATAGAACTGACAAAATAGGAGGCTTTGATGGCCTTTTTAAATCTTTAATAAGACTAGGCTGCGTAAAAACACTTGTATAGCGGATGTAATCTATCAATTCATATTCTTCTTTAGTAAGAGCTGCTTTATCTAATGCTCTTTCAAATTCGTCTATGGGGGTTATGGGCCTATCCAAGATATTAGTTGTTGCTATTTTCTTTATTTAAAAAATTCTTGTTTTCTGAATCTATTTTTTCTTGATTAATTTCATTGGTTTGATTGTTTTTTATAGATTTAGGAGATTCATCTTTATCTTCTTCGTTCATAACTTGATCGATTTCATTTTGAAATTCATTCGATGCTTTTTTAAGACTTTTCAAAGTTTTTCCAAGCTGTTTTCCTAATTCTGGAAGCTTTTTGGGACCAAAAATTAAAAGAGCTAAGATAAGTATTACAGTAACTTCAGGTAAACCTACACCAAAAATATTCATAGCTGATAACTATTTAACTAATTAGGAAATCTATTATTAAATATAGTCAAATCATGTGAAAATTTCATTCTTGGAATAGCTTTATTAATATTAAAAAAATTTTAAAAATATCATTGTTATTAATACCCCTTTAATGAAAACTAACCAAAGTAATTGGTAATCACTCAATTTGAATTTTTTTTGATACCAATTTATAAGATTTTTGTGTTTATCTATTAATCTTCTCATTTTCACGGAGATTATTTTTTTATTATCACCTATTCTATCTTAATTTCTTTTATTATTATTTTGTGAGATATTCTAGATAAAAATTAAATTCGATATTCTTTTAAATTTTAATCTTTTTCTAAATTATTTTTGTTTCTAAATTATTTAAACTAATCGCTTAATTTCTGAAAAAAAATGAAGTACTTATTAGTTGTTTTTTACCTAAGTTTTCTAATTTATCCAGCTCAAGCTGTTACCACAAAAATGTTTAAAGTATTGGATACTTGCGCAAGATATAGACTGGATGAGATTGATGCTAATGAGGCTATAGAAAAACTAAAATTAAAATTAACGAAATCTTCTGACAATCAGCCAAAAGACTTATTAAGAAAATATTGCTCAGTATTTACTCCAAATGAAAAAATTGAATTTTAATCTTAGAAATACATATTTAATTATTCTTTTTTGAATAATCTATAGCTTTGTTTCGTATTTCTTTAACTTTTTTAAAATTAGTTATTTTTAAATTAAAAATAACTCCTAGAAAAAGAATAAGAAATAAAAAAATATAAATTATTAATTCCAAAATATTGAATAAATAATCTTAGCTTAGTTAAGCTATATAATTTTTTAGTATCTTTTAAAACAAAAAAACTGACTTTAATACTAGTTATTTACTTTGAAGGCCACAATAAAAACATATTAACCTCTAATATGGAACTTTATAACAATTATTGTGCAGATTGGAGATAAAATTCCAGAATTTTCTTTACTGGATCAAAATGGAGTGAAAAGATCAAATAAGGGATTAAAAAATCCCCTCGTTTTGTTTTTTTATCCAAAAGATGATACGCCAGGTTGCACTATAGAAGTTTGCGGATTTAGAGATAAATATGACTTATTTAAAGTATTAGGTGCGCAAGTTTGGGGGGTAAGCAATGGAAGTACTTCAAGTCATTTGGCATTTGCCAATAAAAATAAATTACAATATCCACTACTTTGCGATACGAATGATTCTCTTAGGAAAACTTTTAAAGTCCCTAAAGTATTAGGTTTTATGGATGGTAGAGTTACTTATGTTATCGATCGAAAAGGTACAGTTAGGCATATCTTTAGAGATTTATTGAATGGTCCTGAACACATTAAAGAGGCTATTAGAGTACTTAAGGAAATTCAAAATAAATAAATTATTATTCAAAGAATTTTAGATTAATAAGTTTTGTTTTATTATAGTTTAAGATTTTTTTTTAATATGAAGAAAATGGGAATGCAGGCTGTTGATCTTGCTATTCAAAATGGAGTTGATCTTGACGGTACTCCAATCCCTCAAAAAATGCTAGATCTATATAACAGAATTATGGATGAGGAGAATAAAAGACAAAGGAGTGGTGTTAAAAAATCCATGAGAAATAGATGCGTCAAAACGGGTTCTAAGCATTTTGATAAAGAAACATTGAATCAATTATTAATAGACTCTGGATGGGAAGGTCTCAAAGAAAAGGAAATTTTATTTTTTTATAATTAAAAAAATTTTTCCTTAAAAATTATTTATGATAATTCTTTACTTAAACTAAGAAACCTAGAACTAATTAAATAATTTTAGATCTAATTTTTTGAACTATTTAAACCATCCTTTTTTGTTAGAGGAAATTATTTTCTATTTTTCAGCTTTTGTTTTATTACTTACTTTTTTGAAAGCCAAATTGGCTTCTATAACTGTAACTATTGATATAAAAAAAAGACCAGAAATTCCAATTATTTGCTCAACTTGAGAAGGTTCTGAATCTCCCTTAAAAAAACCTAAAGCGAACCATGCAGTAGTAGCAATGATGGTAAAAAAATAGGGTTTCCATCTTCTTTGGTATAAGTAACCCGATCCCAAACCAGGAAGAAAATTTAAAAAAGATGCTACCCACCCTTTTGAAGATGCAAGAATTTCGTCTCTTGAGGGATAAGACATTTATGTTAGGTGTTTATTAAATGTGAATTTATATAAGCAAAAGATATTGCTGCACAAATTACCCAACTAAAAGGTAGGAACATTCTTATTTTTTCTTTATTGTTATCCATACCTTAATTATGGGAAATATTTTTAAAATCTGTGGATTTAATGGATACCTTAAAACTAGAAGAATTAAAAAAGACGGTTAACAACCGTCTTTGAAAAAGTAATTTCTCTAAAAATAAATTATTTATTTTTTGAGGCTGAGAGTACTTTAAGTTCTTTCTTAACTTCTTTTTCTCTCTCTTCAAGATGTTTTAGTTGAGCTTTAAAAGCATCTTCAAGTCTTACTTTTTGTGTTGTAATTTCATCAAGCTCTTCTTGATGTTGGTTTTTCTTTAACTCCTTCATTTCACTATCGGAAATAACATATACTGGGCGATATGAAGGTGTTTCAAAAAGAAGATCAAACATTGAATACATAAGTGACCTTTGAATAAGTACAAATTCAATATCTGATAATTCTTTCAAATATGAAAGGATAAATACCGAAGAAATTGATACGGTAAATACACCGAATTTCGGTTTACCTAACATAACCGCCCAGTATTTACCGATCAAATTTAAAGGTATGTTTTAAAGTATTAGAAAGATAATTCTAAAATATAGATCAAGAAGAACTTAAAATGGATTTAAAAATTACTAAAACATTAAAAATCCCATCTAACGAAATTAAGTGGCGATTTTCCAGATCTTCCGGTCCTGGAGGTCAAAATGTCAATAAAATTGAAAGCAGAGTAGAGATTATTTTTAATTTAGAAGATTCAAAGGTATTAAATGAGTATCAGAAAGAAATTCTTAAGAGAAACTTGAAAAATAAATTAGTGAATAATAGCTTATGTTTAGCGGTTCAAGAACACAGAAATCAATTATTAAATAGGCAGCTAGCTTTAATGAAATTATGTTCAATTATAAAAAATGCCCTAAATAAACCATTTAAATTAAGAAAGTCTACACAACCTACAAAAGCATCAAAAAAGAAAAGAGTTGAGATTAAGAAAAAACGTGGCGAATTAAAAAAAAGTAGACAAAAAGAAAAAACATATCAAATATGAATAAACTAAATAAATATTTTCCTGAGAGATTACAAACAAAGCATGTGATAAATTTAATTTTATTTTGGTTTATTGAATTCAACTAATGATTTCTGGTTAATTGACTCTAATTTTGTAGGGGTGATTCGTTTCTACAAAGATAAAGATCATTCTGATAAATCTATTGATTATATGTTTATTGAAGAAGGAATTATTATGGGAATTCATGGAGAAAATCCTCCATTAATGAAAACTAGAAAAAAAATTGTTATCGAAGAAGCAAGATTATTATGGCAAAAATTGTTAAATGAAGGTTGGCAAAAAACTAATAAAAAATGGTAATGAAATTCTACAATAAACTTTTTTAATTTCAGAAAATAAATGAGCCTCTAGGATATAGCCTGGAAATTTTTTCATGTTGTAAAAATTTCCTTTTTTTGATTTCGTTTTCATATCTTTTCAACATCATTAGATAGTTTGTAAATCCAAAAATTAATAAAAATAAAATAAATCTTACTCCTGCCTCAAAGTTCATGTGAGTATTAAGCTTTATTCTAATTTGACAATTATTAATCAAAAATCAACCATTATTTATACCTAATTACAAGTTCTAGAAAAAATATTTTTTGTTTTTATTGCATAAAAAATACATAGAAAAAGTAATATTAAAATTGCAATAAAGCTTCCTATTGGGTTAGGAATGTTTTGTGAAAAAGGCCCTGCTAAAAAAGAAGGTGTATTTTCTTTAAATTCTATTAATCCATGGTTCATTAAGAACCAAATACCCACAAGTCCTCCATGAATTCCTATGCAATTCCATAAAGAACCTTTATCTCTAATTTTTACTAATGAAAGAAATATCCCAAATAAAATAAATCCTAAACGTAATCCAATTATGTCCCCCAAAATCTCATTTGATAAATTATGAACAAAGCTAAAAACAATGGCTTGTAAAGCTATTGATATTTTTGTACCATATTCAAATTTTAATTCTTCTAGTAACCAGCCTCTAAAAATTATTTCTTCTGCGAATCCAACACCAAATCCAAGTAAAATAGAATTTAACAATATGCTAGGCGAGAATTCACCTATCCATGAAATATAATTTTTTTGCAATAGTGGTACCAGAATTAGAATTATTAAAACTAAAGCAAATAAAATCCCTTTAGAAAAATTGAAAATGTTTTTTAAGAATTTGTCTTTAGTTATACCAAGAAGTACCCAAGCACTTGATTTGTTTCTTTTGATATAAAACCAATATGGGAGTAAAAAGATAAACAGTAAGAAAGTAATAATAGTTCCAATTAAGGATAAATTTTCTTCTTCAAAATTAAACAATAAAAGTGGCTGAGATAAAGCCCAGCCAATGCCATATAAAATTGGAATAAAAAATATAGTGGATAAAAATCTTGGTCTTAAAAGAAAAAAGCTTTTAATTAATATCATTAAATTTTTCATTTTAATTTGAATATTAATTAACCCCAACCTTTGCCTTTTATTATTCTAACTACTTGTTCAAAAAGTTTTAGGTTTTTCTTTTTACTATAATTTATGTTTTTTGAAAGATTAGATAAATCTTTATAAAATTGCCGAGTTATTTTATCTTCTTTATCACTAGGCCATAGTAAGTCTGAGCCCTCTTCATATTCTTCTTTATATCTTTCTTTATTCAAATTTTTTTTATATCGTAATAATTTAAATTTTACTTATTGCAAATGCTTAAAAGTGATGTTTATTAAATTTGTGTATTTATTTAAAATTTATGCTGATTAATCTTTCAACTTTAATTTTTACATTATTATCTCCATTGCTTATTTTTGCAGTAATAGTATCGGTTTACTTATTTCATTAGGAAGTATTTAACAAATAAACTAAATTAATTTAAGGGTGTATTATGCCTACTTTTTCTAATGCAAATGATAAAACTGCAATTACCGCCATTAGTGTTAAGATCTTGTTCTTTTTGATGAAATCCATAATTCATATTAATAATCTATTTATTAAATTCTTTTGTAAATAATAAATAATTGAAATTATTATAACAATTACGATGGAACCCATATATGTAGGAGATTACTTCCCTCAATAGCTTCTTATAAAAAGATTATTAAAAAATATAATAAAGGTATAAAAGAAGGGGAATTTTATGAAGAACCTATTGAGGGGATTTTAATTACCCTGATTGGTATATATGCTTACTAAAAAAATAACTTTTGCCTTGGCTGATTGGATTAGAGAGTGGCGTAAGTGCGAGGATAAGAATCCTTCTATTGATGAATGTGTAAAATTTGTTCAATGGAAATTGGATGATTATAAACTTTCTGAAAGTGATAAAAGAATAATTGATTCTATTTTGCTCTATGAATCTGAATAACTAATTATTATAAACTTTAATTTCTATATTTATCTATAAAAAACAAAAGATCAATATAATCCTCTTACAAATTAAGAAAAAAGTAAATCAGCATATTTACGGATTTACTGAAAATATAAAAAGGAGTAATTTATAAATGTTGAGTTCGGAGGCAATCTAAATGATTGATAGTCCGCCTGAAATTTAGCAAATTCCAAAATATAGGAAGCGTATTCCTGAGAATGGGATTATTCGAAAATTAAAGTTCAATCAATTAGTCTGATAAGACTTCGCTTTATAATTACTAGCGACAATAGGGACTAAAATTATCGAAAGAAATCCCCTAATTCACGTATTCTAGGTTTATGAATATATAGACTTTAAAATATGTAATTTTATATCCTGAAGAAGGAAATCAAATATTAAAAAGGACTGTATAAGCAGTCCTTTTTTTTGTTTAACAAAATGCTTTTAAACTCGACTTCTTTTTGGATAATATGGATAAATAAAGTGATTAAAAATATTTAAAAATGAAAGATCAAGTCTTGTTTCCGAAAATTGAAGTGCGTGAAAAGGGTTTTTTACAAGTAAGTGATATTCATACTATTTATTGGGAAAGATCTGGCAATCCAAATGGCAAAAAAATACTTGTTATTCATGGAGGCCCAGGAGGAGGTAGTCAACCAAGATATAGAAGATACTTTGACCCCAATAAATTTGATATTATACAATTTGACCAAAGAGGATGCGGTTCTTCAACACCTTTCTCCGAATTAAAAGAAAATACTACTAATCATTTAGTTGATGACATTGAGAAATTAAGGATTCTTTTTAAAATAGATACTTGGCATTTGTTTGGTGGATCTTGGGGCTCAACACTTTCACTTATATATGCAATTAAAAATCCCTCAAGAGTTATGAGCTTAACTTTACGAGGAATATTTTTATGTAGAAAGTTCGAATTATTATGGTTCTATCAATATGGTGCAAGTGAGATTTTCCCTGATGAATTTGAAGAATATATTTCTGTAATACCAAAAGAAGAAAGAAATGATTTGATAAGTTCTTTTTATAAATATCTAACATCTTCAGATGCGAATCTTAGATCAAAAGCAGCAGCTGCTTGGACAAAATGGGAACTATCAACTAGTCATTTAATAAATAAAAAATTTGATTTTGATAAGTCTCAAGTTAATTCTTTTTCAGATGCCTTTGCAAGGATCGAATGTCATTATTTTATTAATAATATTTTCTTAGAAGATGATTTTATTTTGAAAAATATAAGAGCAATAGAATCGATTCCAACAAAAATAATTCAAGGGAGGTATGACGTTGTATGTCCTGTTAGGAGTGCATGGGATCTAAATAAGAAATTAAAGAATTCTGACTTAATTATTGTTAATGATGCTGGTCATTCAATGAGTGAAAAAGGTATTACTATCGAATTAATAAAAGCTGTAAAAGGAATTCAAAATCTCTAAAAGAGAGAATATTCTTTTAAAAATTAAAGGCCATTATCTTCAATATTTTGTGCAATACTCCTAAGAAGTTCGACGATATCTGAATCTTCGCATTGAGTATCTTCTTTGAGCAAAATGCACTCGTCTCTAATACTTACATTAGTACTCCACCATATACCTGAACTATTGGTATCGTCCCATTCAAATCTTTCAGACATAATTAATAAATTCTAATAAATACATTAAAGCTTGCATTACTTCATCGTGGATTTATATATCCAATTTCAAAATTTAAAAAAATTACCTATTCACTAAAAAGAATCTGGAAATTTCTGACAATAAAATTTAGAAATCTAATTTCAGTTCGTATTGTATTTCCTTTTCTTTAGAAACAATTTTTTTATTACTTATATTTTTTCTAAGCCTTTTTCTAGAACCATGTTTTAAATAAATTTCTTTTGAGATATCCCAATATCCATCCTTTTTAGTGATTTCCTGAATTTTCTTCTTTGCAGTTTTAGTGCTATTTGGGATGTCAATTATTGGTCTTATGTAATTAATTTGTTCATATTCTTCTTTATTAAATCTAGATAATAGCCATGGTTCATGAATGAAATTAAGTGATATATCCTTTAATTCTGGTATCCATTTTTTTATAAATTTTCCTTGAGGATCATGATCTTTTCCCTGCTTAATAGGATTATAAATTCTATTGGTATTGATAGATGTAGTGCCAGATTGCATTTGGCATTGGTTCCAATGTATTCCAGGCTCATAATCTACAAATTTATTTGCTAATTCTGAACCTGAATCTTGCCATGGTAGCCATAAATTATAGCTAGCAAAAGACATTAACATAGCTCTCATCCTGAAGTTAATCCATCCATTGAAATTTAATGAGCGCATACATGCATCTATAAAAGGAAAGCCTGTATTACCTGAACTCCATGAATAAAGTAATTCATTATTTTTTTCTCTAATGTTTTTAAAAAAAGGATGGAATTCCCTAAACTCTAGTTCTGGTTCACTTTCAAGTTTCTGAATAAAATGACAATGCCAAGTTAATCTACTTTTTAACATCCTAGAATTATTGTTTTTTGATATATTTGCTTTATTAAAAATTTCTTTTAATGAAATGCATCCCCAGCAAATATATGGGGAAAGTCTTGAACAACTATCAAATGATTTTTCTGGGCTAGAAATATCTTTTGAATAAGAATCTAATTTTTTACTAAAGAAGTATTGCATTCTCTCTAACCCTCTCTTTCTTCCACCTTGCATTCTTCCTGGACAAGTTTCTTTTTTAAAGTGAAAAATTCCATCTGAGGGTATTTCTCCAATATCAAAGTTAATAGAATTAATTCTTAATGGAGCTTTAAGTAAGTTTTTTTCAGAATTTTCTTGCCACTTTTTAGACCAATTATTCCTATCTAAATTTCCTCTAAAAACTGAAAATTGTAGAAATTCCTTCCAAATAATATTTTTGCTTAAAGCCCATTCTCTTACTTTTTGATCTCTTTTATAAGTAAGCCAATCTCCAGTTTCTTGATGGCTATATATACCTTTGATTTTAAATTTTGAACTTATTTCATCAAAAATATTGATAACATTACCAGTCCTAATAATTAATGGTTGTCCAATCTCAGCAAGTGCATTTCTTAAGTCTATTAAACTTTCTTTGCAAAATTGCCATTGTCTATTTGAATGAGTATTTTGGCTCCAAATATCTAACTCAATAATATAAATAGGTAAAATATCATTATCTTTAATAGCCTCACAGAGAGCTTCATTATCAAAAATTCTTAAATCTTTCTTAAACCATAAAATATTTATTTCTTTCATAATTTTTTCTTTTAATCCTAGAAAAATAAGATTAAGTTTGTAGGTAAAGAATATAAAAATTTTAGAATAACTAAAAATCAAAAAAATGAAAATAACAAAAAAACTTTGGGAGGATAATTATGAGATTGCTTTACTAAGTTTAAATACAAAATTTGTTCAAGGTTTAAAGAATGGAAGTCTCCCTAAATATATATTTCAAGAATATTTAGCTCAAGATTATTTCTTTTTAGAGACTTTTGCTAGGGCTTATGGTCTTGCTGTTTCCAAATCAAAAGATAAGTACTCAATAAGGAAGTTAAGTGAACTCTTAATGGGCGTTTCAGAGGAGTTAATACTTCATGAAACGTATGCAAAAGAATGGGATATTGATTTGTCTAAAAACTATATAAAAAAAGCCACTAAAAATTATACAGATTTTCTTGATGATAGTTCCAAAAGACTTAGCTCCGTTGAAATAATGTTTGCAATGACTCCATGTATGAGACTTTATTCTTGGATAGGAAAAAGTTTGTATAAGGAGGATTTTGACATTAAATATAAAGAATGGATAATTACTTATTCTGATGAGAGCTTTGAAAAGCTAGCAGATTCACTTGAAAATCTTATTGACACTAATAAAGAAACATATGATATTAATCAAGCCAAATATTTATACGGGAGAGCTATGGAATTGGAGTTAGATTTTTTTAATGCATATTCAGATTTCTGATTTAAATTAAAATTTATTTATAGTACTTTCAAAAACGAGTTAATAAATTATGTATTCAAAAATTGCACTTTCAATAGGAGGTAGTGACTCTGGAGGTGGAGCAGGCATACAGGCTGACTTGAGAACTTTCATGGCTCTTAAAGTACATGGATGTTCTGTTATTACATGTATTACGGCACAAAATAGTATAGAGGTTACATGCGTTCAACCAGTAGAGAAGAATACTTTATTAAATCAGTTAGATACTTTATTTGCTGATTTTGGTATTGATGCTTTGAAAACTGGAATGTTATTAAATGAAAGGATAATTAATGATACTGCTTCAAAATTAAATACATACAAAATAACCAAGATTATTGACCCAGTGATGGTTACAAGAACTGGTTCTAAATTACTGGAAGATTCTGCTATTAATGCTTATAAAAAACTCTTATTACCAATTTCTGATTTGGTAACTCCAAATATTTATGAAGCAAATCTACTTTCTGGTTTAGAAATAAGGAGTAAAGAAGATATCGAAAATTCAGCAAGAAAAATTATTGGTCTTGGAGCTAAAGCGGTACTTATAAAAGGTGGCGGTTTAAAAGATATGAAAGGGAAGGATTTTTTCCTTGACTTAAATGGTAGAAAAGAGTGGCTATTTAATAATTTTATAAATACAAAAAATACTCACGGAAGCGGCTGTACTTTGAGTGCTGCTATTTGTGGTTACAAGGCATTAGGTTTTGATCTATTTGATTCCATACAAAAAGCGAAATTATTTGTTGAGAAATCTTTAGACAATTCTTATAAAATAGGCTCTGGCCCTGGTCCCTTAGGCCATCATTAATTATTTATAGAAGTGGAGTTAGAACCACCATTTTCTGTAGGGTTTTTTTAAAAATAAGATTTCTTCAGTCTCCCATCCTCCTTCCAACCACTCAAGATGCTCAAGTAATAAAGACTCACTTTCCCTTTTACTTAATTGCCCAATTCTATTAGCAATACCATCGAACCTTACTTTCATCAATTCCTCAATCTTGATGTTATTCATAGGTTACATAATAAATTTTTTCTACTCTTACTTGTATACATTTCCTTGTCAACGATTTAATTTTATTTTTTTACTAGCAGTTCTAAAATATGTATTAAATACAACTTTTTAAAATAGATAGTAATTAAGACTTATTCACATAGATTTAATTAAAGACTAATTTATATAAAACACTTCAACAATGAATAAAGAAGAAACATCAAATCAAAAAACTATTTTAAATGTAGGCTATTGTGAAACAACCTCTGAATGGCTTAATAGAATCATTACTGAACTGGCAGATGAAAATAAAAATTTTGTAGATTTGTCAGTTATTTGTGCTTAATTTTTTAGAAAATATAGTTTATTTTGATTTTTTTTTCAGTTTGCTTTTAAGTATAAGAGAAATTTAAAAGATATTTTGTGATGTGAATCCTAATAAAAAAAACATAGAAATAATTAAACAATTCAATTTGTCTCCTCATCCTGAAGGTGGATGGTTTAGAGAGATAGTAAGGAGTGAGAATTCTCTAATAAGGGAAGATGGCCAAAGTAGAAATTTTATTACGGGAATTTATTATCTTTTGGAGAGAGATGCAAAAAGTGCTTGGCACAGAGTAAAAAATGCAGATGAAATTTGGATTTATTTAAGGGGTGATCCTCTGAATTTATGGTGCCTAGATGATGATAATAAGTTAATAAGAAATTTAATTTTAGATTCCAATAATCCAATAGAAATGATCCCAGCTGGATATTGGCAAGCTGCAAAAAGTACAGGCGAATTTACTTTAGTTAGTTGTTGTGTTGGCCCAGGATTTGATTTTAATGATTTTGAATTGCTCAGAAATACAAATCATATTTTTAGATTAGATAAAGCAATTAATGATCTTATTTGAGACATTTTTTTGTTTATATTTTTGAAATTATCCTCTAGATTTATAAGGCTACTCAATCAATCTATATTTAATGAATCAAAATTCTGTCAAAACAATTGGTATGAATGATGAACCAAGAAAAGATTCACACATAGTAAATTTAAATCAGGCTGATGGATTAAAAGGCATCCTTAATAGGGATTTTGATGAATGGTCTAATTTTGATAGTTGGGAAAGTATTTCAGTTCAGCAATGGATTTTTTCTAGAGCTTTGGAGGTTTTCAGAGGTAAGAAAATTGATATTAAATGTGATTGTTGTGAGCATAATGATTTAATGCCAAATGATATTGAGAGCATTAAAAAAGAAAAATGCTTTGGTAAAAAAAGTGCTTACATGATTGAAAAAGTTGTAGATGAAATTGTATTAGCTAAGGCAAGAAGAGAAAGTGATGGAACATATTCTGCGTAAGATTCATAAATATCTATGGAGTGAAAAATCTTTTACTTACCAGTGAAAATTATCAGAAGCACCAATCGTTAAATTTCTAGTCGACATCTTGTGGAACTTAAAGTGTACCGAAGCACTGAACTCCTTTTCATCTGAGTAATTCACAAGATCCACTGGGTCGATGTTTTCATCGAACCATGCATCATATTCAATATGGTTAGGTTCAGCAAAATAACTCATAACCGATTAATAGCTAACAAAAAATTTATAAACGGTACATGCTATACCAAAAAAAATTTTTTTTTCGCGAATTTATATTGAAAAAGGCTTAAAAATCTAAATTTAAAGATAATTTAAATGCTTTTTAAGTAATGGTTTTTAAATTGAAATTACATTTATGATTTTATTTATGGCTTACTATCACGTTCATGGACTTATTCCAGATGGAATTTCTCAGTCCGAAGGTTACAAGATGTTTGAGCAGTATATTGCTTCCGGTGCACCTATGGATAATTTTGATGGATTTGAATTGGTAAGTAGATTCCATGCGCCTGAAACTGGAGAGGTTTTTGTAACTTTCAAGGCTGATAATCATTTAGCAATATCTCAACATTTTGGAGTGTGGAGAGCGAAATTTGGTCTTGATTGGAATATCACTGCTGTTTTAAATGATGATGAGGTTATTCAAAGAAACAAACAAGTTGCTGATGCTGTCGCCGCAATGGGATAATTTAATTGATTGACAGTCGATCTAGAATAAGGAGCAACTAGCTCCTTTTTTTATGTCTCTTGAAACAATTAATGGCTAACTCTCATTGGTTGATTAATCCAAAAAGAACAGAAGTAAAAAGGTTTATAAAAAACGATAAGAGCATAGATGGTGTTTTTGAGTATATGTTTGTAGATACTGGAAAAATAGTTGGTGTGTTAGGAAAAGAACCTCCTGTGATGACAACAACAGTTTCTGTAGATATAGATTTAGCTAGAGAAATTTATGGTAGGTTAATTTCTCTAGGTTGGAGGAAAACTGAGGAGGTTTGGCCCAATAAAGAGAGTTAGGTCTTTGCTCCAAAAATTTTTTTGCTGAAATTTACGGAACTGTGGGAGATAAAGTTATTGAAGCTATGAACGGAACAGGAGTTCGATATAAGATCTTTAAAACAAAATTAGGTTATAGGAGAGTTTAAGGATGAGAGTATTAACTAATTAGTTCGACTAAATTATTAATAAGAATCTGAGTGCAAGAGGTAACCAAAGACATAGAAGGAGTATTAGTAAAAGAGTAATAGCATAAACATTTGGGATGTATTGCTCTTTAAAAATTTGCGTCTTCATAATTTATCTCGCTTTCTTAAGTTTGATTTCTCTTCTGATAAGCAGAGCTATAACTACAACACACATGTTCATTAGAAATACGTCTAATGGCATTTAATAAAAAAGTCTCTACTTAATTAATAGCAAGATTATTGATCTAAGGATCAGTAAATGAAAATTAAAATGAGATTCTATCAAGCATCAATACATCTTGAGCTTGAATTGTATCTTTCTTATCTTCATCTTCGGGATATTTATAAGATTCAATTTCAGCTTGAATTTTTCTCTTATAAACTCCCTTGATATAGTCAATTTCTCTTCTTTCTTTATTAAGTATTGAAAATGGTGATCTTTTTAAGTTCATAAAAATCTCCTAAAAATAAGTTTTGATTAGCTCCAGTTTTTGTCAGATTCAACAAAGCTATCCAATGTTTGTTGATTTCTGATTTCTTCCTCAAGAAGTTCTTCCTCTGATCTTTTTTCAAGCTCAGATTTATAGTTTTCTTTTAGTTTGTATTTGGTAGACATTTGCTCATGACGACTACAAATATGTTCTAACTAGTCAGACAGGCCATCCGACTTATAAATATGTACGGTTTGAGGTACTCCCATATACGGATAAAGGATCAACAGTTAAATTTGAATATGGTTAAAATAACTGAAATTTGAATAAGTTAATAATACAAAAATACTTCTTGCCGTAATTAATTTCATTTGGCAAGATTAGTAACCGACTCTAAAAATGGCACATCTATATTGGATGTTTCCACCTTAATGGACAGATAGAACTGAAGGAATTAAAGTCAGGGATTTTCTAATAATTTTTCTTTCGGTTCAGCTGTTAAAAAGCTCCTATACACATACTCATAGACAATGAAAATTATCAAAAGACTCACTTCGCTGCCTGGCTATTCTTTGAATGTAATACGCCGAACTCCATCACTTGTTTTTGCAATGGCTGTCTTATCTCTCGGAGGATTTATTGGCGCCTCCACAGTCCTTGTGAGAGGTTTCAGGATGGTTGAGAATTCCATCACTGTTACAGGAGCAAGTACTGAGAGCTTTGAAAGTGATATTGCTAAATGGTCAGTTCAGGTGAGGGCTAGGGGAGAGACTCAGATCGATTCATTCAACAAGCATAAAGAGTCTATGAAAAAGACTATTAATTTTCTTAAAGCAAATGGGATTGAAGATGGTATCAAACAGGAAGTTTATCTTGGACCGGCCACCATAAAAGAATATGAAACTAAGCATCCCAAGACAAATGAAATCATAAGAACCGAATGGATTACCTATCAGAGTATTGAAATCCAGAGTAATGATGTTTATCGAATTCAAAAGACCCACAGTAAGATAACTGAACTTCTTGGTGATGGTGTTCTGGTAAGACCAAGCTCTCCAGAATTCACCTATTCAAAGCTAGCTGATAAAAGAGTTGATATGCTCGCCAAGGCAGCAAAGGATGCCCGAATCAGAGCTGAGGCTATTGCACTTCAGGCAGGCTCTGAAGTGGGTGGTCTGAAGAAAGTGAACACAGGCGTTTTCCAGATCACAGTTCCTAATTCCACGAGAGTAAGTAGCTGGGGTTCTTATGACACTACCACTATCAAGAAAGATATTACTGCTGTTATGGGAGTGACTTTTGCAGTTAAGTAATGACTTAGGGAGTCTCTTTTTTGCCTTTAAGAATCATCAATAAAGGTAATCCAATAAGCATTAAACTCCCATCAATTAATAAAAAAGTATTCAGATTCATTTATCCATTCCTTCGGGGGTATTCAAATTAAGGGGTATCCCTTTTTTAACTTGTTCTTTTTTCATATTATCCATCTCATTTCTTATTTTGTTGTAATATGCCAGCTCCTCTGGATCAGCAGAACCAAGACCATAATTCATTGTCGCTGCAAGATAAATTCTGTGCATCCTGTATGACGATAATGGCATTTCTTATAACATTATTCTTAAATTCTAAAATATATAAAAGTTATTTAAGACTAATTAGTTTTATTGGGCTATACCCTCACCGATACCAGAACTCAGGACCTCTCCCTTACCAAGCTAAGTAAATTATTTTAATAAGAAGTAATTATGCTCTACTTCGTTTATATTTAGTATTCCTAAAATTATTTTATTTTTTCAATTATTTATAAACTCAGTTATGGAGATACTTTTTGTTCATGCCCTCGTCGGGACTTGAACCCGAGACCTCTCCCTTACCAAGGGAGTGCTCTACCGCTGAGCTACAAGGGCAATTTTAAAGTGGGCCGGGTTGGATTTGAACCAACGTAGGCAGAGCCAGCGGATTTACAGTCCGCCCCCTTTAACCACTCGGGCACCGACCCCCACTATTTGAACTTATCAGTTAATGGACACTTTTTGTGAAATTGTTTTGGTTTTTTTGTTTCTTTCTAGATAGCATTTGTAAAGAAAAGAGTTTTTGAAGATGAATATTTTATTGATAAATGGACCAAATCTAAATCTTTTGGGCACTAGAGAACCTGAAATATATGGTAATAAAACATTGAGTGATATAGAAAAAGATTTAACTAAAGTTGCTAAAGAAAAAAGTATTAATCTTGAATGTTTTCAAAGTAATCACGAAGGAGAAATAGTAGATAAAATTCAGGAGTCTGTAAAAAGCATCCAAGGTATTCTTATAAATGCTGGTGCTTTTACTCATACCTCGATTTCTATTCGTGATGCTTTAATTGGATCAAAAATTCCATTTGTAGAGTTACATATTTCAAATATTTTCAGTAGAGAAGATTTTCGTAAAGAATCTTTTCTTACAGATAAAGCTATAGGAATTATTAGTGGATTCGGCATATCAAGTTATTCCTTAGCTCTTGAAGGAATCATTGGATATTTAAGTAGTAAAGATTAAATGCTAGTCGATTTTAAAAGGCCCACTTCTCATATTAAATATTTATCGTCATTTACCTCAGATGAGTGGATCAAACTCGCATTATCTAATCCAATAGATATTCTTATTGACCATGCTCATTGTGAAAGAAAAGCAGCAGGAGTGGCTATTCAATTGATGTTTAGATATCCATCAGAACCAAATCTGGCAGAAGTTTTAAGTCCAATAGCGAGAGAGGAATTAGAGCATTTTGAAAAAATACTTTATTTTTTAAAGAATCTTGGACATTCTCTTGAGTCCTTAAAACCGCCTCCATATGGAGCTGAATTATCCAAGAATATAAGAAAGGAAGAGCCCAATAGAATGCTTGATAGTTTCTTAATAGCAGGACTTATTGAAGCAAGAAGTCATGAAAGATTAAGTTTGCTTGCGCTGAATTCTGAAGATAAATCTTTTAAATCCCTTTATGAGTCTTTGCTTGAGAGTGAGGCAAGACACTTTGGTGTTTATTGGAAACTAGCGCAAACTAAATTCTCTAAAAATCAAACTTTCAAAAGGCTAGAGGAATTGTCTAAGATTGAGTCAGAAATCCTTGCTGAGATATGTGTGCTGCCAAGGGTACATAGCTAAAGTTAATAAAATAAAAATGATAATAAACAAGTTCTTAAGTTTACTAAATCGATATAAAACTAATTTGCCCACATTCACCATCGTTGGTGTAGGACCTGGAGATCCATCGCTTTTAACAATTGCTGCTGTGGATGCAATAAAAAAAGCTAAAGTTATAGTTTTTCCAATATCAGATGATAATAAAAAGAGTTTCGCTGCAGAAATAGTCAAGAAATACACCAAATTTAAAAAAAATATTCCTATCATCTTTCCAATGGCTAGGAAGGAGTTTGATCCTGATGAAATATGGTCTAACGCAGTAGAAAAAATTGTGAAATTTATAAAAAATGGTGAATCAGTTGTTTTACTTTGTCTAGGAGATACCTCAATATTTGCAAGTTCTTCTAATATTTTGAGGATAATAAAGCATAATTATCCAGAAATCATTACCAAAACTATTCCTGGCATTTCTTCTCTATCAGCAACAGCAGCTTTTAATGATTTTGATTTAGTTAAAAAAGGTGAGACTTTAATAATCAAAGAGTGCCCCTCTTCTAATTTAGAATTAACATCCCTTATTAAAGAAAGTAGAGAAAATAAAACGGTCTTGGCCATTATGAAAATTGGGAAACGATGGAATTTAGTTAGGGAAACTTTAAGAAAAGAGGATATTATCAAAAAATCATTAATTGCTTTGAGTGTTGGTACACCTGATCAAATTATTCAATATGCATCCCAATATAATGAAGACGTTATGCCTTATTTTTCTTTGATTTTGATTAGGTTCGATTAATGCATAAAAAAGAAAAATTAGTTGAAAATCAATTTACATGGCCAATATGTAAAAAAATATTATTTCTTATTCTTGAAGATAAGGTTAGTGATGTATTTGTTTGTGAATTAGTTTGGGAAAGACTTTTTTATACTAGAGAACTATCTATAAATGATTGGGTATTTAGCGCATTAACTCCTTCTTATTGGTCAGAAAAATTTGAAAAAGCTCCTCAAATCATTTCAGAGCGACCAGCCTCAATACATTTGACTCGATCAATTCCAAAAGATTATAAACAGGGATTAAAAAATTTTCTTAATTTTAAAGGTTATAAGATTAATGAACTCTATCCAAGAAGAACTAGAAGAGCGACGGCAGTAAATTGGTTGATTTATTGGGCGATTGAAAATGATTGTTTTTCAAAAGATAATAGATTAATGCCAATTCCTAGTTTACCGCCTGTTAATCCAGTTAAAGGACATTTTGGCGATCCAGAAATTAAATAAGTTTTTTTGAATAAGGTAAATGATTCTATTAAAGGTATAGTTGTAATGGATACAACTTACTTTGGAGAGAAGAATTGATTCTTCCTACAATAGCAATTATCGGAAGACCTAACGTTGGGAAATCTACCTTAGTTAATCGTCTTTGCCAAAGTAATGATGCAATAGTATTTGATAAACCGGGTGTTACAAGAGATAGAACTTATCAAAATGCTTCATGGGGAGGTAAGGAATTCCAAATAGTTGATACTGGAGGTTTAGTTTTTGATGATGATAGTGAATTTCTCCCAGAGATAAGAACACAAGTTTTCTTGGCCTTAGAAGAGGCTTCACTCGCGTTACTGGTGGTAGATGGGAATCAAGGCGTTACTGATGGTGATTTATCAATAGCAAAATGGTTAAGAAACTCAAGCTGTAAAACAATTGTTGCTGTTAATAAATGCGAATCTACTACTCTAGGAATATCCCTAGCTTCAGAGTTCTGGAAATTAGGATTGGGCGAACCTAACCCTGTTTCGGCTATTCATGGTTCAGGTACTGGTGATCTTTTAGATCTCGTTGTTGGCGAACTTCCTGAAAATAAGTTTCAGGATGATGAAGAAAAGATAATGATGTCAATTATTGGTAGGCCTAATGTTGGTAAATCTAGTTTGTTAAATTCAATCTGTGGAGAAAAAAGAGCAATAGTTAGTGATGTTAGTGGTACTACAACTGATTCAATAGATACGCTTATTAAAAAAGATGATAATCATTGGAAAATTATTGATACTGCAGGGATTAGAAGAAAGAAAAATGTTAAATATGGTACTGAATTCTTTGGTATTAATAGGGCCTTTAAATCTATAGATAGAAGTGATATTTGTGTTTTAGTTATAGATGCCATAGATGGAGTAACTGATCAAGACCAGAAGCTGGCTGGGCGCATAGAAGAACAAGGCAGAGCTTGTATAATTGTTGTTAATAAATGGGATCTTGTAGAAAAAAATAGTTCAACAATTTATCAAGTAGAAAAAGAACTTAGATCTAAACTTTATTTTTTGCACTGGTCAAAAATGATTTTTATATCTGCCCTAACTGGTCAAAGAGTTAATAATATTTTTGAGCATGCTCTTAATGCTGTAAAGCAACATAGAAGAAGAGTTACAACATCAGTAGTTAATGAAGTACTTAAAGAATCAATAAGTTGGAAAAGTCCTCCAACGAAGAGAAGCGGCAAGCAGGGTAGGCTTTATTACGGTACTCAAGTAAAGAACAAACCTCCCACTTTTACTCTTTTTGTAAATGACCCTAAATTATTTGGAATAACTTATAGAAGATATATTGAAAAACAAATTAGAGTAAATTTAGGCTTTGAAGGCACACCTCTCATTTTACTTTGGAGAGGAAAACAGCAAAGAGCTTTAAATAAAGAAGTCGAAAGAGAAAATATTGAGTTAATTCAAAAAGATTAATGAATTTGCTAACCAAATTTTCTGTTGGTCAATACGTTCATGGTAATAGAAGTTGGCTAAGAATTATAGATAGTAGATTAAAAATAATTATCGTAATGATATTTTTAATCACTCCAATTTGGGCAGGTCCAATATGGAGATTGAGTTTAGTTGGTCTTTTACTATTAATTACTTTTTTAAGTTTATTGCCATCAAGAGTATGGTGGCGATCATTATTTTTTCTCTCATGTTTATCACTATTAATTGGATGTATATCAATACTTGCCTCGTCTGATATTCAATCACTTAATAGCTACTTAAGAAATCCCAATGAGTTGCAAGTAGTACTGGAAAGCCAAAAAGAATGGAATATTTTGCAAATTCCTTCGCAGAAGATATGGTTTATTAATTTTGGTCCCTACAACTTATCAAGAAAAGCCTTTGAACTAGGAATTAAAACCTCCACTTTGATATTTACTGTTATTCATAGTGTGAATTTGATGCTTTTAACCACATTGCAGGAAGACATTGTATGGGGATTAAGTTGGTTTATGTATCCATTAAGAAAGATTGGATTGCCAACAAGTAAGTGGCTTTTTCAGTTATTAATTGCCTTGCGTTTTATTCCTTTAGTACAGGAAGAATTTCAAAATATTATTAAATCATTATCAGTTAGATCAATAAATTTTCGAATTTTAGGGTTAAAAAAATCTTTTAATATTTTTTTAATTTTAGTGGAAAGATTATTTCAAAATATATTTCTTAGAATTGATCAAGGCGCAGAGTCTTTGCTTTCTAAGAAAGAAATTATTATTAAAACTAATAGATTTAGAACTATTTATCCTTCAAAATCTCTCAATGTAATTGTTAATACATTATCGATATGTTTTATTTGCATAGCAATTTTTCTTAGAAAACTGTATGGTGCATTATAAATAACAAAAAAATTAAGTTTGATTTCTGAGCGTTATTTAAACCACCCAACTTTTGGTATGTTGTACCAAGTCTCTACTGGAAATGATGGAAGAGATATTTATGCAACTTTGTATGCACAAAAAATGTTTTTTTTGGTTGAAGTTAGACAGAGAGAAGTTGTTTTTGAAGTCATACCTTATTTAGATGCCCGTAATCAGTCCGAATTAAACCTTCAAAAAGCTAGAAGAAATGGATCTGAAGAGCTACATAAATGGGAGAATTTATTCAACCAAACTTTCTTATAAAGGTGAATCCTTCAAATTATTTAAGAATAAAAAATAAAATACCATCAAATGTAAATATTCTTGCTGTAAGTAAAGGATTTAAAAGTCAAGAAATCAAGACTATTCAAAATATGGGTCAAATTGACTTTGGTGAGAGTAAGTTTCAAGAGGCTTTTGAGAAGCAATTAATTTTAAAAGATCTTAAACAAATTAAGTGGCACTTTATTGGAAGAATACAAAGTAATAAAATAAGAAAAATAGTGCAAAATTTTAAATATATTCATTCAGTAGATTCATTTGAAAAGTTACAAAAGATTTCTCATATTTCATGTGAAGAGAAGAAAAATCCATTAATAATGTTGCAGATTAAGTTGAGTGATGACCCTACTAAAGGAGGTTTTAAACCTGAACTTTTAAAATCGAAATGGGGAGAAATTCAAGAATTGAAAAATGTCATATTATCAGGTTTGATGACTATTAATCCTAAAGGGCTTAGTTCTAAGGAAAATTTAGAATTGTTCAAAAAATGTCGCTCTCTCGCTGATGCACTTCAACTTCAAGATTGTTCAATGGGAATGTCTGGAGATTGGGAGGAGGCTATTGAAGCTGGATCTACTTGGTTAAGATTAGGATCATTGATTTTTGGAAATAGATCCTAATTAATTTTTTTATAAAAATCTTATCTATAAACTTGCAGTTAAGTATAAGTAACGTTATTTAAGTATAGGTAGTTTATTCATTTAAAAAATGAATCTATTACTTGGGGTTCTTAAACCTTAGTAATCAATTTAATGAGGATTTAAAAGGTGTCACTTATTTCTAGATTAAAGGCAGTTGTCGCGGGGGATGAGTATCTCGATGATGATTTTGATGAATTGGATTATCCATTAGAGGATGAATTAAATGATATTAATGATTTAAAACAAAAATCAAGAAATTCAAATGCTCTAGCAAATGCAAACCCATTCGATTTTATGAATAACAACAGATCATCAAAAGTTGTTGGAATGCCTGGGATCTCAAATTCATCCTCAGAAGTCAGCTTAATGGAACCAAGAAGTTTTGAAGAGATGCCTCAAGCTATTCAAGCATTAAGAGAGAGAAAAACTGTGATTCTCAATTTAACTATGATGGATCCAGATCAAGCACAAAGAGCAGTTGATTTTATAGCTGGAGGGACATATGCAATTGATGGACACCAAGAAAGAGTGGGTGAAAGTATTTTTCTTTTTGCCCCAAGTTGTGTAAATGTAACTTGTTCTTCCCCAGATGAAGCTTCTCCTTCTTCTGGACCTACAGAAAATACTCCAAAATATAGTATGGGAATTAACACGACACCTGAACCCGCATGGGGTAATTCTAAATTAAGTGCTTTTTCATGATTAATCTGTGACTGTTAAAATTGCGATTATTGGTTTTGGAAATATTGCAAAAGCTATAATAACTCCATTATTAGAAAAAAAATTTATAAAGCCAGAGGATGTTTATTGTGTTGTAAATTCAGAAAAAAGTTTAAAAAATATAAAAAAAAATTATAGGTTTAACATAAATGTCTTTGAATCTAGATCAAAAGACTCAAAAATAATTTGGGACTGTCAAGTTAAACTTCTTTCTGTAAAACCACAGCACTTTGAAGATATAATTGAGGCGGATAATTTAAAAAGTAAGGATAATTTATTAATTTCAATTCTTGCGGGAGTCTCAATAAATAAACTTACTAAAAAATTCCCTAATCATAAATGTGTGAGGGTCGTTACAAATTTACCAATAACTGTTGGCAAGGGTTTAACTGGAATTGCTTGGGGTGAGAAAATCACAAAAGATCATAAACAAGTTACAAAACAATTATTCGAAGATACAAGTAAGATTTACGAATTTACAGAAGATTACCTTGATATATTTTTAGCTTTAACCTCATCAGGGCCTGCAATTATTGCTTTGATTGTAGAAGCATTAAGTGATGGAGGTTTAAGTGGTGGATTACCTAAAGTACTTTCAGAAGAACTTGTCAAAGAGATGATACTTGGGACCATTGATTTATTAAAAGAAAAGAAACTAACTACTTCCGAACTTAAAAATTTAGTTACTTCTCCAGGGGGAACAACTATTTCTGCTTTAAGGGTTTTAGAAAAAAAAAGTATGAGGTCAGCTCTAATTGAATCAATAGTTGCAGCTAGTAATAGAAGCAAAGAGTTTGGTTAGTTTTTGAAATGATCTTTTAAGTCCATGTAAACTTTCTCAAGCAAATTTATATTTTGAGAAATTGTATATCTCTCAAGTACTCGATCTCTTGCTTTTCTTCCAAGATCTTTTGTAAATGAAGGATGTTCTATTAAAATTGGGAATATAGTTTTTAGCTGCTTAGCTACATTATCAGTTGATATTACTATACCTGCTCCTTTATCTAAAACTTCACCATCAGCGCCAGCATCTGTGGCTACGCATGCCGTGCCAGTAGACATTGCCTCTAAAAGTGATAATGACAAACCTTCTACTAAGCTTGGTAAGAAAAATACCTCTGCTATTTGCATTATCGCTACCCTAGTTTCTAAATCTAACTCGGCACCCCACCAAATTAATTTATCAATACTAAGGTTAGAAAAACTATTTTCAAGTGTTGGCTTCATTGGGCCATCTCCAACAATAACTAATTTGCAATTATTGTTTTTTGTTTGGCGCCAAGAACGTAAAAGTGCTTCGATATTTTTTTCATTGGCAATTCTTCCCATATATAAAAAGATCCTTTCATGTCCAAGTTTGTTTTTAACCCGATCATATTTTTTATTTTTTTCGCAAAAAGGTTTCCAAATATTTTCATCAACGCCGTTTGGAATAATTATTAGTTTTTCTTTTGGTACACCTAATTTCTCAAGAACATTTTTTTGAAGTTCAGAAAAAATGATTAATTTATCAAACTTTGCCAAAGAGGGAGCATAAAGTTGATAAGTTAATTGTTGAGTGCTCGCAGTTAAATTTCTATTTTTTGCATCAAATGGTGGATGAAATGTTCCTATAAGTGGAATGTTAATTTCATTACAAAGCTCTGGAAGTCTAAAGTCTAAAGGAGATAAAGTTAGGCTTGCATGTACTATGTCAGGTTTTAATCTTTCCAATGATAGTCTTAGTTCTTTTTCTGCTCTTGGCGAAGGTATTGTATAAACTTGGGACTTAATTAAATATGGGAGACTTACATCAGGATCATTTGCCAGAAATAATGGTTTTGATGAATTCGAACTAGATGGATTGTCGAAATGAATAAAACTAATTTTATGGCCTCTGGCCTTCAATTCCTCAGTAGTTGAGTTGCCGTAAGTTACATTTCCACAAAAAGGGGATTTTTTACCCAACCAGGCAATATGAACCACATTGATTGAATTAACTATTTATTAAGTTAACAGTCAGAGCGCAAAAGATCATAATTAAAAAAAATTTTCGTTGTTCATGAAAATGCTAACTATATATTTCTCTCAACATTTTTAGTGAAGATAGATCTTTCTCTAGTTGAGTAGCGATCCAAGTCTCAATAATAAATAATATTTTAAGCCAAACTTTTTTAGGTCCTAACAACTCTCCATTAGATTTTATTGGTAATTCTGGGAAAAGCAGTCTCTGTAATAAAGCAACTTCAGATGCATTTATTTTTAGGTTACTTTGAGGATCTTCTATGGATGAAAACCCTTCACTTGGTAAATAATAACAACTCCATTCCCAATTTCCTAAAGGTGGAATTATAGGTTCTCCAGTTTTGCAACAATGATGAATTGGTAAATTAATACCCCCGATGGCTAATAGATGGATTAAAGATTGAATACTCATCGAGAGCATTTTAATATCTTCTTCTTGAGACTCTTTATATAAATAAATCCTATCAAGATGTGCAAGAACGCAAGATAAATAGTCTTGTTGCTTGTCATTATTACCTACTAATAAAAATGTTAATTCAGTAATTGCTTGCGCGGCTGCAAGACATTCAATATTTTTACCTAGGCCAGAATAGCTTTTTAATATTTTAATTTGACGTACAGATTTAAGATTTCTTTTTCCAAAAATCTGCAGACTTAAATATGTTAAAGGAGTAGCTGCGGCAAGACTACTTTTAGGACGCCTAGCACCAGGTGCCGCTAATCTAACAATCCCTTGCTCATCGGTAAGGATAGTTATTAATCTATCATTCTCGCCTAATGGAGAAGCTTTAATACAGAGACCTTTTAGTCTGCACTCACCAGAACCAGACATTTAATAAACGTTTACTTCTTCAAAAATTTCACAAAAATTGGAAGTACCCACGAAACTAACTCCATTATCAAATAAATCAATTACTTGCGTCAGATTTTTTATACCACCTACAACTTTGATTTGATTTTGTGATCCTATTATTTTTAGTATTTCGGTGACATCATTAGATGTAAGAGGAGACCCAAACCCGTCCCCGAATTGAAAATTTTTTATTCCTAATTCCAAACATATTTCTATCGCATTAATAAAAACTTCTTCTTTTAGTTTTGATTTATTTATGATTATTGAAACTGGTAACCCAGATAATTTAACCTGCTCAATTTCAGTAGCGAAAGTTTCTAAATTTCTTTTGGATAAATTTATAAAGTTTGGGATATATTCAATTCCTTTTGCACCCTTATCTTTTGCAAAACAAACTAATTCTTCAATAAATGAGACTGGTAAATCTGCTAAAGGGTAAGAAATAAGTGCGTTTATATTTATATCCGCACTGTAATTACCCAAACAGTTCTTAAGATCAGTTAAATAATTTAGTGAAGTAGAAATATTTTTGATATTGTAATTTCTTATCAAATCGCAATTCACACAGAAATCTTCCCAGGATAGATAAGGGTTAATAATTATCGCATGAATTTTCTCGTTTAATTCATATTCAATATTGGGCATTTAAAACTTATTTAGATTGAATCAGTCCATAACCTCCATGATTCCTTTTATATATAACTTGAAGTTCATTATTTTTTTTATTTCGAAAAACATAAAAATCATGATCAATTAGATCTAATTGTTTTCTTGCTTCTTCTGATGAAATTGGAGTCATTTCAAAGTATTTATTTTTAATAGATGGTTCAGGCAGACTTGCTTCAGTTCCTTCTTCAAATAAAGCTTTATCTAAAAAACTTGATTCCATACTTTCAATTGGTAAAGAATCTTTATTTTTAAATTGTTTATTATGAATTGTTTTATTGTTTCTTTCTTTATATTTACGTAATTTCCTACAAAGTTTATTTGAAACTAAATCAATGCTTGAGTATAGATTTTCAGTTTTTTCTTCAGCTCTAATTACGGTACCATTTGCAAAAATAGTAACTTCTGCAGTTTGGAACGAGACTCTTGGGTTCTTTTCAATTGAAAGGTGTATGTCAGCTTCTTTAACGATATCCTTATAGTGATGCGTTGCTTTTTCTATCTTTGCCTCAGTATATTCTTTTAATGCTCCAGTGAGCTCAAGATTCTTTCCATGGATTAAAATTTTCATAACAAATCTAAAAATATTTACTTACTTTCTAAATCTACTTAAATATGGAAAATAGAACAGCAATAATTAAACAACCTGATAATATTTCTTCTTTTAATGATGTTTATAAATTACAAAAAGAATATCAGGAGGCATTGATTTTAGACAATTCTAACCCTGACTTTATTTGGATAGGGGAGCATCAACTCTGTTATACGTTAGGTAGAGGATCTAATTACGATAATTTACTATTTTCTTTGGATGATGATAAATATGATGTTTTTAAGATTAATAGAGGTGGTGAGGTTACTTGTCATATGCCAGGACAATTAGTAACTTACTTGGTTTTAGATTTGAAAAATTTTAATAAAGATTTAAATTGGTATTTGAGAAAAATTGAAGAAATTATTATAAAAATTCTTGGAACTTTTAATATAAATTGTCATTCAAGAGAGGGTTTCACTGGTGTTTGGATAGGAAACAAGAAAATTGCTTCAATTGGAATTGGTTGTAAAAGATGGATAACAATAAATGGATTTTCAATCAATATTGACTGCGAATTAGAAAACTTTAATAAAATTGTTCCTTGCGGGATAGAAAATTGTCTTATGGCAAATATGATTGACTACAACAAAAATTTAAATATTCAAGAAGTCAAGAGAATTGTTAAAAAAATCATTCAGGAAGAATTTAATTTTGATTTTGTATCAAAATAGAAATTAAAATTTCAAAATAAATTTGATATGAGTGATTTAGCATACTGGTCTTCAGCCAAACTTTTTTCTAAAAAAGATAAATTTGCTAAAAATAGAGATTTTATTAAGAACCTTGATCATATAGATCAAATTTGGGAAAAATTAAAATTTAAATGTGGTGATACTTTAGCTGTTTGCGATTTAAGAGGGAAATACAAAGAAAAATTTTCTTATTCTGAGCTAGCTGATTTAATAACAAAAGTCTCTTTTTCTTTTAAAAATTATGGTTTAGCAAAGGGGGATGTAGTTACTGTAATATCTGAAAATTCTCCAAGATGGCTAGTAGTTGATCAAGGCTTAATGCGTCTAGGGGCTATAAATGCAGTGAGAGGTATTAATTCTCCTTCAGTAGAATTAGACTATATTATTGAGCACTCTAATTCAGTAGGTCTAATAGTTCAATCTAAGGAGATTTGGCTAAAGTTAAACAACAAAGAAGAATTAAAAAAAAGACTGAAATTTATAATCAGTTTAGAAGATGAACAATTTGAAAGTTTAATAAGTTGGAGTAAATTTATAAGTTCAGCAGAAAAAGAAAATTCACAAAATAATAATCTTGAAAAATTTAATCCAGAAATAGATGACGTCGCTACTATTCTTTATACTTCTGGGACAACAGGAAAACCTAAAGGTGTGCCTTTGACTCACGCAAATTTTTTACATCAAATAATCAATTTAGCCTATATCGCTGATCCAGAACCAGGGACCTCTGTATTAAGCGTTTTGCCTATCTGGCATTCTTATGAGAGGAGTGCTGAATACTTCTTTTTTTCATGCGGTTGTTCTCAATACTATACAATTCCAAAATTTCTTAAAGATGATATTACTCAAGTAAAACCTGTTGTCATGGCTACTGTACCGAGACTATGGGAAGCAATACATGATGGTTTTTTTCAGGCGTTGAAAAAAATGCCTTCCAAAAAGCAAAAACTTATTAAGTTTTTAATAAGTAATAGTTCGGTTTTCAAAAGAAGTCTTAGAAAGATAAGAAATATAGATATAAATCAAATAACTTTTAAATCAAAAATCCCCTTACTGGGTTCTGTTATTAGCCGATATCCTTTACATAAATTGTCTACTATTTTTTTATGGCCGAATATTCTAAGACAACTATGCGGAGAAAAACTGAAATTTCCCATTAACGGTGGAGGTGCATTGCCAGAACATGTAGATCTTTTTTTTGAATCTTTAGGTGTAGATGTTTTGGTGGGATATGGACTCACAGAAACTAGTCCAGTATTAACTTGTAGGAGAAGAGAATTAAATGTTAGAGGATCATCTGGGCAGCCTCTTTCATTTACTGAAATCAAAATAGTGAATGATGATAAGAAAAAGATTCTGAAGTTCAGAGAAGTCGGGAAAATTCTTGTTAGGGGGCCGCAAGTAATGAAAGGTTATCTTAATAATGAAATTGCTACAAATGATGTTTTATCCAAGGATGGTTGGTTTGATACTGGTGATTTAGGTTTTCTAATACCAAATGGCTCTCTCTTTATAACAGGAAGAGCCAAGGATACAATAGTGTTATCAAGTGGTGAAAATATAGAACCGAATCCGCTAGAGACTGAAATTCTTAGTTCTGAATTTATTAATCAGATTCAATTAGTAGGACAAGATAAGAAATGTTTAACAGCCCTTGTAGTTCCTAATGTCGAATTGGTTAAAAGCAAGTTTTTGGAAGAAGACCTTTCAAAATTAAACCTGAATAAGAAAATTGGTACATTTTTCAAATCACAAATTAATAATTTGCTTAAAAGTCGATTAGGAGCAAGATCAGAAGAACAAATATTAGATTGTTATTTTGTTGATGCCTTTACTCTAGAAAATGGGTTATTAACACAAACTCTTAAACAAAAAAGAAAAGAAATAGAAAAAAAGTATTCATTACAAATAGAAAATATGTATGAAAACAAATTTAGTAAGAAAATTTGATTTGTTCTATCTATATTGAAAAGGTAATTTAATTTTTTATGGAAACAAAAAACTCAATATCTATAAAGCGCTCAATAGCTATTAAAGCTGTAGTTACACCAACTTGGAAGGAAGATGCTGAAAAAGAATTAAGTAAAGCAATTTCAAACATTGATCAGCAATTATCGCAACTGGAGCAAGAGGGGCAGCAAATAGTAAACAATATTAGATCCCAATCGGTTAATCCCCTAGATCCAAGGGTTCAAGAACAGGTTAGTCAGGTGCAACAACAAGTCGCAGCAAAACGAAATGAAATTGAAGAACAAAAAAGAAATCTCTTACAACAACAGAGTCAAGTTCGCGAATTAAAAATGGACGAAATTGTTGATCAAGGGCAAGTGGATAGTTTCTGTGATGTCACTGTGGGAGACAATCTTATTGAAAAAATGCAAGTATCGATTACGGTAAAGGATGGAGTTATTCAATCTATAGATAATAATTAAAGAGAAGATTTAGTATTTTTGATAAATATAAGTAAATCTTAATTTCGAAAAGTTTTAAATTCTAATCGATCTAAATTATTACTTTCTTAAGTTTTAAGAGTTCCCACTGTGAACATGATTTCGTATAATTAAAACAAGAGTTTAAAGGCTTCTTAACCATAAAAACTTTAGGAAGTTTGGTAGAAATCCCTTGAAACTTATGCAATAACAATTTTCTTATGTCTCACGAAATATTCATGCCTGCCTTGAGTTCTACTATGACGGAGGGCAAGATTGTGGAATGGTTGAAAAATCCAGGAGATAAAGTTGAAAGAGGTGAATCTGTCTTGGTTGTTGAATCTGACAAAGCAGATATGGATGTTGAATCTTTTCAAGATGGATATCTTGCGGCTGTTTTAATGCCTGCTGGCAGCACTGCACCAGTAGGAGAGACTATCGGTCTTATTGTAGAAAATGAGGATGAGATAGCTTCTGTTCAAGAACAAAATAAAGGAAATCAACCCGAAGTTTCTAGTTCGGATCAACTTGAATTGGTAAGCAATAAAACTAAAGAAAAACCTCTGGTTCAAAGTGAAATTGTTGAAAAACAAGAAAAAGAAGTCGTATTAATGAGTGAAAAGGCAGCCTCATCTTTTAATAGTGATCAAATAAATGCTGCTACGAGCAATGTTTCTTCGAGGGTGATTGCATCTCCAAGAGCTAAAAAACTTGCCTCTCAAATGGGTGTTGATTTAGCAAAGGTTCATGGATCCGGACCTCACGGAAGGATTCAAGCCGATGATATTTTAAAAGCTAATGGCCAACCAGTCTCTATACCATGGATAGGTGAAGGTGGTTCTCCTGCAAGTATACCTGGTGCAAATTTGGGAGTTGAAAGTAAGCCAGAAACTTCAGGAAATAGTTTTGGTAATCCCGGAGAAACAGTTCAATTTAATACTCTTCAAAAAGCGGTAAATAAAAATATGGAATCTAGTTTAGATGTGCCATGTTTTAGGGTGGGTTATTCCATTAACACAGATAAATTAGATAATTTCTACAAAAAAGTAAAACAGAACGGAGTTACTATGACTGCTTTACTAGTAAAGGCAGTTGCAAAGACACTAAAGAAACATCCTCAAGTTAATTCAAGTTTTTCAGAGAATGGAATTTCTTATCCAGAAAATATAAATATTGCTGTTGCTGTTGCGATGGAAGATGGTGGACTAATAACTCCAGTTTTAAAAGAACCATGCAATACTGATTTATTTGAATTGTCTAGGGAATGGAAAGATCTCGTAAAAAGATCAAGATCAAAACAATTAGAACCTGATGAATACTCAACGGGAACCTTCACTTTATCTAACCTTGGGATGTTTGGAGTTGATAGATTTGACGCAATTCTTCCTCCAGGTACCGGTGCTATTTTAGCTATAGCATCATCGAAACCAACCGTTGTTGCTAATAGTGATGGTTCAATATCTGTAAAAAAAATAATGCAAGTAAATCTAACAGCTGATCATAGAGTGATATATGGAGCTGATGGAGCTTCATTCTTAAAAGACTTGGCTTCCCTAATTGAAGATGAGCCAGAGACTCTTGTCTCCTAAATTTAATTGATTTCTCAAATTAATAATGAAGAAAGAGATTATAAGCTTGAAGCTTATGATTATTTACTTGATCCTTCATTAATTGCTAGTAAACCTTCTGCAATTAGGCATGAATCAAGATTGATGATAGTTAGAAATAGTTTTTTAGAAGAAGACTGTTTAACTAATAAATTTACCAAGAATCTTTTAGATGAATTTAGAGAAGGGGATCTTGTAATTGTAAATAATACTAAAGTTATGAAAGCTAGGTTAAAGGTTGAATTAGAAAATAAGACATTAGTCGAATTATTAGTTTTAGAAAGATCCCATGAATGTGTTTGGTTATGTTTGGCAAAGCCAGCAAAAAAGTTAAAAATAAATAGAAAATTAAAATTAAAATCTCCAATAGCACAAGATATTTATTTAATTGTTGATGGAGTTGATGAAGAAACTGGAGGGAGATTTATTAAATTTCCTGGAAATATAACTTGTCTCAATTCAATGAATGAACTTCTTGATAAATATGGGGAAATCCCTCTTCCTCCTTATATAAAAAATTCCGAAGAAGAATCTTTTCATGAGAAAAGTTATCAAACTGAGTATGCAACAAATCCGGGGGCAGTTGCTGCACCAACAGCTGGTTTACACTTAAGCAAAAGTCTTATTTCCAATCTAAAAAAAAAAGGCGTAATAATCTTACCGATAACTTTGCACGTGGGTTATGGAACATTCAAACCAATTGATCAAGAAGATTTAAGTAACTTAAAACTTCACAAAGAATGGGTAAGTGTTAATAAGGAAGTAGTGGAGGAAATAAAAAGAATAAAGAAAACAGATAGAAAAATAATTGCTATTGGTACAACTAGCGTAAGAGCTCTTGAAAGTTGTTATTCTCACGAAATTAATGACTTTATTCCCATAGCTAAATACGTAGATTTAGTAATTAAGCCAGGTTATAAATTTAAGGTAGTTGATGGATTATTAACTAATTTTCATCTCCCTAAAAGTTCATTATTACTTTTAGTAAGTGCAATGATTGGTAGAGAAAGATTATTAGATCTGTATAAGAAAGCCATAAAAGAAAAATTTAGATTCTTCTCTTATGGCGATGCAATGTATATTTCACCAGATTCAATACTGGAGAAAAAATAGATTTAGGCTTTGACTGGTTCTTGAATGATTCCGCTTGGAACTTCAGTAAACATAATTGATGATAAATACCTCTCTGCTAAATCAGGTAGAACAACTACAATTGTCTTCCCAGCATACTCATCTTGTTCAGCTAATCTAACAGCAGCAGCAGCGGCAGCCCCACAAGATATTCCTACTAATAGACCTTCCTCTTTAGCTAACCTAAGAGCCATCTCAATTGATTCGTCATTAGTTACTTGTTCGACCTTATCAACAATTGATAAGTCAAGGTTCTTAGGAATAAATCCTGCTCCAATTCCTTGGATTTTATGTGGTCCAGATTTAACCTCTTCTCCATTCATTGTCTGTGTAATAACAGGACTGTGTGATGGTTCTACAGCTACAGAAGTAATATTCTTGCCCTTCTCTTGCTTAATGTATCTTGAAACTCCTGTAATTGTGCCGCCAGTTCCAACCCCTGCAACTAAAACATCAATTTCACCATCGCAATCATCCCAGATTTCTGGTCCAGTAGTTTTGAAATGAATTTCAGGGTTTGCTGGATTATCAAATTGACCTGGCATGAAATATTGAGAAGGATTACTTTCTGCAATTTCTTTAGCCTTAGCTATTGCTCCAGGCATACCTTTAGATGCCTCTGTTAAAACAATTTCAGCACCCAACACTGCCATAACCCTTCTTCTTTCAATTGACATGGATTCTGGCATTGTAAGGATCAGTTTATAACCTCTTGCTGAAGCAGTAAAAGCTAGAGCAATTCCTGTATTTCCAGAAGTTGGCTCAACAATAGTTTTGTCTTTTGTAAGCTTCCCACTTTTCTCTGCATCCCAGATCATGTTTGCGCCAATCCTACATTTGACACTGTAAGCAGGGTTTCTACCTTCAATTTTTGCAAGTACTGTAGCTTTCGCGTTTTTAGTAACTGATTTTAATTTTACTAATGGAGTGTTTCCAATAGCAAAACTGTTGTCCTCATAAATTTTTGCCATTTATATATTGAGAAAATATATATTAATACTAACTATTATTCAGAAAAAGAGTATATAAGTTTCTATACGGTAAATACTAGGAATTTAGAAATTATTTAGTGCTTCAGAAAAGGTTTTCCATAATTGATCTTGGTCTTCTAATCCAACTGATACTCTAATAAGGTGCGAGGGTATACCAAAACTTTCAGCCCAATCTAACTCGTCATAATGAGCCAGTAAAACATAAGGACAAACTAGAGTAAATTTTGTACCTAAACTAGGTCCTTTAGATACTTTTAGAGAATCATAAAATTTCTTAGCTTTGTTCAATCCTCCATTTAATTCAAACGATAATAAGCAGCCGTATCCTCCATCAGAAGTAAGTAAAGAATTAAAATTTGGACAATTTTCAGGATGGAAAATATTTTTAATCTCGCTATGGGTCTCTAATCTTTTTTTTAATTTTAAACATGCTTTATTTTGTTCAAAAACTCTTTGATTGACATCTCTACTAACTTTCTCTAGATAAACTGTATCTCCATCGGAAAGTATTGGAATATTAATCTCGTTTAATGCATTTCTAAACTGATCAATCCATTTACTTTTTGGATTTAGTATTAATGATCCGGCAAGAATATCACCACTACCTGAAAAAATTTTTGTAAGTGAAGTAAAAACTATATCTGCATGTTCTAGGGAATTTATATTTAAATTTGAACCAATTGTATCGTCAACAATTAAGGGAATATTTAACTTTTTTGCTATTTTTGAAATTTTTTTAATATTTACACATTTGAGCATTGGATTACTCGGTAGTTCAATAATTAATGCTGATGGATTTATTCTTTTGATTTCTAATTCAATATCCTCGCAATTTTCTTCTGTAATTAACTTGGCTCCATGAAAGATATTCATTGGTAATTTAAGTACATCTACATATGGAAAACCAATTTGGAGTGTTGGTTTAGCTGGAAATAATTTATATATGATTTCTAATGATGTATGCAATGCAGACATTCCAGATGAAGTTAAGTGAATATTATTAGAGTTAATTTTTGTAGATTTAGAAATTCTATTTTTTATTCTTTGAGAACATTCATTTACGTACGATTTTGGAGGGCAATCTTCAAGACCGAGTTCTATAGCAGCAGCTCTTGAAGATATACCAAGACCAGTATGTTGCCAAAAAGATTTTGCATAAATACTTCCTTCTTTTTCAGTTATTAAAAAAGCTAAATTATCTCTTTTTTCTATTAATGAAAATTGTTCAGAAGTATTTCTATCAATGTATTTTTTTGCTTTAAAAGCTATGCTTTCATTCGAATATGGCCAGATACTTTTATTGATGTAGTAATTATCCTTTTTTATTTTTTCGCATAATCTTTTCACGATGGGGTTTAGCCCGAACCTTGGGTATATGGACTTTAATAAATTCATACATTCTTTATTTTTTTCCTCGTAATTTTTTACATCATTCCAAGTTGGTAATGCTACAGAAACGGCATGAATACTATCAGGGATTGCATGTCCCAACTCTAAATTTTTCCATATAGGGTTTTTAAGTAAATCTCTCAATTTTCAGAATTTATTCAAAGCAAATAAAATGTCTGAGATTAAATCGTTTGTATCTTCACATCCAATTGATAATCTGACAAGAGCATCATCTATCCCAAGAAGATTTTTTGTTTTTTCATCAACAGAGGCATGAGTCATTGTTGCTGGGTGACAAATTAAACTTTCAACTCCTCCAAGGCTTTCTGCTAGTGAGAAATATTTGAGAGATTTGCAAAATTTAAAAGTATCTTCCTTATTTAAATTTAATTTTAGGGTGATCATCGAACCTCCAGATCTCATTTGCGATTTTGCTAAATTAAATTGCGGATGTTTTTGATTAAAAGGATAAATTACTTGACTAATTATTTTATGATTCTCTAATTCTTCAGAAATTAATTTTGCACTTTGCGTTTGTTGTTCGATTCTTAAAGGAAGAGTTTTTACTCCTCTCGTAATGAGCCAACTATCAAAAGGAGATGGTTGAAGCCCTAGAGCTTTTTGAGAGAAAAGCATCTTGCTATTCCATACCTCATTATTTGTCAGTACTGCTCCACCAAGTGCATCACTATGTCCATTAATGAATTTTGTTGTGCTTACGAGTGATAGTGTTGCACCAAGGTCTAATGGTTTTTGAATAAGTGCCGTAGAAAAGGTATTGTCCACAACTACTGGGATTTGTAGTTTATTCGCTTCATCACAAATCGCCTTAATATCAAGTACCTTCAAAAGTGGATTAGTTGGACTTTCAAGCCATATCAAGGTTGGCTTGAAGTTTGAAATTTTTTTGATATTATTTTCGTTTGTAAAATCTGTGTATAAAACTTCTAGTCCAAATTTCTTGAAAACTTTTTCGAACATCCTCACTGTACAACCATAGAGATTTGACTCGCAGAGTATCTTGTCACCTGATTTTAGTGTTGATGAAATTGCAGTTACCGCACTAATTCCAGATCCAAAAACTGTACAGTATTTAGAATCTTCTATTGATTTAAGGATGTTTTCTAGAATTCTAAAGTTTGGATTGCCTGATCTGGTGTAGTCGAAATTATCTTTATTTCCATGTTTGAAAGTAGATGTAGAAAAAATAGGAGGCATAACGCATCCAGTTTCTTCAGCAAATGTTTCCCCATGGTGAATAGATAAGGTCTTAAAACCTGGCTTTTTTATATTATTTTCCTTATTTCCCATTATTTTTAAAAATAAGAATTAAATTAAATTAAATCTCTCTTTTAAAAATGAGAGATTTAATAATCCAAAGAAAAGTAGTATTAAACTTTTCTTGAATAATATTCAACAACTAGTAGTTCGTTTATTTCAAGAGCCACCCACTCTCTATCGCATTTCCCATTTATTTTTCCCGTTAATTTAGGCTTGTCTAAATCAAGATGAGGTGGGACATTTGCTAAGCCAGGGAATTCTATATTACCTTCTACAAGTTTTTTGCTTGCTTTGTTTTCTTTAATTCCGATTACATCGCCTGATTTGCATTGATAACCAGCAATATCAAGAACCTTCCCATTAACGGTTACATGGCCATGATTTACTAATTGTCTTGAGCCTGGAATGGTACCTCCAAAACCTAATCTAAAACAAACATTATCAAGTCTGTTTTCTAAAAGTCTTAGTAGGTTAGTACCTGTAGATCCTTCTTGAGCTCTAGCTTTTTTTACATAACGTACTAGTTGTTTTTCAGAAACTCCATAATTAAACCTAAGTTTCTGCTTTTCTTCTAGACGAATTGCATATTCTGATCGCTTGCGACGGGCTTGGCCGTGCTGACCTGGAGGATTAGACTTCTTTGAAGCTTTCCTGGTGAGACCTGGTAGTTCTCCCAAGCGACGCGTAACCCTTAATCTGGGGCCGCGGTATCTTGACATAATTTTAAATTAAATAGAAAATTGCAATAATTTGGATAATTGATTAAATTCAATTAAACTAATTACTACTGGAAATATTATTTTACATCATTAAAGTGTTCAAAACTATTAATAAATCAATTACTTCTATACTTCTTTTTATGATTTCGTTTTATCAAAAGTGGTTTTCTCCTTTTTTTGGACCAAGATGCAGATTTATTCCAAGTTGCAGCTCTTATGGATATGAGGCAATTACTAGACATGGTCCTTGGAAGGGAGGGTGGTTAACTTTAAAAAGATTAAGCAGATGTCATCCTTTAACTCCCTGTGGATGTGACCCTGTGCCTGACTAAATGAATGAAAATATTTATTTTTGTTAGGCAGGGATGTTGCCTTTGTGATTCATTAAAAAACAAACTGGCAAAAATAAATCTTAATGAGTTATTCCCTAATCTAGAAGAGCTTAAAGAAATTGATATTGATAGGGTCGATTTATATAAAGATAAATATAAAAAATATGATTATGAAGTACCTGTTATTGCTGTTGAAAGAATTAGGTCCGAGGAGATCATAGAATTGCCTCGCATTTCTCCAAGATTAAAAGATGATCAATTAAAGAATTGGTTTCAAAAAAATATTAGTACCATTTTGGAGAAATAATTTTTTTATATGAGATCTATAAAATTATTTAAACTTTTAGATTTGGTAGGAATTATTCCTTCATCAAATCTTATCGATCAAGAAATCAATAATATTTCTTTTAACTCTAAAGAAGTACAAAAAGGAACTTTATTTTTAGGAATGCCTGGTTTAAATGTTGATGGAGGAAAATTTTGTATTGAGGCAATTGAAAATGGCGCGGAGGCTGCCATTATTGGCTCTGCTGCAAAAGAGAAAATTGGATCTATTGATCGAGAAAGGATTTTGGTTATTGAGGATAATTTAGATTATATTTTTGGTCAAATTGTAGCTGAGTTTTGGAATAGGCCTTCAAGAAAACTTAAACTTATTGGTGTTACTGGTACTAATGGAAAAACGACAATTACTTTCTTATTGGAATATCTTTTAAAAAAATTAGGGAAAAAGACAGCATTATTCGGGACCTTGTTTAATAGATGGCCTGGCTTCTCAGAAGTGGCTTCTCATACAACTGATTTCGCCGATAAACTTCAAAAGAAATTAAATGCTGCTGTTGAGGCAGAATCTGAATTCGCGATATTAGAGGTAAGTTCTCATTCTATTGCTCAAAAGAGGATATCAGGATGCGAATTTGAGGCTGCTATTTTTACTAATTTAACTCAAGATCATCTTGATTATCACTCAGATATGGAATCTTATTTTCAAACAAAAAGAAAATTGTTTTTCCCACCTTATTTAATAGAAAGGGATGGAATTTCTGTATTAAATCACGATGACCCTTGGATATCTAAATTATCGTCTGATCTTGAAAAAAGATCTTCATTAGTGTCTACAAAGATTACTAAAAGTGAATTTAAAAATCATGATTTTTTTTTCGTAACAGATAAAAAATTTACTGAAAATGGCTCAACCTGCATTTTTCATACACCTAAGGAAAAAATTCAACTTTTTGTTCCACTTGTTGGAGAATTTAATTTAATGAATGCGATTCAAGCAATAACAATTTTGTATAAACTTAATTTTTCTTTAAAAGATCTATCAAAGTTAATACGATCTTTCCCTGGCGCCCCTGGGCGAATGGAGAAAATAGAAATTGATAATGATGACGTTTCAAGATCACTTCCAACAGTAATTGTTGATTATGCCCACACGCCTGATGGATTGAAAAAAGTTTTGCAATCAATTAAAAAACTTTGTAAGGGAAAACTCATTACTGTTTTTGGCTGTGGAGGAGATCGAGATCTTGGTAAAAGGCCTTTAATGGGATCAATAGCTGAAGAGTTTTCTGATCAACTTTTTATAACTTCAGATAATCCAAGATCAGAAGAACCCCAAAAGATAGTAAATGATATTTTGATGGGTATAAAAAAAAGAGAAAAAATAACAATTGAGATTGATAGATTTAAAGCAATAAATAAATCTATTAAATTTGCCAATAAAGAAGATATTGTTTTAATTGCAGGAAAAGGACATGAAGACTACCAAATTCTCAATGATAAAGTTATTAATTTTGATGATAGAAAAATAGCTTATAAATTATTAAAAGAAAAAAGAAAATCTCAATAAAATTTCCTAATCAAATAAGAAAGATCTTTACGCAAATCACAAGAAAAGTTTCTTAGAATTGATTAAGTTATTTTTAATAAAATGAAAGGCTTAGCCTTAGTTGTAGGCGCAGGTGGAATTGGAACCCAAATAGCTAAAGATCTGAGTGAAAGTGAAAAAGATTTAGAAGTTGTTTTGTGCGGAAGAAAAAGTGAATTTAATTCTTTTTGGGAATTAGATATAGAGGATTCACAATCCCTTTTGCAGTTGAAAAATAAAATATCAAATAAGCCTTCAAAATTAAGGCTAGTTGTTAATGCTACAGGTAGACTTCATAGTGATTCTCTTCAACCGGAAAAAAGATTACAACATCTTGATAAAAAAAATATGATGGAAAGTTTTTCAATAAACGCCTTTTCTCCTATTTTATTAGCTAAAGCGATTGAAGAATTTATACCAAAAGATTTGGATTTTAATTTTGCAAGTATAAGTGCAAGAGTTGGTAGCATTGGAGATAATCAAACTGGAGGTTGGTATTCATATAGAGCTGCAAAATCTGCGCAAAATCAGTTTTTTAAATCTTTAAGTATTGAATGGGCTAGACGTTTCCCAAAGGCTACTATCACATTGCTTCATCCAGGAACAGTAGATACTGATTTATCTAGACCTTTTCACAAATTTGTTCCAGAACATAAATTATTTAGTAAAGAAAAATCCTCCCAATTTTTGATCAATATTATTAAAAATCAATCCCCAAAATCTACTGGAAAATTTATTGCTTGGGATAGCTCAGAAATACCCTGGTAATTTTTTAATTTCTTCAGAAAGTAAATTAATCTCAGCTTCTGTAGTCATTTGATGTACGCATGCTCTAAACCATTTTGGATCTTCTAAAACTCTAATCCAAATTTTCTTTTCTCCAAGTTTATTTACAAATTTATCCTTATCTTTAATATTTTCGATATTAAAACTAACTATCCCATTTAAGTACTTTTTTTCTAAAACTAATTCAACTCCTTTTAATTGATTTAATTCATCCCAAAGTTTCTCACTTAATCTTTTGATATGTTCGCTTTTTTCTTTTTCATGGCAGTCTTTATCCAAAAGATCTATAGAATTACGAAGCCCTGCAAGTAAAGGAATGCAAGATGTAGCTACTTCAAACTTCCTTGCGTCATCATGAAAAAGATTATCTGAATGCTCATAAATTCCTTGTTCTTTTTTTAATGATTTCCAACCAATTATTGTTGGATCTGTTTCATGAATAAATCTATCTGAGACATAAATAGCTCCAAGTCCTTCTGGACCACATGCCCATTTATGAGAAGTTATTGAATATAAATCAGAATAAAAAACTTCTTCTTCAATATTTATGTGCCCAAAGGTTTGAGCACCATCAACAAGTAGATAAGAGTTTTCTCGATTATTTTTTAATTCGATAGAAATTTGTTTTAAAGGTATTTTATATCCAAAGTTCCATAAAATATGAGAAATAATTAGGATCTTAGTCTTACTATTTAGATTTTTTAAAATCTCTAAAATTATATTTTCATCGTTTAGATTTTTAATTTTTTGGATTGGTAAAATTTTGAATATTAATTTATTTCTTCTGCAAAATTCTCTACTAGCAGCTACTACTCCAGGATGTTCACAGTCACTTATTAACAACTCTTCTCCCTCTTCTACTTTTATTCCCCAAAAGGGCAAAATCATACCAGAAGATATATTCTCGGTTAAAGCTATATTCTTTGAATTGACACCTAATTTTTGTGCAATGATTCTTTTTGTGGTTAATATTTCTTTGTAAATAAAAGGCCAAATATCATTGGTAAATGGTCCTAAATCTTGGATAATTTCCCAAGTTTTAACTATTGCTTCTAGAGAAGATTTTGGTAATGGTCCTTGACCGCCATAGTTGAAATAATACTTATTTTTTAATGCGGGTATTTGATCTCTTAGATTATTTCTCATGGAAAATTTAAATTATATTTTTAAATATTGCCCACTAAAGTTACTGTCCTAAATTCAATATCCTCAATTACTTTCCAAGGTTCAGCACTCCTTTCTGCAAATTCTAAATTTTTAAATCCTAGTTCTTTAAAGTCACTTATAAAGTCTGGTTCATACCATGCTCCACTAATACATCCTGTCCATAGGTCATGATCATTTTGCAATCTTAAAGGAACTTTTTTGTTAGAAACAATATCGCTAATTGCAATTCTTCCATTATCTTTTAAAACTCTTTTTATATTTCTTAGAAGGTTATTTCTAGATTCTGGACTTACCAAGTTTAAAACGCAATTACTTAAAATAATATCAACTAATTTGTCAGCGATTAATGGATTTAAATCTTTATCTAATTCATCAAGTTTCTCGATTGAACCTTCTAGAAATTCTGTATTGTTGAAACCTATATTTTTTGTAACTTCTTTAGAGGCTGATCTAGATAAAGAAAGCATATCAGGATTCTGATCAACTCCAATAACTTTCCCTTCTTTCCCAACAATTTGGGCACAAATAAAAGCATTTTTTCCGCTACCACTTCCAAGATCTAAGACTATATCATTTTTTTGAACATATTTTGTTGGATCACCACATCCATAGTCTCTTTCTATAACCTCTTGAGGAATTGCTTCAAGTAAAACGGGATTAAACCCAACCGGTGTACAAAGACAACTTTCTTTTTCTAGTGCGGCTGAACCATATCTTTCTTGAATCGCATCTTTATGATCGAATTGATCAGATGCTTTATTAGATGTGTTTGTATTACAGCAACTTTCAGACATATTTTTTAAAGGGACTCCTGATAAATATAGCCAAAAAAAAAGCCCCTGAAAAAGGGGCTTTTAATTTGTTTAATTAAATTATTTAGTGTAATTAACACCTCTGTAATTTAATTCTGCTTTTTCATTACTTGAAGAAGCGTCATCCATTCTGTTGGTGTATACGTTTCTTCTGTAGGTAAGTTCAATAAGTTGCTTTTTAGCAGCTTCTTTGTTTTGAACGTAGTTTTTACCTCTGTAAGTTAAAGTAGTCATGTTTCGATGTGACAACACGGCCATCCCCCGTTCCATGGTATGACTCGAACTGCGCCCTCAAATGAGGGTGAACGAAAAAGTAGCTATTGCTACCAAATTATTATAAACCTATTTTTAACTGCATGTCTAGCTTTTACAAATAGAAACGAAGATTTAATATTTTTTTAATTATTATCTTAGGTAAATTTTTTTATAAATAGTCTCTAAAAAGGATTATGTTTATATTTGGTTTAATCTTCATATAACTATTTTTCTATGACCGGTTTTTTATATTTCTTGGGAAATACTTTAAGGTGGCCAGTCCTAAAGCCAAAAGAATTTTTTTCACTACATGCGTATTTTTCAATTATCTATTTGATAACTTTTACTTTGAGTAAATATGATGTAAGCCAATCAAATTTAGTTTTTACTCTAGGAATTCTTGCACCTCTTTTAATTGCTATTGGGCAAGGACTTCCAACTGATTGCCTTGATATGGAATCATCTTTGTTGAAGGAATTAAAAACTAAGTAGTATATCTTTCAGTTAAAAATTTTTATAAAACCTGGACAACTTCGCTTATTTCAGGAATCATTTCTTTTAACTTTCTTTCAATACCCATTTTTAGAGTCATAGTACTACTTGGGCAACTACCACATGCTCCTTGAAGTCTGACTTTGACAATTGGACCATCTATTTCTGCAATCTCTACATTACCTCCATCAGAAATTAAAAAAGGTCTTAGCTCGTCAAGGACTTTTTCTACATTTTCGTTTGTCAGCGAGAGTGTTTCAGTACTCATAATTTTGGATTAACTTTATAATAAGCCTAGAAAGAAATCTGATTAATTGCAAAAAAGATAATTTTCTGTTGTGACTTCATCTAAAAATCCCACTAATGAAAATAGCTACTTTGATGCAGTCTTAGTAGGAGCTGGGATAATGAGTAGTACTTTAGCCCTCCTAATTTCAGAAGTTTTACCAGATAAAAAATTTCTTATTATAGAAAAATTAAATGCTCCAGGAAGTGAAAGTACTGGCGCTTTTAATAATGCAGGTACAGGACATGCGGCTAATTGCGAATTAAACTATACCCCTTTAGACGAAAAAGGAAATCTAAAAATAGATAAAGCGCTCTCAATAAATCGTTCTTTTGAAACATCTATGTCATTGTGGGCTTCATTGTATGAAGTAGGGAAAATTGATATTAAGAAGTTTCTAAAATTTATTCCTCATATTAGCTTTGTGTCTGGCCAGGATAATATTTCTTTTTTAAAAAAAAGATTTCAGAAAATGACCGAAAATCCTGAATTCATCGATATGGAATTTTCTACATCTTTTGATGAAATTTCATCATGGGCTCCTCTAATAACAAAAGATAGAAATCCATCTACTAATATTGCTGCTACCAGAATAGGTAGAGGAACTGATATTAATTTTGAGGCTTTAACTAAAGAGTATTTGTCATTAGTTTCTTTAAACAAAAATGTTGAAATTAGATATAAAACAGAATTAGTAGATTTAAAGAAAATTGATAAAAAACAATGGGAAATAGAAATTAGTTCAGAAGGTAGAAAATCTTCAATTAGAACAGGCTATGTTTTTCTTGGCGCTGGTGGAAAAACAATTAATTATTTACAAAAATCAAAAATTCCAGAAGCAAAAAGTTATGGTGGATTTCCTGTTAGTGGGAAATGGCTTATTTGCGAGAAAAAAGATCTAACAGAAAAACATAACTCAAAAGTTTATGGTAAAGCTGATATTGGATCGCCACCAATGTCTGTTCCTCATTTAGATACCAGATGGATTGATAATAAAAAACTTCTTTTATATGGACCTTTTGCTGGATTTACAACAAAATTTTTAAAGCAAAGTTCATACTTTGACTTATTTAGTTCAATTAAAAAGAATAATATTTTTTCTATGTTAGACGTTGGTTTCAAGAATAATGATTTAATTAATTACTTAATATCACAATCATTAAAGAACCATAACTCAAGAGTTGAAAATTTAAAGAATATGATGCCATCAGCTAATTCGTCTGATTGGTATTTAAAGAATGCTGGTCAAAGAGTCCAAATAATTAAAAAAACTGAAGCCGGTGGTTCTTTGAAATTTGGAACTGAGATTGTGAATTCATCTGATGGATCATTATCTGCTTTGTTAGGGGCATCTCCCGGAGCAAGTACTGCGGTCTCAATTATGGTTAAGGTTCTAGAAAAATCTGTCTTATTTTTAAACGACAAGCATAATCTTCAGAAAAAAATAAATGACTTAATCTATCCAGGAATATCGGACTCTGAAAATAACAGTACCTTCATAAAAGACATCAAAAAAAGAAATAATTCCATTTTTGGTTTCCATCCATAATTCTAATTAGCTAGTATTAATCAAGATGTAATAAGAGGAGAATTTTTCTTTACTATATGACTGATATATCGGTTTCAAAAATTAGAAATTTCTGCATAATCGCTCATATTGACCATGGTAAATCTACCCTTGCAGATAGGTTGCTCCAAGATACTGGTACTGTGCAGCAAAGGGATATGCAAGAACAATTTTTGGACAGCATGGATCTTGAAAGAGAGAGAGGAATTACTATCAAGTTACAAGCCGCTAGGATGAAATATAAAGCTGACGATTCTCAAGAATATGTTTTGAACTTAATAGATACTCCAGGGCATGTTGATTTCTCTTATGAGGTTAGTAGATCACTTCAAGCTTGTGAAGGCGCTTTACTCGTTGTTGATGCAAGTCAAGGAGTAGAAGCTCAAACCTTAGCTAATGTTTATCTTGCCTTAGAAAATAATCTTGAAATTATTCCTGTTTTAAATAAAGTTGATTTACCAGGTGCTGATGCTGAAAAAATAAAACAAGAAATAGAGGAAATTATTGGACTTGATACATCTAATGCTATAAATTGTTCAGCAAAAACTGGAATTGGTATTAAAGATATTTTGGAAGCAATCGTAAGAAGAGTACCTCCTCCTCAAGATGAAATTAAACTACCTACAAAGGCACTCATTTTTGATTCTTATTATGATCCGTACAGGGGAGTTATTGTTTATTTCAGGGTAATATCTGGGTCTCTTAATAAGAGAGAAAAAATATTATTAATGGCAAGTAAGAAAAATTATGAACTAGATGAGATAGGAATAATGGCGCCTGATCAGCAGCAAGTTGATGAATTACATGCAGGAGAAGTTGGTTATTTAGCTGCTTCTATAAAATCAGTTGCTGATGCGAGAGTGGGAGATACGATTACTCTTTTAAATTCACCTGCCAATGATCCTTTGCCTGGTTATAAGACAGCAAATCCTATGGTTTTTTGTGGCTTATTCCCGACTGATGCTGATCAATTCCCAGATTTAAGAGTATCACTAGAAAAATTACAATTATCTGATGCAGCTTTAAAATATGAGCCCGAAACCAGTAGCGCAATGGGCTTCGGATTTAGGTGCGGATTCCTAGGACTTCTTCATATGGAGATTGTTCAAGAAAGATTAGAAAGAGAATATGACTTGGATCTAATCGTAACGGCACCATCAGTTATTTATAAGGTTAATTTAAATCAGCAAGAACATATCTTTATTGATAATCCCTCTACAATTCCTGATCCACAACTTAGAGAATCAATAGAAGAGCCTTATGTGAAAATGGAAATTTATGCACCCAATGAATTTAATGGAACATTAATGGGTTTATGTCAGGAAAGAAGGGGAGTATTCATAGATATGAAATATATAACAACAGATCGAGTTACTTTGATTTATGAAATTCCATTAGCAGAAGTAGTTACAGATTTCTTTGATCAAATGAAAAGTAGGACCCAAGGTTATGCATCAATGGAATATCACTTGATTGGCTATAGAAAGAATGACCTTGTTAGATTAGATGTTCTAATAAATTCAGAAAGAGCAGATCCATTAACTTCGATTGTTCATAAAGATAAGGCTTATGGAATTGGCAGAAGTTTAGTTGAGAAATTAAAAGAGCTTATTCCAAAACAACAATTTAAAATACCTATTCAAGCTTCAATCGGTAGCAGAATTATTGCAAGTGAAAGTATAAGTGCTTTACGAAAAGATGTTTTATCTAAATGTTATGGAGGAGATATTTCTAGGAAAAAGAAACTTTTAAAGAAACAAGCTAAAGGTAAAAAAAGGATGAAGGCAATGGGTAAAGTTGAAGTCCCTCAAGAAGCTTTTATGGCAGTCCTGAAATTAAATCAGTAATTTCTTAAAATTTAAATTTAATAACTATTTTTTTTTTAAGAATTGGGTATATTTCAGTCATATCTCTAAAAAAGATTTTGGATATTAACTCAATCAATCGTGTCGGCACAAATATCAGAAAAGCTGGATTTTTAATTGTATTTTTTTATCTTCTTGTTGTTTTAATAATGAAATTTTTAGAGGCCAATAATTTTTTTGGTTATTCATTTTCAATGTTAAGCAATGATATCTTTGCACCTCCTTCGCTTAATCATTTCTGTGGCACAGACAGATTAGGAAGAGATGTTTGCTTAAGAACTTTGCAAGGATCATCTTTAGCGATAGAAGTTGTTTTCTTAGCTATTCTTTTTTCATTAAGTTTGGGTTTGCCATTAGGATTATTAAGTGGTTATTTTGGTGGTTTTTTTGATAAATCTTTATCACTTATAATGGATACTATTTTTTCAATACCTGTAATTTTGCTTTCAGTTGTTGTTGCTTTTGTATTGGGTAAGGGTATCCTTAACGCATCTTTGGCATTGTGTATTGTTTACTCTCCTCAATATTTTAGATTAATCAGAAATCAGACAATATTGGTTAAATCAGAAACTTATGTGGAGGCAGCTCAAGTTTCAGGAGCTGATGTTAAAACAATTATTTTTAAATATATTCTCCCAAATGTAATAACACCCTTGCCTATTTTGCTTACCCTAAATGCTGCGGATGCTGTCTTGGTATTAGGAAGTTTAGGATTTTTAGGTCTTGGTGTTCCTGCAGATGTCCCAGAGTGGGGAAGTGATTTGAATCTTGCTCTTGCCGCTTTACCTACAGGTATATGGTGGACGGCTTTGTTCCCAGGTTTGGCAATGTTTTTTTTAGTTTTAGGTCTTTCTTTTATAGGAGAGGATCTTGAAGAAATTTTTGATAGTCAAAATTCTGATTAAATTTAGTTATCTGTAATTGGATCAAGTTCTCCTTGATCATTCAACTTTGGATATTCTTTAGCTGATTTTTTATACACCGCAGCTAATTCTGGGTAACACCATTCAAAAAGTGTTTTTTGATATTCATCTATATTTAACCCTTCTCCATTAGCGGGTAATATACCTTTATTTTTTCTTTGGCGAATAGCTTCAAATAATAATATGGAAGCAGCAACAGAAACATTCAGAGATTGAACCATACCTCTCATAGGTATAAAAATTGATTGATCAACCATTGATATAAGTTCATTACTTAGCCCCCATTTTTCTGCGCCTAAAACAAAACATGTGTTTTGAGAATAATCAAAATTTCTATAATCTACTGATTCGCTATTAAGAGTCGTTCCATATAATTTAAAACCCTTATTTTTTAAAGAAGATATTGCCGTGATAGTGTTTTCATGATTATTCAGTTTTACCCATTTTTGACTTCCTTGAGCAGTACTATTAAAAGTCTTAACGGCATTCGTTTTACTAATAAAATTTGCTTCGAAAACTCCTGCGGCATCACATGTCCTTAATATCGCAGATAAATTATGTGGTTTATTTACATCCTCAACTAAAACAGTCAAGTTTTTCATTCTGCAATCTAAAACACTTTTGATTCGTTCAAATCTTCTTGGTAAAATTGACATTTATAATTTTTTCACACTTTTAAATTATATTCAAAAAATATTGATTACCTATTAAATCTCTTGGTTTATAATATTTTGGTAGTTTGAATTAACTCAATGGCATACATAGAATGGGACTATACAGTAATAACAAGTATGGTAGAAAAACAAGGGTGGGATTTACCTGAGCGTGAATCTGAAGAATGGAATAAATTTAACGATGAATTAGGAGAAAAAATGAGAGGTGTTGGACTTATTTTTGAAAAATATTGTAAATTTACCCCTGACGTAGGAGAGGGAGTTCATCTTCTAGATGAATGATAATAAATAGTTTTAAACCATTGATGTATCCCTTAGTCAATGGCTTATTAATCTATAAGATAATATAATTTCACCAAATTAGAACTGGCAATTATAAAGGCTTTATAAAGCTTATACTCTAAAAAAAAATTTTTTATTCCACAAAAAAGTTATTTAATTTCTATATTTGAATAAAAATATGAAAAATAAATTAACCTTTTTATTCGATGGTGGTTGTCCACTTTGTTTGAGAGAAACAAATTTTCTAAAAAAAAGAGATATCTTAAATCAAATTGCATTTATAGATATTAATAGTAAGGATTATGATCAAACTCTTTTTAACGACATCTCATACTCAGAAGCTATGTCAAACCTGCATGGGATTATGGAAAATGGTGAAATTATTAAGGGACTAGATGTACTTGCATATTCTTATGAATTAGTTGGTTTAGGTTGGGTTTATTATCCCTTGAAGATTAATCTCTTTTCTCCATTATTGAGACTGGTTTATAGATATTGGGCAAAATATAGACTTCAAATTACAGGTAGATCAGATATAGAAAAACTTTGTACCTCACAATGTGAACAATAAATATGGAAAGTATCGACATAGACAGAATAATAGAAATGTGTTGGGAAGATAGAACACCCTTTGAAGCTATCGAGTATCAATTTGGTTTAAAAGAGGAAGATGCGATAAAAATTATGCGTCAAAATCTTAAACCCAAATCCTTCAAAGTCTGGAGAAAGAGAGTTTCGGGAAGAAATACAAAACATATGGCGCTTAAAGATTCAACTAGATTTAAATCTACTCATAAAAGAAAATTATAAATTTTGAAAAATCTTACTACTAAAACATGTCCTGTTTGCAATAGGCCGTTCGAGTGGCGTAAAAAATGGAAAAACTGTTGGGATAATGTTATCTACTGTTCAAAAAGATGCAGTAACAGGAAGTCTCAAAGATGAAACAAGTATCAATTATTTTCCCGAATCAACTTTTTAGAGAAAGCCCAATCTTAAAAATAAATTGTGAAGTTTTGATTTTGGAAGACTCATTATTTTTTGGAAATGATAAATTTTATAAATTAATTAACCATAAAAATAAGTTAGTTTTTCATAGAGCATCTATGCTTGCTTATAAAAATTATTTAGAAATATCTGGCTTTAAAGTTTTATATATCGAAAACAAGAATAATTTTTCTACAGTTGATTACTTATCGGAATTTATTAAAAATAAATATCAGAAAATAAATCTCATTGACCCTCATGATTTTTTAATAATGAAGAGGATTAATAATTTTGTTGAAAGTAATAATTTAGCTTTAAATATTTTGCCTTCTCCTATGTTTATGAGCAGTGAAGATTTAAAAGATTTATTTGCAACAAATAAAAAAAAACCTCTTATGGGGAGATTTTATGAGAATCAAAGAAAGAGCCAAAAGATATTAGTTAATCCTGATGATACACCTGAAGGGGGTAAATGGAGTTTCGATGAAATGAATAGAAAAAAATTACCAAAAAAAATAAATATACCCGATACACCTAAATTACAAAAAAATAAATTTGTAGTTAATGCAGAAAGGTCATTAGCCAATGTTGATATTGAGTTTATTGGAGAAAGTAATAACTTTTTATATCCAACTAATTTTGAAGAGGCAGATGAATGGTTAAATGATTTTTTTAAACATAGATTTTTCTTATTTGGAGATTATGAGGATGCTATTTCTAAAGAAAATTCTTTTTTATGGCACAGTTTACTTTCTCCTCTTTTAAATAGCGGCTTATTAACCCCAGATGTAGTAGTGAATAAAGCATTACTTTTCGCAAAAAATAATAATGTTCCTATTAACTCTTTAGAGGGTTTTATTCGTCAAATCATTGGATGGAGAGAATTTATTTGCCTCGTCTATAAAAAGTACGGAACAAAGATGCGAAATAGTAATTTTTGGAATTTTGAAGATAAGCCAATTCCAAAATCTTTTTATCAAGGAAATACAGGAATTGAACCAGTAGACGTTGTTATAAAAAATATTATTAAATTTGGTTATTGTCATCATATTGAGCGGCTAATGATTGTTGGAAACTTTATGCTTCTATGTAGAATTCACCCCAACCAAGTTTATAAATGGTTTATGGAAATGTTTATTGATTCTTATGATTGGGTTATGGTCCCAAATGTTTACGGAATGAGTCAGTTTAGTGATGGAGGTATCTTTTCAACAAAGCCATATATATCAAGCTCTAATTATGTAAAAAAAATGTCTAATTTTAAAAGTGGCCCATGGTGTGAAATATGGGATGGCTTATTTTGGAAATTCATTAATGATAATGAAAGCTTTTTTAGAAAGCAATATCGTCTGGCAATGTTAACGAGAAATCTCGATAAAATGTCAGAGGAAAAATTAAATAATCACCTAAAAACGGCTGATAAATTTTTAAAAGATATTCAATAAATTAAGATTAATAATCTACAGTTGTCTTTGAAAAAATTAAAAAAATATTATGTTATGACGAAATATTAAGTACGGATGATAGTTTAGGAGATATTAGGTTTGTCTAATGGAAATTGGAACACTTTTTTTAAAAAGTAATTCGACAGGTATTATCACTTTTTCTGAATTAGATTGGATAACTACCCATCAATCTAATTTCACAAGGTTGGAGGAATCCATAGCAATCAAATTAGGCAGAATGATTGATGTAGGAGCTATCAATATTGGTTGCCGTTTGAAATCCTGATTAAGTTTTTATTTTAATAATGAAGTATCAAGAAGAAAAAAAAATATTTTTTCGGGAAAGAATCCATTCTTTAAATATCTTTCTTTTTTTAGGATTTAATCTTTCACTTATTTCTATCTTAGGTTTTATTTGGTTGAATACTGCAATTGAAAAAGTAGTTTAAATTTTTGAATTTTTTGTATATTAAAGTTATCTTTAAAAATAAATTATATTTTGAGCATAGGATATTTACAAAGAAAGGCAGCTTGGGAAATTTTATTAAAAGTTAGTTCTGGTGATTTTTCTGATCATGCTCTTGAAAAGGTCTTAAAAAATTATCAATTTAATCCTCTTGATATAGCTTTTATTACGGAATTATCTTTTGGATGCATAAGGTATAGAAAATTTCTTGATCTTTGGACGGATCATACATCAAAAATTACTCATAAAAAGCAGCCTCCAAAGTTAAGATGGCTTCTCCATATAGGTTTATATCAACTATTGAAAATGGATAAAATTCCATTTTCTGCTGCTATTTCTACTACTGTAGAAGTTGCTAAAAAAACAGATTTAAATGGTTTAGCGGGAACTGTAAATGCGATATTGAGAAATGCATCAAGAAAATTAGAACAAAAAATTTTCCCAGAATTATCTTCTGATAGTAAAGAAAGAATCTCATATCTTGAATCATTTCCATTATGGCTTGTGAAGGATCTTTATAAATGGGTCGGCAATAGCGAGGGTGAAAATATCATTAAGGCATTTAATAAAAAACCATCAATTGATTTGAGAATTAACCCATTAAAAACTAACTTAGATAACTTTTTGAAAATACTTCATGAAAATAAAATTGATGCTGAAATTATTAAAGATTTACATAATGGAATTACTTTAAAATCTAATCCAAGATCTATAAAAAATTTACCAGGATATAGTAATGGACTTTGGACAATTCAAGATAGATCTTCTCAGTGGATAGCACCTCTATTAAATCCAAAAGAAGGTGAAAAGATTTTAGATGCTTGTGCAGCTCCAGGAAGTAAGTCTACCCACCTAGCAGAATTAACAAATGATAGTGCTGAAATCATTGCCGTAGATAGATCAGCAAAAAGATTGAAAATACTGCAATCAAATTTAGAAAGGTTAAATTTGAAATCTGTTAATACCCTTAAGGCTGATGCTAAGAGTCTGATTGAATTAAATCCTAATTTTATATCTTATTTTGATAAGATTTTATTAGATGCTCCATGTTCAGGCATTGGAACTCTTTCCAGGAATCCAGATTCTAGATGGTCTTTAAGTAAAGAAAAAATAAAATCTTTAACTTTATTACAGGAAAAACTTTTGGAGAGTATTTTTCCTCTTTTGAAAAAAGATGGCACTTTAGTTTATTCAACTTGTACTATTTGTCCCGATGAAAATAATCTATTAATTGAAAGATTTATTGAAAAAAACAAAACTTTAAAATTAGTTAGCCAAAAGCAAATTTTACCTAGCTTGGATTATCCTGGTGATGGATTTTATTCTGCAATAATTTCTTATAAATCTTAAAAATATAATTTATTTTTTAATTGGAATTTTATAAATTTCAGATATGAACTTCTTCCATAAATAAGCTGCATTTCCACTAGATAATTCAGATTCCTTGTTATCGTCGTAACCTATCCAGATCCCTGTTGTAAGGTTATCAATGGAACCAATAAACCACAGATCTTTATTTCCATCAGATGTTCCTGTTTTCCCATATATTTTCTTTCCTTTTATAGAGGCTGCTTTTGAAGTGCCTTCTTTTACAGATTTTTCAAGAAGTTTATTTATTTTCTTATTTATTGTTAAATCTAATATTTTCTTCGAAATAGATTTTTTTTCCCAAATAGGTTGTTTTTTAAATGATTCTATTTTTTCTATAATTTCAGGGTTTTGAATCTTCCCATTATTGTTTATTGCAGAATATGCATTTGTGATGTTTAAAAGATTATCTCCGTAGGAGCCAATAGCTAATGATGGGAATTCCTCAAACTCTTGCTCGAAACCTAGTCCAAATGAATTCGCTAAATTAATAATATTTTTTAAGCCGATTTGTTTTGTTATTGATATTGGAACGATATTTGATGAACTTTTAAATGATTCAATCAAAGATATTGAACCTCTATAGTCTTCTGAAAAATTTTTTGGGCAATAACTTTCCCAGCATATTGGTAAGTCTTCAAATTTATCGCTTAATTTTATTCCTTCTATTAATGCAGCAGCATAAGGAATTATTTTAAAAGTAGAACCTAAAGGCCTTATTGATGAAATCACCCTATTGTATTCATTAATTGATGGATTTTTGCTGGTTATCATTGTCCTGATTAGTCCCGTGTTTGATTCGATAGATAACAGACCAAATTCAAGTTCTTTAGGCCCTGCATATCTTGATATTTTTTGACCTTTTTCTTGCCAATCTTTGTTGATAGAAGATTTAATTCTTAAAAACTTATAATCATTTTTACTTCCAACTCTTTTATCTGTTTCCTGAAGAATAAAGTTTATTAGTAATTTATCATCTAAAAAATTATCAGATGTTTGATAATTTAATTTTATTTTTTCTTTAATAGCCTTATTCTTATTTGTTAGAGAAATATATCCATCAACATACATTGATTCAAGAACTTTATTTCTATTTTTAATAGCAAGTTCTAAATTTTGATAGGGTGAATAAATTGATGGAGCGGGAGCTAATCCTGCAATTAATGCGATCTCTGATAATGTCAATTCTTCTGTAAATTTTCCAAAATAAACTTGGGCAGCCTCGTCTACCCCGTAGGCTCCTGATCCTAGATAAATATTATTTAAATATAATTTTAAAATTTGATTTTTGTCATATCTAAATTCAAGTATGAGTGATATAAATATTTCTTTGATTTTTCTTTGAAAACTTAAATCATTATTTAGAAAAAGTAATCTAGCAACTTGCTGGGTAATTGTACTTCCTCCCTCTTTAACATAACCACTTCTAATATTTTGAATGAGGGCACGTGAAATACTTTTTAAATCTATTCCATTATGTTTATAAAATCTTTTATCCTCAGAAGATATAAAAGAATGTTTAAGAAAAAATGGAATTTTATGATAGCTATTATCTATTTCAAATTTGCGGCTTAATTTGCTTAGTATCTTATTATCAGAAGATGATATTACATAAGAATATTTGGTTTCCCGAAACTTTTTATTTTTAGACACGTCAAATTTTAACGTACTAAATATTAGACTAAAAAAATAAAAAGATATTCCAGAAAAAATTAATATTGGAATTATTAAAACAAAAGATTTGAATTTAATCTTTTGCACCTTAAGCAACTAAAAAACTATGTCCAATCGCTAAAGCTGTAACTAACATTCCGGTTATAAGGAACGGTTGGGCACTTGCTTGATATTTGACATCAAACTTGAGAGGATCTCTTAGCAACCACATATCTTGAAATGTAATTTGTGGAATTACCAATAAAACCAAAATTACAGAGGCTAAATGTTGACCAATAATAACTAATACTACAACCATTGCTAATTGAAAAATGTCAATCAGTCCTGCACTTATTCTACTTGCATTTTTAATTCCAAATACTACAGGTAGAGAATTTAAGCCTAGCTTTGAGTCTCCTTCAACACTTTTGAAATCATTAATAACAGCAATTCCAAGTCCTGAGAGGCTATAAGCAAGTGTTAGTATCGCCGTCACGATAGTTAATTTCCCAAACAAGGCTTGTCCTGCCCACCAAGGTAAAGCTATATAAGATGCTCCTAATGCATAATTTCCAAGCCAACCATTCTGTTTTAATTTGAGTGGTGGAGCAGAATATATATAACTAACAAAGGAACCTCCTAATGCCAAAAGTAAGACGGAGGGGAAGCTGTGCTTAGCATATAAATCTAATAGAAAAGCAACTATTAAACCCGCTATAAGTAATACCCAGATTTGTATTTTTACATCTTTAATTGAAATTTTTCCAGAAGGAATTGGTCTATTTGGTTCATTAATTGCATCAATTTCTTTATCAAAAAAATCATTTATGGTTTGGGTATAACCAGCCAGAAGTGGTCCACTCATCAACATACATGCTAATGAAGCTAAAACATTACTAAATGTCCATTCAAAATTCCCACTTGCAGCTGCTCCACAAATAACTCCCCATATCAAAGGGATCCACGTTATGGGTTTCATTAACTGTATACGGAGTTTCCATATACTTGATGTTTCAGAGGCGCCCTTAATTCCTAATAGTTGTTTTGGATCATTCACTGTACTCTTTAACCTTTCTCAATTTCGTCTGGGAAAAACCAATTTTGCTCACCATTCTGAAATTTTGCGGTGATCCCAATACTTCTGCCGTCTGTCATTTTATAGCCTGTTATTACGGCTTTAGGATTCGAGGATATTTGATCGATTAATTTAGCTGGTAGTCTATCTTTTACTTTGTTAATGTTAATTTTGATTTTACTACCGATTTTGGGTAATAATTTTGTTTCAGCCATAAGAGGTAAAATGGAAGCTATTATGCAAGATTAACAGCATTTGGACAATTTTTACTAAAATGGTAGCTCTTCGTTTAATTCCTTGTTTAGATGTCGCCCATGGCAGAGTCGTTAAAGGTGTAAATTTTGTTAACTTGAGAGACTCAGGTGATCCTGTTGAATTGGCTTGTAGGTATTCTGATGAGGGCGCAGATGAATTAGTATTCTTAGATATTAGAGCTAGTGTAGAAAATAGAAATACATTAGTTGACCTTGTCTCTAGGACCGCAAAATCAGTAAAAATCCCATTTACAGTAGGGGGAGGAATAGACTCTGTGTCTTCAATTAATGATCTTTTAAGAGCTGGAGCGGACAAAGTGAGTTTGAATTCTTCTGCTGTTAGAAATCCAGATTTAATTTCTAAAAGTTCTAGAGAATTTGGTAATCAATGTATCGTGATAGCAATTGATGCTAAAAGAAAAGTTAATAAGACTGATGAATGGGAGGTATATGTAAAAGGTGGGAGAGAAAATACTGGAATAGATGTATTAAGTTGGGCAAAGAAAGTTGAGGAGTTAGGCGCAGGGGAAATTTTGCTTACTTCAATGGATGGTGATGGCACGCAGAATGGATATGATTTAGATCTGACTGAATCTGTTACCAATATTGTTAATATTCCAGTGATTGCTTCTGGAGGAGCAGGTTGTTTAGAAGATATCTATGATGTTTTCAATGAAGGTAGGGCATCTGCCGCACTTTTAGCATCATTACTTCATGATAAGAAACTTTCTTTAAAAGAAATAAAGACTTTCCTCCTCGAAAAAAAACTTCCAATTAGACCATATGAATAAAAAATTTAATTTAATACCAAAAAGATATAAGTTAAAAATTTAAAAATGAAATTCACAAAAACTACCGAAGTCAAAAATATATTTAATAAAATTTCTTATAAATATGACTTTTTAAATAATCTATTAAGTTTTGGGCTGCACAGATTATGGAAAAGGAAATTAGTTAATTTATTGGAACCTTTAAATGGTGAAGATTGGGCTGATTTATGCTGTGGAACTGGAGATTTAGCATTCTTAATTTCTGAGAGAGTTAGTCCAAGGGGTTCAATTACTGGGATTGACAGTGCAGAGGATATTTTAAATATTGCAAAAAAAAAATCAGAGCTCACAAAAAATAAATTTATTAAGTGGGAAATTAAAGATGTATTAGAAATTAATGATTATTCAAAAAATTTTGATGGGATTTGCATGTCATATGGACTTAGAAACTTGAATAATGTTGAAGAAGGAATAAAAAAAGTTTTTGATCTTTTGAAGGATAAGGGAAGGGCAGGATTTTTGGATTTTAATCACTCAACAAGAAATTCACTATCCAATATTTTTCAGAAAATTTACTTGAAATTAATTGTAGTAAACATTTCGAGGCTTTTTAATTTAGGTCCAGAGTACGCATATATTGAAAAAAGTATTAGTAATTTTCCAAAGAAAAATGAGCTTATAAATATTGCTAAGGAAGTTGGATTTAAAAAAGCTGAATATAGGACTATTTTGGGGGGGCAAATGGGAATACTAATTTTAACTAAATAAAGAATTTAGTTTTTTATTTTTCTCCAACAAAAGGAACACTTTCCCCACCTTTTGATTTCGCCCTCAGGAGTAGGGGAATTACAAAGAGTGCAAATGCACATATTATTTTGATTGATTCTGCTTGGATGCTTTGCCCAAACTATCTTTGCATTAGTAGCTTTGATATTTTTACTTTTAATTTCATAATTTTGTATTATTTTTATTTCATTCAAAGTTATTCCAATTTTCTCGATTCTCTCTTTTAATTTATGCTTGTTATAGATTAAAGCTTGGCGCCACTCTGGATGATTTACTGCAATAGTAAGTATTTTTTTTTCAATATTTAATGGTTTACATTCTTGAAATAGTTCTAAGCCAATTAAGTTCTTCCAGTTTTCGTTGATTTTAGAGAGTTTATCTAAGTCTCCGCAGGATTTTTTGAAATTATCAAGACAATTTTTTAATGGATGTGGATTCCTTCTATTCACTATTGGCAAATACTTTTTGTCCAATTTGTAAAATTTACTTATTAAGACTAAAGTTAATCTAATCTTTAAAAAGATGCTCGTTGTTTTAATAAAGAATTTGTGAAAGTTATTGGACCTGCAGCTAAGACACTTTTTTATTTAAAAAAAATTCAGGGTCAATATCCAACCTGGAATCTTCATTACAAAATAAAATGTAAAAGTACTGAAAATGAGCTAACAAACTTGCTTGAATATTCTGAAACAAAGAAAAACCAGCCAGTAGCGATAATCGCAAGAGAACAGTTCTCAGGGGTTGGCCAAAATTCAAAAACTTGGGTTTCTCCAAAAGGCGGGATTTGGTTAAGTGCAGCTTATCCAATATTTTCAAAAGAATTTGAATATCAAATATTTAATTTGTCTTTAGGTATTAAGTTATGTGAAATGCTTAGACAAAAGAATATAAATGTTTGTTTGAAATGGCCAAATGATATTTTTTTTGGTTCAAAAAAGTTGATTGGATTTTTACCAAGGGTTATCACAAGAGGTAAAAAAATTATCTATGTAAGATTAGGACTTGGCATGAATGTTTTAAATTACACCCCATCAGAAGGTATTTCATTATCAAAAGTTCTTCAAACTAAGAATATTAATCAATATTATTGGACAGCCAAAGTTCTTAAAGCTTTTTATGATTCAATTGAATGTAACAAGAAAAAAGAATATGTGATTAAATCTGCAAATAAGTTTCTTACTAAAAGTTTTTTACCTAGTGGTTATTGTCCAAATATATGGAAAATTAAAGATATTGATTCGAATGGGCATTTAAGAATTGAAAATGAAACTCAATTAAAGATAATTAAAAGATTTTGAATTTAATTAACTTTTAAATCAACTATTCTTCCATCCTTAAATTTGGCTATTTTTTTGGCGCGATTTGCAACTTCATCTTCGTGAGTAACTAAAACTATAGTTATTCCAGACTCATGCAGTTTGTCAAAAAGATCTAATACATCTTTAGTTGTTTTTGAATCTAATGCCCCAGTAGGTTCGTCTGCTAATAATATTGCAGGATTATTAATAATAGCTCTTGCAATAGCAACTCGTTGTTGCTGCCCTCCCGATAATTGGTTTGGGCGATTATTCATTCTTTCTGAAAGGCCAACTTTTTTTAAGGCATACTTACCTCGTTCTAATCTTTGCTCAGGCTCAATACCAGCATAAATCATCGGCAAAATTACGTTTTCAAGTGCCGTTGCATCTGAAAGAAGATGAAATTGTTGAAAAACGAAGCCTAATTTTTGATTACGTATTTCTGCTAGCTCGTCGTCACATAAATTCTCAACAGGGATACCATTTAGTTTATAAACACCTTCAGATGGTCTATCTAGACATCCAATAATATTCATAGCGGTACTTTTGCCTGAGCCACTAGCTCCCATTACAGCTAAATAATCACCCTTATAAATTTCTAAGTTTATGCTGTCTAAGGCTTTAACAGTTAGATCTTCTTTCCCATATGTTTTGGATATATTTTCTAAACTTGCGACTTTTTTAGGCATTTATTGAAAAATTTTTCTAGGAAATATTGTTTGCTGTAGCAATAATATCTTGTAAGAAAGGAGTTTCTGAAACAGCTGTATTAGCTAATTTAAAAAGAGGATTAGATAGGATTCCTCCAAGAGCAGTTACCGCCACGCAAGTATAAAGTGCAATTCTTAAAGGAGGTAATCCTATAATTCCCCAATTAATTTCAGGATATGATTTGACTATTTCAGAAGCTTCCTGTGGTTCTTTAACTACCATCATTTTTATCACTGAAATGTAGTAATAAATAGATATAACTGAAGTTACTAATCCAACGATTACCAGTAAATATTGATGATTTGCCCAACCTGCAAAGAACAAATAGATCTTTCCAAAAAATCCTAACATTGGAGGTAAACCTCCAAGAGATAGAAGACAAAGACTTAATCCTAATGTAATGAGAGGATCTTTTTGGTAAAGTCCAGAGTAATCAAGAATTCTGTCAGAACCAGTTCTTAGTGAGAAAAGTATTACACATGAAAATGCCCCCAAATTCATAAATAAATACGCAGCCAAATATAAAACAGCAGCTGATAAACCATCTTGTGTGCCAGATACTATTCCTATCATTACAAATCCTGCTTGTCCAATAGAACTGTAAGCAAGCATCCTTTTCATTGAGGTTTGAGCTAGAGCTACAACATTTCCTAGAGCCATGCTCAAGATTGCCAAAATAGTGAATAAAAGTTTCCATTCCTCATCAAATGAAGAGAAAGTAGTACTTAATATTCTTATCGCAAATGCAAAACCTGCCGTTTTTGAACCAACAGATAAAAAAGCAACCACAGGCGTAGGTGATCCTTCATACACATCAGGGGTCCATTGATGAAAGGGAACAGCAGCGATTTTAAAAGCAACGGTTGATAAGACAAATACAAGAGATAGAGAAGTGATGAAGGAGGGTTTGTTTATAATCTCTAAACCAATCGTTACTAAATTTGTGGAACCACTTAATCCATAAAGAAAAGAGGAGCCATACAGATAGACTGCAGCAGCAGCTGACCCAACAAGCAAGTATTTTAAAGCTGCTTCTGAACTTCTTGGATCTCTCTTGAGATAACCAGAAAGTAAATAGCTTGCAACAGATAAAGTCTCAAGAGAGATAAATACACTAATAAGGTCAGTAGATCCACACAAAAGCATTGCTCCAAGAGTTGCCGAAAGAACTATCGCTGCGAACTCCCCTATAGGGCTACCACTTTGCTCTGTATAACGCCAGCTGATGAGTAAAGATACTAGAGTTGACAGAGCTATTATTGCTCTAAATGCGATTGCTAAATTATCTGAATTAAAAGAACCAAGAAAAGCGCTATTTACTGGATTCGTCCATTGCAAGGCTAAACTTAAAAGAGAACTTCCAATTGATACGTAGCATATTATTGGTGCCCATTTTGATGCAGTTTTTTCTCCTGCTAAATCTACAAGAAGAGTCCCAACAATGCCTATTAAGATAAAAGCCTCTGGAATAATGGCTTGAGCATTTAAATTAATTGTAAAGATTTCGTTGGGCACTTTATTAAATAGGATTAAATTAGATGATTGATTGTAATGGTCAAAGAGTTAATCTTAACTTGATTATAATTTGTGGGTATGATTTTTGAAATTTTCAAGAGAAATTACTTGAAAAAGTTTCAAATAATCATAATATGCCCTAACTGAACAAAAACACCAATTTTTGAAATAAACCTTGGATCACACACTTGTTATTGTTGAAAGTCCCACCAAAGCAAAAACTATAAGAAAGTTTTTGCCTTCTAATTATGAAGTTCTTGCTTCAATGGGACATGTAAGAGATCTTCCAAAAGGAGCGGCTGAAATACCTGCTGCAGTTAAAAAGGAAAAATGGTCAAGGATAGGAGTAAATACAACGGAAGATTTTGAACCGCTTTACATAGTTCCTAAAGATAAGAAAAAGGTTGTTAAAGAGCTGAAAGATGCTTTGAAAGGCGCTAGCCAACTATTACTGGCAACTGATGAAGATAGAGAAGGAGAGAGTATTAGCTGGCATCTTCTGCAAATACTGAAGCCTAAAATACCGACTAAGAGAATGGTTTTTCATGAAATTACAAAAAAGGCAATTAATAAAGCATTAGATCAAACAAGAGAAATTGATATGGAACTTGTTCAGGCTCAAGAAACTAGAAGAATCTTGGACAGGCTTTTTGGATATGAATTATCTCCTTTACTTTGGAAGAAGGTAGCCCCTAGATTATCTGCTGGTCGGGTTCAATCAGTTTCTGTAAGACTTCTTGTTAGACGAGAGAGAGAAAGAAGATCCTTTAAAAAAGCTAGTTACTGGGGGATTAAAGCATCTTTAGTAAAAGATAATATAACTTTCGAAACTAAATTATTTAGTTTAAAGGGTCAAAGAATTTCTAATGGTTCCGATTTCGATGAACAGACGGGCAAATTAAAACAAGGAAATAAATCTTTAATAATTGGAGAAGATAAAGCAAATGATTTATTAAAGACTTTTTCCTCAGAGGACTGGTTAGTCTCAAAAATCGAAAAAAAACCATCCACTCGTAAGCCAGTTCCTCCATTTACGACAAGTACATTGCAACAAGAAGCAAATAGAAAGCTTCGTTTATCTGCAAGGGAGACCATGAGATGTGCACAAGGGCTTTATGAGAGAGGTTTCATAACATATATGAGGACTGATTCAGTTCATCTTTCCGAACAAGCCACAAGAGCTGCCAGAGAATGTGTTAGTTCTATGTATGGAAAAGAATATTTATCTAATTCACCAAGACAATTTAATTCGAATGCAAGAAATGCACAAGAAGCTCACGAAGCTATAAGGCCGGCAGGTGAGGTATTTAAAACACCAAAAGAAACTAGTCTGACTGGTAGAGACTTATCTCTTTACGATTTAATTTGGAAAAGAACTGTAGCTAGTCAAATGGCGGAAGCTAGGCTAACCATGATTAATGCTGAAATAAGTGTGGGGGATGGATTATTTAAATCGAGCGGGAAAAGTATTGATTTCGCAGGATTCTTCAGAGCTTATGTTGAGGGAAGTGATGACCCAAGTTCATCACTTGAACAACAAGAAATTATTCTCCCAAACCTAATAACTGGAACAAGTCTTAAAGTTGCTAATAAGGAATCTACTTTTCATGAAACCAAACCGCCGGCAAGATATACAGAGGCTGCATTAGTAAAAGTTCTTGAAAAAGAAGGGATTGGAAGACCATCTACCTATGCAAGCATTATTGGGACAATTGTGGATAGAGGTTATGCAAATATATCTTCAAATACTTTGGCTCCGACGTTTACAGCTTTTGCTGTTACCGCTTTATTAGAAGAACATTTTCCTGATCTTGTTGATACTACTTTTACTGCAAAAATGGAGTCTTCATTGGATGAAATATCTTCAGGCAATCTTGAGTGGCTGCCATACCTCGAGACTTTCTATAAAGGTAAAAATGGTCTTGAGGTAAAAGTTCAGAAAACAGAGGGTGATATTGATGGTAAAGCTTATAGACAAGTTGATTTCGAAGACCTTCCTTGCGTAGTCAGAATAGGTTCAAACGGACCTTGGCTAGAGGGTACAAAAATTGATGAATCTGGTAATGAGATTCAGGCTAAAGGTAATCTTCCAATGGATATAACTCCGGGAGATTTGGATATAAAGCAAGTTGATCAAATTTTAAGTGGCCCATCAGATCTTGGAACTGATCCAAAAACTGGGGAAAAAGTCTTTTTAAGATTTGGCCCTTATGGACCTTACGTACAATTGGGAAATAATGATCAAGATAAAGCTAAACCAAGAAGAGCTTCATTACCCAAAGAGTTGAAAACTGATGATCTAACTTTAGATGAGGCTCTTGTACTTTTAAGTTTGCCTAGATTATTAGGGGTTCATCCTGAAGGAGGTGTTATTGAGGCTGATAGAGGAAGATTTGGACCTTATATTAAATGGATTAAAAATGAAAATGAATCTGAAAACAGATCATTAAAGAAAGAGGATGATGTTTTTACAGTTGATATAAAACGAGCACTAGAAATTCTTGCGATGCCAAAAATGGGTAGAGGCGGTCAAGAGGTAATTAAAGACTTTGGGAAACCAAAAGAATTTAAAGAAAAAATCCAAATTTTAAATGGAAGATATGGGGTCTATTTAAAATGTGGCAAAACTAATGTTTCGATTGCTAAAGATACTGACTTAGAAAAATTTACTATAGATGATGCCATATCTCTTTTAGAAGAAAAACTAAAAAATAAAAATGGCTCTATTTTAAAAAAAACAAAAATAAGTAATAAAAAAACTACAAGTAAAAAGAAAAGTTAGAAAAAAATATGATTTTTAAAAAAAAAGAATTTTTTTTATTAATTTTTTTAATTTTCTTGCAATCATGCACTGGAGGAAGGATTGGTAATTTTCTTGAGAGTAGTTTCAATGATTTAGAAAGAACAAGCCAAAATGAAGATCTACAAAATAATAATTTAGAAAATAAAAAAGATATAGATTTAGTAAAAGAAAACAAAGAAATAGATGATAAAAAAAATAAAAAAATTAAAAAAATAGAAAATTCAAAAAATGTTCCAGAAAATAAAAAAGATATAGATTTAGTAAAAGAAAACAAAGAAATAGATGATAAAAAAAATAAAAAAATTAAAAAAGTAGAAAATTCAAAAAATGTTCCAGAAAATAAAAAAGATATAAATTTAGAAAAGATACAAAGACAAAAAAATAAAAAAATTAAGAATCTTTCAGAAAAAAGAAAAATTGAGCTTCCATCTTACAAAATAATATTAATTCTAAAAGATGTAGATCCAAAAGATCCCACCGAAGAGTTAAGCTCCATATTAAGTAAATCTGAGGTAAATTTTGAGATAGAAAAGATTGAACGTATCTTAGATTCAAAAAATAAAAGTATGAATAAAAATTAATTAAAAATATTCAACAAAAAATGAAAATAACAACAAAAACTGAAGCATTAAATATTGTCGAGACATCATATTTAGCATCTCTGTCGTCTTTGTTATGGGTTGCACTATATTATTTGCCCATTGGGGGAGCTTTATTAAGGTTGATTTTGCCTCTCCCAATGATCTTACTGCAATTAAGAAGAGGAACTAAAATTGCATTGGAAGGACTCTTAATACAATTTCTTCTTTTATTCATAATTATGGGTCCTGTTAGAGGAACTTTATTTTTATTTCCTTATGGAATCTTGTCGTTTTGGTTAGGTTGGTGTTGGTTTAAAGAAAAGAGTTGGAAACTTAGTTTAACTGTTGGAATTGTTATTGGAACCCTTGGCTTCTTACTACGAGTAGTAGCATTATCTACTTTGGTTGGAGATAATCTTTGGGTTTTAATTACTAGAGCCAGTTATGGTCTAATAGAAAAGTTCATTGGATTTTTTAATTTACCTCTATCTCCCTCAATTGTGAGTATCCAATTAGGTGCAATTTTATTAATAATTTTTCAAGAAATAGTTTATGTTTTAACTGTACATGTAGTTGCTTATTCTCTGTTTCCTAGATTTAAATTAAATATCCCAGATCCACCAAGATTATTAAATAGCTTAGTTGATTTTAAAAATTGAAAAAAGTAAGAATGTACAGTACAGAATTAGGGATAAATTTTTTTGGTAATGAATCCAATAAAAAAAATCAACTTAATAAGTTAGAAATACTGAAAAAGAATATAAATAATTTCAAAATATTTCTTATAATTGCAGGCACTAATACATCTCAAATTCCTGGAATTTCCGCTGCAGGTATTAATGCAAAATCAAGAAGAAAAACTGCTCTAGCAGATGCCGAATTTTTGCTTAAGGGTGCTTCAAAAGATCATAAATATAAATTGCCTCTCCTCAATGCAGGAGTAACTCCGGCCCTAATAAGTCATGTTTGTTCAAAGCTTATAAATATTTATCCAGTCATTGTTCCATTGGGAATAGGAGTCGAGCCTTATTTTAATCATTTGGTTGTAGAAGATAAAGATTTGGGTCCATCAAATTGTCTAACTTCTGGTAAATCTATGTCCAAAGAAAGAGTTATAAATCTCTATGAGAAAGGTCTCGCGATTGGACAATCTTCAAAACGACCCATCTTAATTTCTGAATCTGTACCAGGGGGCACCACAACTGCTCAGGCAGTAATGGAAGCTTTTGGTTTGCGGGTGTCTAATTTAGTAGGGAGTAGTTTATTTAAAGCTCCAAGAGAACTAAAAAGAAAAGTAGTTCAAAAAGGCCTTTTAAATGCAAGTCTCAAGACTGATTTTGACTCTTTTGATGTTGTCGCGGCAGTAGGTGATCCTTTCCAAGCTTTCTCGATGGGTTTATTAATTGGTGCCAGGTTAGCAAAACAACCTGTCATATTGTCTGGCGGAAGTCAAATGTTAGCGATCATTTGTCTTGTATTAGAATTCTTAGATGTGAAAAATCAAGATGACTTTATTGAAGATGTTTTTATTGTGACAACTGGGTGGCTCGTGAAAGAAAATTCTCTAGATGATTTGTTAAATCTAATTAATGAAAAATTTGATGTCAAATTATTAGGTTTAGCAAGTCCATTAAATTTTAAATCTTCAATATACAAAGAATTGAAGGATTATGAATTAGGTCATGTAAAAGAAGGTGTAGGTGCTGGTGGAATATCATTGCTTGCTTTCTTATATGGATTTAAAAATGAAGAAATAGTTTCATTGTGTCAACAAAATCTGGAAATGATGAAGGGCCTAGGTCAAATTTCTTTAGAGAAGGATTGCTGAATGTTTTCAAAATTTTCAACCAGGAGAGAATTTTTAAATTGTGGTAAGCTTTCCTTTTTATTTCTCTTAAACTCTTGCAGTAATTCTCCTAATAAGGTAAAAATTGCACTTCAAAATTCTTTTTATCCAGAATCTTTTAAAGATACTATTCCAAAAGATTGGAAGCAGGAAAAAATTAATTTTGAAAGTATCCAGTTACAAAAAAATAGAAACACAATTTTCAATTCTGACTTTACTCTAATAAACGATGGATGGATAACTAGTATAGATTTTGCAGAATTTGAAAAAATAAATGAATATTCATTGATAGAAAATTTGGATAAGAGATCGATAGATTTTTTGGGTAGTTTTAATCAAAATCGGAGAAGTAAATTATTCCCTATTGGCGTAGTACCTTATACAATTATCCTTAAAAATAATAAAGAATTAATAAATTCAGCCAGAACTTCTTGGGATTTTCTTCTTTCTAAAAAATTAACTGGGAAAATTATTTTTCCACAAAGTCCCAGAATAATATTGTCAATTGCTCAAAAGATTAATTCATCTAGTTCTTTAAAAAAACTCAAAAGCCAAGCAATGTTATTTGATGATAAAAATACGCTCAATTGGTTGATTAATTCTGATGCTTGTGTCGCAATAGTTCCTTATAGTCTCTGCTCAAAATATTTAAAAATAGATCCAAGGCTTTCTTTAGTTTTCCCAAGCCAAGGCGTACCTTTGATGTGGCATTTTCTACTTAGTCGTTCAAATCTTAATAATCCGATATTAATTAAATGGATTAAATCTTTAGAAAACAAATCAATAATAGATAAATTAGTAAGCCATGGTTGGTATCTACCATTCAATAGTGATTATTTACAAAGTAAATATAAATCTGAGATGTTCCCCATATCAGGACCTTCTGAGAAATGTTGGGAAAATAGCTGGTCTTTTCCTGTCCTAACAAATGAACAAAAAATTAATCTTGAAAATTTCTGGAATGAGTCTTTAACCCCATAATCTTTTTTTCGGAGTTTCAATTAGTAAGTTATGGGTTTGGTTTAATAAATTTGGTATGTCTAATTTACTAGGACATTTAGGGACGCATTCGTTGCATTCTTGACAAAATGAAGAATTTTTTTCTTCCCACCAGTGGCCAGCTTTTCCTATTAAATTGTATCTTTCTTTTGAAAATTCTAATTGGCCATAACCAATAGATATATTCCTTAAACGAAGTATTTCTGGAATAGGTATTTCATTTGGGCATGGTAGACAACATCTGCATTGTTCACATTTGGTTGAGTTTAATCTTTCATTAGCAACTTTCTCAATTTTATTCAGGGCCTTTTTTTCAATTTTTGTAAGCTTCTCGAAGGAGTTTCTAAGTTTATGAGCATATTCAAAATCTTTTTTGCTTGTCGCCCCTAAGGATAAAGTCGTAATGCCTTTTGCTAAGAGAAATCGATACGCTAATTCTAATGGATGAAAAGGCTTTGAGGCCTTTAACAAAATATCACTTGGAGAATATAATCTACCGCCTTTATCAGCAGGCGATATTGCTAATACTCCCATACCTTTTTTTATAGCTTCCTCTGCCAAAGTAATTTTAGATTGATCTAAATAATGTAAATGTAGGCTACAAAAACTAAAAACTTCACAGTTTATTGCTTCTTTAATTAGTGAATAACTTCCGTGTGAACTAAAACCAACTTGATCAACTAGCTCCTTCTCAAGTATCCATGATATGAATTTCTTACCCTCCCCAGCCAGAACCCAATCTAGATGTTGTTTTAAGTTGAGTCCGTGAATTGCAAGATTATTGATTTTCTCGCGATTTAAATTTTTAAGAGACTTTTTAAAATTATTTTTTAAAAAGTCAAAATCACCCTTTGGTAAGACTTTGGAAGTAATCACCCAATTTTTTTCTTTTATATTCTCTTCTATTGCTAGTTTTTTTATTGAATGTCCAATAAGTGATTCAGCATCACCATAAGAAGGTGCTGTTTCTATGTGGTTAATTCCAACATAATATGCATTTTTTATTATGTTATACATTTTTTCGAGACTTTCAGTTGCTCGCATTGTCCCTAAAGTGAATAAGCTCACTTTCGCCCCTCTACCAAATGATCTTTTTTGTGAATTAATAATCATCTAAGATTGATCAATTTCTTTTTATTTAATCTTTAATTTATTTATAGTTGAAAATGATTTAAAGTAAATTAAAGTAAATACAAATTTTTGCAAAAATATTTTTCTTAAATCTATGTTCACAGGAATAATTCAATCAATTGGAAAACTAAAACAAGAAAAAAATATTTTAGAAATTGAAATTCTAGATAATTTATTTGATATGGCAATAGGTGACAGCATAGCTGTTGATGGAATTTGTTTGACAGTTAAAGAGATTTTTCAAAATAAATTTACTGTTGATGTAAGTGAGGAAACATTAAAAAAAACAACTTTAGGAGTCAAGTCGAACCTTAATCAGATTGTTAATTTAGAGCCCGCTCTTAGGGTGTCTGACCGTCTAGGAGGGCATATAGTCAGTGGACATGTTGATGGCCTAGGAACAGTTGAGAATATAGAAAAACTTGAGAAATCCTGGCTTTTATCTATAAAGTGGAAAAATAATAATTTTTCGAAATATGTAGTTAATAAAGGCAGTATTTGTGTAAATGGTATAAGTCTTACAATTGCAAAATATGAGCAGGCAGGAGAAATATTCACTATCGCGATAATTCCTCATACTTGGCATAATACAAATTTAAATAAATTAAATATTGGTGATAGCGTAAATCTTGAGGCAGATGCACTAATTAAATATGTAGAGAAATTACTTTTATTTAATAAAAATAGTAATCAAGATTTATCTTCTAATTATATTTCTTCGGAGTGGCTTAAAGAAAATGGTTGGTAAAATATATTTTTTAATTTAATGGAATCAGATAAATTGTTTTTGACTCTTTTTTAAGATCGATTTTAAATTCCTGACCAGGTTCAAGACCTAATTTTTTTGTGTAAGCATGACCAATTAATAGGTTCCCATTGCCATGAACTTTAGTTTTGAATTCTGTCTGTCTGCCTCTTGAAGCTCTATTACCATTCTTCCCCTGACGACCATTTCCTATTTTGTAACCCTTAGCTTCGATGAGAGCCCTATAAAAACTTTTTCTTAATATTCTTCCGCTGGGACCTACGTACCCACAACCTTTTGCTATCTCATCTTCAGATTTTTTACTTAATAATTTTGCTTTTTCAAGAAGTTCTTTTCCTTCTAGCATTATCTGACAAATTTCTAACTATATATTCTTACTAAAAAGTAGAACTGTGGCAATATAAATTAATAAAAAATATATTTAATTGTTTAAATTTAGTTTTTTATAAAAGATACAAGATAATAAATAAAATAACCCATATTCCATCTACAAAATGCCAGTACAATTCAACAGCTTCCAATGGGAACATATTTTGACTAGTTAATCTTCCGCCATTGATTCTAGATTGCCAAGCAATAATTAAAATCATTAGAGTGCCTAAAGTGACATGTAATCCATGAAAACCAGTAAGAGCATAAAAAGTACTTGCAAATAAATTATCGGTTAATCCAAAAGGTAAATGAAAATATTCAAATAATTGACATATTAAAAATATAATTCCAAGAAAAGCAGTAAAAAATAACCATTTTTGGGAATCAGATTTTTTATCTTTTAATAGTGCTTTGCCTGCTTTATGGAAAGTTGCACTACTAACAAGTAACAAAATTGTATTGAGTGTAGGTATTGGTAGTTCTAATTCATAAATAGCACCATCAGGTAATGGATTTACTGCTTTATAAGTTAAATAAGCAGCAAAGAATCCAGCAAAAGTCATCCCGTCCGCAATTAGGAAAGTTATAAGCCCAAACATTCTGAAGTCTTCATGTGTTTCATTAACTTCAGATTTATTTTTTTGAATTTCTTTTGAGCTATCTAGAGTTGTCATATTTTTTTATTTTTGTTTAGAAATTTCTTTACCATAACCATAAGGTTCTTCAACTAATGGAGCTTCTCCTTCCCAATTTTCAACTGGAGGTGGAGAAGATGTTAACCATTCAGGTGTAAGAGCATTCCAAGGGTTATCTCCAGCATCTTTCCCATTTCTCACACTAAGGAATACATTAATTAAAAAAGGAATTGTACTTATAGCCATCAAAAGAGCCCCAAGGCTACTAATTTGATTAACGAACTGGAATTGAGGATCATATTCTGCAACTCTTCTTGGCATTCCATTTAAACCAAGCCAATGCTGAGGAGCAAAGCACAAGTTAAATCCAATAAAGGTAATGATAAAATGTAAAATTCCTAATTTTTCATTGAACATTTTTCCAGTCACTTTGGGGAACCAATGATAAATTGACGAGAAAATAATAAAAACAGTCCCTCCATAAACTATGTAATGAAAATGGGCCACAACGAAATAGGTATCATGTACGTGAATATCGAAAGGTACCTGTGCCAAAGCAACACCTGTGATACCTCCAAAAACAAAATTTATAATAAATCCGCAAGAGAATAACATTGCACTATTAATGGAAATTTTACCTCCCCATAATGTTGCAACCCAATTGAAAAATTTTATACCTGTTGGAACAGCAATAAATGCTGTGGCAATAGTAAAGAACAATCTCATCCAAGGAGGTGTTCCACTCGTAAACATGTGATGCGCCCAAACAACTAAACCTAAAACTACAATCCCCATTATTGAAAAAACCATTGTTGTATATCCAAAAAGTGGTTTTCTAGCATGTACAGGAAGTATTTCACTAACTAAACCAAAGGCAGGAAGGACCATAATGTATACAGCGGGATGAGAATAAAACCAAAATAAATGCTGATATACGACGACATTGCCACCTAAAACAGGATTGAAAAAACCTGTTTTAGCGATGATATCGAAGCTAAGTAGAATCAAAGTGCCTGCTAAAACAGGAGTTGACAAAACAACTAATAGACTTGTCCCAAGCATTGCCCAACAATACATTGGCAATTGCATAAGTTTTAATCCTGGCCTTCTTAATTTGATAATGGTCGCGATAAAGTTTATTCCACCAAATATAGAACTGCCTCCAAGTAAAAGAACGCTCAGAATCCAAATAATTTGTCCCGATTGAGGAGTAGTTATGCTCAAAGGTGGATAAGCCGTCCATCCAGCCTGAGCAGCACCCTCAACAAAATAGCTTGCTACCAGCATCAAACCTGAAGGAGGAATTAACCAAAAAGCTACGGCATTTAATCTTGGGAATGCCATATCTCTAGCTCCTACATAAAATGGAATTAAGTAATTTCCAAAAGCACCGTTAACTACAGGCACTATCCAAAGGAATATCATTATTGTTCCGTGCAAAGTTAAGACTTGGTTATAAACATCTCTTGGCATAAAATCAGACATTGGACTGGCTAGTTCAATTCTTATAGCGCTCGCTAAGGTTCCGCCTATTAAGTAGAAAAGAAAACCGCAAACTAAGTATTGTATTCCAATTACTTTATGATCAAGGCTAAAACTAAAGTATCTTAGCCAGCCTTTAGGTTGAAGACTTTCATTATTAGTTTTTTGTGGATCAATTGATATTGTCATAAATTCACCTCTGGTTTTTTATTTTTGTTAAACCATTCTTTGTAATCAGATTCTTCTTCAACGATTATGGAGGCTCTCATACCTCCATGATATGGGCCACATAATTCTGCGCAAATTATCGGATATTTGCCTACTTTTGTAGGAGTGAAATTTAGAATAGTGGGTTGTCCAGGAATAATATCCTGTTTAATTCTGAACTCTGGTACCCAAAAAGCATGAATCACATCTTTGGATTCCATCTTCATTGATACTTTTTGATCAACAGGAACGTGTAGTTCTCCTGATATGAAATTGCCCTTGGGATAATTGAATAGAAATGCAAATTGCATAGCTGAAACTTCAATTGATAAATTATTTATTGCTATTTCATTATCAGAAGTTTGACTTATTCCAGCCCATATTTTTTCAGTGTTAGAACTCATCATCTCATGGTTATGATTTAGTTCTTTCATCCCTCCCATTCGATCGTAGATGTTGTAGCTATATAAACCTATTAATAAAACAATTATTGAAGGAATAATTGTCCATACAATTTCTAAGCTTAAATTCCCCTCTAAAGCTATTCCATCGCCTATCTGATCACTTTTTTTCCTAAACTTAAATAAGCTATAAATAACTGCTATGGTCATTCCTATAAAAATTATTAATCCAATGATGAAAAGAATTTTAAAAAGTTCATCGTAAATTGGTGCATTAATACTTGCTTCCGCTGGGAGCAAATTTACATTAAAACCAATCCAAAAAGATATAGCAAAAACGAGGGAAATAGTAAGTATTAAATAAATGTTTTTATTTAACAATTGACCTCTGAAAATTTGTATTTATAACCTCAAGATATTCAATTTTTTTAATTCTGCATCCTTTGTTAAAAGAAAATTATTTAAATTCACAACTTCTTAAGATTTATGAAATAAAAGGCGTATTATTAATAACTTTTATGAGCTAATTGTCAGGGAAAAAAGATTATTTATATGAATTATTTTTTAAATTAAACATATTAATTTTTAATTAATGTTTGGTTTTTGAATCTAATTTATTATGCAGAATATATAGGTTTTATCCATTTGATCAATAACCAATTATATAAATCAAAATATCTGACAATTTTTAAAACTTTGGGGAGTCATAGTGTACTTGCACTTATCGCACTAATAGTAATTGGAGGTGCTACGAGAGTTATGGAGGCGGGACTTGCCTGTCCAGATTGGCCATTATGTTATGGATCCTTTTTGCCTTTTAATCATATGAACCTAAGAGTATTTCTTGAGTGGTTTCATCGTTTAGATGCTTTTCTGGTTGGAATATTAATTCTTTTTAAATTTGCACTTTCAATAATTTGGAAAAATGAAATTCCAAATTGGTTACCTAAAACTTATTCATTATTACTTTTTCTCGTTATTGTCCAAGGATCTTTTGGAGCCTTAACTGTAATAAACCTGCTTGATTCATATACTGTTACTGGCCATCTTTTAATAGCTTTTCTACTTCTAATCACAACAATTTCAATAAATCAAAATTTAGAAAATGACGATATAGAAGAGCCATTAATTTGGTGGAGATTATTATTGTTTTTTCCTCTTTTACTTACTCTGATTCAATCTTTTATTGGAGTAAGGCTTTCATCAACTTGGTCAGCACATATTTGCTTATCTTTTAATAAACAATGTCTTATTCTAAATACTCATAAATTATTTGCTTTTCCAATTGCTTTTTCAATTCTATTGATTATTGCTATAGCAATTTATAAGAGAAATTTGCTTAATGAAAATTGGAAATATCTCTCAGCACTTATTCTTCTATTGTTTTCCCAAATTGGTTTGGGTGTTTTAAGTCTTAAAACAAATTTGAATGAACCTATTTTTATTATCGGTCATCAACTTAACGCCTCATTATTTATTGCGATATTAACAACATTAATTTTTAGAAATCCTTTTCCCAAAAAAGACCTAGACCACTCCCTTAATTCTCAAATGGTTGGTATCAATTCATGAACAGTAGTAACTTAGAAAACTTTAACTATAAATCTCCAACTAGGGATGAAGTTGTGCCTTCAAGAAAAAGATTAACTTTGCCACCTTGGCTTGAGGTGGCAAAACCTAGATTAATCCCACTTTTACTGGCGACAACTTTAGGAGGAATGGCTTTAACAGACGAATGGCCTTTGTCTTCACCAAAGCTTATCTGCACTTTAGGAGGCGGCGCTTTGGCAGCAGCAGCAGCAGGAGCTCTTAATTGCTTGTGGGAAATGGAATTAGATAAAAGGATGACAAGAACTAGCAAAAGAGCCTTGCCAGCAGGAAAATTGTCATCTGAGACTGTATTTTTAGCTGCCGTATCATGTACTTTGGCAGCTTCGATGCTTTTAGTAAGTGGTGTAAATTATTTGGCTGCGGGATTAACTCTTCTTGGTTTATTTAGCTATGTAATTTTATATACAGTTATTTTGAAACCTCGTACAACCAAAAATATTGTTTTCGGAGGAGTTGCTGGCGCGATACCACCTTTAGTTGGTGCATCGGCCGCCACAGGGCATGTAGGTCTTAGTGGTTGGTGGTTGTTTGGTTTAGTTATGTTATGGACTCCAGCTCATTTTTGGGCACTTGCAATTTTATTGAAGGACGATTACGCATCTGTTGGTATTCCTATGCTCCCTTCTGTTAAGGGATCTGTTTTTACTGCTAAAGCAATTTCTCGTTATGGATGGGCAACAGTTTTAATGAGTATTATGGGGGTTTTTGCTTTACCTGAAGGGGGTCTCTTATACGGAATTATGTTATTGCCATTTAATGGAAGACTTTTGCAATTAATAAATGAATTAAAGAAATCTCCTGATGATCTTTCAAGAGCAAAGTCTCTTTTTAGGTGGTCTATTCTATATATGTTTGGTATTTGTCTTTTGTTATTAATTTCCAGAACCCAGCTATCCGTAGAATTTGAGCAGCAATCACTTCAAATATTTTTCTCTATAGTGTCTCTTCTTAGTAATTAAATTAGATGTAAAATGTTATATAAGTAAATAGTAAGTTTGATGAATTATATAAAAGTTAAAGGGCTCTCAAAATCTTATTCAGATATCAAGGCATTAAAAAATTTATCGATGGAAATTGAAGCCGGCACATTATTCGGAATACTAGGTCCAAATGGTGCTGGCAAATCAACACTAATAAAAATACTCGCTACTTTAATAGAGCCTGATAGTGGAGAAGTTTTTATTAATAATATTAATCTGATAAAAAATTCAAGGAACATTAGAGAATTAATTGGTTATGTTGCCCAGGATATTGCACTTGATAAAATATTAACTGGACGAGAGCTTTTGGATTTTCAATCAGATTTATATCACATCAACAAAAACAAAAAATTTGAAAGGATAAAGAAATTAATAGATCAATTAGAAATGAATGATTGGATTGATCGTAAGTGTGGAACTTATTCAGGGGGAATGAAAAGAAGAATAGATCTTGCAGCTGGACTTTTACATTTGCCGAAAGTATTAATATTGGATGAACCTACAGTTGGTTTAGATATTGAAAGCAGAAATATTATATGGCAACTTTTGAAAGATTTGAGAAATAATGGAATGACTATTATTTTAAGCAGTCACTATCTTGATGAAATAGATAAATTGGCAGACAGATTAGTGATAATTGATGATGGAAGAGTCATAGCACAAGGGACTCCTGCAGAGCTCAAAAATAAATTAGGAGGTGATAGAGTAACTTTGAAAGTAAGAGAATTTAGTAATCAGGAAGAAGCAAAAAATATATGTCAAATTTTATCTTCAATAGATGGAATTAGTCAGATTATCATAAATGAAGCTCAAGGTTTCTCGATAAATTTTGTGGCAGATAAGGAAAAAGATTTACTTACGAAACTCAAAGTGGAATTGGCCTTCTCAAAGTTTGAAATTTTTTCTCTAACCCAAAGTCAACCAAGCTTAGATGATGTATATCTTCAGGCAACTGGGAAAACATTATTGGATGCCGAAATTTCTATGGCAGGGAAAAGAGACCTTAAAAAAGAATCAAAGCAATCAATGCGATAAAAAAACTTTTGGTTAACTAACTATAATGAAAACTAAATACTGCTAATTATGGAATTACAACAGTATAATTTATTTTTTTTATATCAAGAAACATTCGCCTTAACAAAGAGGTTATTTATTCAATTAAAAAGAAGACCATCAACTCTTTTAGCAGGAATATTACAACCCATAATTTGGCTTTTTTTATTTGGGGCTCTATTCTCTAAAGCTCCTGAAGGTTTTTTACCAGGAGTTGATTCTTATGGGAACTTTTTAGGGGCGGGACTTATTGTTTTTACTGCTTTTAGTGGAGCCTTAAACTCTGGTCTTCCTTTAATGTTTGATAGAGAGTTTGGATTTCTTAATAGATTACTTGTGGCTCCTTTAACTAGCAGATTATCCATAGTTTTATCTTCTTTTATTTATATAACAATCCTAAGCTTTGTTCAGAGTATTGTAATTATGGTTGTTTCATACATTTTAGGTTATGGATGGCCTAACTTATATGGTTTAGGAATTGTTTTTACAACACTAATTCTATTGGTTCTTTTTGTGACATCAATAAGTTTATGTTTAGCGTTTGTCTTGCCCGGACATATTGAATTAATCGCTCTTATATTTGTGATAAACTTACCTCTTCTTTTCGCAAGCACTGCTCTAGCTCCAATCTCTTTCATGCCAAATTGGCTTGGTTGGTTAGCCTCATTAAATCCATTAACTTTTGCGATTGAACCAATTAGGACTGCTTATACAGAAACTATGAATTTAGAATTAGTAGCGTTACATGCCCCATATGGTGATTTAACTTGTAAGAGTTGTATATCAATTTTATTTTCATTAACAGTTTTTTCCTTGATTATCATAAGGCCACTGTTAAATAGAAAGTTAAATTAATAAATTTATGCTTTTAAAAAATCATCTAATAGAAGTTTTTAAAAAAGCCTCTTCAGCAAAAAAACATTTTGCTTAAAGAAAATATTGTCCTTAAGTGGGTTCATAGATTTGGGATTGATTCGTTAAATGATTTATTAATCCATACCCCAGTTCTAAGGGAATATAAGTTTGAAGAAGAAAATCAAGAACAAATTAGTCTTGAATCTTTTAAAACTTTAGAAAATTTAGAAGAAACAAATTGTGAATCAAATTACTTAAAAATTTCTAACAAAAATCAAGTCTTCAATACTAAACTAGAGTCTAATCAAATACATCAATATATTAAAACCCCAAAATTACCACTACCTAATATTAAAAATTTAAGAAAATGGATTAATAAAGATAAAAAAGCTAGTTAGTTTTTACATCATACCTGGCATACCCATGCCGCCCATACCTGGCATACCCATACCTCCCATACCTGGCATACCCATGCCGCCCATACCTGGCATGCCCATACCTCCCATACCTGGCATGCCCATACCTCCCATGCCTCCCATTGGATCTCCACCTGGTCCTCCTGGGGCTGCGGCTTCAGGCTCTGGAATGTCAGCCATCGCAACTTCTGTTGTGAGGAGCATAGCTGCAATAGATACTGAATCTTGAAGAGCTAATCTTATTACTTTGGTTGGATCTAATATTCCTGAATCCTTTAAATCCTCATATTTTCCTGAATTAGCATTGAAGCCTTTGTTAAGTCTTTTAATTTCAGCGACAACTACATCACCATTAAACCCAGCATTTTTTGCTATTTGTTTAGTAGGTTCCAAAAGGGCTTCTTTTAATATATTTATCCCTGTTCTTAAATCATCGGAAGATGTTTGACTTAAATTTAAAAGGTTATCTGATATTTCAATTAAAGTTTGTCCACCTCCAGAAACTACACCCTCCTCAATAGCAGCTTTCGTAGCATTAAGGGAATCTTCGATTCTTAACTTTTTGAACTTCATCTCTGTTTCTGTTGCAGCCCCAACTTTGATAAGTGCTACTCCTCCAGCTAGTTTTGCTATCCTTTCATTGATTTTGTCCTGATCATACTCTGAGTCTGTTATTTCAACTTCTCTCTTTAATTTTTCTACTCGCGCTTTAACTAAATCCTTAGTGTCTTCGAAGGCAACTATTGTAGTTTTGTCCTTCGTGATAGTTATTTTTTTTGCTTTACCTAAATCATTAATCGATACTTTATCAAGTGTCATCGATTTATCTTCACTAATTAACTTAGCTCCTGTAAGTATTGCAATATCCTCAAGGGCAGCTTTTCTTCTTTCACCAAATAACGGAGCTCTTACTGAAGCTACATTTAACACTCCACTATTCTTATTCAAAACTAGTGTGGTTAAAGCCTCTCCTTCGATATCTTCAGCAAGAATTAAAAAAGGTGAGCCTGATTTCTGAATTTCTTCAAGTATGGGAACCAGATCAACTAAAGTTGAGATTTTTTGATCAGTTATTAATATTTTAGGGTTTTCAAGTTCACAAACTTGTCTTTCTTGGTCTGTTACGAAATATGGAGAACTATAGCCTCTATCAAAAGACATTCCTTCTGTTATATCTAATTCTGTATCTAGTGATTGAGATTCTTCAACAGTTATTACACCATCAGAGGTAACAATATCCATGGCCTTTGAAATTATAGATCCAATTTCTTCATCCCCTCCAGCACTAACTGTTGCAACTTTTTGGATATCAGAACCACTTAATGAAATACTTTTGGAACTTAATTTTTCTAAAACAAAAGCTAGGCCTACCTCCATACCTTTTTTTAACTCCATGGGACTGGCACCAGAAGCAATATTTTTTAATCCCTCCTGAACCATCTTTTGAGCCAAAATAGTAGCTGTTGTAGTTCCATCACCAGCACTCTCTTTTGTCTTAGATGCAACTTGTTCTATTAATTTCGCACCTAAATTAGAAATAGGGTTTTCAATCTCAATCTCTTTAGCAACAGTGGATCCATCTCTTACTATATCTGGTGAACCGAATTTTCTCTCTATTACTACGTTTTTTGCTTTCGGCCCAATAGTAACCTTTACTGCATTAGCTACGAAATTTACACCTTTTTCTAGCTCTTCTCTTGATTCATTAGAAAAACTTAACTGTTTTGCCATGTTTATTCAGTCTTTTATCTTATTCTAATCTCCCACAGAATCATTTTTAAGGGATATTTAATTAAGTGGGGAAAGCCGAATTTCTTTTAATGAGACATACAAATTTATTCAAATAAGAGTATCTTTAATATATGGATGAAACTAATAATCTTATTTTTACTCTTACCGCAATCCTAGCGATTGCAATGACACTAATTTACTTCCCTCTAAGATTTTTCTTGACTTTAACTGCTAGAAGTCGAAGACTAAAACTTTTAAAAAAAATTAGAAGTTTAAGAGATGAATTGGGCCAACCTTACGAAAGTACTTAATTAAATACTCATACCCCCATCTATACTAATTGTTTGTCCTGTAATGTAACTTCCAGCGTTACTTGAAACTAAAAAGGATACTAAGTTTGCAATTTGAGAACAACTTCCTAATTTCCGTAAAGGAATAACTTTAAGAATATCTTCAGTATTAAGTTTTTCAGTCATCTCTGTTTCTATAAAGCCTGGAGCTATTGCATTTACGTTTATACCTCTTGAAGCAAATTCTTTAGCGCAAGTTTTGGTGAATCCAATAACTCCAGCTTTGGCTGCAGAATAATTTGCTTGGCCGGGATTACCAATTAATCCAACAACAGATGAAATATTTACGATGCTACCACTTCTTTTTTTCATCATAAATTTTGAAGCATATTTTGTACAAAGAAAAACTCCTTTTAAGTTTGTATTTAATACGTCATCCCATTGTTCCGATTTCATTCTCATCAATAGTCCGTCTCTAGTAATACCAGCATTGTTAATGAGGATATCAATGGTGCCATTGATTTTTATAATTTCTTCAAAAGCTGAACTCACAGAATCCTCTTTTGAAACATCAAATTTTAATTTATGAGCTTTACCTCCTGAATTTTTTATTGAACTTACTACTTCTTCAGCTTTTTCATCTGATGAAGAGTAATTAATAAAAACTTCTGCTCCTAAGCGGCTTAGTTCTAAAGCAATTTCTTTACCAATTCCTCTGCTAGCTCCAGTGATTAAAGCGACTTTGCCTGATAATGAATCTGTATTTGACATTGTGCGATTTTTATAATCTTCAATCGTAGTACTATTTGTGTAAAGATATAGCTTTTATTTATAATTGTCTAGAAAATATTAAGACCTTTTATCGTGCACTTTTTAATACCAGCTGCAGGCAGTGGTAGCAGAATGAAAGCTGGAAAAAATAAATTACTTATTGATTTAGAGGGAGAGTCTTTGATTTATTGGACACTTAAATCTGTATTTTCTGCAAGCTCTATAAACTGGGTTGGAATAATTGGGCAACCAAAAGATAAAGAATTATTATTAAATTCAGCAAAGAATTTTGCTAATAAAGTGCATTGGATTAATGGTGGAGACACAAGACAACAATCAGTTTTTAATGGTTTAAACGCGCTGCCAAAAGATGCTGAAAAAGTTTTAATACATGATGGTGCTAGATGTCTAATTAATCCTGAATTAATAGACCAATGTGCTAGGCAACTAGATGAAAATGAAGCTGTTATTTTGGCTACTAAGGTAACTGACACAATAAAGATTGTTGATAATGAAGGTTTTATTAAAGAAACACCAGATAGAAATTATTTATGGGCAGCGCAAACTCCTCAGGGCTTTTTAGTAGATAGATTAAAAAAAGCTCATATGATGGCAATTGATAAAAACTGGAAAGTCACAGATGATGCCTCACTATTCGAAATGCTTAATTGGAAAGTGAAGATTATTGAAGGAACTTATTCAAATATAAAAATTACATCTCCTATAGATTTGAAAATTGCAAAACTTTTTGTGAATAACCCTTAGTTAAAAGATGTATCGATACTAAGAATGCCATCATCACCATTTAAGGTAGCTTCGTATCCTAAAGGAATGCAAGCATTTCCCGATATGTGGCCTATTGGGAGGTCAAAAAGAATAGGAAAATCAAACTCTTGGAGTCTTTCAATAATGCAGTTTTTTAGTAAATCTTTCCATTCAAGGTCGCAGGAATCATTAGAAAAACTTCCAAATCCAATACCAGCAATTTCAGTAAGTGTTTTAGTCATTCTGAGGTAAGTCAACATGCGATCAATTTTATAAATATCTTCATTAATATCTTCAAAAATTATTATTTTCCCTTTGCAATCTGGAAAGTGATTAGTACCAATTAAAAAAGTAGCAATAGTTAAGTTAGAAACGATAATTTCTCCTTTAGCTTTTCCATCTCTTAAAGGAATTCCTCTTATGTCCTCAACATATCCCTCAAAAAGTAAATTTCTTAATCTCTCAAGACTCCACTCTGGCTCTTTAAAAAGGCCAGTAACCATTGGGCCATGAATAGAACCTATAAATCCTTGAGAATATTTAGATAGTAATAGAGAACATGTATCTGAGAAGCCAAGCATTAAACCATGCTGCCAAGAAGGTTCTTTTTCTAAAAGTCTTGCTGAACCCCAGCCTCCTTTTGCAAAAATGATTAGCTTACTATTTTGTGCTTTTTCCAGTTCTTCAAATCTAGTTAAATCATCACCTGCAAAATAACCAAATTTTTTTGATAGAGAATTATTTTCATTAATTTCCAAGCCCCATTTTTTTAAGATTTCTATACCTTTTTGAAAATTTTCGTCTTCATCAATAAAGGAGCTTGGAGCTAAAATATCTATTAGATCCCCTTTTTTTAATCTAAAAACCATATTTAGAATTTATGAGGCAAGAATAATTCCTAATAAAAGGACTCCTCCATAAATTGATTGATTTTTGAAGTGATTCCCAATATTTTTTATTGATTGCTTTTCCTCAGGAAATACTTTTAGTATATCTCTCTGCATTAAGATTGAAGTTGTAAGACAAATTGGCCAAAAAATAAAATCCATTTGATTAATAAATGCGCATAATGCTAGGAAACAAGAAGTTAAAAAATAACAAATTTGAATAGTTATTCTTGTATTGTTCTGGAGGTTGACAGCGGAACTATTTATTCCAATTTTGATATCATATTTTTTATCTGCTAAAGCATAAATCGTGTCAAAGCCAAAAGTCCAAAAAATGGTAGCTAGCCAGCAAAATAATAAAACAATACTATTTAAATTGCCTTCATTTGCGGCCCAGGGAATTAATACAGCAAAACCCCAGCATATGGATAAGATTAATTGAGGATATTTAAACCATCTTTTAGCAGAAGGGTAAATTAAAATAATAGGTAAAGCTATAAAAGCAAGTGAAATAGAAAGGATTCTTCCAGGCTCAGGTAGTGACAAAGTTAAAAAAAAGCTACATAAAATTAAAAAGAAAAGGATTAAATAAGCCGTTTTAAGACTAATTTTATTTGCAGCTAGAGGTCTATTTTTTGTCCTAACAACTTTTTGATCAATTTTTTTGTCCCAAATATCATTAACCACGCAGCCTAATCCACTTACTATTAGACCTCCCAGTATTATTCTTACCAACATTAAAAATGTTGGATTAGCATCTGGGGTTAAATATAAACTCCATCCAGCAGGAATAAGTAATATCATTCTTCCAGTCGGTTTATTCCACCTTAATAATTCAAAAAAAATACTTAATTTAATTTGTCGATTTTTATTTTGCATATGACCTATTGTATATTTCATAACTTTAAATAATCTTACTAGGATTAAATGATTTCTATTATTTAATAATCAATCTTGGCTATATTTATTAATGGATTAAAGATATCTGCATCTTATAAAAAGAAATGATACATAAACAAGATTTAAGATATTTTCAAGAAAAGCAAATTTTAGTAGCTTCTATAGATATTGGAACTAACTCTACACATCTCTTGGTAGCAGAAATTAATCTAGAATTAAAATCATTTTCAATAAAATTCACTGATAAATCAACCACTCGTCTTGGAGAAAGAGATGAGGAGGGTAATCTTACTGAAGAATCAATCCAAAGAGCATTAGTTACTCTTAAGCGATTTAAGGAATATTGTAAAAGTAATGGAGTAAAACAAATAGTAACAGCAGCAACAAGTGCAGTTAGGGAAGCTCCAAACGGTCAAGATTTTATTAGAAGAGTTCTTGATGAAACTGATATTCAAATAGAAATGATAAGTGGTTCTGAGGAAGCCAGATTAATTTACCTTGGTGTCCTTTCTGGTATGGCTTTTGAAGATCAGTCTTTTGTAATCATTGATATTGGAGGAGGATCTACAGAATTAATACTTGCTGATAAAAAAGATGCTATAGCTCTTACCAGTTCGAGAATTGGTGCGGTAAGACTTAAAAATGATTTTTTAAATAAAGAGTCCATAAATTCAGAAAGATCAAGTTTTCTAACAACTTTTATTAAAGGATCTTTAGAACCAGCTGTTCGAAAAATAAAGAGTAGATCTAAGGGAGATAAGACTTTATCTATGATTGCAACCAGTGGCACTGCAACCTCATTAGGAAATTTGATTTCAGATGATTTGGGAGAATCTAAACAAAAGTTGCATGGTTATAACTTTAAAAAAGAAAATTTACAAAATGTATTGGGAAAACTTATTAAATTACCAGTTTCGGAAATCAAGAAAATACCTTCATTAAGTGAGAGAAGAGCAGAAATAATTGTTCCAGGAGCATTGATATTAAATACCGCAATGGAGATGTTGAATTTTAATGAATTAACAATAAGTGAGAGGGCTCTTCGGGAAGGTTTGGTTGTAGATTGGATGCTTCGTAAAGGGATAATTAAAAACGAATTAAATATTCAAAGCAATATTAGAAAAACAACAATAGTTCATCAGGCTAGAAAGTTTGGAGTAGATAATAAAAGAGCTGAGAAAATTATTGATATTGCCTTTCAAATCTATGATCAGACTAAAAATATCTTTCATAGTGATAATGACCCTAAAGCCAAAGAACTTCTTTGGGCAGCTTCTAATCTTTATAATTGCGGGAAATACGTGAATGTTGGTTCATATCACAAGCACTCTTGGTACTTAATAAAAAATTGTGAGTTGTTGGGATATTCTGAAGCAGAAACAAATATTATTGCTTCAATTGCTAGATACCATAGAAAGACTCTACCCAAGAAAAGACATGAGTCTTGGCAAAATTTAATATCCAAAGAAGATAAAACATTAGTACTTGAAATGTCATTAATTTTGAGACTAGCAGCCTCTCTTGATCAAAGACCTGACAAGGTGATCTCATCAGTTCAAATAAAATTGCAGGAAAATATTCTTACATTTGAACTTTTACCTTTAAATAGAAACCATGATCTTCTTCTTGAAAAATGGAACTTAGGATTATGTCGTAATGTAATAAAAGAACTAAAGAATTTGGATTTAAAAGTTATTTAGTTTTTTTAATAAGTTCTTGTTTTGGAGTTTGATTCTGAGAAGAGTCTGAAAATAAATTGAAAATTAAGGACGAGGCGATTAGTCCGAGAAGGCCTGAAATTAAAATAAATATCCAAAACCCTACTGGACTTAGATCCTTAGATTGTCTAGTTTCATTAGTTTTTTTAGCAACTTCTTCAACTATTTCTTCTATTTTTATCTCTTGCCTTTCTGTCTTAAATTCATTCATTATAAATTCTGTATCAAGTTTCAGCTTCTGTGCAATTCTACGAACCATTGCTTTAATAAATACTTTTTCAGGTAGTTCTTCTTCATTACCTTCTTCAATGGCTTTAAGTTGATGAGATCCAATTTTTAAATCAGAAGACAATTCTTCAATAGATTGCTCTCTACTTAACCTTGCCTCTTTGATCAAATTTCCAATTCTCTTTAAAGAGGATTGTTCTGTTTTGGTATTGACATCTGGGTTAAATTTTATTTCTTTCAAAACAAATAAATTTTTACTAATTATAGTAATTAATATTTTTCTATCAACTTTAAGTTTATTTATTCCTGAAGAGATGACTATAAGAAGGATTATAAAGATTAGATCTTTTTTGAGAATTACTAATCGCTGGGCTAATTATGTAAATGGTTGTTCTAATTAGTTTTTTCTCAATAGAAAACTTTTCCATATCTTTTAATTCTATTAATGATGTCCAACCATCATCCCAAGATACTCTAAATCCAACAATCACTTTAGTTTCTGGAGGGTAAAACTCTAGTAAAGTTTCTTGCGACCTTTTCACATGCCTAGCACTTAGATAAAGACATATAGAGGAATTGTGTTTTGCAAGATCTTTCAGAGATTCTTTTTCGGGCATCCCTGTTCGCCCTCCTGCTCTAGTTAAAATTATTGTTTGCGTTACTTCAGGGATGGTTAGTTCAGCTTCATGATATGCTGCAGCAACTTGAAAAGCACTTACTCCAGGAACAACTTCGATTTCAATTTTTTCGTTTTTTAAAATTTCGATTTGCTCTCTAATTGCTCCAAAAAGGCAAGGATCTCCATCATGCAACCTTACAACAGTTTTACCTGCCTGAAATTTTTCTATCATGATTGAGGTGATTTGCTCTAAGTTGAGCGAACTCGTTTTTATTTTTTCAGAACCTTCTTTAGAAAAATCTAAAATCTTTTCAGGAATTAAAGAATTAGTCCAAATAATGACATCTGCAATTTTTATCTTTTTTAATGCTTTTAAAGTTAATAATTCGGGATCTCCTGGACCAACACCAATAAAGGATATTTTATTATCCATTCTCTCTATTTTTCCCACTAGATGTTCTCAATCTTAAAAAAAATATTCCAATTAATCCAGAAGAAAATAGAAAAATACTTATAAATTGAGCCATTCTAATACCGCCATCACAGAAAGGCGGAAGCCCACCAATACATAGTGGGTCAGTTCTTAAACCTTCAATCCAGAATCTTCCAAAGCTATAACTTATTAAGTAAAGACAGCTAATAAAGCCAGGCTTGAAAAAATCTGTTTTATTTTGTTTATTAAAGGTAATAATAAGGATGATGAAAATTAAAAGATTCCACAATGACTCATAGAGAAATGTAGGATGAAAAAATTCATAATTAAGAAACTCTAAAGGCCTATTTTTGATAGGTATAAATAATTTCCAAGGTAAATTTGTAGGAACTCCAAAGGCTTCATTATTGAAAAAATTCCCCCACCTTCCTATTGATTGTCCAAGAATTATCGAGGGTACTAGTATATCTATAAAAGTTTTTAAATTAATTTTTTTCGAATTACAGAAATAGATAATAGATATTAATCCTCCAATTAGACCTCCATGGATTGCTATGCCTCCTTCCCAAACTGCAAGAAAAGAAGGTATTTGAATGATGTTATTGAATAGTTTAAAAGAAGTAAAAAAGTTCTCTCCGCTATATTGCCTCCACTCAAAAATTACGTAATAAGCTCTAGCTCCTATTATTGAAGAGATTATTAATGATGGAAGTATTTCACTAATGTACTCTGGGTTAATATTTCTTGCCTTTGCTAGTTTTTTAGAGACAAATAGGCCTATTAAAACTGAAACTGAAATAAGAAGTCCGTACCATCTAATAGTTATAAATCCTAAATTTAAAAAAGTTTCACCTGGAGATTGTATAAAAGCTTGAAGTATAAGCATTTAAAGAAAGTTAGATACCCTCTGCTGCTTGCACTTTTTCTACTTGTTTTTTCTTCAAAACTAAAAGTATTTGTGTTAGGCCTACACCAATGAAGAATGCAATCAATCCAATAACTCTATAAGGGCTCTGAAGTACAACCTCAGCATCTAATTGTCCAAAGCCGCCAACGTTGGGATCATTAGTAAGAGGGTCACCTGCATTTATTTTGTCTTGTGCTTTTACGATAAGTTGAGGACCAACAGGCACTACTTCAGTAGTTATCTCACCATTATCGTTTTCTATATTGACCTTATGGCTTCCATCTTCAATTGTTTCTATTGAATTTACAGTTCCTGATGTGGTAGAAGTGAAAACTACATTATTGCTTTTGTCTCCAGTTGGGTATACCTGACCTCTACCTCTATTGCCTCCGATATGTAACGAGTATTTTCCATAGTGATATTCTTTATTAGTGGATGGATCAGGGGAAAGTACAGGGAAAACTATTTCTTTATTAGTATCGCCAGGTAAAGGTCCTACAATAATGATATTATCTTTCTCTTCACTGTAATTAGTGAAATAAACCCCTTCCGTCTCCTCTTTAATTTCTTCGGTCCATCTTTCTTGTGGAGCAAGTTTAAAGCCATCAGGCAGCATTACAACAGCACCAACTTGTAATGGGACTTCAGAACCATCAGCACCGATCTCTTTTAAGTCATTTTTGTAGGGTATTTTGACTACAGCTTTGAAAACACTGTCTGCTCCAACAGATTGTGGAACCTCTGCAATTGTAGGCATCTGAGCTAAATGACAATTTGCACAGACTATCTTTCCTGTTGCTTCTCTTGGGGATTCATAGTTTTGCTGAGCCCAAAATGGATAAGCAAAAGTGATCTTTGGATAAAATACAATGCTCGAAATGAAAAGCAGAGTACAGATAAATAAACTTGTTTTTTTCATGATTTGATTTTTAAGACCTTTCATTTTTTATGCCCACCATGGATTTTCATTGGTTCTAAAGTCAGTTTCTGACCATTGTTTAACGAGTACAGCATCATCTTCAATATCGACATGCGCTAGGGCTAAAGATAAAGGAGCAGGCCCTCTTACTACTTTCCCATTAGTATCGTACTGACTGCCATGACAAGGACATATAAATTTATTAGCACCACTATCCCATGGGACAACGCAACCTAAATGAGTACAAATTGCATTTAAACCAAATTCTCCTATTTCCCCACCCTCATTAACTATTAAATAAGTTGGATCTCCCTTTAGACCCTGCACAAGACTTCTGTCTCCTGCTTGATGGGTAGCTAACCAACCTGTCTTACTTATTGGATTCCCTAATTCATCTTTAGCAGAAGTTCCACCACCACCACCGCCTGCTCTTAAAGGCATGAAATAATTAGCTACAGGGTAAAGGGCTCCTAAAGCTACACCAGTTGCAGTACCAAATGTAAGAAGATTCATAAATTGCCTTCGACCCATTGATGGGACATCATTGGAACTTAATTGAGTCATTCGCTACTTGGTTCTGTTATTTATTAGTTATTATGAATCAAATTGATCAATTTCTGTTGCAAATAGATAGGACTTTTAATAATTTAAAGTAAAAGTTTAGGAAGTCCTAATTAATTGATTTAAATGAACCCATTGCTCGTAGATGAAGTTATACATTATTTGATTCATCGCTGGGGGAAAAAATATGATTTTAGACTCTTTAGAAGAGGAAAATTTGTATATTTTCAAATGATGTGGGGATTTCTTGGACAGGAATCATTCCCTTTAAGTGAAGATGAATATAAAAAATCGATAGCTGATAAAATCGAGATTTTAAATAGATGTGGATATTCTGAAGAAGTAAGAGAATGGCTAAAGAAAGTCAATGCTAAGCCGAGGTTAGGTAGAGCTGTCAGCTTGCAATTAAATCTTAATGAGAAGATGAAAGAGTTTTTGACTTAAGATTTTCTGATAAGTAAGTTAAACCAGTACCCACAAAAAATAAAAACACAATCGATATAGATAGCAATGACATAGTCAATGGGTCTGTTGAAGGGGTAATCACTGCAGATAATATTGCAGAGGAAATTACAACGATCTTCCAATTCGAAATCATTTTTTCTGTTGTAATTATTCCAAGAGAACCAAGAATAAATTGTAATACTGGCAATTGAAAAGCTATTGCAGTGCTAGACATTAATAACAGAACAAAATCAAAATATCTTTCTATAGACCAAGTTGGTTCAACAATATCAGCACCAAAACTAATGAAGAAATTTATTGCTGCAGGGACTAATATCCACCAGGAAAAAATTAATCCTAAAAAAAACAGAAGACCTGAGCCAAAAACTGCGGGCAATATAAGGCTTTTTTCTTGTTTTGTTAAACCAGGAGAAATAAATAATATTATTTGATAAAAAATATAAGGCATAGAAACTATTAATCCGCTGTAACCTGCAACTTTAATAGCGACAAATAAAAACTCTCCTGGAGCAAGTTGTAGTAAATGAATATCACCAGCTGGGATTTCTAAAAAAGATATTAATGGCTTTATGATGAGAAAACTGAAGAATATTGAAATAAGTATTGAGTAAATTGAGTGTAGGATCCTTTGACGCAGCTCCTCTAAATGATCACTAAAAGTCATCGAATCTGATAATTTATTCTCACTTTGACCTGAACCTCTCATTATTTTTAGATAAAGATTTTGTAAGAAAAAGGTTTAAAATTACTATTGTCAAAGTCCAATTTATTTTCGATAAATTTAATTATTTGCTTAATTTAGGATTAGTTGGATCTGGTAATAAGAAAGGAGGGGCATCATTTAGGGATGATTCACCATAAGTTTCATATTCTCTATATCCACCCATTTTTCCATTTGTTTTCATTAAAGCGCTTACGAAGGCAAGAAGTAAGAAAACAGTAGGAGCTCCAATTATTAATGCAGCACCAAATAGATATCCAACAATAAATTCTGGGAAACTATGATTTCCTAAAAATTCATGAGTGCCCAAAAGAAAATCAAACATTTAAATTTAAAAATTTTTTTTATTATAAACTAAATTACTGTTTTAAGATTTTTTTTAATGTAATCTTCTCCTCTTGTAGGATTTCCCCAAATAATTTCTCCATTTTTAAAGGAAACGCAACCCGGTCCGCCTTTTTTGATTTTTTGCAAATCTTTAATCTTTACTAAATTAATTGGAACTTTAATGTTTCTTTTTGCCTTACTAAATAAAGCAGCTAAATCTGCAGCAATTTGAAGATCTTGTTCAGATGCTACTTGAGATGAAGACTTCAAAACTACATGACTGCCTGGCGCTTCCTGTGCATGAAACCATAAATCGCCCTTTTTTGAGAACTTAAAGCTTATTAAGTCATTTTGCCTCATATTTCTCCCTACCTGAAGCTTCAATCCAGTAGGAGTATCAACTTGAATAGGTGAAGATTGTATCTCTGATGAGCTTTTCTTATCTTCTTTTTGCCTCTTTATGTTGATATTAAACTCGTTACAAATCTCTTCCACAATTTCTTCTAATAGTTTAATTTTAATGAACAGTTCCTCTTGATATAAAGAATTTATATTCTCTAGAAGTGTAGTGAATTCATCTAGTCTATCGATATTAGTTTTGTAAATATTTAGTCTTTCTTTTATTAATTCTCTAGATCTTTTTAGTTTTTTTGATTTTTTGTATAGTTTTTGTCCTCTAATAATATCTTTTTTGTTGATCTCATTTTTTGTGAATATATTGTCAGCTTTCTCTTTATATATTTCGTAGTTTTCTGACTTAGATAGGAGATCATATTGAATATTTAAATTTTTTTTCTCATTATTTGTTTGTTTAAAAATTATCCCTTCAATTTTATTTACTAATAATCCAAATTTTTTTTGTTTTAAATGATGATCATAATAATTTTCTAAACCAGTGCATAAATCTATTTTATTTTTACAGTTAATTTCTTTATCTAAAAACCAAACTGAATAAAAATAATTATTAAATATGGAAAAGTGAAAATTTTTGTTTTGAAATCTATTTATCCATATTTTCCAACTTTTAAATATCTCCTTTAAGTCAACATCACTAATGAAATCAATATTTTTTTCCATTATTTCCGAGTCGTTAGTATTACTAAATACTTCTAGTTGTTTTGTGAGGATAGGGCTTACTCCTTGGTAGGTATTTATTAAACAGTATTTTAAAGACTCAGGTACTGTTGAAATTGATTCTTTCCATGATCGAAAAGATTCATCTTCTTTGGGTTGTTTTTTAAGATTTACTGGAGGGTCAGAATAAATTGATCCTGTTGAAATTGTTCTAAAACTAGATTGACTTGATTTAACTTGTTTACCAACTGCGATAATTTTATGTTTATTATCCAAATAAAAAATATTGCTATGTTTTCCCATTAACTCAAAAATTAAATACTTACTAATTTCATCTCCAGGTTTTTTTGCAAAACCAAATTTTATAACTCTTTCGAATTCATCTTGATCAATCGAAATTAAAGCCATATATTTTAATCCATATCTTATTTGTTTAGAAAGTGTACTTTCTCTTCCCATTTTTTCTGGCTTATTTATCTTTAATATTCTTGGAGATTCACCATTCCATGAAACTTCTAACCAAGTTTGAGAACCTACTCCTCTGAAACATAATTGAATTGTATTTGGTTCAGGTTGTTGAGCAGTTTCAAACTTTGTAGGTAAAATACTATTTGATAAATAATGCAATACGGATCTAATAGATGTAATATCCATTATCTGTGGCACGCTTTTTTGCATTATTTCTTTTAAATTCACAAGAATTTATCTTACTGTAAAAAATTTAATATGAAAAATCTAAAAAAACTAATTATCCTTACTGGACCTAGCGGGGTGGGTAAAGGAACTGTTATTAAAGAAATATTAGCTAAAGATAAAAATATTTGGCTTTCAATATCTGCAACTACTAGAGAACCTAGAGAGGGAGAGAAAGAGGGAGAAAATTATTACTTTTTGAATCAAGAAAAATTTAAAGAAATGATTAAACAAAACCTTTTTCTTGAATGGGCTCAGTTTGCTGGAAACTACTATGGAACGCCTTTGTCTTCTGTAAATGCAAAAATCAAACAGGGACTTTCCGTACTACTTGAAATTGAAGTGGAAGGTGCGAAGCAAATAAAAGAAAAGTTCCCTAATTCTCTATCAATATTTTTACTACCTCCTAATAAAAAAGAATTAGAGAGAAGAATAAGAAATAGAGGTACAGAAAAAGAGGAGGCAATTAAAAAAAGACTCTCAAGGGCTAATTATGAGATTTCAGCATCAGATGAGTTTGATTTTGCATTAACAAATAACGATGTTGATGAAACAGCAAAAAGAATAATTGAGTTAATACAAACTTGATTATTCTCTCTTTTATTAGCTCATTGGATGGAACAATAAATCTGGGAAAAACCTATTAAATTCAATGATTATTCCGGCTGTAAGGCTTAGCCAGATTGCTGCAACTACTGGGGCAGATCTAACAAATTTTGTGTTTAGAATTTTGAACATTTGATTTGCAAAAAAGTTTTTTTAAGTTTTTAACGAGGACCGTTGAGTGTAATATTATTATCCTTTTCTCTTAAATCTCCATTCCTACCTTGTTTATTGGCAAGAAGAGGCCATTGTGCACCTTTAATAAGACATTTTCTAGCTAAGTCTAGATCAATAATGATCTCAAGATCTGCTGGATTCTTAGTCTTTTTTGATTCAATCAAATACTCTCTGCCTGACCAGCCTATAATTCCAGCAATGTAAATGAACAAAACTCCTGGTATGAGTAAATCACCTTCATGGCCTCTATTTAGAAGAGCTCCCCATGGCTCAAGAGGAGGCCCAATTATTAAATGAGGAAGGCCATCATCTCCGCATGATGCTTTACCATACCTTTCAAATCTTGCTATGTCTTTTTGAGTAGTTGCAGAACTTGCTCTCTCCATGAATTTAGGATTTTCAGAGCATTTTGTGAGGGCTGATGCAGTATATTCTGTGCTTGCTCTATCTGCATTTAAGGCAGGCCCATTAGCCGCTAAAGCAATTGGTGTAATTCCTAGGAACAGAAAAACGGATGTTATGATTGAAAAAAAGAATTTCATAAGTTGCAATCTTTAATTCCTTATAGTGGGTTTAGTAAGAAATTAATATTAAAATAGAACAAGTTGAATCAAATATGCGTAAAGTTTTAGCTATTGAAACAAGTTGTGATGAGACATCCGTCTCAATAGTGTCGAACAGTGGTGATACATATAAAATCCATTCAAATATAATTGCTTCTCAAATCGAAGATCATGCAAAATGGGGAGGAGTGGTTCCAGAACTTGCTGCAAGAAAGCATTTAGAATTATTACCTTTTGTTTTAGAAAAGGCTTTAACAGAATCAAAAATCAAAATTGAGGAAATTGATTATATCGCTTCAACTGTAGCTCCTGGATTAGTTGGGTGTTTACGTGTTGGCTCTGTAACTGCAAGATCACTTTGCATGTTACATTCAAAGCCTTTTTTGGGAATTCATCATTTGGAGGGACATTTATCTTCAATTCTATTTTCAGAAAACTATCCAAAGAAATCTTTTCTAACATTACTTGTTAGTGGTGGACATACTGAATTGATTAAGGTTGATGATAGAAGGGTAATGTATAGACTTGGTAAAAGTTTTGATGATGCGGCTGGAGAAGCCTTTGATAAAGTTGGAAGATTATTAGGCCTTAGTTATCCAGGAGGACCGGCAATTGAAAAGATAGCTAAAAATGGGGACCCAATGAAATTCAATTTACCAAAATGTAGGATTTCTGATAAAAAAGGTGGATTTCTTAAATACGATTTCTCATTTAGTGGTCTAAAAACCGCTGTATTAAGATTAGTTGAGAAAATAAATTTAAATGGAGAGACAGTACCTGTTACTGATATTGCTGCAAGTTTTGAGAGAGTTGTGGCTGAGGTCTTGGTAGAGAGAACTATAAGATGTGCAAAAGATCATTGCTTAGATAATATTGTTGTTGTTGGGGGAGTAGCTGCCAACAATACATTAAGAAAAATGATGATTAGTGAAGCCAGCAAAAAATCTATTAAAGTTCATTTAGCTCCCCTTAATCTTTGTACAGATAATGCGGCGATGATTGGAGCAGCAGCGTTGTTCAGAATTAAATTTAAGGATCATTTAAGTTCCCTTAAATTAGGAGTCTCAGGAAGACTATCAATTGAACATGCAAATACACTTTATGAAGAAAATCCTCCTTTTTAACTTTAATGAATAAACAACCTAAAATCGAGATTAAAGAGACAAAAAACTTTGTTGATAAAAAGGAACTGAATTTATGGAAGAGAGGTTTTACACCTCAAGCTGAGATATGGAATGGAAGGATGGCAACTGTTGGTATAGGGATAATTTTAATTATTATTGCTCTAATAAGCCAATTTTCTTAGTAGAAATCAAATTTATTTGAATTAAGAGTAGTTTTGAGAGATTTTTTAAATTTAGTTTTATTCATCATATTAATAAAATTAAAAAGTATTGTATTTAATGGACTTCAGATAGGATTATTGATTTAATCAAAATAATTAATTTTTTTATTATTTAATAAGTTTATATGACGCCTGAAAGGCTTGGACTACTTTGGGGAATAACCGTATTTGCAGGTGCTTGTGCTCGACTATTTTCTTCTCTTACAGGATTCCCCAGTGTAGTTATTTTATTGCTCTCTGGATTATTAATCGGAAGATCAGGTTTAGGACTTGTTGAGCCTCTAGATCTTGGACAAGGGCTTGAAACTATTGTGGGGCTTTTAGTCTGCTTGGTTTTATTTGAAGGGGGACTTAACTTAAAACTGCCTGAGGGGAATATAAGAAATACTGTTCTAAAAATTTCATTGGTAAGACTTTTTATTTCATTATCAGCTGGAATTTTTATTGCTCATTGGCTTGCAGGCCTTTCATGGCAAGTCGCAGGAATATATAGTGCCATAGTCCTAGCTACTGGACCAACAGTTGTTTCGCCCTTAGTGGAACAAATAAAATTAGCCTCCCCTCTTTCGGAAGTTTTAAAAGCTGAGGGTTTGTTACTTGAACCAATTGGTGCAGTACTAGCATTACTACTATTAGAACTAACTTTAGGTGATCTACGTGGGATTAACGATGTATTTATAGCATTAATGCAAAGATTAGGGGGCGGAGTTTTAATCGGTATAAGTACAGGATGGTTACTATCAGAAATTTTAAAAAAAATAAAAAATGAAGCCTCATTTGGTATAGAGCTTCAAGTTACCCTTGGATTTATTTTCCTTGTGTATGGAATTTGTGAATATTTTTTACCAGAATCAGGCTTGCCTGCATCAGTTGCTGCAGGTTTTATTGTAGGTAAAAGAGAAGTAATAGATAAGGAGAAATTGGATAATCTAATAGGTGAATTGGCTCAATTAGCAATCACAGTACTTTTTCCTCTTTTGGCAGCTGATGTTTCTTGGGGTGAATTAAGTCCACTAGGCTGGGGAGGGGTTGTTTGCGTTTTGATGTTGATGGTAATTGTTCGTCCTATCTCTATTTGGATAGCAACAATTGGAAGAGAATTAAACTTAAGAGAAAAAATATTTTTAGCCTGCTTAGCCCCAAGAGGTATTGTTACTGCAGCGGTCGCCTCTCTTTTTTCTATTAGACTAGAACAGGCTGGTATACTTGGAGCTGGACGTCTTCAAGGTTTAGTTTTTCTTACTATATTAATGACAGTAGGAATTCAAGGTCTTTCGGCTAAACCTCTGGCGAATCGACTTGAATTAGGACAAAAAAATAATTTAGATTGACTCAAGACATCTTTCAATTCGAGATATATCAGTTTTACTCTCTGAGAAAAGTTCCCAACTTTGAATTAAATCTGGTCCACTGAGAGAACCAAAAAATGCTACTCGTAGTGATTTCATTAATATCCCTTTTTTAACATTATGTGTTTTTGAAATTCCATTTATTATTTCTTTGGCTTTAACCTTGTCTAATTTTAGAATATTCTGCTCTGTTAAATAATTTAGGATTAGTTTTAGAGATGTTTTGCTATCGTTTTTTTCGAGGAAATCTTGACCTTCTTTTTGAATTGGCGGTATTAAGAAAAATGGTTTTGATTGATCAATGGCGTCTTTTAGAAGGGTCATAGAGTCTTTAATCAAATTTGATAATTTAATAGCCCATTCTTGAGATGGCGGCTCCCAACCATTGTCATCCCAGTATTTTTTAGTTATCTCAATTAACTTTATTGATTCCATTTTTTTTATATATTGAGAATTAATCCAGTTGAGTTTTTCCCAACTAAATTTGGCTCCAGCTTTATTTATTGCTGATAAGTCAAAAATTTCAGATATCTCTTCAAGTGAAAGTATTTCTCTGTCGGCAGATTTTGGAGACCAACCTAAAAATGCCATGTAGTTTGATAGGGCCTCAGGTAAATATCCCATTTCTCTAAATTCGTCGATTGAAGTAACGCAATCTCTCTTAGATAATTTTTTTCCTTCGCTATTTAGTATTAAGGGTGTATGCGAAAAAGTTGGTAAATTAAAATTTAATGCTTTATAAATCAATATTTGTTTTGCAGTGTTCGAGATATGGTCTTCACCCCTTACAACGTGAGTAATATTCATGAAATTATCATCAACTACAACTGCAAGATTATACAAAGGATCACCAATCTCATATCCCTTAGCCCTTCTTGATAAAACTAAATCACCGCCCAAATCCTTCCCTTGCCATTTAATTTCGCCTCTTATCTGATCTACCCATTTTATATCAATTTTTTCATCAATCTTAAATCTTATTACTGAAGTCCGCCCTTGGGATATGAATGTTTCTATTTCTTCTTTTGAAAGACTTCTGTGTCTATTATCATGCTTTGGAGGTAATCCTTTCTTTTTTTGTTCTCCTCTTAATTCAGATATTTCATCTTCTGATGTAAAGCACCTATATGCAGCTCCACATTCCAATAGTTTTTTGATATGACTTTTGTGAATCGAAATTCGGTCACTTTGCTTTATAGGTTCTTCATCCCATTTTAGCCCAAGCCATTTCAAGCCCTCTAATATATTTTTTGTATATTCAGATTTAGATCGAAGAAAATCTGTATCTTCTATTCTGATAAGAAATTTTCCACCTATTTTTTGTGCATACAACCAATTGAATAATGCTGTACGCGCTGTCCCAATATGAAATAAACCCGTTGGACTCGGGGCTAGTCTTAAACGTTTTTCCAAATTTCCTTTAGAAAAAACGGGACCGACGGGATTCGAACCCGCAACTTCCGCCGTGACAGGGCGGTGCTCTAACCAGTTGAACTACGGTCCCAGAGTTTTGTTCTAAATTTATTTAGAACTTCATTCTTAAAATTATCAGATCATAATACTTAATTTATGGGGTTGTAATAAAAAAAATTTATTAATTTGAGGATTTACAGAAATAATTAGTTTTTAACTACCTTAGTGTAAACAACTATTTATTTTTGAGGTCTAAAACCAGCAGGTTCTATCAACCTAACTTGATTGCCTCTAGCAGTAAATTCTCTGCCTTGGTCACTTTGTACGACAACTCTCCCACCAGACTTAACTCTGATAACTCTTGCACGAACCCATCCTAAAGCTGCTGATTCGAGGACTTTAACTACGTCCCCAGGTTGAAGATCTAACTCCATATTATGAAAAAATGATTTACATAATGTTGATCAAACGCGTCGTGGAGGACTTGAACCCCCGACATCAGGTTTTGGAGACCTGCGTTCTACCAACTGAACTAACGACGCATCTAAATGATTATAAGCGTCTTTGTGACCAATAAGTTGATTAATTTACAACTTTATCGGTCAAAGCGTTGTTTTACGCGAGTAGCCTTTCCTACTCTATCTCTCAGATAGAATAACTTAGCTCTTCTTACTTTACCTCTACGTTCAACTTTTAGAGAGGCAACCTGTGGACTATGTAGCATAAATACTCTTTCAACACCTATACCCTGAAAAATTCTTCTAACTGTAATAGTCTGGTTAATTCCTCCATGTCTTTTTGCTATGACAACGCCTTCATAAGGTTGGACTCTTTCTTTATTACCTTCTGTAATTTTCACTCCAACTTTAACAGTGTCTCCAACATATATTTCAGGTAATTCTTTTTTTAATTGTTCGTTCTCAAATTCCTTAATAAGATTGGATGCGGTTAAGGTTTGCGTAGTCTCAGAAACCGTATTTTTTTCTTTTTGTTCAACTGCTACATCAACTGATGCGTCAGCTTTAATACCAGTTTCTAAATCCTTCTCTTGTTTCTCTTTGGCCATTTTGGTAATTATTATCCTACAAGTTCTATATCTTAACCTTTTGACTCGCCTTTAGTAACCTTTTTGGTAAATGAAATTGTTTTTGAAAACATTTGGAATCCTGTGACGAGCATCCATAAAACTCCAAGGGAATTCAATATTACGTATATAAGTTCTCCATTATCTCCAAGCCATTCGCCCTCATGGAGAGACATTAACCAATGAACTTGTTCTCTAGAGTAACCCAGTAAATCTTTTGAAACCCTATAAAGAAGACCAGTAATTGAAGATATAAATAATGGAAGAAAAATCCAGGGCGCCAAAGCCTTATGAAATTGCCTAGAATTAAATAAAGTTTTCATTTTCGTTTCTTTCCCATTGTTATTGATAGATTTAAGATAGCCAAGATCATAAAGGCTATTTTGAAGATATTTACCTATTACTATTATTTATTCCAATGAGACATTTTGCAGATCTTTTGTTAAATAAAAATAATTCCAAAGCTAATGATCAAGTTCCTTTTATTCAGAGGAGAAGAGGAATCGAAATAAAGTCTTCACGTGAAATAAATTTGATGAAAAAATCTAGCAGAATTGTAGCTACTGTTTTGAGAGAAATTAATGACTTAATTAAACCTGGAATGAGTACAAAAGATTTAGATGATTTCGCAGAAAAGAGGATAAAAAGTTTTGGAGCTGTGCCAAGTTTCAAGGGCTACCATGGATTTCCTTCCAGTATTTGTTCTAGTATTAATAATGAGGTTGTCCACGGTATTCCAAGTAAAAATAAAATAATTAAAAATGGTGACTTGGTTAAAATTGATACAGGGGCATATTTAGATGGTTTCCATGGAGATAGTTGTATATCAATTTGTGTAGGAGAAGTTAGTTCAAAGGCTCAAAAACTTAGTGATATAGCTTTTAAAGCATTGTATGCGGGGCTTTCGAAAATCAAGGCAGGGAATACACTTCTAGATGTGGCTGGGGAAATCGAAGACGTTGTTGTGAAAAATGGCTTTAGTGTTGTAGAAGACTATACAGGTCATGGAGTTGGACGAAATCTTCATGAAGAACCATCGGTATTTAATTTTCGGACTAAAGAATTGCCTAACGTCGTCCTTCGAGAAGGAATGACATTAGCGGTGGAACCTATAGTTAATGAAGGGACTAAATTTTGCAAAACACTCAATGATAGATGGACCGTAATAACAAAAGATGGAAAACTATCGGCCCAATGGGAGCATACAATAGTTGTTTTAAAAGATGGTATTGAAATATTGACAGATCGAGATTTTTAGGCACTAAGATTTATATTTATAGATAATTTGGCAATATAAAAAATTAAAAAATTCTTTCAATGGAAAAAGTACATATGTTAAAGGGTTTGGACTAATTATTAATAAATAATTTTTTGAATTAGCTAAATCATAAATTCTTTTAGAAACAAATTTTGGACTCATAATTCCTATGGGATTTAGTTCTGATTTAAAAGGCCCCAAGATAATTTTTTTAATTATTAATTTTTTCTTGGTATCTTTATCCAAAAGATTTTTTTTGAAAGAAACCAATTTACCAATAAGGGATTTACTAATTTCATATGATGGATTTAATGCTGGCAATATTTCTGCTTCAGATGTGTTTATCCAAACTTCTTTTTTAATTAATGACTGACTACTTGAGGCTATATCTTCAAATAAATTTAAAAATTTGAATTTGCTTAATGCATTTATTTCTATAGATTTTTCATAATTAGAATTTTCTCTACTCAAATCATAGATTCCATGGTTCAAAATCAAGATATCTACTTTTCGTAAATGTTTTTTTAATAAAAATTCTTTCCCACATTCCCATCTAATCCATTCATTTGGAGATTCAAGATTTTTTTCATAGTTATTTATACTATGGGTGAATCCAATCACTTTATACCCTTTTTGACGAAACAACTTTGTTAATTCTTTCCCTAGTGCGCCAGAAGCTCCAGTTATACCAATGGTTTGTTTGTTGGGAGTTGAATTAATCATTTTATTAGTTTTGATGAAATACCAAAGGATTAAAATAAATTTACCAAAAAACAAATTTAATTATTTGATTAAAACTCATAAATAAATATTTGTTTAGTTCTAAAAAAAACATTATCTTAAACCTATTGATAAACAATTTCACTAATTATGAGCGATATATTGTTAATTGGTTCATGTGAACCATTTAGTGGTAAGTCTGCATTGGTTCTTGGGATAGCAAAAAGACTCTTACAAGAGAAAAAAAAAGTACGTATTGGCAAACCATTAGCAACATGCATAGAACTTACTAATCTGCCTTCAATGTCTTATGAAGGATTAATCGATGATGATGTTAAGTTTATTGGATCTACATTAAATATCAAAGAGGAGAATTTAATTTCTTCAGTAGGATTGTTGGACAATATATCAGCTGAAAAAAGAATCTTTAATAAAGACTTACTCCCAGGAAAAGGTTTTGATCAAATTGAAGGATTGGTTAATGATGATTTTGAAGGTCTGAATATTTTAGAGGCAGCTGGAAGTCTTCATGAAGGTATGATTTATGGCTTAAGTCTCCCACAATTGGCTAAGGATTTAGATGCGAAAGTTTTAATTGTGAATTTATGGGAAGATTGTAAAAGCGTGGATTCATTACTTGATGCGAAAAAACAATTAGGTGAGAAATTGGCTGGAGTTGTACTGAACGGAGTGTTGCCGCAAGAAGTAGAAAAAGTTAAAAATGAAATAATACCTTCTCTTAAAGAGCTGGAAATTGAAGTGTTTGGGGTGATGCCTAAATCACCGCTTCTAAGAAGTGTCACCGTTGGTGAGCTTGTAAGAAGACTGGATGCTCAAGTAATTTGTTGCCCTGAAAAAGATCAATTACTTGTTGAAACCTTAAGTATTGGTGCAATGGGGGTAAATTCTGCAATGGAATTTTTCAGGAGAAGACGAAATATGGCTGTAGTTACTGGAGCTGATAGAACTGATATACAGCTTGCTGCTTTGGAGGCTTCGACTCAATGTCTAATTTTAACTGGTTTGGGAGACCCTTTATCACAATTGATTCATAGAGCTGAGGAATTGGAGGTACCAATTTTAAAAGTGGGATTAGATACTCTTTCCTCTGTAGAAATTATTGAACAAGCTTTTGGTCACGTCAGAATACATGAATCAGTTAAAGCATCTTATGCTATTCAATTAGTTCAAGAGCATGTGAATCTAAAAAGAATTCTCGAAAAGATAGATTTTCCCTGCAATTTTTCAGATAAATGCTAATTTCAAATATAGGAACTATATTATTTTGAGTCGCTCTCTAGATCTACCAGCAACTGAAGGCGTTGATGCCTTAGCTCAAGAACTTGCAAAACTCCAAGATAATGGGAAAAGGAGAATTGCTTTTTTGGGTAGTAGACACGTGCCTGTTGTAGATATCCACTTAATTGAATTAATAGCAAGGTCGTTAGCAGAGGAAGGGCATAATATCCTTACTTCTGGATCTCAAGGTGTTAATGCAGCTGTTATTCGAGCTGTCTTGGATATCAATCCATCTCTATTAACTGTTTTATTACCACAAAGTCTTGATAGACAAATACCTGAAATAAAGGATCAACTTGAAAGGGTTATGCATTTGGTTGAAAAAAGTGAAAATGATGAATTACCTTTACCACTTGCAAGCAGTCTTTGTAATCAAGAAATTATTACTAGGTGCGACCAATTAATATGTTTTGCCTTTCACGATAGTGAAACTTTGCTAAATAGTTGTAGATGTGCGGAAGAAATGGGAAAAGTGGTTAGTTTGTTATTTTTTGATTAAATTAATCCATTTCCCCTCATGAAAAGATGATTTATGCTAATAATATTTAGCGTTTAATAATTTACCATGGCAGAAAGTTTTTCATTTGATGTGGTTTCTGATTTTGATAGACAGGAATTAGTTAACACTTTGGATCAAGTAAAAAGAGAAATTTCTCAGCGCTACGATCTTAAGGGCACAGATACTTCAGTTGATTTAGATAAAGAAAATATTTTTATAATTACAAATAGCGAACTTACCTTAAATGCTGTTAATGACATAATTAGACAAAAGGCAATAAAAAGGAACTTGTCTTTAAAAATATTTGACTACGGTGAAATTGAAATGGTTAGTGGAAATAAAGTAAAACAGACAATTTTATTAAAACAAGGAATTAAACAAGAAATTGCAAAAAAAATCAGCAAAAATATTAGAGATCAAATAAAAAAAATTAATGTCAGCATAAATGGCGAAACACTCAGAGTTGCTAGTAAGAGTAAAAATGATCTTCAATTAGCAATTAAGCTTGTTACTGAGTTGGAGGAGTCTTTGAATATTCCTCTAAAAGCTAATAACTTTAGATAAGATCTTTACATAGATAATTTTTACATTATGGCAGATTATTCAGAATCTCTCATTAAATCATTGATTAAGAAAGTAAAAGATTATCCTCGTTTTTCTAAAGAAGAAATAGAGAAATTTTGTTGGATGGCGGTACATGAATATAAACATGGTGCTTTACCCTCTGAATATGATATAAGGGAAATAGATGAGGACCTTTATTTAGAACTTTTACGAGAAATTAAATCAAATATCGCCTAAAATATCTGTATTTTTGTTCGCAATTATTAAAAAAATATTTTAATTAAATGGCTTATTAATGCACTAATTAGTCAATTAAAATATGATTAATTAAACAAAAAAACTTAATGTCAACATCCTTTAAAAATGTAACCCCAACAGGTCCTGGTGGGACAGCAACATTATTAATTGTATTATCCTTTACAGGCTTTCTTTTACTCACTCAATCTCTCTTTGTTGTCCCCTCTGGACAAGTTGCAGTGGTTACAACATTGGGAAAAGTAAGTGGTCCCTCTAGGAGAGCTGGTTTAAACTTTAAACTTCCATTTGTTCAGTCTGTATATCCATTTGATATAAAAACACAAGTTCAACCAGAAAAATTTGAAACTTTAACTAAAGATCTTCAGGTTATTAGGGCTACAGCTACTGTTAAGTATTCAGTAAAACCTAACGAAGCAGGAAGAATTTTTGCAACAATTGCAAGTAGAAATAGCGATGTTTATCAAAAGATTGTTCAACCATCTTTACTTAAAGCTCTAAAATCAGTTTTTTCGCAGTACGAGCTAGAAACAATCGCTACTGAATTTGCAGTAATTTCTGAAAAGGTAGGAGATACTGTTGCTCAAGAACTTAATTCGTTCGATTATGTTGACGTTAAAAGTTTAGATCTTACTGGATTAGAGATTGCTGAAGAATACAGAGCTGCTATTGAACAAAAGCAAATAGCTGGTCAGCAATTACTTAGAGCAAAAACAGAAGTAGAAATTGCTGAACAAGAAGCACTTAGATATGAAACGCTAAATAGAAGTCTTGACGATCAAGTGTTGTTCAAATTATTTCTTGATAAATGGGATGGAAGCACACAAGTTGTCCCTGGCCTTCCAGGTTCTGAAGGAGGAAGCCCTCCAGTTATAGTTGGTGGTAGAAGATAATTATTTAAAATATAAGTTTCTGCAACATTTAATCATTTACTTATTTTTCTTGAATGAAAACTTGGTAAATGATTATTTTTTTATCGCATTAAAAGATTGATCAAAAGCTTCGATAGTTTTATCAATTTCTTCTTCACTATGAGAGAGTGATGTGAAACCAGCTTCAAAAGGACTTGGGGCAAGGTAAATCCCTCTTTGAAGCATTTCTCTATGCAACTTGCCAAATAGTTCAGCATCATTAGTTTTGGCCTCATCAAAATTTCTTACTGGCCCGTCGCATAAGAAAAATCCAAACATAGCACTTACACTTCCACCGTTAATAGGAATCCCATTATTCTCTGCAGATTGAATTATCCCTTCAATTAATCTAGAAGTTGTTGATCCTAGTTTATCGTAGGTACCTTCTTGTTTGAGTAGCTCAAGCGTTTTTATTCCAGCAGTCATTGCGAGCGGGTTTCCGCTCAAAGTACCTGCCTGATATACCGGTCCGGAAGGAGCCACCATTGACATTATTTCTTTCTTACCTCCATAAGCTCCAACAGGTAGCCCTCCGCCAATAACTTTCCCAAGTGTGGTTAAATCAGGAGTAACTCCAAATTTTTCTTGAGCGCCTCCATAACTTATTCTGAACCCAGTCATTACTTCATCAAAAACTAATAAGGCACCATTTTCAGTGGTTAATTCCCTTAAGCCTTCTAGGAATCCAGGCTCAGGTGTAATAAAGCCAGCATTACCTACAATCGGTTCAAGAATAACTCCCGAAATGGCATCAGGATTCTCGGAAAATAGTTTTTTTACTGCCTCAAGATCATTGTAAGGAGCTGTAAGTGTATTTGCAGTTGTTGATCTTGGGACTCCTGGAGAGTCTGGTAATCCTAAAGTGGCTACACCTGATCCTGCTTTTACCAAAAACATATCAGCATGGCCGTGATAACAACCGTCGAATTTAATAACTTTATCTCTACCAGTAAATGCTCTCATGAGCCTTAAAACAGCCATACAGGCTTCAGTTCCACTATTTACAAATCGAACCATTTCTACAGATGGAACAGCATCTATTACCATCTGTGCAAGTTTGTTCTCTAAAACACATGGAGCTCCAAAACTGGTGCCTTTCTCAATAGCTTCCTGTAATGCCGTTGTAACTTCAGGGTGGGCATGACCACAAATAGCAGGGCCCCAACTTCCTATGTAGTCAATATATCTATTTCCATCGATATCCCAAGCGAAGGGACCTTTGACTCTATCAAAAACAATTGGTTGACCTCCTACGGACTTGAAGGCTCTTACTGGAGAGCTAACTCCTCCCGGCATTAATTCTTGAGCAGCGGAGAAAATTTCTTCAGATTTGGTGAGATTTAATATATCAGTCACTGTTTAACTAAATAAAGCTTTGAGAAAAATTTTGTCATGTCCTAAATTAGAAATAAGTAAAAATTTTGTCAATAAGATTGAAATTCTACATTATGATATTTTTATTGCGATAGTAGAGATTGTAAATTATTAATTTTTAAGAAATTATCAAATAAATCAATTTATCTCTAAACAACCCTTTACGTATAAGCCTTTTGGGGCTTTAAAGAGATATCTATTTATTTAATTTATATTTCGAAAAAATTATCCTCATCCTCAAAAAAATCTTCATTTATGTCATTCAAGTTAAGATCAATCATTACTGGGGTGTGATCACTGGGACGTGAATTTTCTCTAGGGGAGCTGTCTATCACACAACTTTTAAGTTTTGAAGCAAGTTCTTTACTGATATAGATATGGTCTATTCTCCAACCTTTATTTAATTGATAAGCGTTATTACGGTAATCCCACCAGCTCCAATGACCAGTGTTTTTCTCAAAAATCCTGAAAGAATCTATTAGTCTTCCTTTCAGAACATTATCTAATGCATTCCTTTCTATCTTTGATGCCATAATTCCTCCTTCATATTTCTTCGGATCATGAATATCTAGTTTTGATGGAGCAATATTAAAATCTCCCATAAGACAAATTAATTCTCCTCTTTTTTCCTGCTCATCCAAAAACAATGCTAAGCACTTTAACCAATTAATTTTATACTCGAACTTATCAGATTCTAGTGAAGATCCATTTGGCACATAAACATTTATGATCTTAATACCATTAATATCAGCAGAAATTAATCTTTTTTGCTCCTCGAAAATACTGATTTTTTGATTAGAGTCTTTGCAATCGTAGAATCCTTTTTTTACATTTTCAGCTTTAATTTTAGAAATAATGGCAACACCATTGTATGACTTTTGTCCGTAAACCTCTACTGAATATCCTAATTTTTCGAAAGGTTCAATTGGGAAACTATCATCCATCACTTTTGTTTCCTGCAAACATAGAATATCTGGACTGACTTGATTTATCCAATCTATTATTTGTGAAAGTCTGGTTCTTATTGAATTAACATTCCAAGTTGCTATTAACAAATTTCTACAAATTATGTAAAATTAAATTAGCAAAGATTTTAGTTTTTAAAGAATTTTGAAATTAAATAAAATGAAAAATTATTTTTACAAAAGTCTTCCTAAATCAATATCTTTAGTGATTATTTTTATTTCCTTAATTTCTTTAAAAGGTGATTTCTTAAATGCTGAATATTTATTTGAAGAATTAGAAATTGATAATTCAACTAAAAGAGAAGATGATAGTTCAGTTATTCCAGCTAATCCATTTGAAATTGTTGAAATGATTAGGAGACATAATAGTATGAATGATGCAACTAAACCTTCTGATGCAATTGACGATGCGTTAAAGTCTTTTAGTAGTTTGGAGGAAAAATAAGAAATTTAATACGAAAAATTTTTCATCTCAAATTTTAAATATGTTAAAAAATCCTATCCCACCAGTTACTAATAAATTGCAGTATAGAGCAATCGGTATTATTAACGGTAAATTTATTCCACATGATGGTAAGAAGTTAAATAGAGGTTTTTTAATTGATAAGAAAGGCGAAGAAATTGAAACAGTAGTATTAGGTAAAGCATTATCACTTTTAAAAAAGCATATTGATTTGAAGAAAAATTATTTTTGGATTGTATATCCAAAGAATAAAAATACTCAAAACCTGCATTTACAGGTAGCGGGCATCTGGGATCCTTACAAACTTAATGATTTCCCAAATGATTCTTCAAAAACTAACTTCTCTAGTCTTTTAGAAGAGTTAGATTTAAAAGATAATTATTTTTCTGTTAGAGGAGAATTAGTTTTTGTAAACACTCAAAAAAAAGAAATTGTTATTAAGATATTTTCTGCTTCAAATTTAAGGAATTTAAAAAATAAAAATTTCAAATTAGTTATTAAGGGTGAGCTTTCACTTGAACTTCTTAATAGTTTTGTAAGTTTAGATATCAATAGAGAAGGAAATTCTTTGAAATTAATTAAGTACGAAGTTATTGAACAAGATCTTTCTAAAAAATCTAGAATGAAAGACTGATTTTCATCACAACTTTACCAATCAAGAATTCTTAGATTTATGAGTGATATTTTAATTGAATGTTCTCCGGGCATCTCTGGAGATATGTTGTTAGGAGCTTTTTATGATTTAGGTGTGCCACAAAAAGTCATTGAAAAACCACTTATTGATCTTGGATTAAAGGATCTTTATCATCTAGAGTTCAAAGAATCAAAAAGTTGTTCAATAAGAGGGATAAAAGCAAATGTCCAGAATAGTGACTTGAGTCCTATTAAAAGAACTTGGAGAAGTATTAAAGAAGTTATTTTAAATGGGCACTTAGAAGATAAATTAAAGCAAACAATTTATGAAGTTTTTGAATCTTTAGCAATTGCCGAAGGAAAAGTTCATGGGATCAAATCTGAAGATGTCCATTTTCATGAAGTTGGAGCTATAGATTCACTAGTGGATATAATAGGAGTATGTGCGGCATTAAATTTTTTAAATCCAACAAAGGTTTATTGTAATGAACCAATGTTGGGCAAAGGTTTTGTTCAAACTGAACATGGAAAATTATCTGTCCCACCTCCTGCCGTAATAGAGCTAATAAGCCAAAAAAAAATTAAAGTTTTGTCAAGCTTTGACTCTATAGAGGGTGAACTATCTACGCCTACTGGCATTGCTTTACTTTCTAATTTAGCGGACTATCTAGAACCTCCTTCAAAATATTCTATGAACTCTTATGGAGTAGGAATTGGTAACTTAAAATTCCCATTCCCTAATTTGGTAAGAGTTTATAAAATTAACTCATTTAATGATTCATCTATTAGTGAACAAATTAATCCAAGGTGTGAAGAAATATCTGTACAAGAAGCATGGATTGATGACCAAACACCGGAGGATATATCTAATTTTGTAGAGAAACTTAGAATTGAGGGGGCTTACGACGTTTCATATCAAGCTATCAATATGAAAAAAAATAGAATTGGATTTTCTATTCAAGTAATCTTGCCCATAGAGAAAAAAGAACTTTTTAGACGATTATGGTTTGATTATTCCAATACTATAGGAGTTCGTGAAAGGACCCAATCTAGGTGGGTATTACTTAGACGCAGAGGAGAATGTTCAACGACTTTTGGAAATATAAAAGTTAAACAAACTTTGAAACCAGATGGATCAATAACTATGAAACCAGAAAATGATGAGGTTTTGAGATTAGAGTTAGAGCATAAAATATCAACGCACGAAATAAGAAAGATAATAAAAGAATCAAGTAAAAAATTTAAAGCATTTGAAAACTGGAAATGAGATTTAACTCAAGTAATCAACAAAATTTTAAATTCCTTAAAAAAATTAATTTTAGTTGTTTAAAGAGCATTTTCTTTATTACGAGCTTGTCCTATTTTTGTATCTATTTTTTTGATAATATTGATCAGATTTCTTTTGATGTCAATTTAGAAAGAAATGGAATTAATCTATTTTTTTCATTTTTATTTTGTATTTTAAGTATTTACCTGAATGCTTATGCATGGAAATATATTGTTAGATGGTTCGGGAAAGAATTTAAAAGTAATAATCTAGTCTCTTTTTATGTTTTAACCAATATTCTTAAATACGTTCCAGGAGGGGTTTGGCATTTTGTGGAAAGATTTAATTTTATAAAAAAAATAAGTAATCCTCAGATTGCTTTTTATTCGACACTTATAGAACCTTATTTTATGTTGAGTGGATCTTTTCTCTTGGCATCAATGGGATTGATTTTTTCACCATTTTATTTTTTTTTAATTGTTCCTTTGGTATTCCTAAATAGGAAATTTATTTTTATGATATTAAAAAGATTAGTTTCTCTTAAGGGAAAAGTTTTTGAGGTTTTGAGACTTTCAAATTCAAAGACTCAATTTGAAGAGAGAATAAATATAATTTCATTTTTCCCTACTAGAGCTTTATTTCTTGAAATTGGATTTGTTTTATCTAAATTTATTGGGTTTTATATTTGCTTAAATACTTTTTATGCCAGTAATACTCTGAACATTATATTTTTATTGGTAATCTTTTCTTTTTCATGGTCTATAGGCTTGGTAGTACCGGCAGCTCCAGGAGGAGTTGGCGTTTTTGAGGCTTGCCTCCTTTTATTTGTGGGCAAAAGTATTCCACAAAATATAATTCTTATTAGCTTAGTTTATTTTAGGGTTATATCTACCTCGGCAGATTTGTTCTTAAGCCTACCTTTCCTAATAAGAAAACTTTCTAAAAGAATTTAGTTTTTTTTCTCTAAACTTGGGATTAATGTAATTGATGCGATTAAGCCTAAAGTCATGATAATAATTGCTGGTAATATTGCTTCTACCATCCTCTCGTCTCCAGCATATTGATATATTCTCACAGATAATGTATCAAAATCAAATGGTCTCAAAATAAAGGTTATGGGTAATTCTTTTATCGTGTCCACAAAAACTAAAAGTGACCCTACGAATATTGGTCCCTGAAGAAGAGGTAGATGAATTCTTTTTATGATTCCCGTCCAATTCTCTCCTAGTCCAAGTGCAGCTTCATCAAGACTAGGAGAAATTCTCTCAAGACTTGAATCAATAGAACCCTTAGAAATAGTAAGAAATCGAACAAGATAACCCCAAATTAGAAGGCAAATAGCAACGAAATTGAATTTTGGAGAAAAAATGCTTATTAAAGATAATGCTAATACAGTGCCTGGAATTGCATAACCTATTCCCGCAAGGTTTGTTATTATTTCTAGTAATAAGCTTTTATTTGGTCGTCTTGCTAAGGAAATTATTAGGGAGAATAACATCGTTATTAATGCAGTAAAAAATCCTAGACTTAAAGTTCTGAATGATAGGGTAAGTAATTCTATAGATAACCCTTTTTGAATTTGATCAATATTGAGCAGAACCCAAAAACATGGAATCCCAAAAGAGAAAATTGGAGGAAATAAAGATATTGTTATTGCTAAAAGAGCTCTTGTTTTTTTTAATTCCCACCCCTGAGAGTCTTTTGATGCAGGATTTTCACTCCACCTCTTTGATTTTCTTCTCGAGAACTTTTCAAAAATAATTAAGGTGAAAATTATTAATAAAGCTACCAAAGATAGTCCAATAGCACTTTTTGGATTGCCCTCAATTATCCAATTTTCGGCTATGCCTGTAGAAATACTTGGAATATTTAATAATGCAAATGTACCTAACTCATTCATTACTTCCATACACATTAAACTTATACCTGTTATTAGTGCTGGTAACGCCATTGGAAAAGCGATTTTAAAGAAGCTTCTCCATGGCCCAACGCCTAATCCTCTACTAGCATTGATTTGATTGACTCCAAATTTATTAAAACTTTCGTTAGCAAGAATGAATACATATGGATAAGTAGATATTGAAAGTATTAATACCCCCCACCATAAACCGGTTACTTGATACCCAAAAATACTTCCTAAATCCTGCAAAATAGCTGTGCTTAGGTATGCTGGGGCGGCTAGTGGAATGAGCTGACAAATGCGTAGAACTTTTCTGAACTTAAAATCACAATTTGAAAGTAACCATCCATTTAAAGTGCCTAATCCTCCTCCAAAAAAACTTGTTAGTACTAAAACTTTTAAAGTTTCTAATACCTCTTCTTCTCCAGCAATACCTAATGAAAAATTCCCACTTACAACATATTGGACTCCCTCAATAAGAAAATTGGAAATTGGGATGATTACTAAAAGTGCGACAATAAACGAAGTAAAATAAAAAAGTTTTAATTCGGTTAATGCTTTTTTAAATCCTTTAATAAGTATTTTCAAAAATTAATTAAATCCTAATATTTAAATACTAATCTGTACTAAATCTACATGATGAAAGTTGATTCTTAATAGTTTGATGATTTAAGTTTTTACCAATTAATACGATCTTGTTAGATTTTTCTTTTGTCCATTCTTCATCATCAAGAGAAAATCGTTTTCCAGATAGGTGAAAAATGTGTTTTCTATCACTTTCCATAAACCATAATATTCCTTTCGCCCTAAATACATTTTGTGAGATTTGATTATCTAAGAAATATTGAAACTTCCTTAAGGAGAATGGTTCAAATGTCTCATAAGAAACTGATGTGAAACCCTCAATATTATTATTCAAATCGTGAGAATGGGAAGAGTGATCGTGAGAATGGGAAGAGTGATCGTGAGAATGGGAAGAGTGATCGTGAGAATGGGAAGAGTGATCGTGAGAATTGTCTTCTACATCTTGTTTATCCTTATCGAATTTAAAAGTATCTGTTTCAAATAGACCTACACTCATTATTGTTTGTAATCCAACTTCACTATTGGTTGATCTCAATATCCTTGGTTCTTTTTTTATTTTATTTATAAATGTTTCGACTTTCTTTAATTGTTCTTCGTTGACTAAATCACATTTATTTAGGAGAAGAATATCTCCATATAAAATCTGAGAATAGGCGACACTTGTATTTTTAATTTCAAAATCAAAATTTTCTCCATCAATAACAGTGATGATTGAATCTAATCTTACTTTTTCTCGAAGATCTCCAGCTGCAAAAGTCATGGCTACTGGCAATGGATCTGCTAGCCCAGTAGTCTCAACAATTAAATAGTCTATTTTTTCAGATCTTTCTAAAACTTTGGATACTGTATTTAATAATTCACCATTAATAGAGCAACATATACATCCATTATTTAATTCGATCATATCTTCTGAGCCTTCTATTATTAAATCATTATCTATTCCAATTTCTCCAAATTCATTAACTAAAACAGCTGTTTTAATACCAATTTGATTTTTTAAAATATAATTAAGAAGTGTGGTTTTACCAGATCCTAAGAAGCCACTAATTATCGTAACTGGCAACAATTTTTTAGACATAATGACTATTTAATGAATAAGGTTTTAAATTTATTTATCGAAAATATTGTTAATTTCTGAAGCTAATGTTTGATCCAAATTTGTAATTCCTCCCAAATCATGTGTATTTAATCTAATTATTACTTTTGAATAAACATTATCCCAGTTGGGATGATGGTTATATTTTTCACAGATTAAAGCAACTTTAGTCATAAATGAGAATGCTTCAATAAAATTAGCGAAATTAAATTCTCTTTGGATTTGTTCAGAGTTAACTTCCCAACCAGGTATTTTGACAACTAATTCCTTCAATTCATCATCATGCAAAAGGTAAGGTTTCATTAAATAACTTATCTGAATTTAATACATTATAAATATTTTTCTTTTTTCTCACCAATTATATGTACGTTTATAATTCTTTCCTTTTGTTCAAATCTATGTTCCCATAAATAAACTGCTTGCCATGTGCCAAGCATAATTTTACCGTCTTGAAAACTTAAAGATAAAGAAGTGTTTGTTAGGGATGTTTTAATATGTGCTGGCATATCATCAGCTCCTTCTTGATAATGTTTATAGTTTATTTCTTCTCTATCCTTTGACAAGGATAAGTAGGAATCATATGGCACTATAGATTGCATATATTTTTTTAGGTCCTTTAGTACATTTGGATCTGCATTTTCATTAATAGTTAAGCTGCAACTGGTATGTAGTGAAGTTAAATTGAAAATTCCGGAATGAAAATTATTTTTACCAATAAAAAAATTCAAATCATTTGTGATGTCAATAAAACCCTCACCATGGGTTAAAAATTTTATTTTTGAAAAAATTTGTTCCATATCTAAGTCAAAACCCAATTAATCAATATCCTATTATGGATATAAGATGTATGTTTTTATTCATACATTAAAATTTTTATCTTAAGATGAATCTAATTTAATTTAGATTTTTGGCTGAAACTCAATGGAATAAGCTAGGGGCTTATCTAAAAGAAACTCAAATATTAGGCTCAATCCAGAATACACTTTATTGGGATCAGAATACTGGGATGCCAAAGAAAGGAGCTTCTTGGAGGTCTGAACAACTTACTTATATTGCAAAAGTATTGCATAAAAGAAACTCATCTGAAGAATTTTCTAACTTAATACAATCTGCTAATAAAGAACTATTAGATATTGAACGAAATTCCGATAATGAACTTTTTATTAAAGATAAAGAAAGAAATATTAATCTTTTATTGAAAGAATTTAATAGAGAAAGAAACTTAGATCCTAAATTAGTCGTTTCTTTAGCAAAAGCAAAATCTAAAGGCTATGAAAGCTGGCAAGAGGCCAAGAAAAAATCAGATTTTAAAATTTTTCTTCCATTCTTTGAAGAATTAGTCAAATTGCGGATTGAAGAGGCAAAACAAATATCTGATAAATATTCACCATGGGAGACACTTGCTCAACCCTTTGAGCCTGAATTGACTTTGAAATGGTTGAAAAAAATGTTTCAACCATTGAAAGAAACCATCCCGGCCTTGATTGGAGGAATTAATCAGTCAAAAAAAAATTATTGGGATTTAGATCCAGAATCTCAACAAGATTTATGTTCTAAATTACTTGATGAGTTTGGGAGGGATAAAGATCTCGTTATTGTTGGCAAATCACCTCATCCTTTTTCGATCACATTAGGACCTAATGATTATAGGATTACCACAAGAATTGTTGATGGCGAACCATTATCAAGTTTTTTAGCAACTGCTCATGAGTGGGGTCATTCAATTTATGAGCAGGGTCTGCCATCGCAAAGTCATCAATGGTTTGCTTGGCCATTAGGTCAAGCAACTTCCATGGGGATTCATGAAAGCCAATCTTTATTTTGGGAAAATAGAATAGTTAAATCAAAATCTTTTTCAAAAAGATTTTTTAAAAAATTTGTTTCGGCTGGATGTTCTTTAAATAATTATTTAGAACTCTGGAAATCTATTAATCATATGGAAGCAGGATTCAACAGGGTTGAGGCAGATGAATTGACTTATGGCTTACACATATTAATAAGAACCGAACTTGAAATAGATTTGATTGAAGGAGATTTGTCTGCCGCAGATATTCCAGAAGAATGGAATAAAAGATATGGTGAACTCCTTGGAATAAAACCATCTAATGATTCAGAAGGTTGTCTACAAGATGTTCACTGGAGCGAAGGAGCTTTTGGATATTTTCCTTCATACTTGTTAGGTCATCTTATAAGTGCGCAAATATCTTCTCAAATGGAAAAAGAAATTGGTTTGATTGATAATTTAGTCGAAAATGGTGAATATCAAAAAATCATTTTTTGGTTAAGAAATAATATTCATAAATATGGCAGATCAGTTAATTCTATGGAATTGGTAAGAACTGTCACCAACGAAGAACTATCACCAAACTATTTTATTAATTATTTAAGGTCTAAGATAAATGATATTTACTGAAACATTACTTTTAAATAAATAGTTTGAGTGTGAGGATGTAAGATAAACAAAAATTATTTCTTGATGGCAAACCTTAATCAACCCCCAAGTAGGATTACACCAAATTTATTGCACATATTAGATGCTTTTACTGATAGTTCAAATACGGTAGTTAACAGTATTGTTGAATTGAATTCAAATACAATAAATAAATATGAATTAATTACAGAAACAGGCCACTTAAAACTAGATAGGGTTGGTTATTCTTCACTTGCATATCCTTTCGCTTATGGATGTATACCAAGGACATGGGACGAAGATGGAGATCCACTTGATGTCGAGATTGTTGGCGTAACTGAACCATTAATACCTGGATCTATTGTGGAGGCAAGGATTATTGGGGTGATGAAATTTGATGATGGAGGAGAGGTCGATGATAAGGTAATAGCGGTTCTAGCAGATGATAAAAGAATGGACCATATCTCAAGTTTTGAAGACCTTGGAGAACATTGGTTAAAAGAAACAAAGTATTATTGGGAACATTACAAAGATCTAAAAAAACCTGGAACATGTACGGTTAATGGTTTTTTTGGAATAGAAGAAGCTGTTAGAGTAATTAAAGATTGCGAAAGTAGATATAAAAAAGAAATTGATCCTAAATTAGTAAATTAACTAATTTTTGTTTTCTCTAAACTCTTCAAATATTTCTCTGAGAATTGTTTCGGCACCTTGGAGCTTTAGCTTTTTCGCTAGTTCTATTCCTACTTGCTCAGGATCATTAATTTTGCCAATAACTTGATCTTTTATAAGCCTTTCTCCATCAAGAGAGGCTACCATACCAGTAAGGTAAAGTTGTTCATTCTGAATTTTACTATTAACACCTATTGGAACTTGGCACCCACCTTCAAGTTCTCTTAAAAAAGCCCTTTCTGCCTGACATCTCTGACTAGTGGGTTTATCTTCTAAAACATTTATAATTTCTAAAACTTTTTTATCATCAGATTTACATTCAATGCCTAGAGCTCCTTGACCAACGGCATGGAGTGAAATTTCACTTGGAATTATCTGGTGAATCCTTGATTCAAAGCCCAATCTCTTTAAACCAGCGGCAGCCAGAATTATACAATCGAATTCCCCTGCATCTAATTTTTCTATTCTTGTAATAACATTTCCCCTGATATCTTTGAAAACAAGATGTGGGTACTTATTTCTTAATTGTGCAAGTCTTCTTAGAGAGCTTGTCCCCACAATCGAACCTTTAGGTAAGGTTTCTAATTTATAGCATTCATTTTTTTTGCTTACTACTAAAGCATCTGCAGGATCCTCCCTTTTTGTGATACATCCTAATTTAAGGCCATTAGGCAAATTTGTTGGTAAATCTTTCAGAGAATGCACTGCTATGTCAGCATGGCCTACGAGCATTTGCGCTTCAAGTTCTTTTGTAAATAAACCTTTGTCTCCTATTTTTGCTAAAGCTACATCAAGAATTTTGTCACCTTGAGTTGCCATGGCCTCTATGGATACTTCTAAATTGGGAATATGTTTTTCTAGTTGATCTTTAACCCATAAAGTTTGAACCATTGCTAGTTTACTTCTTCTGCTAGCTATTTTCAGTTTAAAATTTGTCATCAAATATTATTTTGAGTTTAGATTGGAATTAAATCGAATTCATTTTAAGATATTCTTTTGCAACTTTCCAAAGCTGAAAATTATATTTAACTATTTTTATTTTATATATTCTTTTAAAACCCCATTTCGATTTGGATGTCTAAGTTTTCTGAGAGCTTTTGCTTCTATTTGTCTAATTCTTTCTCTCGTTACATCAAAAATCTGTCCAATTTCTTCAAGAGTTTTCATTCTTCCGTCATCAATTCCATATCTTAATCTAAGAACATCTCTTTCCCTTGGACTTAGAGTTGCTAGGACTCCTTCTAGGTCTTCTCTTAACAAAGTTTTAGATACATCTTGCTCTGGATTTTCTATATCAGCCTCTATGAAGTCTCCAAGCCTTGAGTCTTCTTCTTTACCTATTGGAGTTTCTAAAGAAATAGGTAGCTGAGCACTTTTAGCTATAAATCTTAATTTTTCAATTGTCATTTCCATACTCTCAGCTATTTCTTCTTCACTTGGCTTCCTTCCAAATTCTTGGCTAAGAACTTTTGTGGTTTTTTTAATTCTGGATATTGTCTCGTACAAATGAACTGGCAATCTAATTGTCCTACTTTGGTCTGCGATTGCTCTAGTGATAGCTTGGCGAATCCACCAAGTGGCATAAGTGGAGAATTTGTAACCTTTTTCGTGGTCAAATTTTTCTGCTGCCCTAATCAGTCCCAAACTTCCTTCTTGTATTAGATCTTGAAATGATAAACCTCTATTCATATATTTTTTTGCAATGGAAACAACCAACCTTAAATTTGATTGAACCATTTTTTCTTTGGCTCTTCTACCTAAAAGAAGTCTTCTTCTGAATTTGGAAAGAGGCATATCTATTAATTCGGCCCACTCTCTAACTGATGGGAAATGACCTTTTTCTGACTCATATTGTGTTGCCAGTTCTTCTAACTGGAGTAAATCAGCAATTTTTCTTGCCAGTTCAATTTCTTCGTCTGGTCTTAAAAGTCTAATTCTTCCAATTTCTTGGAGGTAAACTCTTATTGAATCTTCGGTGTATATGCCTTTTGGCCCAAGCTTTATATTTCCCAGGCCTTTGTCTTCTTCCTCAGAATCGCTAAATTCATTGTTATTTTCTACGCTTTCGTTAAAACCTGAAGATGGCTGTAAACTTTGATTTTTATTATCTTCTTCAACTACTGTTTCTAGATTTGTATTAATTTTTTTATTAATCTTTTTTTTTGAACTAGGCTTAGAATTCCTTGATTCTGCTGCTACTGGACACATAATGGACTCCTCTCTACGGTGAATTTAACTAGATAAAATTTTATTTAGGGCTAATTTGTACAATTAGTAGTAAAAATAACCTTATTTTTTAAAAGAACTTTTTCGCAAAATGCAAATAAAAAAAGTTTTTAAAATTGTTGAAAAATTTAAATAGTGCTATAGATTACCTTAAGTAAAAAGTCTTGGGATTTCTCAGACAGGCTGATCAGTTTTTGAATTTTTTAATCAATGATCCAAGCTTCATGTCTCCCTTAAGAGCAGGATACTTACAATGTGCAAAAACACTTTGTGGAATGTTCAACAATCCAATACTAAGAAAAAGTTTTGAAGCCGGCAAGTAATCAGTTATCAAATATCTCTTTTAAATTTGAGGTTTTGCTTGATATAGGGACTGTTAGGGATAGTTTTCACTATTTAGATGGAAATAATCTTGGCGTAGAAGTTGGAGACATTGTAATTGTAAAACTTAGAGGGAGGTTATTAAATGGCTTGGTGATCTCCAAAGAAAACTTTTCTAAAATTAATAAAGATGAAACAAATATTACTAAAAGAAAAAATATAAAATATTTGTTTGTTGAAGGTATTTTGCAAAAAAAAATAATTGATGTCTGGTGGAGAGAATTGATAGAATCCTTAGCCTCTTTTTATATGGTTAGTAATTTAAAAATGTTTAAAACTGCATTTCCACCTGGTTGGATTGGTAAACATAAGAAAATTTCTCTGGTTTTAAAAGATCAAATATGGATTGGAACAAAAAAAGAATTAGATATTAAAAATAAATTAACTAAAAAAGAATTTTTACTGATAAATGCCTTGTCCCAAAAAGGTAATTGGCAAAGTGAATTAATAAAGTCTGGGTTTAACTATAGTTTGATTAATTCTATGGTTAGAAAAAATTACCTTGTTAAATCTAAAAGAAAAAAAACAAAAAATCCTAAATTAAATTCCTCTCAAGATGATCCAAGTGCAATAAAAAAACCAAATCTTACAAGTGAGCAGAAAATTGCTTTTCAAGAATATCAAGCGATGCAACCGGGACATGTGTTAGTGCTTTGGGGTGAAACCGGCTCAGGTAAAACAGAAGTTTATATGAGAATGTCTGAAGATCAATTGCTTAATAAAAAAAGTTGTATAATACTTGCCCCAGAAATTGGCCTAATTCCTCAACTAATAGATAGATTTAGTAGTCGATTTAATAATGTTGTATATGAATATCATAGTAACTGCTCCTCTAATCATAGAACTTTAGTTTGGAAGCAAATCATTAGTTCTAATGAACCCCTAATAGTCATAGGGACAAGGTCCGCAGTATTTCTTCCTATTAAAAATCTAGGATTAATAATAATGGATGAAGAACATGATGTTTCATACAAGCAAGATAGTCCTATGCCTTGTTATGACGCAAGAGAAGTTGCTATTGAAATAGTAAAAAGAAATTCTGCAAAGCTAATTTTTGGAAGCGCAACCCCATCAATGCAGACATGGAAAAAATGTTTTTATGAAAAGAATTTTAAATTGGTTCGTATGATTCAAAGAATATCTAGGAATGAGGTTCCTGAAATAAGAATTATCGATATGCGTAATGAATTCAAAAAAGGAAATATGAAAATTTTATCTAGTGAATTATTAGAATTGCTTCCCAAGCTACCTTTAAAGAAAGAACAAGCAATAATTTTGATACCTAGAAGGGGGCATAGTGGCTTTTTAAGTTGTAGAAATTGTGGATACTTAATAAATTGCCCAAACTGTGACGTCCCTTTATCAGTTCATCTTGGTTCGCAAGGGAAAAAATGGTTAAGTTGCCATTGGTGCAATCATAAATCGAGACTAATTAATCATTGTCCTGATTGTAATTCAAATGCCTTGAAGCCTTTTGGAATAGGAACTCAAAGAGTTATGGAGTTTTTAAATGAAGAATTTCCTGACTTAAGAGTTCTTCGATTTGATCGCGATACAACTTCAAGTAAAGATGGACATAGAGATATTCTTTCAAAATTTTCTAAAGGGGATGCTGATATCCTTGTAGGAACGCAAATGTTAGCAAAAGGGATTGACATTCCTAATATTACTCTTTCAGTCGTTATCGCGGCAGATGGATTGCTCCATCGTCCAGATCTTTCAGCAGAAGAAAAATCATTACAATTATTCTTACAATTAGCTGGTAGAGCAGGAAGAGCCAACAAAAAAGGAAAAGTTATTTTTCAAACATACAAGCCAAGCCATCCTGTAATTTCATACCTTCAGAAAAGAGACTATGAAGGATTTTTGACTGAAACTTCGAAATTAAGAAAAAATGCTAATTTATTCCCATACTGTAGAATTTGCCTACTAAAGTTATCGGGTGAAAACTACGAATTAACAGAATTAACTGCAACTAAAATAGCAAAATATCTCCTAAATTACTGTAAAAAAAATAACTGGAAATTAATAGGTCCTGCTCCTAGTTTAATTTCTAAAGTTGGGAAAAAATTTAGATGGCAGATATTAATTTATGGTCCTGAAGGTTCAAATATACCTTTGCCAGATAGGTCATTATTGTGGGAACTTGTTCCTAAAAATGTGTTTTTAAATATTGATGTTAATCCAGCAGAGTTATAATTATTCTGATGGAAGTTGAGGTAAATCTGTACCTAACTTAAACCTATAGAATCTTAAACTATAAGCCAATATTATTGTTATCAGAATAAACAAAATTCCAATTAATATTTTGTTCCAGTCCCAGAAGGAAAATTCGAGGCTATTCATCTGCCCAGGATGTAATTTCCAGATTATGAGATTTTTTGTAATTTCTAGATTTGAATTATTTTTACTAGTTAGGGCAGCTTTATTAGGATGAATGATTTTTAAAATAAGTTCTAGATCATTAACACTTTGAACAGAGTTGAGATCTAAATTCATCTCATAAAAATATTTTTTAAAAAAGATGAAGTTTTTTTGAGCAGTATTTATTTCTATATCTGTTGAACCTCCAACTAGCTCTCCTGCTGTATTTTGTATTGTTTTGAGAACTTTTTTAGTATCTTCTAGATTCAGATTTTTATTTTTCAGTGAAAAAATTGATCCGTCTTGTTCAATTTCTTCGTCAGGGAAAAGATCTTTAATTTTCTCCTCAAATTTTAATTGCCAAGGGAATTTCTTTATGTATTTACTTTCTATAACTAAATTATTAGTTATAGAATCAAATTCACTAAGATCAAGAGTATCCTCAATTTTAACGCAGCCACTTAAGATTGGGATCAATAATAATAGTATTAATAAAATGATTAGTGAAAAGCCTTTCTTAAAAGGTTTTGTTTCACCAGTTGGAGAATCAGTAACATTAATAAATTTTTTTTTCTCCAATACTTCTCTTTTCTTGCGTATTGAGTTAAGAGATTTTTTATTTAGTGATGGGTCGCTTTCAAACTGTACGTTCCAATTTTCTGGCTTTTTTATGTCAGGAGAATCTATAACTTCCATCAAATATTTTGCATTTTCTCTCGTCTTATTATCGTAAGATTTTAGGAGTTCTTTACAAAATCTTTTAGCCTCCTCCTTTTTATTGATACCACAAAGAGCAGTAATTAAAATTGTTCTTAAATTTACTCCCTCTTTGCTTGATAAAGGAAATGATTCGATTATAGGCAAAAGAAATTCAATACAATAATGATACTCACCTTTTGCTAAAGCAAGTTCTACTGTTTCTAAAACTTGCTCATAAGTTTTCATTGGTTAGGCTACTATCATTGTACCTATTCCAGAATTTGTAAAAATCTCAAGAAGTAATGAATGTTCTATTCTTCCATCGATTATGTGAGCTGCTTTGACTCCTTGCGCTAGAGCTCTTATGCAGCATTCCGTCTTTGGGATCATACCTTCAGTGACAATATTTTTTTCAATAAGATCTCTTGTTTCTTTGAGATTCGTTTTTTCAACAAGACTATTTTTATTATTTTTTTCTTTTAAAATGCCTTGAGTATCAGTAAGAAGAATAAGTTTTTCTGCATTAATTGCAGCAGCAATTTCTCCAGCAACAAAATCCGCATTAATATTATGGGAAATACCCTCAATGGTTGATCCAATACTAGAAATAATAGGGATATACCCTTTAGCAATAATAGGATCTAATATTTCAGGATTGATTTTTGTGACCTCTCCCACTAATCCATGGCTCCCATCTCCTAATTCTCTAGATTGAATTAAGTTGCCATCAAGACCTGATATTCCTACAGCTAAGGATCCAGTTTTATTGATACCTTTTACAATTTGCTTGTTAACCCTACCCATTAGAACCATCTCGACAATATCCATTGTTTTTTGATCAGTAATTCTTAATCCATTTTCGAATTTAGGAGATATTTCTAATTTTTTTAACCAATTATTAATCTCGGGTCCACCTCCATGAATCACTATCGGACACACCCCCACTGTTGATAAAAGTGCTATGTCTCTAAAAAAAGCATTTTTTAAATCATCATCCTCCATAACAGAACCTCCATACTTGATAACAATTTTTCTACCTGAGAAACTTTGAATATATGGAAGTGCTTCGCTTAATATTGATACTCTTTGAGAATCATTCATTATAAAAATTAAAACTTGATTGGATTGAGAAATTCGGTTTTTATAAATATATCCCTATATTCAATAAAAGAGAATAAAATCAAATTCTTTTTTATTATCGTCGATAATAAATTCTGATTCAAGACCTTTGACGAAAAACCTGTTTAATCTTTCTTGTTTTTCAACCCATTTTTCTAGGGGGACAGCGTTTAATTCGAAGCGCATTCTGAGACCATTTTTTTCTTCCTTTCTAATTTCTTCTATTTCTTTTAGTTGAGGGGGATTATCCTCATCCCACAAATTTAAAGATTCTAATGACGATTCAAGATGAGCTTTTATCCCGTATCTCCATCTTGTAACATCTTTAACTAGTGCTGTTAATTCTTTTGGTCTATTAAATTTATTTGTCGCAAAATTTTTCTTGTCAAACAACTCTACAGGAGGTATTTCGGAAGTCTTTAAACCTAATCCAATTAAAAAAATAGGTACTCCATAAAAAAAAGTAGGTACACTTAAATTTACTGAGTCTGTAAAATAAGCAGTCATTCCAACAAAAGCTAATATACCCCCAGTGGTTACGATTAAGTTTCCAGGGGATAGGTATTTCTTCATTTTGATTTAGTAGAATGAGTTTTAAATGGTCTAACAAATATTATGCAAGATTCTAATACTGCAAATCAAGGAGATTTGATTTTTAAACTTGATCAAGATAGAGCATGGCTTTTAGAAAATCTTGATAAGGGTAAATGGCCAGAAGTTAGAAGCGAACTTGCCGCACTTGAAAGAAAAATAAGCAAATTTATTATAAGTGTTCAAGAAAATAATGTTGATATTTGATTAAAAAGGTATTTCATCAACTTCAGGTACTAAAGGTGAACTATCCCAACTGGAATTTTTGGTGTTTTCTTTTTTTTCAAATGAATCATTATTTTCTTTTTGATCAGACTTAATAACATCAACAGGCGACATTTGATGAATTTTTGAGGCTGTTAGTTCTGGTTGCTTTTCTTTCGTTCCGTCTTTTCTAGTGACAGAATTCATCTTTAGACGTCCCTCAATAACAATATTTTGCCCCTCCTTTAGTTCATCTACCATTTCTTGGGCAATATTTCCCCATCCTATGATCTTGAGATCTCTGGGTGGATCTTCACTACGTAATCCTTTAAAATTAACAATCATTTCTGCAATTGGAGTTTGGTTTTCTTTGGTATACCTCATTTGGGGAGCGCTATTAATGACCGCCTGAATTAAACAATGATTCATTACTTACTATTTAATTAAAGACATACTGATGCAGAATCAAGGAAATTGCTATAAAAATGTTTGGATCCTATCAGGAACTTCGGACGGACCTGTAATAGCTAATAGGCTTCTTGAACTTAATTATTCAGTCTTTGCAAGTGTTTTAACTTATAAAGCAGGGCAAGCTTATATTGAAAATCCAAAGTTACATATCATTACGGGGAAATTAAATAATAAAGATCAAATAATTAATTTCATAAATAAAAATAAAATCACATGCGTTATCGATGCTACTCATCCGTTTGCCGTAATAATTTCTAAAAATCTTAATAATGCATGTAAAGAGATTAATACACCTCTTTTACTATTTGAGAGGAAATCTCTGATAAATAACACTAATAATTTTTTTTATATTGATGATTTAAAGGATATAAATAACGTTGATATTGAGAATAAGAATATTCTTCTTGCAATAGGCTCAAGATTCCTTAACGATACAGCTAATTATTATATGAATTGTAAAGCAAATGTATTTACAAGGGTACTTCCAACTTATGAAAGTATAACTAAAGCTTTTGGATCATGTATTGAAAATTCAAATATAGCGATACTTGAACCGAGTAAAAATAATAGAAGCATTTTAGAAAAAAAACTTTGTGATTTTTGGGAGATAGATTATGTTTTATGCAGGGAGTCTGGAAGTTATTCTCAGAAAAACTGGGAGAGTATAGTTTCTGGAACTAAAATGAAGTTATTTTTGGTTAAAAGGCCAAAAGTTAAAAATGATTATTCTTACTCTTTTGATCAATATCACAATTTGATAAATCACATAATTAAAAAATATTGATGTTTAATTCATTATGGAAGTATTAGTTATGATCACAACTGAATCAAGTAACGCAAATGCTTTGCGAATGGCTAAATTACTATTACAAAATAAACTTGCAGCTTGTGTTTCGATAAAGCAAATTTTTTCAATTTATCAGTGGGATGATGATATTGAAGAAACTAAAGAGTTTGAAATCACAATAAAAAGTAAACTAGAATTTAAAGATTGTTTAATTGATTTCGTAAATAAAAATTCTACATATGAAGTTCCTCAAATTATTTACAAAAAATACCATGCTGAGATGAAATATTATGATTGGTTGAATAAGAATATTTGATTAAATCTATTTTATTAACTCTTTAAGATCAATATCTGATCTAGATCCTAATTGTGTAATTATTTGTCCTGCACAAATTGAAGCTATCTCTCCGCATTTTTTGAGGGAACAATTATTTATTAATCCATGAATAAATCCTCCTGCATAGATATCTCCAGCTCCTGTAGTATCAATAATCTTGCCTTTCGTTATTGACTTAATTATTTCGACATTATTTTTGTTAACGATGAGAGAACCATTGCTTCCAAGAGTTACTATGACTAATTCACATAAGGAAGATAGGTCTTCTTGGCAGCTTGCTAATTTGTCATTTTCAAATAGACTTAACACCTCGGATTCATTACAAAAAACAATATCTACATATTCATAAATTAATTCCAAAAAACTCTCACGATGTCTATCTACACAAAATGAATCAGATAAAGAAAGGATTATTTTTGTATTAGATTGTTTTGCAATTTGTGCGGCTTTAATAAAAGCTTTTTTAGCTAATTCGCTGTCCCATAAATATCCTTCTAAATATAAGTATTTACTTTCCTTAATTACAGTAAAGTCAATGTCTTTTGGTTCAAACTCTACAGATGCTCCTAGGTAAGTGCACATAGTTCTTTGTGCATCAGGTGTAACCAAAATGATTGAATGAGCTGTTGGAGCACCTTCAATAGTTGGTGGAGTGTTAAATATAGTTTTACTTTTTTTTATATCGTCAGAAAAGAAATCCCCAAATTGATCATTTTTCACTCTTCCTATAAATTGCACATGATTGCCTAATTCTGCCAAAGAAACAACGGTATTTGCTGAGGATCCACCTGAAATTTGTTTGATCACTTTGCAATTTTCTAACAATCTCTGAGATTCATCAGAATTAATTAGATTCATTGATCCTTTATCCAGATTATTTAACTCAAGAAACTCATCTTCAATATTTACAATAATATCTACTATTGCGTTGCCCAGACCAATGAGATCAACTTTTTTATGTTCAAAATGTCTAAAGGATTCCTTCATTAATTTGGAACTAAATTACCTTAGTAGTGCTCTTTTAGGACCATGTATTGGGTCTTCAATGACTATAGTTTGATCTCTATTAGCCCCCAACGAGACAATGGCAATTGGAACCTCCATTAATTCAGCTAAAAATCTTAGATAATTCATAGCATTCTCTGGGAGATCAGATAGTTTTCTGCAGTCTGCAGTTGAACATTGCCAACCTTTTAATTTTTTGAAGATTGGCTTACATTTTTTTAAGTCATCTGAATTTGTAGGAAAGTAGTCTATTTCCTCTCCATCGAGATCATATGCAATGCAAACTTGAATCTCATCTAATTCATCTAACACATCAAGTTTCGTAACGGCTAAACAATCAAGACCATTGACAGATACGGCATATTTACCAATAACTCCATCAAACCACCCACATCTTCTCCTTCTCCCAGTAGTGGTTCCAAATTCACTGCCTCTATCACAGAGTTGATCATTAATACTTCCTTGTAATTCCGTTGGAAATGGCCCCTCACCTACTCTTGTGGTATAAGCTTTTGCGACACCTATGACTCTATCAATTAAAGTTGGACCCACTCCAGCCCCAATGCATGCCCCTCCTGATATAGGGTTTGATGAGGTAACAAAAGGATAAGTCCCATGATCTAAGTCAAGTAGAGTACCTTGAGCACCTTCGAAAAGAATATTCTTCTTGTTTTTTGAGGCTGCATGGATAGTCCTCGTACAGTCAACAATATGCATTGATAATCTTTCCCCATAGTCAAAATATTCTTCAACAATATCTTCTAATTTAAGTGGTTTAATGCCATAGATTTTTTCTAGTAGACCGTTTTTTTCTCTTAATGGAATTTCGATCACATCACTTAGCCTTTCCTTATTGAGCAAGTCTCTTATCCTAATGCCATTTCTTTGTGACTTATCCGCATAAGTTGGGCCAATCCCACGACCTGTAGTCCCTATTTTGTTTGAACCTCTATCAGCCTCCATAGCTTCATCTAATATTCGGTGGTAGGGCATTGTTACATGTGATGTTGATGAAATTTGTAATCCTGAGATATCAATTCCATTATCAATTAACATGTCAATTTCTTTAAGCAAGATTTTTGGATCTACAACAGTTCCAGAACCAATTAGACAAGAAGTATTTTTATAAAGTATCCCTGAGGGAATTAAATGTAATTTTAAGACTTTATCATCTACGACTATAGTATGACCTGCATTAACTCCCCCTTGATAGCGAACGACAACATCTGCCGAACGACTAAGTAAATCAGTTATTTTACCTTTTCCTTCGTCACCCCATTGGGCTCCGATTACAACAACATTAGCCAATTTTAGAAGAGCATTATTTTTGTGCGAATATTTAATATATTCAAAAATCTTGGTTTACTTTTAAAAAGTAAATGAATTGTATCAACTTTCTCTTAGAACCATTTTTTCAGCAAGAGAAAATTCTTTGGTTAAACGCTCTTTTAGTTTATCTGGTAAAGGTCTACTTGCAAAGTTTTTGTAATGACCTGCCATAGCATTTAATGCTGTTTGCATTGTGGTAAATGATTGCGTTTTGTTCACCATCCCTCTATTTCTATATCTAGAAATATAGTCAGTTATTAGTGTAAGAGCCTCACTTCTTACTTCATCTTTATTTGGAGAATCTTTTGGAGTATCAACAGCTGTTTGTAATGTTTTAACAACTGAAATTGTATCCTTTGTATAGTCACCTGTCATAGCAGTTTTTGCAGCTATGGAAGGGGAACTAAAAAGTGTAAAAACAACAATTAAGGATATTGCAAAAGATATAGCTTTGGTAAGATTCTTAAAAAATAATTTTGATGTCCATTTCAGTAACATAACTTAGCTCCCAAAAAAAATAAGCCTCAAGACTTTTTATTGTACATTATTTCAGATTCGGAAATAAATGTTTCTAACAATTTATCAGTACTAATTTTAAGCTTAGTATTATTTGTTCTGCATAAAAGTTCTACTTCTTTATTAATAGAGTCTCTGCCAATAATTATCTGAAAAGGAATACCAATTAATTCCGCATCTTTAAATTTCACTCCAGCTCTATCGTTTCTATCATCAAGAAGGACATCAATTTTATTAATTAAAAAGTTGTTATAGATTTGCTCAGTAAGATCACTTTGAATGGGATCTTTTAGGTTTGTTGGGATAATAATAACTTCAAAAGGAGAAATCTGGATAGGCCAACAAATTCCTTTTTGATCATGATTCTGTTCGATAGCAGCTTGAGCTATTCTTGTTACTCCAATGCCATAACAACCCATCCATAAATTTTTTAACTGACCATCCTTATCAGAGAACTTTGCATTTAATTTTTCACTATATTTCTGACCTAGTTGGAAAATATGTCCAATCTCGATACCTTTTTTTTCTTTAAGTTCCTCATTACTATCAATATCTATTTTATCTCCTTTTTTGGCATTTCTGATATCCCCAATTAGATAATCTTTCGGAGCAAAAGAGAATTCTTGAAAAACTTTATGGAAATTAACTTTATTCCCACCACTTATAAAGTTTGAGAGGTTATTTGCAGAATGGTCAATTATTCTGGTCCATTTTTTATCCCAATTAGAACTAGCTTTAATAGTTTTATTATCTAAATCTGGTCCGATAAAACCTAAAGGAAAATCAACTAAATTTTTTTCGATGGTACTTTTATCTTCAATCTTCTTAAGATTAAGGAGATTGAAATTATGTAGTTTATTTAATAAGTTAAAAAGCTTTACTTCATTAATATGCTGATCACCTCTTATGCATGCAAGAATTGGAACCTCAAATTTACCTTCGAACTGTGCTAGGAACACTACTACTTTAATAATCTGACTAGGGTCTAAATTATTATTTTCGCAAACATCGAGGATCGTTTTTTGTCGCGGTGTTTCCAACCACCCTGAAATATTATCTTTTAGTGGAATAGGTTGAGAGGGTAGAGAAACAGCTTTTTCAATATTTGCAGCATAAGAACCGCTTTGAGTAAACAAAATGGAATCTTCCCCAGCATCAGCAGTAACCATGAATTCTTTAGAGGAGGCACCTCCAATCGCTCCACTATCAGCTTCAACCCCTACTGTTTGAAGTCCACAAGATTTAAAAATATTTTCATAAGCATTGCCCACTTTCTCATAGAAAGAAGCTAGATCGTTTTCTGAAGAATGAAAAGAATAACCATCTTTCATTATAAATTCCCTACTTCTCATCAATCCAAACCTTGGCCTTATTTCATCTCTAAATTTTGTCTGAATTTGATAAAAACATTGAGGCAATTGCTTATAGGAATTGATGGTCTCTGAAGCAATACTAGTGATTACCTCTTCGTGAGTTGGAGCCAAACCAAATTCTTTACCTTGTCTATCTTTGAGATTAAACATTATTCCTTCCCCTGCAGTATATCCTTCCCATCTTTCACTTTTTTTCCATAAATCTGCAGGATGAAGTTGGGGTAATAGTAATTTTGTACAACCAATACTATTAAGTTCTCTCTCTATTATTGCGGATATTTTTTCAATAACTCTAAGCATTATTGGCATGTATGCATAAATACCACTGTTAACTCTTCGAATATACCCTGCTTTTAAAAGTAATTGATGTGAAATAATCTCAGCTTCAGAAGGTGTGTCACGAAGTGTCCCCAGAGGAAATGAGGTTGTCACGCGCATACAAAAAAGTCCTTATTAATACTTAATTTTATCAATTAAGATGAAAAAAGAATTTAAAGTGTCTTGAGTCCCTCAACGCGGCTAGTCTAAAAATATTCTTTCTGCTAACTTCTTCAGTAATGAAGTTCAAACTCTTTTAAAAATTTATTATTACTAAAACATTTTCTTAAGTTTATGGAAAATATAGATTCCAATATTTCAAGTGAAGAGGAATTAGTAGGTATTGATGAAGTTCAAAAATTCCTAAACAGATCTAGAGCTTCTGTCTACAGGTATACAAATACAGATTTAAGAAATCTAAACCCTAGCTTTAATCCGAGGAAATTAAATCCTGAATTTAGAACTGATCAAAAAGACCCGTTAAAATTCCATCCTAATGAAGTTGCGAGATTTGCAAAAGATATTCTAAGAATTAAAGAAGTAACTGTTGAGGTCTTTAATACACCGTCCTCTGCTGCTCAAAATATACTGGTACAAATATTAGACGAATTAAAATCTATTAGGACTTTACTAGAAAATAAGTAATTAAAAAGTTACCAATTAATATTTTGATTTATTGACATTTTGAATGTAAAATAATCATGTTTAATTATCTCATTAATCTTTACCAATTAAGAGTTCTTGAGTTACACGAAATCAAAGCAGTTTATTCAAAGTAAATCAAGCGAAGAATCTTCTCTTGTTTCTGCTCGAAGTGATTTTGCAAGAGATGATGATGACCCCTTAAGTATAAGGAGTTTATCTATAACATCTTTAGGTATTATTTTTGCCTTTTTGACAATTTTATTACCTTCAATAAGCGTTTTAATTGGCAGACCTTTAACTCAAGGAAACGAGATAATTCATAATCACGATTTTAAAAAAGATGGACCTTAGTTCAATACCTCCATCTCCAATGAAGGGAATTGTAAATATTGTTGTTGAAATACCTGCAGGGAGTAGGAATAAATACGAATATTGCTCTGATGCAGGAATAATGGCTTTAGACAGAGTATTGCATTCTTCAGTGAGGTACCCTTTTGATTATGGTTTTATCCCAAACACCCTAGCTGATGATGGAGCTCCTCTTGATGCAATGGTGATAATGGACGAGCCTACTTTTGCTGGTTGTCTTATAAAAGCTAGACCTATTGGAGTTTTGGATATGCATGATTGTGGTGCTTATGATGGAAAACTTTTATGTGTGCCTATGGCGAATCCTAGGCAGGCTAATATATTGAGTATTAATCAAATTGCCCCTAATCAGCTTGAGGATGTTGCTGAATTTTTTAGAACAAGTAAAGGACTTGATGGAAGAACAGTTCAAATAGATGGTTGGAGGGATTTTGACGTGGTTGAAAGTTTATTGAAAAGTTGTATACCTTTAAAAAAGAAAAACTTTAAAGTACTTAAGAAATCAAAAATTAGTAAATTAAATTGAAAAAAATAATTTTTTATAGTTATTTAAAATGCTCTACTTGTCGAAAAGCTGCAAAGTGGCTTAAAAGCAAAGATTTAGAATTCCAGTTAATTGATATTGTAAAAGAACCACCACTTGTTAATTATTTAAATCTAGCCTTAGAACAATACCCCGAAGATAAGAAAAGGATTTTCAATACAAGAGGTAAAGTCTTTAAAGCTCTTAATCTTGATATTTATGGTTTATCAAGGGAAGAAATTATTCAACTTCTTTTAAGTGATGGAAAATTAATAAAAAGACCATTTTTGATTTACGAAGGAAAAAAAGTAATATTAGGTTTTAACGAAAGTGAATATGCCAAACAATTCTTATAAGTTTAAAAAATCAAGACTTCATTAATTTTATGCCTATTTATATTAAAAGTTTTTTAAAAGAATGGGGTTTACTAATTCTATTAACTTTTTTTGTTTCTTCTTGTAGATCATTTTTCGCAGAACCACGTTATATTCCTTCTGGTTCAATGCTCCCAGAATTACAAATAAACGATAGGTTAATTATTGAAAAATTTTCACTAAGAAACTCTTTACCAAAAAGAGGAGATATCGTTGTTTTTAATTCACCTTACTCTTTTGACGAAAAATTAATTTCATCAAGATCTAAGCCTTTACCCAAAAAAAGATATTGTTTTTTTATGAGTTTTCCTCCAATGTCTTTTATTCCTGGTTTGAGGGATCAAGCTTGCGATGCATATATTAAAAGAGTTGTGGCACTTCCAGGGGAAATTGTCAGTGTAAACAATAACGGTGAATTAATAATAAATAATAAATTGATTTCTGAACCCTATGTCTCTTATAAGTGCTCATTATCCCTCTTTAATAAATGTGGTGAATTTGAAAATATAAAAGTGCCAGAAGATCATTTTTTAGTTTTAGGTGATAATAGGGCAAATAGCTGGGATGGAAGATATTGGCCTGGAAGTAAATTTCTTCATAAAAAAGAGATAATTGGTAAAGCATATTTCAGATTTTGGCCTCTTAGTCAAGTTGGCTTTTTCAGTAAATAAAGCCTTTTTTGACTCTGACTTGATCAAAATAAATTTTTAACAAGGCTTATTTTAAAGTGCTCCTGAAGCAGTTGAATCAAGTATCCCCCCAAGGTGTGTTGTAATGTTAAGAGCGCTAATCACAGGGGGCTTATTGGGATCCTTAAAAAGGTCAATTATAGTTATGCCGCCATTGCCCTGTTTTATCATCCAAATATTTGAATAATTAATCCCAAGGATTTTGCAAATTAGAGTTTTATTGACTGCATCATGAGCAACCAGAAGGCTAAGATCATTATCCTTTTGAGATAAACAAATCTTGCCAAAAGCTTCTATAGACCTTTCTGATACATCTTTTATAGATTCACCTTCAGGCATTATTACTTCTTCTGGTTTATCATGCCAATTTTTTAATAAAACGGGCCACTGTTCTCTGATTTCTGCTTCCAGTTTACCCTCCCATAATCCATGACTAATTTCTACAAGTGAATCTATTCTTTCTATTTTTAAATCTTTTCTATTTTGAAGGATTATTTGTGCGGTCTCATAAGGCCGATGCATTGAACTTGAAAATGCCTTATTGAAAGAAATATTTCTCAAATATTCAAAAGTCTTTCTAGCTTGGTCTTTCCCGTTTTCATTTAAAGGAATATCAATTTGCCCTTGAAATCTACCTTCTTTGTTCCAGTTAGTTTCACCATGCCTTATTAGAAATATTCTGGAATCTCCAATTTGATTTGGAATATTTTTATTCAGATGGGAAGTTTGATTTAAGCATTCAATTTGGGTCTTAAAAGAGTTATCCTCCCTTGATATATTGAGTATCGATAAAGAGGCATTTTCTAATCTTATTTTCCTAAAACCTTGCTTAGGCTTTCCTAATAGCGAGAGGATTAAACATCTGAGAATAGCATTATGTCCTACAACTAAAATATTTGCATCATCTTTGTCTAGATAAATTTTTAAAATATCTTCTACAAAATTTGTTGCTTGAAAAAATAACTCTTGAATTGGTTTATAAGTTTTATTGTCTTTTCTTTTTAAGATTAGATTTTCTGGATCACTTTTCCATATAGGGTAAATTTCTGGAAATTTCTTTTTTATTTCATCAATTTTTAGACCAGACCATTCACTAAGATCTACCTCTAGCAAATTATCATCGAATACAATATCTTGTTCTTTATTGAAGGTCTTTTTAATTGTTTTTGCAGTCTCTGCCGCTCTCACAAGTGGAGAGGAATAGATTTTATCGAAGTTTATTTTTGATAATGCTTTTCCTGCTTTTCGGGCTTGTTTGTATCCTTCATCAGTTAATAATGAATCGTCTGTTCTTCCTTGAATTAATCCTTTTGCATTGAAACTGCTTAGTCCGTGCCTAACTAAAACTAATCTTATAGCCATTATATAAATTTGAAAATTAAGATAATTTAATCATCTCATGGCGTGATTAAAATAGATACATAAATATAAGGAAATTCAATGATAACTAACTTTAGTTTTCAAGAATATAATAAGTTATGATCTTTAAAAATAGTTCTAAGTCAAAACTCACTTTAGCTTTTATTTCTATCGTCATAACTTTTTTTGTATGGCAACAAGGCTTAAGAGATAGTTTAAATAGACCATCTGTTTCATTTGATATTAGTCAAAAAGAGCAAGAAATTGCTGAATTATCTGTCCAATCAATACCTGTAAATCTTAAAAAATTTTTTATCATTGATGATCCTGTTGATCAAATTAATAAATCACTCTCTGATGTCTCATTTGAAGAGCTAACAGAAAGAAATAAATTAATTCGAATAATCACTTCAGAATCAAATGATTCCTTAATTTATGAAAATATATCCAAAGATTTTAAAGATAAAAACTTTAAATTTCTGATTGATGAGATAGAAAAAAAATCTAATAATAACTCATATAAAGCAAATTCTGATAAATTTGATTTATTTAAAGGTGATAGATTTTTATATCACCTTTTAAGCAGGAAATTTGATTTTGACGATAGTGAATTAATAACAAAATCATTTTCAAGAAAAATGTTTTTTAAAATATTAGCCATAAGGCTAATTCCACTTTTAACAATACTTATTGGCTCTATTCTGGCTTTAAAAATATTATGGAAAACCATATCTTTGAAAAAGTTTGGTTGGAAAGAAATTAAATCTTTAGATTTAGAATTAATAGATATGGTTTTATTAATTGCAGGTGGATTTGTTGTTTTAGGAGAAGTGGTATCACCTTTATTTTCTATCAGTTTGGTTGAACTTTTTTCTAAAAATATCTCTAATGAATTGTCTCAATCTTTAAAAATTTTCTTTGGATATATTTTTATGGCTATTCCGCCATTATGGATAGTTTTTTATCAAATTAAATCCTTGAATGGTGAATTTTCTTTTAAAAAGGATTATTTGCAGTTCAATTTCTTGCCAATAAAATATGCAATTTTTCAGGGAATTATAGGTTGGTTAACAATTGTTCCTTTTGTTTTATTGATCTCTTTAATTATGAATAGTCTGATCGATAATCAGAATGGTAGTAACCCCTTGCTGGAAATTGTTCTTAATAATAATAATTACTTATCATTTTTTCTATTACTTGTAACAACAACTCTATTAGCTCCTCTATTTGAAGAGATTATATTTCGCGGTATTTTACTGCCAACTCTTTCAAGAGATTTTGGAGTAATTTCGGGCATCATAGTTTCAGCTTTTATCTTTGCATTAGCCCATTTAAGTTTGGGAGAAATGCCGCCATTATTTGTTCTAGGGATTGGATTAGCAATTACAAGAATTGCTTCAGGGAGTTTGTTTTCATCAGTGATTATGCATTCTTTATGGAATGGATTGACTTTCTTAAATTTGTTCCTATTGAGGACATAAAGAATTTAATTTTTACTTGCGAATCAAACAAAAAGATGTTTATTTAATTAATAACACTTCTTTTATTTAAAAATAAATCATAGATGAAACCTTATGGGAATCAACTTAATTTAAAAAAAAAAGTTTCATATGAAAGTAAAAAAAACTCTGGAAAAATATCTATAATTAATTTCAAATTAATACATCAAATTTTCGACACCATTAATATCACTCTTTTGGTATTAATTTTCATCTTTTTGTTCTTGTCTTTTAATAGTCAAAGAAAATGGTCAAATACATATAAAAACTTATCTAAAACAAGAGCTTTCAATAATAATCTTATTGATTATATTTCCAAAATTGAGGAACTTTATATTAGTGAACTTGAGTCTATTAATACTTATACAAAAACTAAACCTAAAGATTTAATCTATCTAGATAAACTTCAAGAAAAAAAAGAAAGTTTATTTAAGAAAAATTTAAGTAGTTTCATTGAAGGTTTTGTTGATAGCAAATATCAAAGGGGATATTGATGAAAAAATACAAAAAAATTGTTCGTCTAACACCACTGGATCAAGGAAGATTTAAATTTCTCTATATTTTTAGCTTACTATTAATATTTTGTTTGTTTGGTAGGTTAGTTAAATTGCAGGTCTTTAATGCCTCTGATTTGCAAAGGAAAGCTAGATTAATACAGTCTTCTAAAACTAACGCCTTAAAAAAAAGGAGAGCGATTGTTGATAGAAATAATAGAATAATTGCTTACGATAAACCGCTCTATAAATTATGGGCCCATCCAAAATATTTTAATTTTCCTGGTGATTCAATTAACAGAGTTCGCAGTATTGAAGAAGTTACTGAAAAATTGTCACCTATCTTGGACATAAATGGTGAAATACTCTTAAGTAAATTTAATAATAAAATCAGTGGCATCAAGCTTTTGGATAAAATTTCTGAAGAAAAGGCAGAAAAGATTAAAAACCTTCAAATAAGCGGACTTGATTTGTTTAAATATTCGCAGAGATATTATCCACAAGGGGAGATTTACTCTAATCTTGTCGGTTTTGTTAATGATGAGAATATAGCTTCAGCAGGTTTAGAGCTTCATTTAGATAATCAAATTAAAGTTTTTAATAAGAGTAATTTTATAAAAATAGGAGGAGATGGAACACCTCTACCGGATAATTCAGCCCCAGGTGATTTTATTTCTGATTACAAAAAATTAGGCCTAACTATAGATTCAAAATTACAGAAAGCGTCATTCAATGCTTTATCAAAGCAAGTTCGCAAATGGAAAGCAAAGAAGGGATTTGCCATAGTTATGGACGTTAATAATGGTCGAATTCTCTCCTTGGTTTCATTCCCCTCGTACGATCCAAATAAATTTTGGCAGTATGATTCTGAACTTTTTAGGGGTTGGTATTCTCAAGATTTATTTGAGCCTGGTTCAACTTTTAAACCTATTAATCTTGCCTTAGCTTTAGAAGAAAAAGTAATCCAGAAAGATGGACTAGTTGAAGATATTGGAAAAATTAATGTTGGAGGATGGACACTTTCTAATTGGGATAAACAAGGTAATGGATATATTGACTATCCAAAAGTTTTGCAGGTTTCAAGTAATGTTGGGATGGTAAAAATAATGCAAAATTTAGACCCTTCAATTTATTGGGATTGGCTAGAAAATTTAGGTATAAATAAAAATTTAGAGACTGACTTATTTGAATCAACTGCTGGCCAACTAAAGAGAAAAGATTTATTTGTAAATCAATCAATTGAGCCTGCTGTAACTTCTTTCGGCAAAGGTTTCTCAATCTCGCCACTTAAATTGCTTCAACTTCATGCGGCTCTAGCAAATGGTGGTTATGAAGTTACTCCACATGTAACCTCAACTTTCAAAGAAAGAGTTAATAAAAATCCAAAAAAACAATTTTTTTCACACGAAGTCTCAAAAACTGTTCTTGAATGGATGGAGAGCGTAGTTGATAAAGGTAGTGGATCTGGAGTGAAAATCGAGGGTTATAGAATAGCTGGTAAAACGGGCACTTCCCAAAAAGCTTTGAATGGTTCCTATACAAATAAAAAAGTTTGCAGTTTTGTGGCGACCTTACCAGTTAATGATCCTAAATATGTTGTCCTTGTAGTCGTTGATGAGCCTTCTAAATCTTATGCATATGGTTCAACTGTTGCTGTACCAGTTGCTAAAGAAATTATCGAGAGTTTGATAGTAATTGAAAAAATACCTCCCAAAATTAAAGATCATGGAATGATTGTTAAAAAACCCTAAAATTTTCCAATTTTATAAATATTTAGTTCATTATCTGATGATTTCATTAGGAATAAAAGCTAGTTTATGTATATATATATGATTATCTAGATATGAAATCAATTTTAGAACAGTTGTCCTCAATGACCATTGTTGTTGCTGATACTGGAGATTTAGATTCGATAAAAAAATTTCAACCAAGGGACGCCACCACCAATCCATCTCTAATACTTGCTGCTGCTAAGAACCCTGATTATGTGAAATTAATTGATAAAGCTTTAGAAAATTCAGAAAATGCATTGCCCCAAGGATTCTCCGAAATTGAATTAATCAAAGAAACTGTTGACCAAGTTTCAGTATTTTTTGGAAAAGAAATATTGAAAATTATTTCAGGGCGCGTATCTACAGAAGTTGATGCAAGACTGAGCTTTGACACCGAAGCTACGGTAGAAAAAGCGAGAAAATTGATCAATCTTTACAAAAATTTTGGAATTGAAAAGGAAAGAATTTTGATTAAGATTGCTGCTACTTGGGAGGGAATTAAGGCAGCTGAAATTTTGGAAAAAGAAGGTATTAAGTGCAACTTAACTTTACTTTTTAACTTCTGCCAAGCGGTAACCTGTGCCAATGCAAAGATAACTCTAATTTCTCCGTTCGTTGGCCGTATATTAGATTGGCATAAAGCAAAAACTGGTAAAACTAGTTTTGTTGGTGCTGAAGACCCTGGTGTTATTTCGGTTACGCAAATATACAAGTACTTTAAAGAAAAAGGATTCAAGACAGAAGTAATGGGGGCAAGTTTTAGAAATCTTGATGAAATAAAAGAATTAGCAGGTTGCGATCTTTTAACAATCGCACCAAAATTTCTTGAGGAACTGAAAAAAGAAAAAGGAGAGTTAGTTAGGAAATTAGATGTAAGTACCCAAATAAATAATTCTATTGACTATGAATTTGAAGAAAAAGATTTCAGATTAAGTATGTTAGAAGATCAAATGGCAAGTGAAAAGCTTAGTGAAGGTATTACTGGATTCAGTAAGGCTATAGAAGAATTGGAAGAGCTGCTACTAAAGAGATATTCAGAGATTAAAAATCATAAATTGATTTCTGCTAACTAAATTTAAGTTTGAATTGAAACAAATTAAGTCCCACTTTTTGTTAAAAGCCTTCTGATAACTCTTTTTGCAATATCTTCATAACTCATTTCTCCTGATAATATTTGAGCAATACGTTTAGGTGCTGTTTTTCTTTTGACACCTAATTGATATCCAGTCCTGGGAAATCTATAAAATACTTGGGCTATTCTCCTTCCCCAAACCATTGATTTCCCCCAAATGTTGTTAATTTTTTTTGTATAAAGATTTAAATCATCTACTTTTCCTGATAGGGACTGGTCTATGTATTCTGCAGCATAAAAACTGCTAATTAAAGATGGTCTAATTCCTTCAGCTAAAAATGGATCACATAGAGATGCTGCATCTCCAACCGCTAAAACTTTATCACCATTAATTGAGTGGAAGCCATTCCATATTCTCAGTTTCTTAATAATTGTTTTATCAGGAAAATCATCAAAACCGAAGCTTCTGATTACTTGTTTATTTATAGCCTGATTTTCTAAAAGACCATTATTTATAAATGTACCTAACCCAATATTTAAGCTGTCTCTTAAGGGGAATGCCCATGCAAAACCATATTTTATAAATCCAAACTCAAATCTAACTGCATCTCTAGGTATTTCACCTAACCCTTTTAATCTTAATGAGAGTGTATTTGCAAATTTCGGTTTTCTTGGCCCTAAATTGAAATAACTCGCCCATTTCGATTGGGAACCATCTGCAATTACAAGAAATTTTGTAATATATTTTATTTTGTTATTGCAAGTAATTTCCCATTTATCATCTTTTTTTATGATTTTTTCTATTAATAATGGCCTCATTATCTGAGCTCCATTACTCAAGGATTCATCAAGTAATAATTTATCTAGTTTTTCTCTTTTAACAATCCAAAAAGGGGATTCACCAGTCAGATCAGCAGTTACATTATCTGCAGCCTTCCATCTGAATTCAACATTCTTAATTTTTGATTCTATGCAATCTTCAATATTTAAAGGAAGAAATCTTTGCATTGAAGATGCCATCCCACCTGCACATGGTTTGTAATCTTGAGATTTTTCTTTTTCAATAATTAAAACTGAATATCCTTTCTTTGATAGGTTAAGGGCGGTGGAAGATCCTGATAAACCTCCACCAATTATTACAACATCAAATTCTATCAAACTTTTAGAATTTCCTTCTCTTTTTCAGACAATTTAGTTTCTATTAAAGCAATATATTTATCGGTAATTTTCTGAATTTCAGATTGATTATCTCTCGATTCGTCAATAGAAATAAGGCCATCTTTTTCGTCTTTTTTTTCTTTATCAACAGCATCTCTTCTGATATTTCTCAAAGCTACTTTTCCTTCCTCTGCATATTTAGAGGCTAATTTACAAAATTCTTTTCTTCTTTCTTCTGTTAAAGGAGGAACATTTATTCTTATTACTTTCCCATCATTATTTGGAGTAATACCTAAATCACTCATAGAAATAGATTTCTCTATCGCTTGTAAACATGAAATATCAAAAGGTTGTATTGAAATTGTTTGCGAATCAACAGTGCTTATAGTGGCAAGCGACTTGATTGGTGTTTCTGCTCCATAGTACTCAACACTTACTCTGTCTAATAAGGAAGCATTAGCTCTGCCTGTCCTGATTGTATTAAAGTTTCTTTGTGTAGCTTCAATACTTTTATTCATATTTTCTTGAATTTCTTTTTCTTTCATAATTAAAAAAATTAAATGATCTTTAACTAATTAAAGAGCCTATTGGCTCACCAGCAACAGCTTTGGAAATATTTCCTTTTTTGAATATATCAAAAACCATAATTGGGATATTATTATCTTTGCATAGTGCAATCGCAGTACTGTCCATTACTGCAATTTCATCACTAAGAACTTGTTGATAACTGAGAGAGGAATATTTTTTTGCATCTTTAAATTGATTAGGATCACGATCGTATACTCCATCAACTTTAGTAGCCTTCATAACAACTTCAGCGTTTATCTCTGCTGCCCTCAAAGCTGCCGTAGTATCAGTTGTAAAAAATGGATTTCCGCATCCACCTCCGAACACTACAACTCTGCCTTTTTCTAGGTGCCTCATGGCTCTTCTTCTGATATAGGGTTCGGCAATTTCCTGCATTTCGATAGCAGTTTGCACTCTGGTTGCAACTCCTACTCTCTCAAGACCATCTTGAAGTGAAATTGCGTTCATTACTGTTGCTAGCATCCCTACATAATCAGCAGTCGCGCGATCCATTCCGTCTGCAGATCCTTTAAGCCCCCTAAAAATGTTTCCACCACCAACAACTATTGCAAGTTGTACATTATTTTCGACTACTTTTGAAACATCCTCTGCAATTGATTGGACTATAGCAGGATCAATACCATAAGGTTTTTCACCCATTAGTGCTTCACCACTAAGTTTTAAGAGAACTCTTTTGTAAGCCATTCAATAATTGTACTTTTAAGACCTTAGCAAGTAAATGAACCAATTTTATTTTTTGTTCAGATATTGCTTGCGTCTTTAAACATTTCTAAACTTGCCTAAAGAAAATTTTAAATAATAATTTACTTCAACTAAAATTCAACACACTTTTGCGCTTTTATTCCTTGTTCTTTAAATGGATGTCTTATTAGTTTCATTTCTGTAACTAGATCAGCGTAATTGATAATTGAATCAGATGCTCCCCTCCCAGTTAAAACAATATGATTTTTTCTATTATTTAAGCTTTTTAAAAAAGTGATTATTTCTTCGGGTGCAAGATAACCAAGTTTTGTCGCAATATTAATTTCATCAAGAATGATAAGTTTATAAGATTCGTTTTGTATGTATTTTTTGGCTAGTTGCCAGGCCTCTTGAACTAATTTTTCATCTCTTATTCTGTCTTGTGTTTCCCAAGTAAATCCTTCTCCTAATGAATGCCAAGATATGTTTGAAGACAAGTTTTTAAGTGCTTTTTCTTCTCCAGTGGTCCAGCCTCCTTTGATAAATTGAATTATTGCTACTTTATAGCCATGCCCTATCGTCCTTAAAGCCATACCTAAAGATGCAGTTGTCTTGCCCTTGCCATTTCCTGTAAAAACAATCAATAAACCTTTTTTTGTTTTTCTAATTTGTAGTCTTTCGGCTTGAATATCTTTTCTTTGTTGCATTCTTTTTTTATATGAACTCTCATCGCTATCCGGTGATAATTTACCTCCCATTCCAAGTTTATTCGCTTGATTATCGAGGTTAAATATTTTCTCGGAAGATGAAGGTTTTTCTTGCATATGACCATTATTTTTATTTAGTTATTATAAATCTTTAAATATTTTTAACTCTTTTAACTTTTAAAAGTGCATTATTTACTGCCTTTTGTTGATCTCTTTTAGTAATCCAGTGGTGATAAGTTTGAGTATGTAAACTAACAGAATGCCCCATCATTCTGGCAGCTACAGTATCAGGTAAATCATAAAAAATTGTTCTCACTGCCCAAGCATGCCTTAGATCATAAGGTTTTATTTGTAAAGAGTATCGCTTAAACTGATCTGTAATTTTTTTTCCAATATTCTGTAAGGTTGTAATTTTAAGGTCTCTATTAATATTTGGTAGAAGTTCTGGATTCTCACCAAGTTTTGATAATTCGAACTTTTCCACCCATTCAGGATGAAATGGCCAAACTTGATGTTCCCCAGTTTTAGTTGTAGGTAAAACTCTAATAATTTTGTCCCCAAAATTAGTAAGAGAACTTAAATCACAAAAAAATACTTCATGATTCCTTAATCCATATGTAGCCATCAGACCAAAAACAAATTTCCAAGACTTGTTTGGTATCGTCTCCCACATTTTTTCTATTAATTCGTCTTTAGGTAGATCCCTAAATCCTGCTTTGTTCAGACCATATCCTCTAGAATTTAATTTCCAATCTTCTGGTAGTTTAATTTCCAAAAACTTAGCCAAAACACTTAAAGAAGTAGCGCATTGTTTCCTACTTCTGGTACTTTCCTTATAACTTTCAAGTGTTTTTTGAAATATTTTTTCTAAAGTTTCATTCTCATAGTCATTGTAAATATTTAGGATTCTTTTTATATATGGTTTGTAAGAACTTCTCCAAGTAGTTTTTCTAGTGCTAGTTCGAAAATCACTTTTGTTTTCTTTAAAAAAAAATTCCTCAAATTGATTTAATCTTTTTGGGAAGTCAAAACTATCTTTTATTTCCTTTTTATAAGGTTTGCCTATCCAATTAATCCAATCAAATTGATTCAATTCCAATTGCAAATTGATTAATTGTAATTTTTTTTTGGCCTCCTCTAATCCAGAAATATCAGCCTTTAAACCAAGAGATATTCTTTGAATTTTAAAGTTATTGTTATCTTCTTTGGAGGGTAGTGAACCACGAATATTTAATTTCTCTCCTCTTTTCTCAATTTTAAGCTTGCTTCCTTGAGTAGCAAATTTATCATTGACATTATTAATTTCCTGAATTACGTTCATTTACTTATATAATTGTCCATATAATGACGTTTTTAATGTTGATTTTCAATCTCCATAAGTTTTAAATGGATAAAATAGGCGTCTTACTAATGAATTTAGGAGGGCCTGAACGCATTACTGATGTAGGCCCATTCTTATACAATCTTTTTTCTGATCCAGAAATTATCAGGACCCCTTTTCCTGTTTTTCAAAAGCCCCTAGCTTGGTTAATTAGCACGCTTAGAAGTACTACCTCACAACAGGCCTACCTTTCTATAGGTGGAGGTTCACCTATCAGAAGGATAACTGAACAACAAGCAAGAGAATTACAATCTAAGTTAAGGGAAAAGGGGTTTAATGCTACTACCTATATCGCTATGAGATATTGGCATCCTTTTACCGAATCAGCAATTGCTGATATGAAAGCAGATGGCATAGATCAAGTTGTTGTAATACCTTTGTATCCACATTTTTCGATAAGTACTAGTGGTTCGAGCTTTAGGGAATTAAAAAAATTGCGAGATTCTGATGATGAATTTAAGAAGGTTCCAATGAGATGTGTAAGGAGTTGGTTCAGTCAATCAGGTTATTTAAAGTCTATGGTCGAATTAATTTCTGAACAAATTTCACTTTGTGAATCACCTTCAGAAGCTCATATATTTTTCACTGCTCATGGAGTTCCCAAGAGTTACGTAGAGGAAGCTGGAGACCCTTATAAACAACAAATTGAAGATTGTTCTCTATTAATTATAAATGAGCTAGAAAGATGTTTAGGCCATAGTAACCCTCATACACTTTCTTATCAAAGTAGAGTTGGTCCTGTTGAATGGTTGAAGCCTTATACCGAAGAAGTGTTAGCTGATCTTGGGAGGTCAAATGTTAATGATTTGATTGTTGTACCTATAAGTTTCGTTGGAGAGCATATCGAAACATTGCAAGAAATTGATATTGAATATAAAGAAATTGCTGAAAAGTCTGGTATTAAAAACTTTCGGAGAGTTAAGGCTTTAAATACTCATCCTACTTTTATTGAAGGCCTCAGTGATCTAGTAATTTCCTGTTTGGAAGGACCTCTTGTTAATATAGAAGAGGCATCACAGTTGCCTGAAAAAGTTAAACTTTATCCCCAAGAGAAGTGGCAATGGGGTTGGAATAATAGTTCAGAAGTATGGAACGGAAGGGTTGCAATGATTATTTTTCTTGTACTTTTTATTGAACTTATTTCAGGCTCTGGACCTCTACATAAATTAGGTATTTTATAAAGAACAATTGAAATTAATTTGAAAAGTATTAATTTCTTGCAAGACTATTTTGAATACATTTCTGACATTACATTTATAAATGAGGCAAAAGTATTTAATTAAGTTTAATATTTATAGTAAATATTGAATTTCTTTAGTGACCCTTACTTCGAGATCCTTTTCAAAGGGTAGTTCAAAACATGAAAATCCAGTTTGGATAACTGGTGCAGATGCACTAATGGATTCTTTGAAAATTCATGGAGTAAAAGTTATATTTGGATATCCTGGGGGAGCCATACTACCAATATATGACGCTGTTCATAAGGCAGAGCAAGATGGTTGGCTAAAACATTATATGGTTAGGCATGAACAAGGTGGTTCACATGCGGCTGATGGATATGCAAGATCTACTGGTGAAGTAGGAGTATGTTTTGGGACCTCAGGCCCAGGTGCAACAAATTTGGTAACTGGAATTGCTACTGCGCAAATGGATTCAGTTCCCTTAGTTGTAGTTACTGGTCAAGTCCCAAGACCTGCTATAGGGACAGACGCTTTTCAAGAAACTGATATTTTTGGTATAACTCTTCCAATAGTGAAACATTCATGGGTAATAAGAGATCCTTCAGATATCGCGAAAGTAGTTTCTGAAGCTTTTTTTATAGCATCATCTGGAAGACCTGGCCCTGTTTTAATTGATATACCCAAAGATGTAGGTCAGGAGTTCTTTAATTACCAAAGAGTTTTGCCTGGTGAGATTATTCCTAAAGGATTTAAAAGGAATGGAGAAATTAATGATTGCGATATCAATAAAGCAATTAAATTAATAGAAGATTCTGAAAGACCTCTTCTATACGTAGGAGGAGGGGCAATATCTTCAGGAGCTCATGATGAAATAAAAAATTTGGCAAAGAATTATCAAATACCAGTTACAACAACATTAATGGGAAAGGGCGCTTTTGATGAAAAAGACAATTTGTCAGTAGGGATGTTAGGAATGCATGGAACTGCTTACGCAAATTTTGCTGTTACAGAATGCGATCTTTTAATTGCTATTGGAGCTAGATTCGATGATAGGGTTACAGGAAAATTAGATACTTTTGCACCTAATGCAAAGGTAATTCATATAGATATCGACCCAGCAGAAGTTAATAAAAATAGACGTGTAGATGTTGCAATTGTTTCTGATGTCTCAAAAGCTGTTCTCAAAATTAATGAACAATCTCTAAAAAACAAATTTACTTGTCAGACGAAAAACTGGTTAGAAAAAATTGATTTTTGGAAAAATAAACATCCTTTATATGACCCGCCTAAAGAAGGAGAAATTTATCCTCAGGAGGTTCTTTTAAAAGTGAGGGAACTTTTACCAGAAGCTTATGTAACTACAGATGTAGGACAACATCAGATGTGGGCTGCTCAATACCTTAGGAATTCTCCAAGAAAATGGATTAGTAGTGCAGGCTTAGGAACTATGGGTTTTGGATTGCCAGCGGCAATTGGAGTAAAAGTAGCCTTACCTAATTCAGATGTAATTTGTATTGCAGGAGATGCAAGTGTCTTAATGAATATTCAAGAATTAGGAACTTTATCCCAATATGGTCTAAAGGTGAAATTGATTATTATCAATAATCGCTGGCAAGGGATGGTAAGACAATGGCAGGAAAGTTTCTACGATGAGAGATATTCTTCATCTGATATGAGTTGTGGTGAACCTGATTTTGTAAAACTTGCTGAGTCTTTTGGAGTTAAAGGATACTTAATTTCTGATAGAAAACAATTACAGAATGAATTAAAAAATGCAATTGATTATGACGGCCCTGCCTTGATTAATATCCTTGTCAGAAGAGGTGAAAATTGTTATCCAATGGTTCCTCCTGGTAAAAGTAATGCTCAAATGGTTGGATATGTTAATTGTGAAGACTAATTTTTTAAAATTCGTCATTTTAAAAAATTAACTTTAAGATAATTTAAAAACTTAGATATTTCTGAATTGAAAAAATTATCAAAAATTTTAATTATAATCTGCTTGATTGTTCTTAATCCTGTAATAGTTAACTCTGCCGAAATTCTTCAAATTAAAAGTTCAAATACTATTTTAGTTGGGGATCAAAATAGGAATTTAACTATTGGACTATTTTGTGTAGATGTAAATGAAAATGAAGAGCTTGAAGCAACTAATTTACTTAAGAGTGAATTTCCAAGGGGAAGCAAAGTTAAAATAAAACCTTTTGGTTTCAAAGAGAATGTTTTGTTAGCCAAAGTTTTTAATATTAAAGGTACTAAGGAGATGACAGAAATATTAGTCGCCAAAGACTTAACTAGTGAAATTTGTCCAAGTTAACTATCTTTATGAGCAAATAAAATTCCATTGTCTCGAGAATGTTTTGCTTCTTCTCCAGGAATTAAATTCATTTTTTAGTTTGTATGTGCATAAATTTGAGATTTCTATATTTGTATTGGGAATGCTCTCATTTAAAAGTTGCTTATAAGCAGATCTTTTAAGATCAAGTTGATTTAAGTCTTGCTCTTTGAAGTGATTCGAATCACTAAAACATAGATCTTTTTCAGCTTTAGTCAAATTGTTCGTTATGTTTTTGTCTTCTGCCTTTCTATAAAATTCTGTCATTGTTATTTTATCAACTAGATAATGTTCCTTCGAAATCGCTGGTCCTATAGCAACAAGTAAATCATCTCTAGAAGTACCTAAATTATCGAAAATTTTAATCATATTTTTTATTATTTTTTTTTCTAAACCCTTTCTTCCACAATGCAAAGCTGCCACACTTCTTTTCCTTTTATCTGCAAAAAATATTGGCATACAATCAGCCGTGTAAACCCATAAGTTTTGATTGAATTTATTACCAACAAGACCATCTGCATCAGCCTTACTCCCTTCTTGCGAATGTGATCCAAAAACTATCACATTACTGTGAATTTGATTAGAAACACAATTTATGTAATTTTCACAAAAGTGATTCCCTAATACTCGAAGAAATTTCTCAGAGCTAGACTTAGCAAAATATGCATGTTTGAAATTATAATGACTAAGAATAGGCGATGAATAATACTCAAATTTTTTGTTTTGAATAAAAATTTCAGCTTTTGAGAAATATATTTCTTTGTAATGAATAGTTCCTGCTCCTAAACTTAATTTATGAAATTAATTCAATATCTCTTAATATCCAGAAGCCTGCAAATTTTTCGATGTATGGCGTTGATTGTATGGAAATAAATTGATAACCAAAAGAATTTTTTTTATTCTCTAAAAACTTTTTACTTAAAATATTTGCATCTTTTTCTGGTAGATCTGTTACAAGCCATTTATCATCTTCTGAAGCTTCAAGGATGAGTTGGTTCTTATTGATAACTAATTTAATAGGTTCTAAACAACTGAACCATGCAGAAAGTGCTAAGGATCTATCTTTGCTAAAAAGTCTTAATCCTGGAACTAAGTCATTATCATCTAAATCTTGCTGAATTGGGAAAATATTTCCAAATTCTATAGGCCAATTTTCTGCTGATTTTAGTTCGCCAATTGATATTTCAGAGATAGTTAAAGCATCACCCCTCACTGCTTCTGGTAGAGGTTGAGGAGAGTTTTCCATTTTGGAAGTAAAATTAGGAGCTAGTACACCTCTTACATAACCTTTTTCCTTTGGATAAATTTCTTTTTCAAGAAATTCGATCCTATCGAATAAATCGTAAGTTCTTCTACTAACAAGAGCCTCGATACTTGTTGCCTCTAGAGATTTTTTAATAATCGATTTCATTGACGATCTCCAAAATCTAACTACTGAGGGTTTTGCCCAGCCTTCTTTTTTTGCATCGTTAATTGCTTCATTTAGTGCTTTTGTAAGCCATACTGAATTAACTTCATTAGCAGGGCATTTTTTATTCCAAAGAAAAATATCTTCTGTCTTATAACTTCTCGTAGAGCAAATAATTAACTCCCACCTTTTTTTTCCATTTGATTCAATAATTGGTCTTGAGTAAAAGTCTAATTCCCAATTTGAAATTTTCAATTCAAGACTTGGTTCTACTTCATTATTAATGTTCATTTATCTTGCTCTTTTTTATCAAAGAGTGCTTTAGTTTTTAGGGCTCTATCTGTGGCTTCTTTCATGACTTTTTGCTTATCAATAATTAATTCTCCTGCAGAGTTCTCCAAGAGAGCTGTGTTGAGACCAATGCGCCCTTTTTCGAGGTCAATTTCTGATATTAAAGCTTTTATAATTTCCCCTTCTCTAAAAATTTCTCGTAAAGAACGAATCGATCCATTTGTTAGTGAGGATTGATGAAGAAGTCCACTAGCTCCACCTAAATCAATAAAGAATCCATATGGTTTAACTGCTAAAACTTCTCCTTCAATTAATTGGCCTAATTCTAGACTTGTAAGTTTAGAGACTAATGATGCTTTCTTTTCAGAGAGAACTAATTTTCTGGATTCTGGGTTCACCTCAATAAAAGCTACTTTTAGAGTTTTGCCAACAAAGGATTGATGATCTTGTCCATCTTCAAGTTGGGATCTTGGGATGAATCCTCTCAATCCATCTACATCACAAGTAAGCCCACCTCTGTTAAATCCATTAATTAAAACGGTAATTAATTCTCCGTTTTTTGCTGAACTTGATACTTTCTCCCAACTTTGCCTGAGAATTAATGCCCGAGCACTTACTGTTACCATTCCATCAGCATTTTGTTCTTTGATAACCAAAACTTCCATTTCAAGGCCTATAGAAAATTTTTCTTTAAAGTTAGTTATGACGCCCAACCCACATTCTTTTTTTGGCATATAACCAGGTGCTTTCCCTCCAATGTCAACATATAGACCATCACTTTCGATTGCTATTACCTTCCCTGAAATTGTTTCTCCTGTAGCCCCAATTGGCTCATTTGCATTCAAAGCCTCCAAAAAAGCACTTTCATCAAAATCGAATTCATCAACTGTTCTTTCTATTTGAAAATCTGTTTTTTGTTCAGAAAAATTAAGGGGTTTATTTATGTCTTGTTGAGAATTATCAAAAGATTTTGTGTTCTCATTATTTTCTTTAATTTCTTTTATTGATTCATCTTTAATTATTTGAGGTTTGATTGCTATATTTTCTTTTTTAATTTCCTCTTGCGAATTGTTTTTCTCATTCTGTATTTCTTGAGTATCTTTTTTGCTTATGTGAAGTACCTGAAGAGGTTTTTTGAAATCTTTTTTATTGCCCTTTGGTTGGATATTATCTTGGGCATTTTTATTACTGACTCCCATCGTAGGTAAAATAAGAATAATTAATTATTAACATACTCTAAATGTTAGTACTCAAAATTAAAATTAATGAACTTTAAACCAATACCTAATAAATTTGAATATTTAAATTGGCAAGAAATTGAGAGTATTGCAAAAGATAAAAGATCAACAGTAATTTGGCCCTTTGGCGCTGTTGAGCAACATGGACCACATTTGCCTCTCGCTACAGATAGTATTTTTGTTGATGAAATAATTAGCGAAGTTTTTAAATTATTACCTTCCGATATCCCATTAAAAAAACTCCCAACTCAATATATTGGGTTTTCCCCAGAACATAAGGGTTTTGCTGGGACAATTTCACTTTCCTCAAGTTTAATAACCTCAATGATTAGTGAAGTCGGAGGTCAGTTGTCTGAAATGGGTTTTAAGAGATTGATATTAATTAATGGACATGGAGGTCAAATTTCACTACTAAATGCAGCGGCGAGAGAGCTAAGAAGTTTAGCACCTGAGATGGCAGTTTTCCCTTGTTTCTTGTGGAGTGGTGTTGATGGATTAAGTGAATTATTAACAAAAACTGAGATCGAGAATGGACTTCATGCTTCTTTAGCTGAAACAAGTTTAATGCTCGCTTTAAAACCAGAATTGGTGGGTGATGAGCGCCCAAATGAGAGCATCAAAGGAAAGATCCCAGAAGGTTGGAGTTTAGAGGGAAATGCGCCTACTGCTTGGCTTACTGATGACATAAGTAAATCAGGTGTTATAGGAGATAGCAGAGGGGCTAATGAGTCTTTAGGAAAAAATTTAAACGAATTATTGATTAATCATTGGTTCAAATTGATAATGAATCTCATGAAATCAGATTGGCCAAACAATTCCTAAGTAAAAAATTTGACTTAACAATTGAAACTATTTTCATGATATTTAAATAAACTCACTATAATCATGTAATATTCATGCATAATGAGCTAAAGATTACTGACATGCAAACTCTAGAATCAAATAAAAAAACTACTGAGGAATCTCCTAATCCGATTTCTTTAAATTTACCTGACTTTACTACAGATTCATATAAAGATGCATATAGCAGAATTAATGCAATAGTTATAGAGGGAGAGCAAGAGGCTCATGATAATTACATTTCAATAGCAACTTTAATACCAAATGAGGTAGAAGAGTTGACTAAATTAGCAAGAATGGAAATGAAACACAAAAGAGGTTTTACTGCATGTGGAAGGAATTTAGGCGTTCAAGCTGATATGGAATTTGCTAAAAAATTCTTTTCTGAATTACATGGTAATTTTCAAATTGCTCTTGAAAAAGGTAATTTAACAACATGTCTTCTAATACAAGCAATTTTAATCGAAGCCTTTGCAATCTCTGCTTATAATGTCTATATACGAGTTGCAGATCCTTTCGCTAAAAAAATAACAGAAGGTGTTGTTAAAGATGAATACCTTCATTTAAATTATGGTCAAGAGTGGCTTAAAGAGAATTTATCCACTTGTAAAGAGGAATTAATGGAAGCTAATAAGGTTAATCTTCCTTTAATTAAAAAGATGTTAGATGAAGTTGCAGATGATGCATCAGTTTTAGCTATGGACAGAGAAGAATTAATGGAAGAATTTATGATTGCTTACCAAGATACTCTTATGGAAATAGGTCTGGATAATAGAGAAATTGCAAGAATGGCTATGGCAGCTATTGTTTAATTATATTTCCAGTTAATTAGCAATTTTAATAATTAATTTTTTTATTTAAATAGATAGCTCTGTGCTATTCTTCATAACATTGTATTGAAACCATTTATAAACTTTAAATGTTTGGGTTAATAGGCCACTCAACTAGCTTTGAAGATGCAAAAAGAAAAGCTTCTTTACTAGGCTTTGATCATATTGCAGATGGTGACCTAGATGTTTGGTGCACAGCTCCTCCTCAATTGGTTGAGAATGTGGAAGTTAAGAGTGCTACTGGAATATCTATTGAAGGCTCTTACATAGATTCTTGCTTTGTTCCTGAAATGCTTTCTAGGTTTAAAACAGCTAGAAGAAAAGTATTAAATGCTATGGAACTAGCTCAGAAAAAAGGGATTAACATAACCGCCTTAGGAGGATTTACTTCAATTATTTTCGAGAATTTTAATCTTCTACAACACAAACAAATTAGAAATACTTCATTAGAGTGGGAAAGGTTTACTACTGGCAATACTCATACTGCTTGGGTTATTTGTAGGCAACTAGAAATAAATGCACCTCGCATTGGGATAGACCTTAAAAAAGCAACTGTTGCTGTAATTGGTGCTACAGGTGATATTGGTAGCGCTGTTTGTAGATGGCTTATAAATAAAACTGGGATTTCAGAACTTCTTATGGTGGCAAGACAACAAGAACCACTAGAGCTTTTACAAAAAGAATTAGATGGTGGCACCATAACAAGTTTAGATGAGGCATTGCCTCAGGCAGATATTGTTGTGTGGGTCGCAAGTATGCCTAAAACTATTGAAATTGATACTGATAACTTAAAAAAACCATGTTTAATGATTGATGGTGGATACCCAAAAAATCTTGATGAGAAATTTCAAGGTGAAAATATTCATGTTTTAAAAGGAGGTATAGTAGAGTTTTTTAATGATATCGGTTGGAATATGATGGAACTTGCTGAAATGCAAAACCCTCAGCGAGAGATGTTTGCTTGCTTTGCAGAAGCTATGATTTTAGAATTTGAAAAGTGTCATACAAACTTTAGTTGGGGAAGAAATAATATTTCTCTCGAAAAGATGGAATTTATTGGAGCAGCTTCTTTAAAACATGGTTTTTCTGCGATTGGACTCGATAAGCAGCCTAAAGTATTAACTGTCTAAATTATGGCTAAACGTTACCTTCTTGATTTTGAAAAGCCTCTTGTTGAACTTGAGAAACAGATAGAGCAAATTAAAGAATTAGCTCGAGATTCAGAAGTTGATGTCAGTCAACAGCTTCTACAGCTTGAAACCTTAGCAGCGAGAAGAAGAGAAGAAATATTTAAATCTCTAACTCCTGCACAAAAGATTCAAGTAGCTAGACATCCTCAAAGGCCCAGTACTTTGGACTTTGTTCAAATGTTTTGTGATGACTGGATCGAATTACATGGAGATAGGAATGGCGGCGATGATATGGCATTAATTGGAGGAATAGGTTCGATAAATAATAGACCAGTTATGATGTTAGGGCATCAGAAAGGTAGGGACACAAAAGAAAATGTAGTAAGAAACTTTGGGATGGCAAAACCTGGAGGTTACAGAAAAGCCCTTAGATTAATGCAGCATGCAAATAGATTTTCCTTGCCAATTCTTACATTTATTGATACTCCTGGAGCTTATGCTGGTTTAAAAGCTGAAGAACAAGGTCAAGGGGAAGCGATTGCAAGAAACCTAAGAGAGATGTTTGGACTGAAAGTTCCTATAGTGGCTACTGTTATTGGAGAAGGCGGTTCAGGAGGCGCACTTGGAATAGGTGTTGCTGATAGGTTACTAATGTTTGAACACAGTGTTTATACAGTTGCGAGTCCAGAAGCATGTGCATCAATTTTGTGGAGAGATGCTGCGAAGGCACCAGAAGCAGCATCAGCACTTAAAATTACAGGTAAAGATTTACTTAAATTGGGGATTATAGATGAGGTATTACAAGAGCCTTCTGGAGGGAACAATTGGGCTCCTTTAGATGCTGGCAATACATTAAAAGAGGCTATTGAGAAACACCTTAATTCTTTATTGCAAATGTCTGAAGACGAATTAATTGAGGAAAGATACAAAAAATTTAGGGTTTTAGGTAAATTTATTGAAGCAAATAATATTGAAGAGATTTATAGTGAAATTCCCCAGAAAACCGAATAAATTGAAACTTGCTTTTATAACGGGTGCTACTAAAGGTATTGGCAGATCAACTGCAATTACTTTTGCTAATGCTGGCTGGGATTTAATTTTGCTCTCCAGGAATATGGATGTAATGGAGAAACTAAAGAGCGAACTTTTGACTACTAAATCAAAAATTAACCTAGTTAAATGTGATTTATCAAATCCTCTAGAAATAGAACAGTGTGTTAAAGAAGCGATTGAGAAGTATGGGTGCCCTTCAGTATTAATAAATAATGCTGGTTGTGCATTTAATGGTCCTTTAGTTGAAATGGATTTAGGTCAATGGGAACAAACTATGCAAATAAACCTCACAAGTGTTTTCCAAATTTGCAGTTCAATAATTCCTAAAATGAGAAAAAATGGTGGATTAGTCATTAACGTTAGTAGTCATGCTTCTTATAATGCATTTCCCCAATGGGGAGCGTATTGTATTTCAAAGTCTGCACTATCTATGTTTACTAAATGCTTGAGGGAAGAAGAGAGATCTAATTCAATTAGGGCCTGTACAATAACTTTAGGTTCAGTAAATACTCCTCTTTGGGACTCAGAATCTATCAATGCTGATTTTGATAGAACTTCTATGCTCTCCTCAAGCGAAGTATCAGATACTATTCTCTACATGGCTCAACAACCTGAATCACAACTTATTGAAGACTTAACTTTAATGCCCTCTGGAGGAGCTTTTTAAACATTCTTTTTCTTTTCTTAATCCTTAAAAAAGTGATTTTTTTTAGGGCTACGTGAACCCGATTAAACAAGAGAGTGTGATATAGTGTATAAGTAATTTAAGCTTTTAGAAGATACAGTTAATTAAGTTGCATACAATTTTCTGTCAAGAATTTTATGACCTCTACATTACCCAACGATAATATTAGAAACTTTGACGACCAGATTACTAATAAATTAATCTCCGAAATTATAAGAGACAGAATCAAAGATTCTGGGACCAGATTTAGCGCCAACGATAATATTGCAGATTTTATAAATCCTGGAGAATTAGAGATTTTAGAAAGGGAAGTTGCTTCAAGAGTCAAGGACTTACTAAAGTCCCTCATAATTGATGTTGAGAATGATCATAATACTCAAGAAACTGCTGAAAGAGTTTCAAAAATGTATTTAAATGAAGTTTTTAAAGGCAGGTATCATCAACAACCTAAAGTTACAAGTTTCCCAAATGACAAGAATCTTGATGAGATTTATACAGTTGGCCCAATTTCTGTTAGATCTGCATGTTCGCATCACTTAGTTCCAATTTTAGGAGAGTGTTGGATAGGTATTAAACCTGGGAATAAAGTAATAGGACTTTCAAAATTTGCTAGAGTTGCTGATTGGGTTTTTTCAAGACCTCATATTCAGGAAGAAGCTGTAATGATACTTGCAGATGAAATCGAAAAACTATGTGAACCTAAAGGTTTAGGGATTATTGTAAAGGCCCAACATTATTGTATGAAATGGAGGGGAGTCAAAGAACCAAATACAAGTATGATTAATTCTGTGGTGAGGGGAGATTTTAGACACGATTTAAGTTTAAAACAAGAATTTTTTGAACTTGTAAAACAGCAGTCTGCTACTAATAATTACTAATCCTTTTTTAAAAACTTAAAAAGTTCTTCTGTTTTTTTTATATCTTTTAGACCAGGAGAAATCTCAATACAACTAGAAATATCTAGCCCATCAGGTTTGATATCATTGAGTATTTCATCAATCCATTCAATTGATATCCCACCGGCTAACCACCAAGGCTTGCTAAATTGCAGATTTTTTAAGTAAGTAGATTTTATTTTTTTTCCTGAACCTCCATAAGTTTCTCTATTCCAAGAATCAAGTAGTATCGCATCTACAAAATCCTCAAAAGGTTTGATTTTGTCTATGTCCTTTTCTGTTTTTATTCTAAAAGCCTTCCATAAGCCAATATTGGGAATTTTTTTCCTTATATTTTTGCAGTAATCAATATCTTCATCTCCATGTAATTGAATGATAGTTTCACTTGGGTCTCCTAAGAAATTTTTGATAATTAAGTCTATTGGACAATTTTGTACAACTGATATTCTCTCGATCTTTGGATAAAACCTCTCTATGGTTTTAAAAATTTTTTTCTTAATTTCAGCTGATATATACCTTGGTGACTCTTCCACTGAAATAATCCCTATAGCATGCGCTCCTAATTTTGCGATTTGAAGAGCCTGATCTTCAGAAGTTAGTCCACAAATTTTAACTAAAGGATTAGTCTTGGGCATATCATTATCCTGCATGTAAGATTAATATTATTGTTAAATATAGCGGAGATTATTTTTGAGAAGTTGGCAAATTTTTAAAATATGGGGAATTCCCTTTAAAGTTCACCCCTATTGGTTTGTTATTCTCTTTTTTTTCTCATGGAGTATAAGTAATCAGGTCAATTTATCTTCTGGTGATATCTACAATAATAAAGAAGCCTGGATTATAGGGTTTTTAACTTCTTTTTTCTTATTATCTTCAATTATTTTTCATGAGGTTTTTCATACTTTTGTTTCACTTAATCAGGGTGTAAAAATAAAAAAAATTACTTTTTATTTTTTAGGAGCAATTTTACAAATAGATAAGTATTGTCAAACTGCTTTAGGTAATATAAAAATTGCAATTGTTAGACCTCTTTTATGTTTCGCTACAGCATCTATCCTACTTTTAATTAGTAATAACAGTGTATCTCAAGAACAAATAGCAGTTAATGTAATTTCAAGAGTAGGTATATTTAATTTATTCTTAGGCTTCTTAAATTTGATTCCAATTGGTTCTTTAGATGGAGGAAATTTATTAAAAAGTATTATTTGGCATTTCTCAGGGAGTAAAAATAAAGGAAGAAATTTCCTCAATAAAGTAAATTTATTATTATCTTTTTTTGTTTTATTTTTTGGGATAATTTGTTTATTTAGATTTAACTTTTACTTTGGTTTTATTCTCTCTTTTTTGGGCTTGTTTGGAGTTAATTCTTCAAAATCTGAAAGTCAATTTTTTAAAATTGAAAACATACTTAAATTTAGTAAAATTTCTGAGATCAAATTAAAGCCTTTGAGGAAAATTGAATACGACTCAAATTTCTCTGAATTTAATAAATTTATAAAAAATAAGAAGGATGCATCGGATAAATATTTTTTTGTAACGAATAATGGTAGATGGACCGGTTTTGTTGATGAAAATATTTTAAAAACTATTTCCTTAAAAAAATGGGAACGGAACTTTGTTGGTGATTTTAAGAAACCAATCAATAGTTTTAAAAGTGTATCTTATAACGAGAAATTATGGAGAACTATAGAAAGACTTGAAGAAACAAATGAAGGTTTTTTATTGGTTCTCAATGCTGCAGATATTCCTTTGGGGATAATTGATAGGTCAAAAATTGGAAACTTTGTATTGAATAAATTAGGTTTTAATTTGCCTTCAGATATTGTTAACAAATTAAAATTTAAAAATCATTATCCCTTAGGAATTGAATTGCCGAGAATAATTAATTCAATGAAGCAGAAAGGAGATCTTTAATAATTCTTGTGATTAAAATTTTCTATTTTTTATTATCTATGGCAATATTTTTGAAATTTATATTTGATTTATTTATCAGGAATGAATTTCTCAAATGTTGAACTATTTCATCATTTGTTAGCTTTAAATTTACTTTTGGTGGAGCTTCTTCTTTGAATAATTTGAACCACAAATCTCTTGAAGGATTTGTTTGAATTTCTCCATGTTGAAGGAATGCACCTTTTTTACGAAATTGAGCACTACCTATTCTCTTAAACCCATCTTGATCAACTAAATCGGAAATTAATGAAGTTCCAAAACAATTTGTTTTAATGCTTGATTTTCGTAAATTACCATATTTTAAGTTTAGACCTAATTCTCTAAAACTTTCAATTAACCAATTATTAACCATTTCATAACTTAAGAATTTATAGTAAGTTTTTTTAAATGTTAATGCATATGTTATGCCTCCTGAATGCAGAACAGCACCCCCTCCAGAAGGACGTCTTACAATATTAATTTCCCCATTCGATAATAAATTTTTCCAATGAAGAGGAATTTCCTTTTGGTGATAGCCAATTGAAAGCCAATCCCCAGTCCAATAGTAGAACCTCAATGTGAGAATTATTTCAGGATTCGAAATTGTCTGATCTAAAGAATTTAAATCTAAAGCCATTTGATCAAATCCAGATAAATTATTTGTTGAAAAAATTAAAGCCTGATTTTCAATTCCCAAAATTAACTTTGTAGGTTTATTTATGATAATTTTCAATAAATTTTTTCTTTCAATTTGTTAATTACGTAACATCATTTTGTAATAGTGTTTCAAATCTTCTCTTTTCGGTGGAGAATATAGAAAATCATTTTTTTACCATGGAGCCAACTCAAACAATAAATCTTATTGCATTAAGCCTCATCGTTGTTATGCATGCAGGAGTTTTAGCATTAAGACTAGGAATTAGTTTAGGTAGGAACTAAAGTCTATTAGAAAATTTAAAATTTATAAGGTAATAATAAAGTAAGACTGAATTAATTTATTCAGTAAAAATTTCAACTACTTAATTTGTCAAAATCTTTTTATAAAAATAGTATTTTCTACAAAAAATATTTAGGGTCCGTATTTATAAAAAGACAACAGAAACAGGATAATTTTGCATCATTAGTTTTTTTAATTATAAAAATTAGCTTTTCCCTTTTAGCAATAATAAGCCTAATTAAACTTGGCTATAGCTCTAAAGTAAGGTTGACCAGATTAAGGGAGATTGAAGACTCATTTTTATACGAAAAATATAGATTTAATGTTTTAACAGATAAGTTTGATGATTTATTCTCTTCTGAAGGTGAGCAAAGATTTATGAAGGATCAGGATCAAATAATTTCTAGGGACATTATCAGAGTAATATGGCGTTGATAAGGATGATCTTGAATCATCCTACTTTTCATTTTTCAATTAACTTTTTTACTAGTGAGTAAGAACATTAAAGGTTTAGTCCTAATAACAGGAACAACTTCAGGAGTTGGATTAAATACTCTAAAACCTCTATTAAGATTTGGATGGGAGGTTATAGCAGTTAATCGATCAAATAAAAGAGCTATAAAAATAGCTGAGGAATCACTGACAAAAGAGGAAGTTGAAAATGTTCACTTTATAGAAATAGATCTTTCTAATTTGGATGATGTGAGAAAAGGTTGCGATGAAATATTAGAAAGATTTAAAAAACCAATAAATTCTCTTATTTGTAATGCAGCAGTTTATAAACCGAGACTAAAGAGACCTGAAAGGTCAGCACAGGGGTTTGAAAACTCTATGGCAGTAAATCATTTTGGGCATTTTCTTATGATAAATCTACTTATGGAAAATATTTTATCTTCTGAAAGAGAAATTGTTTTAAATGGCAAATCAACTGTATTCAAGCCAAGAATTACAGTATTAGGTACTGTTACGGCTAATTATTCAGAACTTGGTGGAAGAATCCCCATCCCTGCACCAGCTGATTTGGGAGATTTATCTGGATTCAAAAATGGTTTTTTATCTCCAATAAGTATGGCGAATGGAAAGAAATTTAAACCTGGTAAGGCTTATAAGGATAGTAAACTTTGCAATATGGTGACCGTTCAGGAATTATCAAAAAGATATCCTGCAGAGAAGGTCATTGTAAATTCTCTATATCCTGGATGTGTTGCTGATACAAAACTTTTTAGAGATACACCTTGGTTATTTAGATTCCTTTTCCCGATATTTCAAAAATTCATAACAAAAGGATATGTTTCACAAAGAATGGCAGGAGAGAGGGTCGCTCAAGTGGCAACTTATAAAGAATTTGCTAAACCATCAGTCCATTGGAGCTGGGGAAATCGTCAAAAAACTGGCAGAAAAGCTTTTTCTCAAAAGTTGTCAAAAAGAATAATTGATACGAAGACCTCTCAACAAACTTATGATTTAACAAGCCAATTGCTTGGATTAGATTAATTAAGACTAATCGAATCCTAATAAATCAAAAATTTCTCTATCTTTAAGTGGATTCCCTTCTAAAGGTTCTACGTTTTCAAGCATATTTTTGGCAAGAGATAAATATTCATTTTGAACTTCAATAACATCTTCAGTTGGTTCCATTTCAAAAATGGTGCATTTTTTTAGTCTTGACCTTCTAATGGCGTCGACATCTTTAAAGTGGGCCATAGTTTTTAAACCTGTTCTTTCATTGAATTTATCAATTTGATCTGTATCTTTTGATCTATTTGCGACTACCCCACCTAATCTGACTTTATAATTTTTTGCTTTTGCCTTAATTGCAGAGACAATTCTATTCATAGCAAATATTGAATCGAAGTCATTAGCGGTAACAATTAGACAATAATTTGCATGTTGCAATGGAGCTGCAAATCCTCCGCAAACGACGTCTCCTAGGACATCAAATATAACAACGTCAGTATCTTCTAATAAATGATGTTCTTTTAATAGTTTAACTGTCTGACCGGTTACATATCCCCCGCACCCTGTCCCAGCAGGAGGACCTCCACTTTCAACGCACATAACGCCATTAAAACCTTCAAACATGAAATCGGTTGGCCTCAATTCTTCGCTATGAAAATCTACCTCTTCGAGAATATCGATAACTGTAGGAACCATTTTGTGCGTCAAAGTGAAAGTGCTATCGTGCTTCGGATCACATCCAATTTGTAGAACCTTTTTACCTAATTTTGAGAATGCTGCAGAAAGGTTTGATGATGTAGTTGATTTTCCGATGCCACCCTTCCCATACACGGCAATAACTAAAGCCCCTTCCTCAATATTTATTTTTGGATCTTGTTTTACTTGAACACTTCCTTCTCCATCAAGAGGTCTATTTATAGTACTTGTCATTTAAAGCTTAAAACACATTATTATTTATATTCTTGCAGCGCAAATACACATGAAATATGTTTCTAAACAAATATGTATTTAATTGTATTAAAAGCGGGAAATATGTTCTTATAACTGAATTTTTAAGGATTAAATTTATTAGATTTTGAGTGAAAATACTCATGACTTAATTATGGTTTGTTAGTAAAAATTAACTGAAATAGGCTTTTGCATCGTAAAGGGTCTCATCGCTTATTTCTGGAATTCCTCTTAAGATTGCGTATTTTTCAGTATTCGTTTTAACTTTCCCTCTTACGAAAAATGGAACTTTTGTTAATTCAGCTCTACCAGCTTCAGTCCAGATAATTCCTTCTTCACTATTTTTTTCTTTTTTTTCGTCAGACTTTAAAAAGTCTTTTGTGCTTGTTGCTGTATGTCCTAAATGGCTTTGATGACCATCAACGAACTCAAAGTCATGTTTGAACATATCAATAAGATGCTCTTCTAATCCCATCATTAGGGGATGTACCCAGTCATCGAAAATCACATTTGCTCCTTCCCATCCCATTTGAGGGCTGTATCTTGCAGGAACATCTTGAACATGCATTGGAGTGCTAATTACTGAGCATGGAATACCGAGTCTTTTTGCACTATGCCTTTCCATTTGGGTCCCTAAAACTAGTTCAGGGGCCGATTTTTTCATGGCATCTTCTACTTCTAGATAATTGTTGGTTATCAGAGCTTCTACATTTAGATCTTTTGCAGTAGCTCTTACTTGCCTCGCCATCTCCCTACTGTATGTACCAAGACCAACTACTTCAAAACCTAATTCCTCTTTGGCAATTTTTGCAGCCGCGATTGCATGTGTTCCATCACCAAAAATAAAAACCCTTTTACCAGTTAAGTAATTAGAGTCAACTGATTTTGAGTACCAAGGAAGTTTTGACTTGTGTTCTAATTCTTCTTTATTAGTCAAAGGGAGATCCAACTTGTTATGAACTTCATTTATAAATTCAATTGTATTTTTTATTCCAATTGGAATTGTATTTGTATATTGCATTCCAAAGTTCCGTCTAAGCCATTCACATGATGCTTCAGCAATTTCTTGATAAAGACAAATATTTATTTCAGCATCAATTAATCTTTCAATATCTTCTGGACTAGCACCTAATGGAGCAACAACGTTTGTATCTATTCCTTGTTCTGAGAGTATGCGTTGGATTTCAATAACATCATCCCTGCATCTAAATCCTAGTAATGAAGGACCCAATATATTGACTTTTGGCCTGCGACCTAATTCCTTCCACCTTAGAGGACTTATTTTTTCTGAAGAACTTACTTTCTCTTTTAAAAGAGTTCTTGTTAATTGATAAAAAGTTTCTGAAGCGCCCCAATTTTCTTTTTTGCTATAAGCAGGTAATTCAAGATTAACAATTGGCATATCAAACCCCATTCCTTTTGCAAGAGCTCCAGGTTGATCTTGGATTAGTTCTGCTGTACAACTTTCTCCAACTAAAAGAGTTTTTGGTTTAAATCGTTCTACAGCTTCCTTAATATTTTTCTTCACTAATTCAGCAGTATCGCCTCCGAGGTCTCTAGCCTGGAAAGTTGTATAAGTCACTGGAGGCCTTTGCCCCCTCCTCTCAATCATTGTAAAAAGAAGATCTGCATATGTATCTCCTTGAGGTGCATGAAGAACATAATGTATATCTTTCATTGAAGAGGCAATTCTCATTGCACCAACATGTGGTGGTCCTTCATATGTCCATAGAGTTAATTCCATATTCTTTTAATGAGTTACTAAAGTTTTTGTAGTTAGTATTTGATTCCTTCTTAAAGGTTTGGAGAAGAGACCTGCTAAGTCTGCGGCTTGATCGATACCATGAATTGGACTGAATACCATTTCTATTGACCACTTAGTACTAATTCCTTCGGCCTCCAGTGGGTTAGCTAAGCCCATCCCACAAACTACCAAGTCTGGATTAGATTCCCTTACTCGGTCTAACTGTTTTTCTACATGTTGCCCTTCGACAATTTTTGTATTATCAGGTAATAAATTAATCTCCTCTTTCATTAAATCTTTATTTAGGTAAGGAGTGCCTACCTCTATAAGATCCATCTCGCATTCATTATGCAAAAATCTTGCCAAAGATATCTCCAATTGCGATTCAGGAAGAAGAAATAATCTTTTCCCCTTTAGTATTTCTTTGTGAGATTCAAGAGCAAGTTTTGCTCTATTAATTAAAGGCGAAATAATTTCATGAACTTTAAGTTCACTAATTTTGAAAGCTTTCGCTGCAGCTAAAAACCATTCAGTACTTCCTTCGATACCAAGAGGAAATGGAGCCGAAATTATTTCACAACCACGATGTTTTAGGTCTCGAACGGTATCACTTAAATAAGGCTGAGTTAATAAAACTTTTGTATTTTTACCAATCTTTGGTAATTCTGTTGATTGACGGGGTGGGAAGCTCTCAATATTTGAAATTCCTAAATTTCTAAAAATCTTTTTAAACCTATCCTCTACATTATTAGCAAGAGTCCCAACTAATAATAATTTCTCCTCATTTGATGACTCCATTAATGGAATTAAAGCTTTTAAGGCGCCATCCTCGCCTTGGGTAAAAGTTGTTTCTATCCCACTGCCAGAGTAATTTACAAATCTTACTTGACCTAAAAATCTTTTATTTAATTTCTCTGCAACAGTGGCAAGATCTAATTTGATTACCTCACTTGGACAAGATCCAACTAGAAAAAGAGTTTTTATTTCTGGTCTTCTCGCAATAAGATTATTGACCACTCGATCTAATTCTTCATGAGCGTCAGCAAGACCAGCAAGATCTTTTTCTTCAAGAATAGCCGTCCCAAATCTTGGCTCAGCAAAAATCATAACTCCAGCAGCACTTTGAATTAAATGAGCACATGTCCTTGAGCCTACAACTAGAAAAAATGCATCTGGCATTCTTCTGTGGAGCCAAACTATTGAAGTTAACCCACAAAAAACTTCCCTGGGCCCAGTTTCTTTATTAAATTCAACTTTACTCATTAAAAATTTTCTAGAGCTTATATTTCAAGCTTGCATAAACTTTTTAATTTAAGAAAGTAATTAATAAGTTCTCTTACAAAATGAACACATTTAAAAAACTTATATGAATGTTTAAATACTTAAATGGGAATTATGAAAAAAAACTTTTGGGGCGCATTCTAATTTCTGTAGAAGGAATTTCCTTGATTTATTTTTGAAATCTTCCACACATTTCTAGCTATTTTCGTTGCTAATAATCCTGCTCTTTCTAACTTAGATTTCCCGGGCTTTGCCCCAATTAAAGCTGTAACTTCTGAAGTGGTTAAAGGTGCTCCAGTATTTATAGCTAATTGCGTTAACTCCAATCTATCTCTAAGGTTCTTAAGATTTACTTTTTCAATTTTATCTTCTTCTAACCAACTAAATGATGGGTCTTTTTGAGATAGTTTTTGCATTAAGCTTAGGCTAACTAATCCAAGAGTTTGATCAGGAGTTAATTCTTTTTCAGTACCAGAAACATTTGGTTCTTTTTTTTGAGAAGTTCCCATAAAAATGCATATCTTTTACTTGAAGTTATCGTTTTGTGGGAAGCATGCAAGTAAATTTAATAGAAAAAATGAACCATTATCCGTTATAGTCGCGTGAATGGAACCAACTTCGAGTTTAAACAGAGGGGAACGAAAAAAAGGCAGTTCTCTTGTTACAGGATCTGAGGTGCAATCTCAGGCCAGTGGTGCAAGCTGTTTTATTACAACTGATTCAGAAAAGTCTTTGGTGTCCAGACAAGCAAGTCAAGTTGAGCAAATTGAGTTGAGAACATATGTTTTTTTGGATTCTCTTCAACCTCAATTAGCTGCATATATGGGTACGGTTAGTAGAGGTTTTTTACCTATACCTGGAGATTCATGCCTTTGGATGGAAGTTTCACCTGGGATGGCCGTGCATAGAGTCACTGATATTGCCTTAAAAGCAAGTAATGTAAGACTTGGTCAGATGATTGTTGAAAGAGCATTTGGCTCTCTTGCTCTTTATCACAAAGATCAAAGTACTGTTTTACATTCTGGTGATGTTGTTCTGGATGCTATTGGAAGTGAAGTTAGAAAAAGAACCAAACCTTCAACAAGTTGGACAGAAGTTATTCGAGCTATTACTCCAGATCATGCTGTTTTAATAAATAGACAAAATAGAAGTGGATCAATGATTCAATCTGGAATGAGCATGTTTATATTAGAAACTGAACCGGCTGGCTATGTCTTAAAAGCAGCAAATGAAGCAGAAAAAGCATCAAATATAACTGTTGTTGATGTAAAGGCAGTTGGTGCTTTTGGTAGATTAACTCTAGCCGGGAAAGAAGGAGATGTAGAAGAAGCAGCAGCTGCTGCTATAAGAGCAATAGATGAAATTTCAAATTATTGATAATTTTTTAATTTAAACCAATTTCTTTTTTGAGGTAAGGAGACATGATTTTGGCAGCTTTACCTCTGCTTCCTAACTTACTTAGTTGTGATTGTGAGAGCTCTCCATAAACAGAGTTAGCTTCTTTTACCCAAAAAATAGATTCAAACTCCCCATTTGGATATTTTGGTGCCTTAAGAATTTCTCCCCAGCATATTCCAGTTGTATCTTTCACTAAGTTTCCTGAGGGATCACATAAAACCATACAACTTATAAATCTTGCGCTCCTGTAAGGGCTATCAGAAAGTTCATTAATTAATTTTTTAATTTTTTCAGCGTTGTTTTTGGCATATCGAGCAGAATATATGCCTGGTCGACCATCTAAAATATCCACTTCAAGGCCTGAATCGTCAGCTAATGCCCAAGTTTTTGTCTCTAGAGCAGCCGCTTTTGCTTTTAAAAGTGCATTTTCAAAATAGGTATTTCCAGTCTCTTCGATATTTAAATATTCTGGTTGCTTCTGAACCCTTAAGGACAAAACATCCAGCATTTCCGAAATTTCAGAAACTTTACTTTTGTTGCCACTCGCAATAGTAAGGACTGGAAGATTCAAAATAACAAATAAATTTATTGAGAATATTATCTTACTTCAAAGCTAGATACGGAGACAGGAAAGGTTGAACATTCCACACCTGTGTAGACAGGGCCTGCCTCGTACGGAAATAACATAATGTAAATTTTTTCTTAACACAAGAGTATGTTTTGATGCACTAACTAATTTGCATAAGTATTGACATATCAATAATACCAAGGGTGATAAGTTTAACTTATGAATGATAGAAAAAACATTAATGGAGATTTTATCGAAAACGCTTGACTTATAAGTACTTAATGAAGCATTCTTCGAATTGAACATTCCACATTTAGTAATTAGTAGACAATGGCTACAGAAACAATGGGTATCGCTCTCGGCATGATCGAGACACGCGGACTAGTACCTGCAATCGAAGCAGCAGATGCAATGACAAAGGCTGCAGAAGTTCGCCTTATTGGTCGTGAATTCGTAGGTGGCGGTTATGTCACAGTATTAGTTAGAGGCGAAACAGGCGCAGTTAACGCAGCTGTAAGAGCTGGTGCTGATGCTTGTGAAAGAGTTGGTGACGGCTTAGTTGCAGCTCACATTATTGCTCGTCCTCATAGAGAAGTTGAACCTGCTCTTGGTAATGGTGAATTTCTTGGTCAAAAGGACTAATTAAGTAAAGCAAGATTTATAAATTTTGCACAATAATTATTTTCCCTACACAGACCTAAATTTATCCTTATGAGTAAGAAGTATGATGCAGGGGTAAAGGAGTACAGAGATACCTACTGGACTCCTGAATATGTACCCCTAGACACCGATTTACTAGCCTGTTTCAAATGTACAGGTCAAGAAGGTGTTCCCAGAGAAGAAGTTGCAGCAGCTGTTGCCGCTGAATCTTCAACAGGTACTTGGTCAACAGTTTGGTCCGAGTTACTTACAGATTTAGAATTTTATAAAGGACGTTGTTATCGAATCGAAGACGTTCCTGGAGATCCTGAAGCTTTTTATGCTTTTATTGCATATCCTTTAGATCTTTTTGAAGAAGGTTCTATTACAAACGTATTAACATCTCTAGTAGGAAACGTTTTTGGATTTAAAGCTCTAAGACACCTACGCCTAGAAGATATTAGATTCCCAATCGCTTTCATCAAAACTTGCGGTGGTCCACCAAATGGAATCGTGGTTGAAAGAGATCGTTTAAACAAATATGGAAGACCTCTTCTTGGTTGTACCATTAAACCTAAATTAGGATTATCTGGTAAAAACTATGGTCGAGTTGTATACGAGTGCCTTAGAGGTGGTCTTGATTTAACGAAGGATGACGAGAACATAAACTCTCAGCCATTCCAACGTTGGAGAGAAAGATTTGAGTTTGTTGCAGAAGCAGTTAAGCTTGCTCAGCAAGAAACTGGAGAAGTTAAAGGTCACTACCTAAACTGTACTGCCAACACTCCTGAAGAACTTTACGAGAGAGCTGAATTTGCAAAAGAGCTAGATATGCCAATCATCATGCATGATTATATAACTGGCGGTTTTACAGCAAATACTGGATTAGCAAACTGGTGTCGTAAAAATGGCATGCTTCTACACATTCATAGAGCGATGCATGCTGTTATTGATAGACATCCAAAACACGGTATTCATTTCAGGGTTCTAGCAAAATGTTTGAGACTCTCCGGAGGGGATCAATTACATACTGGAACTGTTGTTGGAAAACTAGAAGGTGATCGTCAAACAACTCTTGGTTACATTGATAACTTAAGAGAGTCATTTGTTCCCGAAGATAGATCAAGAGGTAACTTCTTTGATCAAGATTGGGGTTCAATGCCAGGAGTATTTGCTGTCGCATCAGGTGGTATTCACGTATGGCATATGCCTGCACTCCTAGCGATTTTTGGAGATGATTCTTGTCTTCAGTTTGGTGGAGGAACACATGGTCATCCATGGGGTTCAGCTGCTGGAGCTGCAGCTAACAGAGTTGCTTTAGAAGCTTGTGTAAAAGCACGTAATGCTGGTCGCGAAATCGAAAAAGAGAGTAGAGACATTCTTATGGAAGCTGCTAAACACAGTCCTGAATTAGCTATCGCTCTTGAAACTTGGAAGGAAATTAAGTTTGAATTTGATACCGTCGACAAACTCGACGTTCAAGGTTAAACCAGATTTCAAAATTGAGGAGATTCTTCTTCTCCTCAAACTTCTACAAATCTCGTTCTATTACGAGTAATTTTATTCACATTTAAATTTATTATGCCTTTCCAGAGCACAGTAGGCGACTATCAAACAGTTGCAACCCTGGAAACATTCGGTTTCTTACCACCGATGACCCAGGAGGAAATATACGATCAAATTGCATACATAATTGCTCAAGGCTGGAGTCCTGTTATTGAGCATGTTCATCCTAGTGGAAGTATGCAAACTTATTGGTCTTATTGGAAGCTCCCATTCTTTGGGGAAAAAGACCTTAACTTGGTTGTAAGTGAATTAGAGGCATGTCATAGAGCATACCCTGATCATCATGTAAGAATCATCGGATACGATGCTTACACCCAAAGCCAAGGAACAGCTTTTGTAGTTTTCCAAGGACGTTAAATCTACTTTAGGTAGTAAATATCTTTCTCCAAAAAATATTTTTGGAGAAAGTTTTTTCAAAAGAGTTTCACATTTGAAGATTATGTCAAAAAAAACCAGTAGAGAGATTGCACTAGAAAGAAGAAAGGCGATGAGTGATAGCGGCAAAAAAGCTGCTGCTTTTTCTTCAACTACTCAAGATAGAGTTCGATCTTTTCAAGATATACAGATTTCTGGTACTCAGTCTTCTCCAAATAATAAAAATATTACTAAACCAGTTACAAAACATATCCCAAAAACTTCGGTCAATAGTAAGTTTTCTTCAACAACTTTATCTAGTAAAGAGTTAGTAATAGAAAGAAGAAAAGCAATGTCTAGTCATGGTAAATCCGCAATTACTTCATCAGATAGAACTCGTACTGATGTTAAAAAAGAAAGCCCTGTAAACACAGTTAAAATTACTCCAAGCAAAAATCAAGAAGTTCAAAATTCACATAATACAGAAATTAAAATATCAAAATCAAACGTTAAAAGAAGAATTAATCAGAAGAGAAAGCCTATTACTAATACAAGTAGAGATATTGTTTTAGCGAGAAGAGAAGCTCAATCTAAGCATGGTAAATCAGCAACTAAACAAAATACCAGTGCAGCTTCTTTAGCTAGAAGGGGAGACCCAGATTTAAGTAGTAGAGAGATTTCGCAGAGAGTGAGAGAGCTAAGAAGTAAAACTGGTGCCACAGGCAAAAAAGGTAATGGTAAATGTAGACCATGTGGTCCAAATAAAAATGGGGCCAAACAAAATATTGCTGATGCTAGCTGGAAAGTTGGTAAAAGTGAAACTGATTCAGGTCAAATAGTTACTGGAACACAAGCTAATAGATCTGTAAAAACTACAGGTAATGAAGCAAGTACGTGTAGAACTGTCACTGGTACTCAATATATGGGAGCAGAAGTGGTTGACCAATTTTGTCAAGATAGATCAAGTTATAAACAACCACTTAGATCTACTGTTACCTCTACAACATCAGGTAATAAAGTAACTGGAAATGAAGTCGGTAGATCTGAGAGGGTCACAGGCGATGAGCCTGGGACTTGTAAAAACCTTACAGGTACTGAATATGTATCTGCTAATCAATCACAGAAGTATTGTGATGATGTCCCAAAAAATCCCTCAAAGGTTAAACTTAGTACTACAATTGATGGATTAAAAGTATCTGGATCACTTCCTGGTAGATCAACTCTGGTAACTGGAGATGAATCAGGTTCTGGACATCAGTTAACTGGAGATCAATATCTTGGCTCAGAGCCAAATCCTAAAGGCAAAGCATTTGAAAAAGTAGGCAGTTACAATACTCTAAATGGGAATAATGTAACTGGTACAGGGGTAGGAAGATCAGACCATATGACAGGCAATGAACATGGTAGTTGCAAGAATGTAACTGGTGATGAGTACATAGGATCTCAACAATATGAGAAGTTTTGCGGTTCAAAACCAAAACCAGAAGCTAGAAAAGTAGGTTTAAGCCTTTCTTCAAAGTCAAATTTAATAAGTGGGACTATGACAGGAAGATCAAAAATAGTAACTGGAGACGAACCAGGTTCATGCAAAGTGCTAACAGGAACTCCATACGCAGGCTTAGATCAGATTAATGATAATTGTAATAATGAAATTTCTGAAGATATGAAATCACGAGCAATAGTTAATTCTGGAAATAATTCAAATGCCAGACTTACAGGTCAACAACCAGGAATTGGCGGAGTAATGACAGGTGCTAAGAAAGGTGCTTGTAAAAACCTAACGGGGACTCCTTATGTTGGTGGAGATCAGTTCTCACAAGCTTGTGATAATCCTCCAAATGATACTGCTTATGCGAATCCAGAAAAGTCAGCAGGCAACTCTTGGAACGAATTCTCTGTTAAATCACCATCAAGAGATCAATATTCTGAAAAAAATACCCAAGGTGTTACGGGTAATGAATATGAAAATGGTTCAAAGGTAACAGGACCTTTTGATATGGCAGTTGATAAGGTCACTGGTACTGAAAAATTTAGATTTGAACCGAATAAAAATATTACTTATAAACAAAAAATGGAAATCGAAGAAGCAGACCGTGCTGCAAAGACACCAGAAAAAAGAGTAGCATCAAGGATTACTGGTGAAGGACAATCAGTGGGAAACGTAACTGGTGATGATTGGGATCGCGGTGATAAGGTAACAGGCACTGAGGGAGCTTCTTCTAGAAAGCGAAATCCATCAAGAGCAGGATTCATGAGCGCAATGCCCCCTATGGAAGTTAAAAGAAATGAGGAAACAGAAAAACCAGATTTCTTGATAACTGGATCTAGTGGTAATACTCGTGAAGGACAACTTGTTACCTTTTCAGGTGGTGCAAGAGGGTAAGTAAATAATGCCTTTAAGAGGACTGGCTAAAGCCAAGAACTTCACATTGGGGCCAACCGCTCCAATGAAAACTTTTACTGAGAATATCCATATACAAACTAAAGAATCAAATAATTTACGAAATTCTGGAAAGTCTCATCAATTAACCAATAATATTCAAAATGAAAATCTATTTGGGTATGAAAGCAAGATAAAAAGTGATTTTGATGAAATTGTTCCAACTCTCAAGGAAATTGCCCGAATTCAACATCATGAAGATTTTATAAATAAGGCTCAGAAAATATCAAGAAAAAATTTAGGAATAGATTTACCTCTACATGTATTAGATAAATCTTGGGTTAAACCTCTTGATATGAGAGCTTTATATGCATGGTGTGCTTTCAAACAGCATGAGAAACTTAGCGACAATTTTTTTAACAATGATCCACTTGAAGGTGCTACTGGAAGTAGAGATGCGGAAGACTTTGAAAAATTTCTTTTAGATTGTGGAATACATTTGCTTGATATTACTCCTTGTTCAGATGGAAGATTAGCTCATTCAGTTGCTTATGTAATGAGAATACCTTTTAGTTCAGTAAGAAGAAGATCCCATGCTGGAGCCCTTTTTGATATTGAAAATACCGTTAATCGATGGGTAAAAACTGAACATAAAAGATATAGAGAGAATGTTCCTAATGAAGCTCATAAAGATACCAGGTACTTAAAAGTTGTAACTTATCATTTTAGTTCAGTAGATCCTTTGCATCAGGGATGCGCAGCTCATGGAAGTAATGACGAGTTAGCTGCAGCAGAAGGTAGAAATAAATTGTATGCTTTCAAAGAGGCTGTAGAGAATAGCTTTTGCTGCGGAGCTTCTGTGGATTTAATGTTAATTGGACTTGATACAGACACTGATTCATTAAAAATACATTTACCAACTAGCGATGGAGGTATAGATTTAGAAAAAACTATTTCTACATCAGAAATTTATAATTCAACAATAAATTTTTCAAAAGAGGATGCGGAAAGAGAAATTTGCCAGATAATTTCTAAGCAATCTTCAAAAGATAAACTCAGTGGACTGGAAAAATTTACGTATAAATTAATTGTCAATAATATTTCTCAAATTGATTATGTTAAGAGTTTTCATAATGGTTCTTATGAAGATATTGGACATGCAGAGAGGTTTATTGGAGTAGGTATAGGTTTTAAAGAAGTACATCTCAGAAATTTAACTTATTTTGCTCATTTAGATACAGTCGAAGAAGGGGCTCCAGATTTAGATGTAGGAGTGAAGATTTTTACTGGATTAAATGTTTGTCAAGATCTACCTATTCCCGTAGTAATAAGATTTGATTACTCTGGTAAAGTACCCGGCGCAAAAGAGAGGGCTATAAATGATTGTGAAAGAGTTAATAATGCGATATCAATTAGATATAAAAATTTAGTTGATCAAGGTTTGTTACATACTTGCTCTACTATTAGAGACAGGGACAACATTCATTCCGCCCAAATTATTGGAATGTCTTTAGATAAAAAAACAGAGGAGGCTCACTAATCATGTTAATTTGTAAGGTTGTAAAACCACTTGTTTCTACCAATAGGATTCCTGGATTTGAACATAAACATCTGCAGGTCGTATTAGATGGTTCTTCTAATAAAGTTGCAGTTGATTCTGTTGGCTGTAAACCAGGAGATTGGGTTATTTGTGTTGGAAGTTCTGCAGCTAGGGAAGCAGCGGGAAGTAAATCTTATCCAAGCGATTTAACTATTGTTGGAATAATTGATCATTGGGATCCTGACAATTCATAAAAAAGGAGGATATAAATTGTGGAAATCATGAAGGTACTAGGAAGGATGGTATGCACTCAAAGAGTTTCTGGCTTAGGTCATATGAATTTACGAATTTTAGAAAATAATAAAGGAAAGAAATTAGTTGCTGTTGATCCTGTTGGAGCTAGAGAAGGTAACTGGGTTTTTACTGCTAGTGGCTCTGCCGCTAGATTTGCATGCCCTAATCCAGAAGTACAAACCGATTTAACAATTGGCGGTATTATTGATTATTGGGAGAGTGACTAAAGATTTTAACTTCAAAAATTTATTGAGAAACTTTGTAGAAGGTATAGTGTAATTAGTCTTGAATAAAGAATGTAATGTGGAATGAAAGAGAATCACCTTTGAGGATTGAAAAAAGATTTGAATTTGATCAATACTCAAGAATTAGTAAATTCATGGGGGAAATTGAGAAATTATGTAAAGAAAGGGATATCTATCCAAATATCAGCTTCGGTAGGAATTTTGTAAGTCTTTCAATATTTTTAGATACTAAAGAAATATCAGACAAGGAAAAAGACTTTTCAATGGAAATTGATAAATTTTATTTAAAAGATTAGTACTTTTTAATAATTATTTGGCTTTGCAATATCTCTTTTGATTAAAGCCATTAAATATTTTGGTGCTTTATATCTGCCAGGTAGACATCTATTTAAAGTTTCAAGATGACTCCAGCACACTGTCTTTTCTATATCTTTAACTGAGTTTCCTTTTAGAATTAATAGTCTAAGAGCTTTGCAAAATAAAGGATAACCTGCTTCTAGTTCATCTATATTAAGCTTTGCTGCTGACATAGATCAAAGATGAATTATCAACTAATAATCTATACAACTATGGTGCACAATTGGCTCATATTTCAAATTTCTCAATAATTAGAAATTAATCTAGAAATGCGACGCAATCTATTTCAACTAAAACTCCTTTTGGCAGAGATGAAACTTCCACACAGGCTCTTGCTGGAGGATTCTCTATATTAAAAAAATCACTATATATTTTATTGACAATTTGAAAATTACTTAAGTCCGTTAAGTAAATAGTTGTTTTTATTACATCCTCTATTTTGGCTCCGCCAGCTTTAAGAACTTCTGCGAGATTTTTTAAAACTTGAATAGTTTCCTTCTCTATATCACCTAAACATGTTATTTCATTTAAAGTTGGGTCTATAGCAATTTGACCAGAACAATAGATAAAATCCCCAGCTTTTATTGCTTGATTATAAGGTCCTACTGGATCTGGAGCATTTGATGTTTTAATTACTTGTTTGGGGGACATTTGTTTAATAAGATACCTATTTATTTAAACCCATAAATCTTTATTTGTTCTTAAAAAAGTAAATTCTTCTAAATTTTTTGCTCTTAAGAAAAGGTTTATTTTCATCTCTTCATCAAGTAAAAATGGAATTGTTAACTCATTAAGAGAAAGTTTTTTTTCAACTTCCAAAAGTTTATTTTTTATATCTTGATCTTTTGGCTTGAGATTCAATGCCCACAATATATTTGCCTTTGTATATTCATGTGCACAATATATGAGAGTATTTTTTGGTAAAGATTTGATTCTTTCTAGTGAAGAATACATTTGTTGATAAGTTCCTTCAAAAATTTTTCCACAGCCTCCAGAAAATAATGTATCACCAACAAAAAGAATAGGATTTTTGTCAGTATTCAAAAAGAAGGCAATATGTGAGCTTGTATGTCCTAATACTTCAATTATTTTTACTTCTTCACCTAGGATATTCAAAGTTTCTCCATCTTTTACGGATACATTTTGAAAAGGTATTCGCTTTTTTTCTTTGGAAGAAGCAATCACCTTAACATTTGGCCATTTTTCAATAAGATACTTCGTTCCTCCAATATGGTCTGAATGATGATGAGTTTGCAAAATAGCTTTTAAGTGGAAATTATTTTCATCTATATATCTAATTACTGGTTCGTGTATAGATGGATCTACAACTACAACGGATTTATCTTTTACCCACAACCAAATGATGTTATCACTTAAAACTCTGAGTCCTATTATATTTCGAGCTTTATTAAATTCCATTGTTAACTTAGAATGAAGAATCCTTGGAAGAAATTGATCTATGTTTACTATAGCTTTACCAAAAGGAGCTCTGTTAAAAGATTCAATTTCAACTTTTAAAAGAGCTGGGTTAGATTTTTCTGATGCGTTGGACAAAAATAATAGATCATTAACCTTTGAATCAAATTGTAAACGAGCTAAAGCTTTATTAGTAAGAAATGGGGATGTTCCTGTTTATGTAAGTTATGGTCAAGCTGATTTAGGCATTGTTGGGTATGACGTATTAAGTGAATCTGAATTAAAAGTCGCAAAGTTATTAGATTTAGGATTTGGGGGTTGTCATATGTCGTTGGCGGTCAAGAAAAATAGCAATTATTCAAAACCAACTGATCTTCCAGCGAATTGTAAAGTAGCAAGTAAATTTATTAGAACAGCGAGATCTTATTTTGATGAATTAAATATTCCTGTAGAAATAGTTCATTTGACAGGTTCAGTAGAGCTTGGTCCTATTACTGGTATGGCAGAGGCAATAGTTGATTTGGTGGCAACTGGAAAGACTCTTAAGGAGAATGGTTTAATTAAAATAGATGATCTTTTCTACTCGACGGCAAGATTAATTGGAAATCCTTTATCTATGAGGTTAGATGATAATCATCTCAGAGATACGATTTTATCAATAGAATCTACAAATGTTTTATAAAGAATAGCTTAATGTTTAAGGATTTTAGAAGGATAAAAAAGTTAGGTAAATATTTAACTAAAGATAAAAAAACAATCTATTTAATCTTAATAGTTTTGTTACCTGTTTCTTTCTCAGGAGCTATTCAACCATTGTTAGTTGGTCAAGCAATTACCCTTCTTAAAAATGAAAGTACAGAAGTTTGGCTAAGTAAAACTTTTATTGGGCAGTCAATAAATGCCATCATTTTAACCTTATTTGTAACAGTAATATTTAGGTTGGTTTTGCAAGGATACCAAACCTACAATATTCAAGCGGTGGGGCAAAAATTAACTGCAAGGATAAGAAGAGAACTTTTTGATCATTCAATATCTTTGTCACTTAAGTATCACGATAAAATGCCTGTTGGGAAATTACTAACTAGATTAACCAATGATGTTGATGCTTTAGCTGAGGTTTTTGGTAGTGGAGCAGTTGGAGTTATCGCTGACTTTGTCAGCCTGATTGTGATTTCATTAACAATGCTTTCAATTGATCGAGGACTTGCCATTTTATTGCTCTTAACTCAAATTCCCGTTTCATATTTCATTATTTGGCTGCAAAAACGTTATAGAAGAGCTAATTATCGAGTAAGAGAGGAGTTATCTCAACTCAACTCTGATTTTCAAGAGAATCTTCAAGGTTTAGAAGTTGTTCAGATGTTCAGAAGAGAGGCTTTCAATAGCAAGAAATTTTCTACTACTGGAGGTGCATATAAAAAAGCAGTTAATGGAACAATATTTTATGACAGTAGTATTTCCGCATTTATAGAGTGGATTTCGCTTGCCGCTGTTTCCTTAGTTTTAGCAGTTGGAGGGTATCTTGTTACCTCTGGGAATATTGGTTTAGGAACTTTGACAACTTTTATTTTATATTCCCAAAGACTTTTTGAGCCTTTAAGACAGCTTGCAGAAAGATTTACTCAGATCCAAGGAGGTCTTACGGCTGTTGAAAGAATAAATGAATTATTGGATGAAGAAATTCAGATTAAAGACTCTACTTCGGCAAGGCACTTTTCAGAAGATATCCGAAATGCAAATAAATTTAAGGGTAAGATTGAGTTCAAAAATGTTAGTTTCTTTTACAATGAAGGTGAATATATTTTAAAGAATTTATCTTTCTTGATAAACCCAGGAGAGCATGTAGCTTTCGTGGGGCCAACTGGTTCTGGTAAAACAACCATAATTAGATTGTTATGTAGATTATATGAACCTCAATCAGGCCAAATTTTAATCGATGATATTAATATAAAAGATATTCCTATCGCTACTCTTAGAAATATGTTGGGAGTAGTTTTACAAGATACCTTTATCTTTAGTGGGAATGTTGCAGATAATTTGAAACTAAGTGCCAATATAGACAATCTCAAACTAGAAAATATTTGTAAAGAATTAGGATTAAATAATTTGCTAAAAAAATTACCTGAAGGTTTGAATACTTATCTTAGAGAAAGAGGTGGGAATCTATCTTCTGGAGAGAGACAACTTATATCGGTAGCAAGAGTAGCGATTAGAAATCCTGTTGTTTTGATAATGGACGAAGCCACAGCATTTATGGATCCTTCTACTGAAGCTTCTTTGCAGAAAGATCTTGAAAGAATTCTTACAAAAAGAACTGCATTAGTCATAGCGCACAGATTAGCAACTATTGAAAGTTCTGATAAGATTTTAGTTTTAAAGGGAGGGTCGTTAGTTGAAGAGGGCTCACATCGTGAATTAAGAATGAAAAAGGGTTTATATTTTCAGCTCTCTGAGCTTCAAAGAAAAGGATTCGCAAATTTTTAATGATTTTTAGAAACCAGGGCTCATCAGTAAAAAAATCTAACAGTATATCGAGGGATAAACTTATAGATATCTATGGTTTAAATTCTTATGAATTTACTCAAAAAAACAAAGAAGAAATTTTTGTATGTAGTAAAAGAAAAGAATTAGATCTTATTGAACTAGATCAACTTTTACAAACTGTTGGATGGAGCAGGCGACCAATAAGAAGAGTTAAAAGAGCTTTGGACTTTAGTATTTTGGTTGTTGGTTTATGGCGCCATGACGATAAATTTCCTAGGCTAGTAGGATTTGCAAGATGTACTGGCGATGGAATCCTAGAAGCAACAGTTTGGGATGTGGCTGTTAATCCTGTCTATCAAGGGCTAGGACTGGGTAAAGAGTTAATGAAATATATCCTAAAAGAATTAAAAAATATTGGCATTTCAAAGGTTACACTTTTTGCTGACGCGGAAGTGGTTTCATTTTACAAAAGACAAGGCTGGGTATTAGAACCTAAGGGATCTAAATGCGCTTTTTGGTACGCAAATTAATTATTTTTTGTAGTAATCAGAATATATAGATTTTGTTGATTCGCCATTTAACCATCTTCTTCTAAAGTTCCAGTTTTTGAAAGCTTGGAGAAAAACATTAGTTTTTTCCCATTTCCTAGAACTTGTAAAAATAGGTAAATTTAATTGCTTTAAATCTTTTTTTTTCTTTAATCTCCTTATAAAATCTAAGTCTTCCATTAATGCAATGTTTCTAAATCCATTATTCTTGAAATAAATAGATCTATGAATTATTAAACCTTGGTCTCCATAAGGCTCTTTAAAATATTTGCTTCTAAAATTAACAATAGGCTCGAGGAATCTATAAATTATCTTTTTGTTGTTTATTTTGAATTTAAAATAGTAAATATATTTTTTATCTCCCTTAAAAACTGATTTTATTTTTGTAAACCACTTATTGGTTAATCTAGTGTCCGCATGTAAAAATATGAGCCAGTCTCCTTTTGAATTTTTAGCACCTATATCTAATTGTAAGCCTCGATTTCTTTCTTTAGATTTATATACTTTCGCTCCATATATATTGCCTATGTCAATAGTTTTATCTTCACTACCACAGTCAACTATAAGAATTTCCGCCTCTTTAGGAATAATCAACAAGTCTGAAAGCAATAATGGCAAATTATTAGCTTCATTGATGGTTGGAATAATAATTGAGATTTTAGACAAGTTTTTTTACTTTCTATTTTCAATATCTATTATTGTATCTATATCTATTTTTTGATTTAGAAACTTATATTTCAATTTAGTAGACGAAAAATTATTAATAGTATTTTGTAAAACAGTTTCTTTACTCCAACTAATATTGATAAATGGTAAATGAAGATGTTGAGATATTATTTTTTCTGATAAACCAATAAGCCAATAACCCCCATCATTAGATGGACCTAATACAAGATCATTTTGTTTTAGCTCTTTGATGGTATTCAATAAATCTAAATGGCATAAATCTGGGAGATCAGTACCAATAAAAATAATATTTTTTATCTTGTTCTGATTACAAAATTTTTTGTTTATGATTATTTGCCTCTTCATTTTTTCTCCCAAGCAACCTTTCCCCTGTAAATTAAACTTTTTAATTCCTAATTGCCGAGACCATTTTCTACAATTATTTCCCCCTAGACCTGATATGGCTATAGAAATATGAATTGGTTTAATTCTTTGGAGAGCTTTGGCGACGGAGATAGTGTGTTTGGTCATCACACTTTGCACATGTGCCGAATTAATCTTACCTATATCTCTGGATAATCTTGTTTTGCATCTTCCAAAACCATTCCATTTAGCCATGATAATTAGTAATGCTTTATCCAAAACTTCAACAAGATTTATAATAATTATATGTCTATAAAATAAAAAAATTTATTGCTATAAATTTTGAGCATGCTTTGTTAAAAAATTTTAAATTTGTCGTGATCTTGTGATTTGATAATGGCCAATTATTAAATTCCAACTAGATTAATAATCTATAGATTAAAACTTTGCAAGCAACTAATCCTATTTGGGCGGAAGTTCAACAATTACTCCAAAAAACTTTAAGTAAGCCTTCATTTGAAACATGGATAAGGCCTGCTAAATTTAACTGTTTTGAGAATGGGGTATTGACCTTAATCGCTCCAAATACATTTTCCAGTGATTGGTTAAGAAAGAATTATTGTGAAACCATCGAAAAAGCTGCACAAGAAATTTGTGGCCATAACGTAAAAGTTTCTTTTAAATCTGAAACAAACATGAGGAAGGAAGTTATAAATAATGAAAACCTAATTGAACAAAACGTTAATCATAAAAATAAATCTTTTTCAAAAAATAGCCAAGATAATTCTTCAAAAAATCAATTCAAAAATCCTAATGGTTTAAATTTACGTTACGTTTTTAAGAGATTTGTTGTGGGCCCAAATAGTAGGTTGGCTCACGCAGCAGCTTTAGCTGTTGCAGAATCTCCTGGGAGAGAATTTAATCCTTTATTTATTTGTGGTGGAGTAGGTCTTGGTAAAACTCATTTAATGCAAGCAATAGGTCACTATCGAGTAGAAATAGATCCAGAAGCAAAAGTTAAATATGTTTCTACAGAGACTTTTACTAATGATGTTATTAGTGGTATTAGGAGAGATGGAATGACAGCTATTAGAGACAAATATAGAAATGTAGATTTAATTTTAATTGATGATATACAGTTCTTAGAAGGTAAAGAATATACACAGGAGGAATTCTTTCATACTTTTAACGCTCTTCACGAATCAGGAAGTCAAATAGTTATAGCAAGTGATAGGCCTCCAAATCAATTATCGGGGATTCAAGAGAGATTGATTTCTAGGTTTTCAATGGGTATGACTGCAGATATTCAACCACCTGACCTTGAAACGAGGACGGCAATACTTCAAAAAAAGGCAGAACAAGAAAGGATGAGCCTTCCGCGAGATTTAATTCAATTCATAGCAGGAAGATTCACTTCGAATATTAGAGAATTAGAAGGGGCATTTACTAGAGCTGTTGCATTCGCTTCAATAACAGGCTTGCCAATGACAGTTCAATCAATTGCTCCAATGCTTGATCCTAATAGTGTTGGAGTAGTCGTAACTCCTAAACAAGTTATTAACAAAGTTTCAGATTTTTTCAAAGTTTCTACTGATGAATTGATTAGTTCAAGTAGAAGAAAACCAGTAAGTCAAGCTAGACAAATAGGCATGTATCTTATGCGACATGGAACCGATTTAAGCCTACCAAGAATTGGAGATGAATTTGGGGGAAAAGATCATACAACTGTTATGTATGCTATTGAACAAGTTGAAAAAAAGTTATCTGTCGATCCTAATATCGCAAGTCAAGTTCAAAAAATAAGAGATTTACTTCAAATAGATTCAAGAAAAAATTTATAGTTAATTAGAAATGAAATTTCTAGGATCTTGATCATATCTATGGTTGAGGGGTATCTTATCTATTTCATTATTATTACTTAGTAGTTCAATTTTATTTAATGATTTTCTTAATAATCTTGCAGAAATAATTGGCATATCTCTTGGTACTGAGATTCTATTTTTTAAATATCTCAAAGATTTTCCTGAAATATTCACAGGAATACTAACTTCACCTGTAACCATATGTGTCAATGCTGATCTCAGTGATTCTTCAAAGTATCCATTATCGTATGGATTTACTTTTATTAAACTATCTTTATGCTTTATTACTCTGTTCAGAGCGAATGCAGCGTAAAATTTTGAATCATACTTTTGATTAAATTCAAAATTACCAAGGCCCTCCCCACTATCTATTGAATTAGAGAAATCAATCTGTTCATCGTTACTTTCTTTGTAACATCCCCCCATTTGTGGCGGTAAATCATGAGAATGAGTATGAAAATCTCCCTGAGTTCCTCTATAGGCACTTTTCCCTTCAAAAAGGGTAAGCCATTTATCTACATATTGGTAATTGGATCTTAAATTAAAACCTTTATAATAAGTTAAAGAAGCATTCATTCTTTCCATATAAGGAATAAAAATTATATCCCCAGTACCAGGCTCAATATCACCAGATTTAGATAATGCTGGATCAATGAACCCAGAAACTGATCCGCTCAAGATTTTATCAAATTTAGAAATAGATTCTTTAAATCTTTTTTTTCTAAAAGAGTTATCCAAAAAATTAAAGCTTTCTCGGCAAAGCCAATTACACCAGGAGCTGAAAATTTCTCTCTCTAATTCTCTAGTTTTTCTGAGGTGACTCGAAGTTATAAAAGACCCAAGAGCTCCAAATTTGTTTTCTAAAAAAGCTATGATGTTGTCACTTTCAGTTATAACTTGTCCTTTAAATTCAATCGCAGGTAATTTACCTGATCTGACTTTATCGAGGAACCAACTTTCTTTTTGACCATAGCAAAACATATTTATTTTTTTTACTCTGTACGGAATCCTCTTGAATTCAAGCCATAACCATATTTTCTGGCAATAAGGGCACCAAGAATGTCTATCTCTATAAAGAGTAACTATTACATCATCTTTAGTGTGCCCAAATAATCTTAAATTTGCTTGGGAATTATTAATACCATTGACTCTATCAAATTCTTCAATTTCAAACTTATTTAAATCATCCCATGTCAAAATCCCGTTCATTATTTGAATTAAAGCTATAAACTAACGTTATATTAATTGATTAAAAAAGTCTTGGAATTTAAATTTGATTTAATTGTTGTCGGTGCTGGGTCTGGGGGACTGGCGGCGGCTAAACGTGCTGCTATTTATGGAGCAAAAGTTGCAATCATTGAAAAAAATAAAATTGGAGGAACTTGTGTAATACGGGGATGTGTCCCTAAAAAATTGATGGTTTATGCTGCTGTAAGTAAAAGAAATATGAGTTCTTCTGAAGGATATGGCTTAAAAAGTACAGGTATTAGCTTTGAATCCAGTATTTTATTGAAGAATGTTAGGAAGGAGGTTTCCAGATTAAGTAATTTACATAGAAATTCTCTAAATAAATTAGATGTAACTGTTTTTGAGGGCCAAGGAAGATTTACAACTCAAAATGAATTAGAAATAATTTGTCCAGAAACAAATAAAATTATAAATAAGATAAGTTCAGAGAAAATTCTTATTTCAGTAGGAGGTAAACCTAAGAAATTGAATATTCCTGGGATAGATTTAGCATGGACTAGTGATGATATTTTTGAATTAGAGAAGTTTCCCAAATCAATATTAATAGTTGGTGGAGGATATATTGCTTGTGAATTTGCTTCTATTTTCGCAAATTTAGGTACTGAAGTTACTCAGTTAATTAGAGGTCAAAATTTACTTAATGGCTTTGATGAGGATCTTTCTTCATGTCTTGAGGAATCACCTACTTTTAATCAAATAAATATAATCTCCAATACTAGATTAAAGTCTATCAAGAGAGTAAATGGAAATTTGGAATCTACCTTAGACTCAGGCGATAACCTTCTAACAAATAATATCCTTATTGCTACAGGTAGAGAACCAAATCTTTTGCCCTTAAATTTAGATTTCTTAAATCTAAAGATGGATGGCCAATATTTGGATGTTAATGAACTTAATCAAACAAGCAACGCAAATATTTTTGCAGTTGGCGATATTATAAATAAACCAAACTTAACTCCAGTAGCAATAGAACAAGGTAGAGTTTTTTCGGATAATTTTTTTAATGACCAAAAAAGAAAAGTAAATTATGACTATATCCCTAAAGCCGTATTTACAATTCCTGAACTTTCAACAGTTGGCTTAAGTGAGAAAAAAGCTAAAGAGATTTACACTGAAAAAAATATAAAAGTTTTCAAATGCAAATTTACCCCTATGTCTAATACTTTTAAAGAGAATAAATCAAAATGTATGTTAAAGATTGTAGTTCATAAGCTAACTGATAAAGTCCTGGGATGTCATATGTTTGGAGAAACATCATCTGAGATTATTCAAATGGTATCAATTTCATTAAATGCAGGGATAACAAAAAAAGACTTTGATATTACTATGGCTTTGCACCCAACCATCTCAGAAGAGTTTGTGACAATGTATGGCTAAAATTATGAATTAGAAAATTTTAATTTTTCTTGAGCAAATAGAATTACTATAAGTAGTGAAAAGTAAATAAATAAACCTATCCTTAATTCAGAGAGATAATTAAATCCATTCAAAAAGAGTATCTTATCGAGAATGTAAAAAATATAAAAATTAATCAAAATAAACCCTTCAATTCTAGTGATTTTCCCTTTGCTCCAGAAAATTGGTAAGCATGCAAAGGTAGTTAAAACCATAAAAGGTAAGTCAACTTTTATTAGACTTTGTTCAATTACTAGACCTTTAAATCCTGAGAAAATACTACAACTTCCAAGGATTAGAAGTTGATTGAGCAAATTACTTCCTATCACATTACCAATCGCAAGATCTGTTTTACCTTTAAATGCAGCAATTATCGAAGTCACTAATTCGGGCAATGATGTTCCGGTGGCGACGATAGTTAAACCAATAACAATTTCATTTACTCCCAAAAGAGTAGCAAGCGTTTGAGAACCATTTACTAAAATATTTGAACCAAAGCTTAAAAGAAATATTCCCAATATTAACTTTATTAAAATATTAAGTTTCCCTTTATAGTTATCTTTAAATTCTTCTATCTCTGGTTCAGCATCTTTTGTCTCTTCCCCTTTCTCATTGATGGTATTAATTTCCCATATTGTATTTAAGACTAAACAAAATATTAGAAAGACCCCTGCTTGCAAAGTCAATAAGCCAGTTGATGACATGGCCCAAACAGCACAAGAGATAGCCATTAATAGAGGAACATCTCTTCTGACTATTCTGCTTTTTACCTTGAGAGGCGTTATCAATGAGCTTATACCCAAAACAACGAGAACATTGAAAATATTGCTTCCAATTACATTGCTCGCCGCAAGCGAATCACTGCCTTTAAAAATTGAACTTAAACTTACTAACAACTCAGGAGAGCTTGTTCCAAGAGAAACAACTGTTAATCCAATTACTATTTGAGGTATTCCTAAAATTAAAGATAAAAATATGGCTCCTTGAATAAAGAACTCTCCTCCAGCAAAAAGTAGAACTACTCCTAAAACTATTTCTATTATTGGAAATAAAAAATCACTCATATCTAGGATTTATTTAGATAATAAAAATCTTCATAATTGGTTAATAACTATCCTCGAATATCTATAAATTATTGTCAATTTTAATTTGCTGTTAAAATTGATTAAATAGAAAAAATTTTGAAGACTTTAACTATAATAAAACCTGATGATTGGCATTTACATTTAAGAGAAGGTCTTGTATTAAAAAATATCATTCATTTTACTTCCAAATTTTTTGGAAGAGCTATCGTTATGCCAAATACTAAAACTCCTATTACATCCGTTGAAAGCGCTATCTCTTACAAAAAATCTATTATTGAAGCGTTATCAGAAAGTTCTAAGTTTGAACCACTAATGACGATGTATCTTACAGATGAGACTAATAAAGCAGAGCTAATAAATGGTTTCAAAAATAATATCTTTTTCGCAGCAAAATTATACCCTGCTAATGCGACAACAAATTCCAGTCATGGAGTAAAGAAAATAGAAAATCTATATAATATTTTCGAATCAATGCAAGATAATGGAATGCCTCTTTTAATTCACGGGGAAGTGACTGATTCTGAAGTAGATGTATTCGATAGAGAAGAGGTTTTTATAGATAAAGAACTCTCCCAAATAACTAAAAGATTTCCAAAATTAAAAATTGTTTTAGAACATATAACCACCTCTTATGCCGTAGATTTTGTTCAAGAAAATAATATTGGAGCTACTATTACTCCGCATCATTTGCATATAAATAGAAATGCAATGTTTTTTGGAGGTTTAAATAGTGATTTTTACTGCTTACCAGTTGCTAAGAGAGAAAATAATAGACTCGCTTTAAGGAGAGCTGCAACAAGTGGAAAAAAATGTTTTTTCTTGGGAACTGACTCTGCTCCACACCTTAGGAAGTGGAAGGCTTTTTGTGGATGTGCTGGCATTTTTAATTCGCCAGTAGCAATAGAAAGCTATTTAACAGTATTCGAAGAGGAAGATGCTCTAGATAATTTTGAAAAGTTTGCAAGTTTAAATGGCCCCAATTTTTATAATGTTTCCCCAAATAAAGAAAAATTAAAATTAGTTTCTAGACCTAATAAAATTAAAGAATTTATTGATGTTGTTGAAGAAAATAATATTGTCGGACAAATAAAACCATTTCATGCAGGTGAAATTTTACACTGGCAAGTAGAAGGTTTAGTAAATTAAAAAATTTGAGTTAATCTGAAAATTAAAAGTGTAAATATTCCAATTTTTCTTGGTTAAATGGGTTGCTTTCGGCTACGATAAAAAAGCGCAAATTGCTATTGGGAGTGTGGCGGAATTGGTAGACGCGCCGGACTTAAAATCCGTCGAGCGATTTAGCTCGTGGGGGTTCAAGTCCCCCCACTCCCATTATTTAATTATTTATTTTTTAGTTCTGACGATAACTTCTAATAATTGTTATGTTTTAACTAATCAACCATAAATCAAAATGGAAAGTTTTTTTAATAATTCATTAGCTACTTTAATTGCTTATATTGGAATTATTTCTACCTATTTATTGGTTATTCCATTATTACTATTTTACTGGATGAATAATAGATGGAATATTATGGGCAAATTTGAAAGATTAGGAATTTATGGCCTTGTATTTCTTTTCTTTCCAGGTTTAATTTTATTTTCTCCATTTTTAAATCTCAGATTGAAAGGAAGTGGTAAAGGGTAAATTATTGACTAAAGGTAAAGTTATACAAATAGGTTTATTGATTTCATTTATTGGATTAATTAGTTATAAATTTGCACCGCAAAATGGCATCGAAAATTTTACATCTACTACTCTCTCAAGTTGTATCTTGATTTTGATTGTTATTACTTGGGTAACATCTTATGTTTATAGAGTTATAAATGGAAAAATGACGTTTATGGAACAAAGGAAGCGTTATAGAAAAGAGTATGAAAAAATTGTTAATGATAAACTAGAAACCAAATTCAATTCATTGTCAAAGGAAGAGCAGCAAAAACTAATGGAAGATTTAGAGAAAAATCCATAAATTTTTCATAGAAAAAATTCAAAAATCATGAAAGATAACAAAATGCAAATTACTAAAAACGAATCTCTATCTAAGGTAGATGAGAAGTTTGTTGAGTTAAAAAATAACAAAAAATTAGCTTTGATGCCTTTCATCATGGCTGGGGATCCCAATATTGAAATAACTTCTGAGATCCTATTGAAGTTACAAGAAAATGGAGCTGACCTTATTGAATTAGGTATCCCTTACAGTGATCCACTTGCAGACGGACCAGTTATTCAAGTTGCGGCCTCTCGCGCCTTAAAGTCAGGTACTAATCCAAGAAAAGTAATTAAACTTTTAGAGTCTTTAAAAGGCAAATTAAATATTCCCATCATTCTTTTTTCTTACTTAAATCCATTACTATGTTTTGGTTTTGAAAATTTTTGCGAGATGGCATCTAATGCTGGAGTTTCTGGACTAATAGTTCCTGATCTTCCTTTAGAGGAAGCTTATAAATTTTCTAAAATAGTTAGTAACCATTCCATAGACTTGATTTTATTGGTAGCTCCTACTACTCCTTTTGAAAGAATGAAACAAATATCAAATCATACAAAAGGCTTTACTTATTTAGTAAGTGTTACTGGTGTCACTGGTGAGAGAAATAAAATGGAAAATAGAGTAGAAAATCTTATTGCTAAATTAAAAGATGTAAATAGCAATCCAATTGCTGTTGGTTTTGGGATATCTACCCCTGAACATGTAAATAAAGTTCGTGAGTGGGGAGCAGATGGAGTAATTATTGGAAGTGCATTTGTAAAACGAATTTCTAGTTCAAGTGAAAAAGATGTCGTCTATCATGTAGGTAAATTTTGTAAAGAAATGCGTTTAGCTGCAGATCAAAAAAAATAAATAAAAAGATAATTTATTAATTTAAAATGATGTATTCAATTTATTTTTGTTGTCTTTAAGATCCTTCTGTAGGTAATAATCTAATTTGTTTTCTTCCTAGCTTAATTTCGAATTCATCACCTGCTTTTAAATCAAGAAGTGCTGTATACGCTTTCCCAATTAGAAGATTTCCATTGCCTTGAACTGTAGCTATATAACTAAGTTTTCTTCCACCTTTCCCAATACCTGCGACTCCAGAATCACCAAGATTAACCCCTTTTGCTTCTAAAAGTGCTTCATAAAATGCGGTAAAGTTTAATCGTTCACCTCCGTTTTTCTTATTAGAAACATATCCACAGGCGCGAACTAGGTCAGATTTGCTAACATCACCAAGTTCTTTAACTTTTGCAAGGAGATCGCTTCCAGTTAGCATAATTAATTAAAAGAAAGTTGTATTAAATAACATAGCAATTTGTGTGTAATATATGCAATTATTTAGTATGTATTTATTCTATTATTTATCTTTAAAAATGGAAAAGTTTGTAGTTTTTGGAAAGTACTGTCAAGATGCAATTATTAAAAGGGAACCATTTCGTGAACAACATCTTAATAGACTTAAAAACTTAAAAGATCGAGATATACTTATTACATTAGGGCCAACAAAATGCACCAAATATTTGTTTGGAATTTTTAATGCTAATGATGAAAATGAGTTGAAAGATCTTATTGAGGAAGATATATATTGGAAAAAAGGTATATGGATTAATTATGATATTTATCCCTGGATTCAGGCGTTTTAAATATAACTTAAGAAATTATTTTTAGTAATTATAAATTATTAATTGAATAATTAATTTAAATTAAAATATATAATATTTTTGCTTTAATAATTTAATTATTTATCATATTAAGGAATTAAATTGATATTTATTCGAAGGTTATTTTCAAGGGAGTTATATTTCTTGAAACTAAAATATAATATTTTAAATAATATTTATTCACAAGTATCTTGAGTTATCTGGTTTACTAACGAGTCGATATCTAATTGATTATATGGTTGATTTTGTTTTGTTTCTCGACAATCATTCTTAATATTATTTAACCACTTTTGCTCAATCTCTATAAGATTTTTTGCAATATTGAACATGCCGCCTTTCTTATATAACTCTTTAATTTTGAAAATAATCTCAGAGGTTCTGCTTGATTTAATATTTAATTCATTTGCTAAGTCTTTTTGGGTAAATCCATGAGATTTTAACCAATCTTTAATGAAGGAGACGAGTTCTTTTTCTTCCTGTATAGATAATTTAGTCATTCAAAAAAAAGGAAATAACTTATTAAGCTTATTCTCTGCTCTTGCTCTTATTGAAGGAGTCATGTATTTGCTCCATATACTGAGTACTGCTGTAAGGGCTACAAAATCATCACTAAACCCAACTAAAGGCATAAAGTCAGGGAAAAGATCAAATGGCATTATTAAATAGGCTAGTGCAGCCATTAATGAAACTCTTACTTGTGCAGGAGTAAAAGGATCTAAGGCCATCTCCAAAACTTCTAAGGCAGGCTTGGCAATTGTTCTTCCTGCTTTAATAAGAATCTTGATAATGATATTTTCATCAAATGTTGAACTCTCTAAAACTTCAGCATCGTAGATTTTTTCTTGGGTTTTGTAATTCTCTTTCATCTTTATAAATGAAATTTAAATGTTTTTATTGAAATTTTTAGCTAATACTATCAACTAGTCCATTCTGTATTCCTGCTTTTCTAAGTTTCCTCAGAGCACGTTGAACAACTTGTCGACAATATTCCCTGCTACAACTCATATGTCTTGCAACTTCAGCTAAAGTTCTCCATTCATTTGAGCCGTCTAAACCAAATCTTAGGCTTACTATCTTTCTTTCTTTTTCAGTTAAATTTGCTTTATCTAGTAACTTCCAAGCCGAGGCTGTCCTTTCGGCTAATTCTGCTAACTCCATTGGGGCAACCTGATCACTTGGAAGGATGTCCACCAACTCGGAAGGATCTGATTTTGATTTAACAGTACCTTGGAGACTAACAGTGATGCTTCTCAATTCGCAAGAAAGGAGTTCGTCAATTTCTTCTTTAGTTATTTTCATTTCTTCAGCTAGCTGATCACTACTGGGTGGAACACCCTTAAGTTGCATAAGCTTTGATTTTGCTGATCTTAGTTTTGTAAGTTTTTCATTAATGTTAACAGGGATCCTAATCGTTCTACTTTGAGTTGATAATGCTCTATTTAGACCTTGCCTAATCCACCAATAAGCATAGGTAGAAAATCTATGTCCTCTAGACGGATCATATTTTTCTACGGCCCTTGTAAGACCTAATGTCCCTTCCTGAATTAAGTCAAGTAACTCTAATCCTTTCCCTTGGTATCTTTTAGCAAGGTTGACGACTAGTCTTAGATTGGCAGTTATCATCTCGTTTTTAGCTTTTTCGCCAATCTTGATCTTTTTTCTTTCATCTTGGGAATATTCACAAGCAGGCCCTTTGCCACCTGCCTCTTGACATCTATTAATAAGCAAGACCATTTCTTGGACTTTTCTGCCCATAGTGAGTTCTCTTTCGGGAGTCAAAAGTTGATGACGACCTATTTCACCAAGAAAATCGCTTAATGAACTCACGATTTACCTCATTGATTGATATATCCAACTTATAGTCAATTCATTAATAAGCCATACATGTAATAATTAATTAATAATTAATTAATAATTATTAATTAGTTAATTAACAATTTTTTTTCAAATTTTTAGGTTTAAAAAATTATAAATTATGAATTTTAATTATTTAATTTTTTCTTCTTGATTCTAGAACAGTAAGTACATCTCTCCACTCAACGCCTTTATGCATAAGGGCTACTTGTAGATGATAAATTAAATCAGCAGCTTCATTTGAGATTGAATTTTTATCATTATCTTTGCACGCCATTATAAATTCTGCGGATTCCTCTCCTATTTTCTTCAAGATAGTATTACTGCCTTTTGTTAATAATTGATTTGTGTAACTTTTTTCTGATGGATTTATTGATCTTTCGTGAATTGTATTAAATAATTCAGAGCTAATATTTGAGAAGGGAGTTGTTCTTTTCTCTTTTTTATCATTTTGATTAATTTGGATTTCGTTGAAAAAACAACTTTTTTCACCAGTGTGACATGCTCCTAAACCATTTTGTTCAATCAAAAGGATTAATGCATCATTATCGCAGTCGAATCTTATCTCCTTAAGTATTTGGGTACTTCCACTTGTAGCTCCTTTTCTCCAAATTTCTGATCTTGATCTACTCCAGTAATGAACGTTTTTGGTTTCAAGTGTCATTGCCAACGATTCTTTGTTCATCCAAGCAAGCATAAGAATTGATCCGTCTAGCCAATCTTGTGCTATTGCGGGGATTAATCCATAATTATCAAAGTGTAGATCTTCTATAGAAAAATTAGTTGAATAAGTCATTATGTTCGTTATGTTAAATACTACTAAATGTGTTTTATTAAAAATTATCCTAACAGTTAATTGATGTATATTCATTCTGCGAAATTTTCATGCAGCAAAAGTTACGAGGATTTTCCCTGTTCACATAGGCAATGGCGCCATGAAGGCCACTGCAGATTTGTTCATGGATATTCGAGATCATTCACCTTTTGGTTCACTGCAAAAAAGTTAGACCTAAATGGTTTTGTTGTGGATTTTTCAAGCCTAAAGCCCCTAGAAAATAGACTAAAGGAGCAATTTGACCATACTTTTTTAGTAAATAAAGATGATCCTTTGTTGAATTACTGGGAAAAATTACATGAGTTAGATGCTTTAGATCTGAGAATTATGGATAATGTGGGAATGGAGTCCACTTCTGCATTGATTTGGAGATGGGCTAATGAATACTTGCAGGACAAGGATAAAGGCAGAACATGTTGTTGGAAAACAGAATCAAAAGAAAATAAATCTAATAAAGCATGTTATGAGGAAATTCCTGAATGGTTCAAATTTTAGATTAAAGTTGTTAAATTTTAAGTAATATAATTCTTTAATTTAGATCTTTAATCAACAATTAGCTCTCCATTAACCAGATAAATTTTAATCTCGTCTTTATTAAGGTAATAATTATTCAATATATTATTTGAAATTTTTGTCTCAATTTGTTTTTGAATAATTCTTTTTAAAGGCCTAGCACCATAGGCATGATCGAAACTATTCTCGACAAGTTGGTTAATTGCCTCATCTGTAATTTTTAATTTTAAGTTTTTTTTGTTAAGTCTTTTTTCTAAATTTTGAAGCTGGATTTTTGCAATTTCATTTATGTCATTTAATTCTAAATTATTAAAAATAACTATTTCATCAAGTCGATTTAAAAACTCAGGCTTGAAAAATTTTTTAAGTTCATTATCTACAACCTTTTTAATTTCATTTGTATCTTCTTTTCTAACTGATAAATCATTTATTGATTGACTTCCTAAATTACTTGTGAGAACGATGATTGAATTTTTGAAATTGATGGTACGACCTTGACCATCAGTAATGATTCCATCATCAAGAACCTGTAAAAGAATATCTAAGATATCTTTATGAGCTTTCTCTATTTCATCAAGAAGTATCAATGAATAAGGATTTTTGCGTACAGCTTCAGTTAGTTGACCGCCTGATTCGAAACCTAAATATCCAGGAGGCGCACCTATGATTTTGCTAACTGAATGTTTTTCCATATATTCAGACATATCCAGTCTTGTCATTGAAGAATTTGAATCGAATATTACTTTTGCTACAACTTTACTAAGCTCTGTTTTTCCAACACCAGTTGGACCTAAAAAGAGAAAACTGGCTAATGGCTTGCTTGGATCATTTAGACCAGTCCTTGATCTCTTGATGGAATCTGCAACAGCTCTAATTGCACTATCTTGCCCAATAATTTTTTCTTGAAGGATCGATTCTAGGCTTAAAAGCTTATCTTTTTCTGACTGGTTTAAGTTCTGTACTGGAATCGTCGTCCATTTTGACACGACTTCTGCAATATCATCGAATGTTACCTCTTGCCTTAAAAGACTCGTTTCTCCTTTTTTGTGAGAATTAACCAAGGACTCACTTTTTTCTTTCAATTTTTTTTGTAAAGAATTTAAAGTTCCAAATTCTAATTCTGCTGCTTTGTTGAGGTCAAAACTCCTTTTGGCTTGATCTATTTTTAATTGTATGGATTCAATTTCCTCTTTTATGGTGCTAATCTCATCAATTTCATCTTTTTCTTTTTTCCATTGAGCGCCTAATTCTGCCTGTCTATCTTTTAGTGATAAAAGTTCATTATTGATTTTTTTTAATCTTTCTATAGAAAAATCATCTGTTTCTCTCTTTAAAGAGAATTTTTCCATCTCAAACTGTAAAACTTTTCGATCTATTTCATCAATTTCTTCAGGTTTGGAAGTTATGATCATATTTAATCTTGAGGCTGCCTCATCGATTAGATCTATTGCTTTGTCAGGAAGAAATCTGTCGTTAATATATCTTTCGCTAAGAGTGGCAGCTGCAACTAAAGCATTATCAGAAATTCTTACACTATGATGAACTTCGTATCTTTCTCTCAATCCTCTTAAAATTGATACAGTATCATCTATTGAAGGTGCAACAATTTTTATTTTCTGAAATCTTCGTTCTAGAGCAGGATCTTTTTCTATATTTTGTTTATGTTCACTAATAGTCGTAGCACCAATACATCTAAGTTCTCCTCTCGCAAGCATTGGTTTTAATAGGTTACTTGCATCTAAAGAACCTCCACTGGCACCCGCACCAACTACTGTATGAATTTCATCAATAAATAGAATGATCTTACCGTCTGATTCCTTTACTTTCTTTAGGACATTTTTTATTCTTTCTTCAAATTCTCCACGATATTTTGCCCCAGCTAAAAGTGAACCCATATCTAATGAAATTAGTTGCCTATTTTGTAGTGCAGAAGGTACATCGCCATTAATAATTCTTTGAGCCAACCCTTCCACTATGGCTGTTTTACCAACCCCAGGTTCTCCAATAAGAACAGGATTATTTTTTGTTCTTCTACTCAATATTTGAATTGTTCTTCTAATTTCTTCATCTCTACCAATAACTGGATCTAAGATTCCATCCCTTGCTGATTGAGTTAGATCAATACCATATTTATCTAAAGAATCATTTAAATTATCAAAGTCATTTTTTGTTGATGGATCTGACTTCATTTTCTTTATTGTTTCAAGGAATTCTGGAATACTTTTGTGATTTAAAATTTGAAATCTGTATTTAACATCATAAGCGAAACCGTAAATTAAGTGTTCTGTTGATATCACTACATCATCTAAAGTATTTTTAATATCATTTGCTTTTGAAAATATCTCATAAAGAGTATTACCAATATATAAATTATCTTGTTTATTTTTCATTTTTGACTTCGAATTTAATGAAGACATAATTTTTTTCTCAATTTTTTTGATATTTACATTATTTTCTTTTAAGATCTTTTTTGTAAGGTTGTCTTTTTTTATAAGAGCTAATAATAAATTGTCAGAATCTACGTCTTGTTGATAATTTCTATAAGCAATTTCTTTGCCAAAAAGAAAACAGTCCCAAGCAGAATTTGAGAATTCGCTGGGGACTATTTTCATCAATCAAAATATAATTATGACTGTAATAAGTATTAAATAAAAAGAACTTAAATTTATAAAGAATTATTCAACGACAACTTTACCTACCATTCCAGCACCTCTGTGGGGCTCGCAATAGTAATCATAAGTTCCAGCTGTATCAAATGTTTCTTCCCAAGACTCTCCTGGAGCAAAAGCTAAATCTGCATGACTAAGTTCCTCATGTCCATCGAAAACAGCATTGTGAGGAGCAAGTTTGTTATTGACGAATTTAACTGTATCACCAGCACTAATGGTTACTGTGCTTGGTTCAAATGCAAGCATTCCAGCATCAGTACCAAGTTTTACTTCAACAGTCTTAGCTGAAACAGATGAAATACCTAGACCTAGAGTTAAAACTATTGCGAATAACCCTGCAAAGATTGAACGTAACATAATTAAAATTTACTTATATATACATATTACAAGGCTTTGGGAACCTAACCGTGAGAATTTTAATTGTTATTACAGCTTGGTAACTTAGATAACCTTAAAATATCGTTCAGTGACTTGGCATAACTTGTAAGTTTGAAAGTCTCAGGATTCGTGATGGGGACATGATTGAAGTCATATTTTTTGATACTGAAGCTATCCCAAGGTGTGGTTTGGATAGGAAGAATTCTTAATAATAATTTTAGAATTTTTTTTGTAAGAGGTATCGCAAAATATCTCCTCATATTATTTCTTTTTAAAAGTGTAATTATGGCCTGATCAATTGAAATAAATTTCTGACCTAATACAAATTTTCTAAAGCCTTTGTATGTTTCTTCTCTATGATTTTTAATTAGAAAACCGCAAATTTGAGCAATATCATTTGCGTGTATAAAGTGAAATTTAGAATCGAGTTTTAAAAATCTTGCTAACCAAAGCCATTTCCCAATTTCTTGCAATCCACTAGTTAAATAACTCACAGGATATTTACTTTTTTTGCCAAGAGTTCCTCCGAAAACCAAGGTAGGGAAAACAGCGAATGTTTTTTCTGCATATACGCTTTCTCTCAGTTTCTGGAAACATTCATATTTTGTTTGTATGTACTCTGTTCCATAAATTAATGATTCCCTCATTAATTCTGTTTGTGTGTCAAGAATGCTAGCTGTTGAAAAATAAATAATCTTTTCTAACTTTTCAATATCAAGCATTTCAAGTAATTCTTCAAAAGCTTTGATATTTACTTCATACGCTCTTCTTGGATCCCCCCAAGCTGTAGCAGTATGTATTAGGTAATTAATTTGACTAATTTCCTTTTTATATTTATGTGATTCCCTGATATCGCACACCATTAACTTGACTTTTTTATTTTCTTGAATTGGAATTGGTAACTTACTTTTATCTCGCACCATGAGATAAAGCCTGAATTTTGTGTTTTTTAAAAACCAATCTACTAAATATTGGCCAACACATCCATTAGCACCTGTAATTAATAAGTTTTTATATGTCAAGTTTTTAACTAGTAAGTGAGTTTTTTCCCATGTTCAAAAAATGTTTGAGCATTTTCTTCTGGAGTCCCAGGTAAAATCCCATGACCTAAATTAAGAATATACTTCCGGTCTTTAATTTTATTAAAAGTATTATCTATCCTTTCTTTAATTGATTCTTTGTTCCCGAATAAAATACCAGGGTCAATATTGCCTTGAATTCCTATCCCACTAGGGATTCTTTTACAAGCCTCTTCAATGTCTACTGTCCAGTCTAATGAAATTATATCTACGCCTGTTTTTGCCATTCTTTCTATTACGCCAGCACTTCCTGAAATGTAAAGAATTACTGGTGTTTCAGGGTATTCCGCTTTTACAATGTCAACAACTTTTTTTTGATATGGTCCAGCAAAGATATCATAATCTTGTGGGCTTAGTTGGCCTGCCCATGAATCAAAAATTTGTACTACTTGCGCTCCAGATTTTATTTGATATTTAAGATATTCACCAATAGATTTTGCAAAATGATCAAGGAGTTTATGAAGTAAATCTGGTTCTTTAAAAGCCATTGATTTGATTAAAGAATAATTTTTACTGCTTTTACCTTCAACGACATATGCAGCGAGAGTCCAAGGTGCGCCAACAAAACCTAAAACCGTTGCCTCATTATTCACATCTTTTTTTAGTGAAGAAAGCACTTGCCCAACAAAACTTAAACTCTCACTTGGATTTAATTCTTTTAAATTCTCTATCTGGCTAAGAGTTCTTATTGGGTCCTCAATTATTGGACCTTTACTTTCTATTATTTCAAAATTTATTCCCATCCCTGGAAGAGGTGTGAGAATATCTGAAAAAAGGATCACACCATCTGGTTTGAAAGCATGAAAAGGCTGCATTGAAATCTCATATGATAGTTCTGGATTTTCAGACCTTTCTCTAAAACTAGGGTAACGCTCCCTTAAATCTCTATAGATTTTCATATATCTTCCTGCTTGCCTCATCATCCATACTGGCGGTCTATTAACTTTTTTACCTAATGCGGCAGAAAGTAGTAGCGGTAAATTTTCACCCATTTTTCAATAAGATATGTTTTTTTAAAAAAAAATTTTAAAATTCCAACTTAGAAATCTTACAATGCAAAGGATATCAAAAGCGTTATATGAACATTTATATGAAGTACTAAGTTAGATAAGCATTATTATTTTTCTGATTGATGTTTGAAGATACTTACGCTTAATGGGGGCAAAGCAAGTTCTAGAGCATTTTGATAATCATGAATATTGTAATTTATAGTTTCTTTACCTCCCATATTTCCTTTATTACTCCCCCCATATCTAGATCCATCTGAATTAAATATCTCCTTGTAGAATCCTTCTACTGGAACGCCTACTTTATATGAACCATGGGTATTAGGAGTAAAGTTGGCAACAACAACAAGCCATTCATTGGAATCGTTTTCTCTTCTCATAAAACTTATTACCGAATTAGATTTGTCATTACAATCAATCCATTGGAATCCATAAGGATCAAAGTCGTTTTTCCATAACGCAGGTTCATTTTTATAAAGTGCGTTTAGGTCATCAATCAAGTTTCTGATACCTTTATGAGGCTCAAATTCCAGTAATTCCCATTGCAGATCATCCCAAACATTCCATTCTTGTCTTTGTCCAAATTCCATTCCCATAAATATCGTTTTTTTACCAGGGTGGGTCCACATATAAGTTAGTAAAGCTCGAGTATTTGCATATTTCTTCCAGTCATCGCCAGGCATTTTATGCAAAAGATGACTTTTTCCATGTACAACCTCATCATGACTAAGAGCAAGCATAAAGTTCTCTGTATAGTTATAGGTTATAGAGAAAGTTACACTGTTTTGATGGAATTGCCTAAACCAAGGATCTATCTCAAAATAATCGAGCATATCGTGCATCCATCCCATATTCCATTTCAAATTAAACCCCAACCCTCCCATGTCAGTTGGTTTGGTTACCATTGGCCAAGTTGTTGATTCTTCAGCGATAGAAAGTGCACCTGGGAAATGTTGGAAGAGTACATGATTAGCCTGTTGAAGAAATTTAACGGCTTCTATATTTTCATTACCACCATTTTCATTGGGTATCCATTCTCCATCTGGGCGAAGATAATCTCTGTAAAGCATTGAGGCTACAGCATCTACTCTTATGCCATCAATATGAAACTCTTCAAACCAATAAACGAGATTAGCTACTAAGAAATTTCTTACTTCGTTTCTGCTGTAATTAAATATTAGAGTTCCCCATTCTTTGTGTTCACCTATTCGTGAATCTCCATGTTCGTAAAGATGACATCCATCAAAAAATGCTAAACCATGCTTATCTTTTGGGAAATGACCAGGCACCCAATCCAGAATTACACCTATGCCCTCTTCATGACATTTATTAACAAACTCTCTAAATTCATTTGGGGTGCCAAATCTACTTGTTGGTGCATACCAGCCTGTAACCTGGTATCCCCATGAACCATCGAAAGGATGTTCAGATATTGGCATTAGTTCAATATGAGTGAATCCTCTCTCTTTTACATAAGGTATAAGTTTTTTGGTTAATTCTGGATAAGTTAATAATCTTGAACCAGGTTTTAAATCGGCTGCAGGCACTGGGTCTCTTGGTTCACCATTGTCTTCAAGATATTTATTATCTGTTGATTCATGGAGCCAACTTCCTAAATGCATTTCATAAACTGAAATTGGCTTGTTAATTTGACTAGAAGAATCTCTATTTGAAATCCATGAACTATCATTCCAATTAAAGTTGTTCAATTTTGAAACTATTGAACCATTCTGAGGTCTGATTTCATGAAGGAAACCATATGGATCAGCTTTCTCATAAATATGACCTTGTTGTGTTCTTATTTCATATTTATATGTGTCTCCTTCTTTCATTGTTGGCATGAATAGTTCCCAAATTCCCCCTAATCTTTTTTGCATTGGATGATGTCTTCCATCCCAAGAATTTATATCTCCAATTATCGAGATTGATTTTGCATTTGGAGCCCAAATACAAAACATGACTCCTTTTTGATTCTTTTCTTCAATGAGATGTGCTCCCATTTTTTCCCAAATATGATGATGATTACCTTCTGCAAAAAGATGCCTATCTACTTCTCCCATCCACTCTTCTTTATATGACCAAGGGTCATGTTGTGTATGTGTGATACCTCCTCGTGAAATAGTTATTTCGTAATTAGAATTTGGATTTTCAGGCAGGATTGCTTCAAAAAGCCATTTATGATTAATGCTTTCTGCTTTGTAGGTTTTATTTTTAAAATTTATTTTAACTTCGTCTGCTTCAGGCATCCATATCCTTACTACCCATTGCTCTTCATAAAAATGAGGACCTAATATTTTTAATGGATTATCATTGCAACAATTTTCTAGGTTGATCGCTTCTGATTTAATCCAGTCTGCTTGAATTGTCTCGATCATGACTGGTAGATGTTAAGGATTAATAATATCAAAAGATTAACCAAAAAAATAATTATTTATTAAAAAAAAGGGGTCATTTTCATAAATGTTTTATTAAGGCTAAAACTTAGAGTAATAATTCTATGATTTGCTGAAGGTGCCCCAATATGGCCTTCCCCAAATCCAGGATTAACTCCAATAGCGGGATAAGCTGCTGGAGATATAGATAATCGAAGCTTGCTACCTTTTGTCAAACAAATATTTGTTGGCTGCATTGTTATTTGATAGATGCATTCTTCACTTATTTTGGAGTTTTTAACCCTTAAGAATCCAGTCGAAAATTGATTCACCTCCTCATCACCTTCTTCAACTAGAGATAAAGCGAGGCAGATATCGAAATTAGGCTGATCACTTTTTACTGGGATTTCTAATTTGGGAACTCCTTTTAAGTATTGATCTTCTTTAAAAGAATTGGTTTGGAAAACACCTACATCAAGTCGTTTATCAATAATATTTCTATTAAACTTTCCCGGATTTTGACCTAAATGACCACCGTCAGATGGAGTAGGTCTCCATGGGTCATTAACAATTGTGAACCATCCTGATCCTTTTGAATTTATTGTCAGACTTCCATCTTCGACATTTACATTTGCTGTGCCATCACTTTTGAGCCCAAAAATAAATTCAGGGTAAAATTTATTATCTAATTCTTCCCATTTATTTAATGAAATATTCCATATTTTTTTCTCACTTTTTGTAGTCTTACAATTAAAATTTTCATCTGATTTTAAATGTTTATCAAAGAATTTTAATAAAGATTCTTGCGATTCTTCCCACCAATTTAGATGTGTCGCATTCCCAATAATCATCTCTGGACTGCCACCGGCTTCTTTAGATTTTTTATAAAGATCAAAAGCACCTTTTAAATGTGGATCCCAAAGCCCCCCAATAATTAACATGGGTTGTTTAATCCATGTTGAAATTGGCTTAAATTCTTCAAAGGGGCTACCATTATTTAAATTTTTAAGCCATTCCAAAACAAAGCTATTAGGGTCATATTTTTTTAAAATATTAATTCCTTCCCTTAAATAACTATCATTTTCTAAGGCTAATCTGATCATTTCCCACTCAAACAATTTATTTTCTCTTTTCATTTTTAGTGCTGCGATTTGAAGTCCCCATGTAATATTGTTGTGCCACCAATATGCTCCACCATCCGCGCACCAATGATCCTTAATATTCATCCCAGTCATTGCTGGAGATAAACAATCGGGGGGCTTTGAATTTAATTCACTAGTTAGTTGAGTAAATCCTTGATATGAAAAACCATATAAGCCAAGTTTGCCATTACATTCTTTTAGAGACCTTACCCATTTATGTGTTTCAGAAGTATCGCTAGCTTCTTGAGAAAAACCATTAAAAACCCCTTCAGAAGAACCCATACCTCTGACATCTTGAATTATTACCATATATCCTTGGGAAGCCCACCATTCAGGATGAGCATAGGTAATTGTTGAAGCTATCTCCCTGCCATAAGGTTGTCTCATTAATAATGCAGGCCATGGCCCATTACCATTAGGTAACCAAATTCTTGATATAAGTCTTATCCCATCTCTAAGTACTAGAGACTTATCAAACCATCTTGAACCAGACATTTAGGCTTTAGATAATGTCCGGACAATGCAGTCCAATGACGTAAATTGAAAAGATCTCTGCGTTAACAGGAGTTAACTTTTGTTTGTTTGATATATATTCTATAGCTTTATCTGAACTAGCTGAAATACCTTTTGAATTAAACTCTCTTAACTTATTACATAAATTTCTAGCTTCATTTGGATTCTTTTTTACACTTTCTAACAAGTTAGATTGACTAAAAACAGGATACAAAGAGTTGAAAAACAAAAATAACAAAAATAATAAAGGTTTCATTATTACTAACTTTTTTTAAATTCTACATTAAAAAATTTTTTTATCCAAGATTTCAAATAGATTTGTAGATTTGACCAGCTTTTTTAATCCATTCTTTTAAGAGAGTAAAAGTTGTGCCTGTCTCGGTTTTTATTCTAAGAGTTCTTTCTAATCTGCCAATTTTGCGTTCTAATTCGTAAGGAGTAGAAAGTGCTAATGATTTAACAGAAGATATACCGCAATGTAAAAGTAAATATGCTTTCGGTGGAGCAATTCCAATTTCTTTTTGAAAAATAGCTATAGCCCTAATTTTCTTTAGATTATTCAACGTACATAGCGAAGATTTTCTTAGAATCTCATTTATGTCAAGGTCAGAAAGATTACTTAGTTTTTCAAAGTCAGTTAGATTATTTTGAATAAAAAAAGATTTTTCATGTCTAAAGTTATTTGGTAAAAAATCTAAAAAGGTTTTGATTTCCATTATTTTACAAACTAATTCATCTTGACATTCTTCTGAACCTCTCCTATAACTAATGGCTTGCTTACACCATCTGAAATTTTTTCAAGTTTCCTTATCTTTATTTTTACATTCGCACCAGATCTGCTACCTTTCCTTAAGTTTTCCGATAATTGTTTTAGAGTTGGTTCAATAGACTCTTCTGGGAAATCATTATCTGCTTTAGCAATAATCAAATCGAAACCATTGTCATAAACAATTGGAACATATTTTGCATCTTCTATTATTACTTTTTCAGTATAACTTTGTATAAATGCCCAACTGCTTAAAGAAAGTAATAATGAGAAAATGGTTGCTCCTATTATTCGAAATTTAAAGCCAAAATTAAATATAAAAGCTGCTATGGTGCAAATAAAAAGAAATACTCCAAAGAATCCAAAAATTTTGGGTGTGTTCTCTAATAGTTCAAAAAAAGACATTTAGTGGCTTTGACCTGATTAATTTCTTATATTTTGTAAGCCTACTCTATTTTCGGGCTCTAACTTGAAAAAAATTAGATCTCTAAATTTAAATACTAAGATTCTTTTAGTAGGGATGCTTTTCCCCTTAGGTTTTTTAGGGACTTTTTTATTAAATAATTTTTTAAAAGAAACTTATAGTTCTAGGAAATTAGAATTAGAAGAAAGTATTGAGAATCTTTTAAATAAAAATGTTGAATTGGGTGATTATGTCGGGATTAGATTTCTAGGTTTTTCTTTAGGTAATTCAAAAATTAATGATAAAAAAGATACAGATTCTGTAATTAAATCTAAAAATGTATATGTGGGCATTATGCCTTTTAGCTCTCTTTTAAAACAAAAATGGATAGTAAAAATAAGTCCTGAGCAAACTGCAATTAATATCGATAGAGATTTTTTTAAAAGGGATAAACCTTATAAAAAAGATAGAAGTACAAAAAAATCAAAATTGAAATATGAATTGAACTTTAATTTAAATAAATATTCAGTCCTTAATTTTAAAAAGGCAGGATTAAAAACGAAAGTAAAAGGTAATTTTATCTACAAGTCAAGTAATAGACAAATTATTGCAAATATAAAATCAAATTTTGATGAAAAAGGTTTTTTAAAATTTAAATTTAATACAAAATTAAATCAAGACTTTTTAAAACTGGATTTATTTTCTAGGGGTTTAGATCTTGAGAGTTCTGAATATATTATTGGTAATAGAAAAATTAGTTTTAAAAAAGGTAACTTTAAATCTAACTTTAAATTTAATAAATTACCAAATAAAACATTTTGCAAAGGAAGATTTTCTTTTACTAACTTAAAAATACAATCGGAAGCTTTCTCAGAAAATATAAATTCAGATTCAACTAGTTTTTTCTGTAAAGATAATAATTTAATTGGTAATTCAGAAAAATTAAATTATGGAACTTTGACTTCGAATTTTTATCTAAATGTCCCATTTAATAAAAGTTCTAATAATATCGATCTAAAAGGAAGTATTGGATATATTAATAGCCTAAATCCAGATATCAAATTATCTGGTAATATTCCCTATTGGTTGGATAGAAGAGGTATTAATTTTGGTGATATAGATACTAGTTTTAAAATAAATAGAACTCAATTATCTAATTTAAATATTTTCAGAAAGAATGATATAAGGGGCTTTATTACTGCTAGAGGAGAATTAAAAGGAAGAATTACTGATCCTGATATTTCGATAAACTTTAATGTTGATTATCCACACTTTAAAGGTGTCCGTATTAGAGAAATATGGGAGGGGGATATTAAAAATAAAAATGATAAATTTGTTTTAAATATGAAAAACAGATACTCTCCAATTCCTTCATTTCTTTCTATAAAGTTTGATTATGATCTTAAATTAGATAATTTATCTTTTAGTAGAATTTTTAATTCTAATAAAGGAAACATAGAATTATTTAAGGAGAATAATAGTTATATTTGGAGAGCTAATAAATTTCCTCTTGATGAACTTGAATTATCTATAAGAAACAATCAATTCGATAGAATTGAAGGAATTATTAATGGTTCTGGATCAATATCTTTAGACCAGTCCTATCTTGATGGCAGACTGGCTTGGAGTTTAGGTAAATATAGAAATATAGAGCTAGATAATTCCTTATTTGATTTTAACTTTAATGAGAATTCTTTTAATATAAGCTCATCATTTTATCCAATTGATGGAGGAATAATTGAAGCAGAGTATAACTCAAATGCTAATAATAAAATTAATTTAGATTTTATTAATACTAGTACTATTTGGACAATACAGACCGCTATTGACATTTTGAATTTTGATAATAAAAAATTTAGTCAAACAAGTAGATTAAATATCTTGGATGATTTTGAAATAAATAAAGATAACAATTCGTTTAAAGAGAAGATTGATTTTATAAATAACTTTATTGAAAATAATAAAGCAAAAGATGAAAAGTTTAACTTGCAAAAATATTTTAATAAATTCAATAGTAGATATAATGCAGAAGTATCTATTGAGGGCGATAAACCAGGCAACTATAAAATAAATGCAGAATTAAATGGCTATCTTGATACTTCTAAAGATGATTACAAAAATAAAAAAGAAGAATTTTCTATTGATTTAAAAGGAGGATTATTAAGGGGTAAAGGTTCTTTAAGAATTAAAAAACTACCATTGAGTACTGCAAATATTTTTTTAAATCAATCAAGAGATTTTATGGGAGGGTTGGATATTAATTTATTTTATGATATGGATACAAAATCTTTCTCAAGTGAAATTGCTTCCAATAATTCATCAATAAAAAATAAAAAAATAGTATTTGATAAAGGACTAATTGAGTTTAAAAATTCTATTTTTGATATTGATTTTTCAGTATTAATAAATGACTCAGAAATTCCAATTAATATTGAAGGATCAATACCTATAAATAAATCAGATAAATTAGATCTTAGATTAATTGGAAATGGAAAATTTATTGAGTTAATAGATATTTTTGCTGATGAATACTTTACCTTTAAAAAAGGTGATGTGAATCTTAGAATGATTCTAAAAGGAACCTTAGAAAAACCTATCTTAAATGGATTTCTCGTAATTAAAGATTCTGAAATTGATTTTTTCAACAATATAATAGAAGACATTAATAGCACAATAATTTTTGATTTTGATTCTTTAGAGATCAATAATCTAAAAGCAAATTCTGAAGATTCTGGAAAGATTTTTATAAAAGGGTCTTTGCCTTTTTATGGTAGGAACGATTCCGAGAAATCAGAAATTAATTTGATAACGAATAGATTTACTTTAAAGAAAGATAATTTTAATTTTTTAATAGATTCAGATATTGATTTAAGTGGATCATTTGAAAGTCCTGTTTTGGGAGGTTCTCTATCTTTTAATAATGGATTTATTAATTTTAATAGCACCAATCAAAATATTAAAAAAGAAAATAATCTTATACGAAAAGAGGATAAAAAAGATTGGCCAGAACTCTATTGGAATAATAATGAAAATATTGAGATAATTTCAAATGAAACAATTTTGAATTCAGTTCTTTTGGGAGAAACTTTGCCTAATTATTTGGATAATTTAAGTTTTAATAATCTTAAATTAAAACTTGGTCCAGATTTTAAACTTCAATATTCAGAAATAGTTCAAGCTTATTTAGATACCAAATTAGACCTTAATATAAACGGAAAGGTAGGTAAAGATTTAAATGCCAGAGGTCTAATTTATCTTAAAAAAGGTATAGCTAATCTTTATACTACTCCATTTAAACTTGATAAAAATAAAGATAACTATATTTTGTTTGCATCAAGAAGTGGCGTTGTTCCATTTATTAATTTTTCTCTGGTTAGTAAAGTTCCAGATTCTATAATACCTATAAGTGAAAATAATGAGGATTTAAATATCTCAGGTGATCTTGATGTAAATGAGACTTCTAGTGGTTTTGGATCATTTGGTATTGGTAATTCAAGGCTTATTAAAATTGAAGCTTCTTATGAAGGATTTTTGGATCAATTATCTTTTGCAGATGAAAATAAAAGAATTCAATTAAGGAGCACGCCAAGTTATAACAGATCACAAATAATTGGTTTAATTGGAGGTAATTCAGCAAATTTAATAAATAGGGCATTTATTTCCCAACTTAATAATGCTGATGCTTTTAGTGAAAGATTTCAGTTATCTTTATATCCAGCTTTAATAGAAAATAATGATTCCTTAAATAATATTTTTTCCAATGAAAATTTAGATATAGAAAATGATGGTCAATCATCCTCTAATGAGGAATTTTCTTCTCAAGCTTGGGTAGCCGAACTAGGGCTTGATATTACTGATGCGATAAATTTTTCCTTTCAAACGGTTCCAGGTAGAGATGATATTTCACCTTTAGGAATTTTGACTTTTCAGGCCAATCCAAACTTAGAATTATTAGGTTCTTATGATTCCAATGGGGATTGGAAAAGTCAAATTCAATTATTTTTTAGATATTAACTCAGAAATAAATTTACTTTAAAGAATCGTTGATTTGAATTATTATTAAATTAACTAAAAATTATTATGGCTAATATCTTTGAAGTCCCTCAACCTGGTAATGATCTTATAGAAAAAGCTGATAAAGTTCGTTTGGCATCAATAAAAACAAGTCAAGCTGAAAATCAAAATCGAATTAAAGCCTTAAATTTTATGGCTGATTATCTAGAAAAAAATTCAAAAGAAATATTAGAGGCTAATAGCAGGGACTATAAAACAGCAGAAAAGAAAGGAATTTCAAAGGCTTTGCTCTCAAGATTAAAGTTATCCCCAGAAAAATTAAATTCGGGAATTGAAGGAGTGAGAAAAGTTGGAGACTTGGCTGATCCTGTAAATCAAGTTCAAATAAAAAGAGAGCTTTCAAAGGGATTGATCTTAGAAAGAAAAACTGTACCCATTGGAGTGTTAGGGGTTATTTTTGAATCAAGACCTGATGCCGTGATGCAGATTAGTTCTTTAGCAATAAGATCAGGTAATGGAGTAATACTAAAAGGTGGTAGTGAAGCTAATTTAACAAACACTGCAATAGTCAATGCCTTACAAAAGGGTTTATGGGAATCAGGTCTTGATTCAAATGCAATATGTTTACTAACAAGCAGAAAAGATAGCATGGCGATGTTAAATCTTGAGAAATACATTAATTTAATAATTCCAAGAGGAAGTAATGAATTAGTCAAATTTATTCAGGAGAATACAAGAATTCCAGTGCTAGGCCATGCTGATGGAATTTGCCATTTGTTTATAGATATTGAGGCAAATGTAGAGATGGCTTTATCAGTCGCTTTGGATAGCAAGATTCAATATCCTGCAGCATGTAATGCTATCGAAACTTTATTAGTCCATAAAGATATTGCATCAACTTTTCTAGAAAAGGCTATACCTTTGTTTCAAGGCAATGATGTTAAATTAATTGGGGATAAGAGATCAGTCGAATTAGGTTTAAAGTATGAGGCTAGTTTAGAAGATTGGCAAACTGAATATTTGGATTTAATTTTATCGATAAAAATTGTTGATAATATGGAGGAAGCAATCACACATATTCAAAAATATAGTTCAAAACATACAGATGGAATAATTACTGAAAATTCAATTACTGCCAATAAATTTATGAATTTAGTTGATAGTGCAGGTGTTTTTCATAATTGCTCTACAAGGTTTGCCGATGGCTTTAGATATGGATTCGGAGCTGAAGTTGGTATATCTACCCAATTACTTCCACCAAGGGGACCTGTAGGTCTAGAAGGTTTGGTAACTTATAAATATTTTCTGAAAGGCGATGGGAATATAGTTGATGATTTTTCATCCGGAAAGTCTATATTTACACATAAAGATCTTTAAAAATTTTTAAAGATGGAAACTTTCTTAAAAATTGAGAATATTAAACTTTGGGCTAGGGTTGGCGTTCTTGATGAAGAAAGGGAATTAGGTCAACTATTTAGTTTAGATATATTTTTGTGGACTGATTTTGAAAATTGTACAGTAAATGATGATATAAAAAAAACAGTTGACTATTCTAAATTAGTTCAAATTTTAAAAGATCAATCTAAAAAAATATATTGTTTTACAATCGAAAAGTATTCAAACGCAATTTTAGAAATCATTGATGAAGAATTTAATCTTTCTAAAATTAAAATTATTTTGACAAAATGCAATCCTCCAATAACAGGTTTCGATGGGAAGGTTTCAATAGTAAGAATTCTTGAAAATAATTAAAAGTATTGGAAAAAAGAAATCCCATTATATTGATTCATGGTCTTTGGAATACTTCAAGTATTTTTTCTTCTATTACCTCAAAACTTGATAATATTGGAATTGAATATTTTGCCCCAACTCTTAAGCATTCATATGGAATGACTTCAATTATTGATCTAACAATAATATTAAACGAATTAATTTTAGACAAATACGGTTTAGAAAAAGAAATAGATATTTTAGGATTTTCTATGGGAGGAATAATTGGTAGGTACTGGCTTCAAAAATTTAAAGGATATAAAAGAACAAGAAGATTCATATCTATAGGCTCCCCTCACAAAGGAACATTGATGGCTCAATTAATACCTAGTTACCCTTTTAGAGGAATATCAGAAATGAAAATAAATAGTGAGTTTTTGAAAGAGCTTGCAAATAATGATTTTTTTCTTGATGGTATCGAGTGTATAAATTTCTTTACTTATTGGGACCTAATGGTATTCCCAAGCTGGTGGACTAATTTAAATTTTGGAAAGAAAATATCAGTAAAAGTATATAAACATAGAAATCTTGTGAGAAATAAATCTGCGATTTACAAAATAATCAATGAAATTATCAATTAGCTCCAGAAAGACCTAAGTGTCTTATTAAGGAATCTGTTTGTGGTTTTCTTCCCCTGAATAGTTTGAATATGTCTAATGGAGGTAAGCTTCCACCTAAGCTAAGTATTGTATCTTTAAATTTCTTGCCTATTGACTTTAAATTTTCAGGATTTTCTAGATCAGCCTCTTCGAACATTGAAAAGGCATCGGCACTTAGAACTTCAGCCCACTTATAGGAGTAATATCCTGCAGAATATCCTCCTGCAAATATGTGACTAAAACAACAAAGAAATTGATCTTCTTGAATTGGTTCAATAACAGTAGTTTGTTTTGCAATTTCTCTTCTTATTTCGTCTGCTGTTTTGCCTTGGTTTTTATCAATATTACTGTGTAATCTGAGGTCTGTAATTGCAAAATGTAGTTGTCTAAGAGTAGCCATACCACAATTAAAAGTTCTATTCTTTAGGAGCTTCTCAAAATTCTCATCGGATAATTTTTCTCCTGTTTTATAGTGATTAGCAATATTCATAAGTGTATTTTTATGGAAACACCAGTTTTCCATAAATTGACTTGGAAGTTCGACCGCATCCCATTCAACATTATTGATGCCAGCTGCTTGAGGAAGATTTACAGTAGTAAGCATGTGTTGAAGACCATGACCAAATTCATGGAAGAGTGTCTGAACTTCTTCAAAACTCATCAAACTAGGTTTATCTTTTGAAGGTGGAGTCTGATTACAAACAAGATAAGCTACAGGAAGTGTCTTTTTGCCAACATTATTTTTATTCAAACATTCATCCATCCAAGCCCCTCCTCTCTTTGATTCAGGCCGAGAATATGGATCAAGGTAAAAAGATGCTATTTTGTTATCTTCTTTGTTAAGGATATTAAAAAATAAAACTTCATCATTCCATAGTGGCGCCTTGTCAGTTGCCTCCACTACTTTAATTTCAAAAAGCTTCTCACTTAATTTAAATAAACCTTTCAAAACATCACTTAGTGGGAACCAAGGTCTCAAAGACTCCTGATCCAAATTCAGCTTTTCCTTTCTAAGCAGTTCAGACCAATAACTAATATCCCATGGCTCAATATTCTGCGATTTTGGAAAACCATTAGCTTTAGAGAACTTATCGAGCGTTTCTAATTCGATTTTTGCGGTTTTGAATGCTGGTTCTCTCAATTCTTCTAAAAGCTTCTCAACATTTTTAATTTCTTTCGCCATTTTCGTTGACAAACTTAGTTCTGCCCAATTTTTATAACCGAGAAGATTAGCCTGTTTAGTTCTAAGAGATAATATCTCTTCTATAATTTGAGAATTATTATTTTCTCCTTTAGAAGCTCTCCCAACGAATGCCTTATATAGTTTTTCTCTAAGGTTACGGTCGGTGGAATATGTCATAAATGAAGTATAAGTTGGAATATCTAGACTTAATTTCCAAGGACCATTTTTAATATCAACTTCTTCATCTTTTTTTGACTGATTGTGTGCAGAAATTGCCATCAATTCAAGAACTCGTTCAGGAAGACCATCAACTTCAGATTTTTTATTTAATATTAAAAACCATTTGTTAGTGGCATCAAGAACATTGTTGCTGAAGTCTGTTGAAAGTTTTCCAAGCTTTTCTGAAATTTTATTGAATTCTTCTTGATCATTTGTTTGCAGTGAAATTCCTCTATGCTGCATCTCAAGAATTTCCTTATCTAAAATTCTTTCCTTGATTTGATCAAAGTTATTCGTATCTTTAAGTTTGACTAAACAATTGTAAATTATTTTACTTTGTCCAAATTTATTACTCAAGCTAATAATCTCTGGAAGAAATTTTGAATAAATATCTCTAAGACTTTCAGAATTATTTACAGCATTTAGATGACTTATTACACCCCAACTCCATCTAAGAATTTCATTGACTTCATTTAATGGATTTATTACCTTATCCCAATTTAAATCATTTTGAATCAAATAATTAGATAAATTTTTCTCTATGTTTTTAAAGTCTTTGTCTATCTTCTCTAGTACTACTGGAAATTGTTTACTTATGTTTTCGGGAGTAAATTTTTTAAATTCTGGTAATTCTCCATATTTAAAAATTGATGTATCCATTTATAAAAAAATTTAATTAACTAAATTTGGGATTAATCCTATTAACTTAGCTAAAGTAAGCTGCTGACTGAGAGCATTGGTGGAAGATTCGTATAAATTTATGGCGATTTTCGGCCAAAAACCTATTACTAAAGTAGGCAATAATAAACTGAAACCAATCGTTAATTCTCTACCATTCATTTCTTTAACCGTTGCTAGTGCAGGAATTCTAGGGCCAAAGAATACTCTTCTACACATGGATAGTAGATATATTGGTGTTAGTACTAGACCAATAGCTGCTATTAGGATTGTTATTGATCTGAAGAGAGAGCTGAAGCCCTCCTGACTAGTTATGCCTAGAAATACAGTTATTTCACTAATAAAACCGCTCATGCCAGGCAATGCGAGGGAAGCTAGAGAACTTGCTAAGAAAAATGCAAAAGTTATTGGCAAAACCTTTGCTAAACCTCCCATATTTGGGATGGAAAGAGTGTTTGTTCTTTCATAGAATGAGCCTGTAACAAAAAACATAGCAGCTGCAATAAGCCCGTGGCTAATCATTTGAAGCATGGCTCCACTTATGCCCAATGCATCCACGGCTCCAATTCCTAAGAGAACAAAGCCCATATGACTTACTGAGCTACATGCAATTCTCCTTTTAACATTATCTTGTGCGAATGCATTTAGTGCTCCGTAAATTATATTAATGATCCCAAGAATAATTAATGCAGGTGCAATTTGCAGATGTACTTCAGGTAATATTTGTACATTGAATCTTAAGAGAGCATAGCCTCCCATTTTTAGAAGTATTCCGGCAAGTAACATTGATACAGGGGCATTAGCCTCACCATGCGCATCGGGTAACCAAGTATGAAGAGGAAAAATAGGAAGTTTGACTCCAAAACCAATTAAAAATCCTAGATAGGATAATAATGCTAGGCTACCTGTTACGTGTTTATTGGTTAAATCAGTAATATTTAAAGTAAAGGTATCACCACTCAAGGCAAGTGCTAATCCGCTAATGAGTATTAATAAAGATGCTAAAGCTGTATAAAGAATAAATTTAGTTGCAGCATATAATTTCTTTTTCCCTCCCCAAATTGCAATAAGTAGGTATACGGGAACTAACTCAAGTTCCCAAGCTAAGAAAAATAATAAGAAATCTTGAGAGAGGAAAACTAGTGCTTGAGCTGATGCTTGAATTAATAAAAGAGCAAAATATAAATTAGATTTTTTCTTTATTTTCCAACTTGCGGCAGCTGATAAAAATGTAATTAACCCACTCAAAGCTACTAATGGAGCAGATAATCCATCCACGCCAAGTGACCACTCTAAGCCTATGGATGGTAACCAAGCAGCTCTTTCTATAAGTTGCAAAGAGCTATATGAAGGGTTAAATTTTTGGAAAAGCACTCCAATAATTAGTAGGAAATCTATAAATAAAAAACTTAATGAGATATTTCTAGGGAGTGTATTATCTTCTCCTTCTCTCGAACTCAAGAAAGGCATTATTAATGCTCCAATTAGAGGCAGTAAAACGATAGAAGATAGCCATGGAAAAGATTCTAAATTCATTTATGGAATGAATAATTTTTTTATTCTAGTTGAAGTTGTACTAGCTTGAGACTATAACATTAAAAATGCCTAAGTAAAACTACTTAGTAGGCATAGTGCTAAATTGACTGCCTGTTGTTTGAACGTTTAAGAATGGTGCTCTACTTGCTACACCTGACTTTTCCCATGCTTTTACCATCGCTTGACTGACAGATTTGCCATTTTCCTTTTTACACAAAGCCAAGATACTTGGTCCAGCTCCACTAATTGCGCATCCGAAAGCCCCCGCTTTTAGTGCAGCATCTTTGACTTCAAGTCCTCCCTTAATAAGTTTCCATCTGTAAGGTTCATGTAACTTATCAAACATTCCTTCTCTTATTAGTTCATCATTTCCTGCTTTTAATCCATTTAGTAATAAAGTAAGTGCCCCCATATTTGTCACTGCATCAGATATTGGTACATTTTTAGGCATAACCTTTCTTGCTTCACTTGTGCTCAAACGAATAGCAGGTATTGCTACAACCGCTTTAATGGAGTCGTGCCAATCACATCGTATGATTCTCCATCTTTGAGAAGAAGAACGGGCTGTCAAGCAAAGCCCCCCTAATAGAGAAGGGACTACATTGTCAGGATGACCTTCTATGTCAATGGCAAGTTCTAGGAGTTTTTCTTTGGACAATGGGGAGTTCATTATTGCATTTGCTCCAATTAGTCCAGCAACTATTGCTGTAGCACTACTTCCAAGTCCTCGGGCAGGTGGTACGGCCAACTTAACTCTTGCTTCAAGTGCAAAAGGATTCATTTTTGCACTTTCCCATACCTTCTGAGCCGCTCTAAAAACTAAGTTTTCAGGTCCTCCTCTTAAATGATTGCCATCTGTACTTTCCATTATTAAATCAAATCTATCTCCACCACCTTCAATTCTTGTAAAAATAAATTCATTATATAGATCTAATGCTGCTCCAAGGCAGTCGAACCCAGGTCCTAAATTAGCAGTTGTGGAAGGTACTGTTACTCTTATTTTTTTACCTACTTCAGGAATAGACATTTTTGTTATTTTGTTTTTAAAAGCATTTTTGCCCTGCAGGCTGCACTAAAGAGTCCAAATTCTTCATCTAAAATTACTTTCAAAGGTATAGTTCTAAGAATATCTTTTAATCTTCCTTTATCAAAAAATTGTTTCATAAATAAATTCGATTTAAAGTTTTTGAAATGTTTTGGTGCGGTTCCTCCAGAGATCCACAAACCTCCAAAGCATAGTTCTTGAAGAGCAACATCTCCCAATAAAGAAGCATAAGCATTTAACCATATATTCTCAGCTTCAATCATTAACTGATCACCCTCGTTCGAAAGAGAACAAATTTTTTCTGGTAGTTCTTTTCTCAAGGCATCGGAAATATTAATTCCTTTGAAATATTTTTGTAGAGGATGGTATTTAGCATCAGATTTGCTAAGTCTCCACTCGGCTATTCTTGACAAACCAGTACCGCTAATAATTCTTTCACAAGATATCCTTTCAACATTTAGATAATTTTTGAGCCAAATCTTTAGTTCCCATTCTGATTTTGATTTCGGCGAGTATTCGACATGTCCACCTTCGCTAGATAAAACTATTACGTTACTGCCTGATATTATTCCTCTAGCGATACCTAAACCAGTCCCAGCTCCAACAATGGCATGTAAATCTTTGTTAGCTCCTTGAGAGGTTGATCCATTTTGGATTATGGAATATTGACTTTTTTTTAAAAAAGGTATTCCATAAATTTGCACTGCAAAATCATTTATTAGCTCACAACTTTTGAAATTGAACTTATTTTTTAAATCTTTCCCAGAAATATTCCACGATAAATTAATAATATTTGCGTTGTCATTAGATATAGGACCCGCCACAGCGAAACAAGCTGAGGAAGGATAATTAAAGTTTCGGCATTCATTTTTGAGAAAATCTTCAAGTATTAATTCAAAAGAGGCCCATTCAGAAGAAATATATTTCTTTTTTAAGATTAAATTGGGAGAATTACCATTTACATCTTTTTTGTATATTCCCAATAGAACCTTCGTCCCTCCTAAATCACAAGCGAGAAAATTCATATATTTAAAATTATTCTGTTCTCCCTTTTTTTTCTATTAATTCGTCCATTAATTTGAATATTTCGGGTAAATTGAAAATTCCTAAATTTTTCCCATCTAAAGCTCTTAAGGCTACTGAATCAGTTTCCTCTTCTTTATCTCCAATAACTCCAATTAAGGGAACTCTCCCAAGAGTTGCCTCCCTTATTTTATATCCTATTTTTTCATTTCTAATATCAACTTTTGCTCGATAACCCCTAGAACTCATTAATTGATTAAACTCTAAACACTTTTCAATATTTCTATCGGTAATGCTTAATAAAATTATTTGATATGGTGCAAGCCAGATTGGAAATTTAGCTTCATATTGTTCAATTAAAATCCCAATAAATCTTTCAAAGGATCCTAAAATTGCTCTGTGAAGCATTACTGGATTTCTTTTTTCATTATCTACATCAATGTAAGTGGCATCCAATCTTATTGGCATTGAGAAATCAACCTGAATTGTTCCACATTGCCAGACTCTATTAAGACAATCTTTTAATGAGAATTCTATTTTTGGGCCATAAAAAGCACCTTCCCCAGGTTGAAGTTCCCATTTTAGATTCTTATTATCGAGAGCTTTGGTAAGAGCCTCTTCTGATTTATCCCAAATCTCTTCACTTCCAACCCTTTTTTCAGGACGAGTTGATAATTTAATAATGATTTCATTAAAACCAAAAGTTTTATAAACCTCGAAAACAAGATCAATAAAAGTAGATACCTCTTCTTGGATTTGTTCTTCTGTGCAAAATATATGTGCATCATCTTGAGTAAAGTTTCTTACTCTCATCAATCCGTGTAGTGCTCCAGAGGGCTCATTTCTGTGGCAAGAACCGAATTCAGCAAGACGAATAGGTAAATCCTTGTAACTTTTTAAACCTTGATTAAATACTTGAATATGGCATGGACAATTCATTGGTTTAATTGCATAAGTTCTATTTTCTGATGCGGTAGTAAACATATCATCTCTGAATTTTTCCCAGTGACCGGATTTTTCCCAAAGTGATTTATCAACAGCTTGTGGGGTTTTAATTTCTAAATAATTATTTTTTTTAAGTATTCCTCTTATGTATTCTTCCAGTACCTGATAGATTGTCCATCCATTCGGATGCCAAAAAATCATTCCTGGAGATTCATCTTGTATATGAAAAAGTGAATGTTTTTTTCCAAGTTTTCTATGATCTCTTTTTTCAGCCTCTTCAATTCTTTTTAAGTAGTCATTGAGTTCTTTTTCTTTAGCCCATGCAGTTCCATATATTCTCTGTAATGATTCATTCTCGCTATTACCTCTCCAGTATGAACCTGATAATTTAAGTAACTTAAAGTGTCTCAAATGTCTTGTGTTAGGTACGTGAGGCCCTCTACACATGTCGATATATTCTTCGTGCTTATATAAATTGATGAGACCTTCTTCAGGAATTTCTTCAATTATTTTTAATTTAAAAGTCTCATCTCTTTCTTTAAAAGTTTTAATTGCCTCTTCTTTAGAAACTTGTAAAATTTCAACGTCATAGTTTGTTTTTATTAATTTATTAATTCTATTTTCGATTTTTATTAAATCTTCAGGAGTAAATCTGTATTCAGAGAAAATATCGTAATAAAAACCATCTTCAATTACAGGCCCAATAGCCATTTTAATATCAGAGTAAATTTGTTTAACTGCATGACCAATAAGGTGAGCGAAGGAATGTCTTATTATTTCAATTCCTTCTTTATCTTTTGATGTGATGATTACAACTTTGGAATCTCTATTTATAGGAATAGTTGCATCAATTAGAACATCATTTACTTTCCCAGCAATTGTTGCTTTAGCTAATCCAGCCCCTATACTCTGGGCAATTTCTAGAATAGTTACAGATTTTTCAAAAACCTTTTTTGAACCATCAGGCAAGGTAATTATTGGCATAATTTATTTCTCCATTTCAAAGAATCCCAATTTTGATTTAACTCTTTTTAAAGTCTTATTTGCTAAATCTTCAGCTTTTTCCTTCCCTTGATCAAGGATTTTATTTAGTTGATAGGGATCATTAATTAATAATTTATATTTTTTCTGAATAGGTTCTAGTGATTCAATAAGTTGTTGAGTAATTAATTTTTTAAATGTCCCCCATCCAGTCTCTAAGAATTCATTTTCACATTGAGAAATCTCTTTGCCAGTTAATATTGAATAAATCATCAATAGATTTTTAGATTCTGGTCTCTCAGGGTTGTTAAATTCAATTCCAATAGAACTGTCACTTTTTGCTCTTTTAATTTTTTTTGTGATTATTTCAGGAGGATCTAATAAGTTAATGCGACTGCCCTCATTAGGATCACTCTTGCTCATCTTCTTTGAACCATCAATTAAACTCATTATTTTTGAACCATTCTTCATAATAATTGGCTGAGGGATTTTTAAAATATTTTTATCTTTACTAAATCTGGCATTAATTCTTTGTTGTGCAATATCTCTGGCAAGTTCAAGATGTTGTTTTTGATCCTCTCCAACTGGTACAAAGTCAGCATCATACAGAAGGATGTCTGCCGCCATCAGGATCGGATAGTCAAATAATCCAATAGATACATTATTACCCTGTTGTATAGATTTTTCTTTAAATTGAATCATTCTTTCCATCCAATTTATTGGGGTCATGCAATTTAATATCCAACAAAGTTCTGAATGAGCAGAAATTTGACTTTGGACAAAAATTGAGCATATTTCGGGGTCTATCCCACAAGCAACGTACAAAGCCGCAGTGGAAAGAGTATTCTTGGATAATTCTTTAGGATTATATGTAGCTGTGATTGCGTGCAAATCAACTACACACAGAAATGTTTCATATTGATCTTGAAGCGCAACCCAATTATTAATGGCCCCAAGCCAGTTCCCAATGTGTAAATCACCAGTTGGTTGAACTCCAGAAAGAATTCTTTTTTTATTCGCCATCCTCTTCTAATTCGGTAGATTGGATCTCTTCAGTTGTTGTACTTTTTACAGGTCTTGCAAAAGGATCAGGTACTGTTTTTGTCTTTTCTTCATAAGGATTTTGTGATTGTCTATTCGGAGAAGAGTTTTTATTATTTTTTGCATATTCTGTGATTGATTCAATCAATTTTTCGTCTTTGATCATTTCGCTAAGTGTTCTGACGGAGAAACCCAGAACTGCAACGGTAGATCTCAATTGAAAGGCCTCTTGTATTGATTTAACAGCTTTCATTTCGTTATCACTTAATCTTATGCGGAATCCTCCTCCATCTCTTCTGCCGCCCGATCTATCTCTGAAATTAGATCTTTCATTGTTAGTACGACCTCTGTAATTTTCTTGTCCAGGATTATTGCTGAAATTTGAATTAGACATCTTGATGTTTCGTAAGTTATTTAAATAGTCTATTAACTTAGCATCTTGTTATGCAATAAGTCTTTTTAAAAGCCCTAAATTTTTATCTTTTGATTAACGACTTATGAAATTTTGCTTTTCTCATTCACAACTTGCATTAAAATAAAATTAGAAAAAAAAAAGTATTGTGTTTGATATTAGTAAAGACAACCTTTTAAAGGATTTCATAAAATTTCCAAAAAAAAATCTTCTTATTATTTTATTATTATTAGGTTTTGGGGAATGGTTTGTTAGTGACTTAATTCATTTTGCAGGCGGCTCAATAGGATTTTTTGCTTTGTGTTTGGGGGGATATTTTTACTTGAAGAATGATAAGCCTAAATTTAATGAGCCAAATAATTTAGATGGTTGGATAAATCTATGTAATGAAGATTTAAATTTTTTTGAAGAACTTGAAGCAACAAATGAATTAGAAAAACAGAATTCAAAAAGAAAAAAAATACTTGAATCGATTCTTAATAGATTTGATGAAAAAGAAAAAATAAGTTGTATTGGACAAAAAGATTACCAAAGTTGTCAGTCTGTTTTGAAAAGTTATTTCAAAGCAGATAAATTTGACTTTGATTTATACGAAAAACTGCCTAAATACAATTCTTCTCAAGTTATTCCAGAAGAAGCTTTGAAGAGTGATGCAATCTTGTATTTTATAAACTTGCCTTTGTCTGCAAATGATTTTTTGTGGCTGGAAAAGTTTCCTAAAAATATGCCAATCTGGTTGGTGGCTTCAACTTCCAACGAAATAGAAGAGAAAAATCAGATAGAAGATCTAAAGTCTCAAATTTCAAGTGAATTTATAAATAAAATTATTACTTTTGATGTAAATAAGAATGAAATAACAAATATACCTTTTTCGTTAAGGAAGTTTTTCATAAGTTCATCTAAAAATATTGAAAATACAAAAAAAAGGCTCTTGAAAGAGCTTCATGTTGCTTGGCAATCTGAAATTGAAGGGATAAGAAGAATGCAGTTAAAAGGTATACAAAGAAAAAATCAAATTCTAGTCGCGACAACTGTTTTCTTATCTCCTATCCCATCAATTGATGTTTTGGCAATGACAGTACTAAATTCATTAATGATTAAAGAAATTAAGTCCATATGGGGATGTAATTGGTCTCCTGAAATTTTAGATAAAGTATCTAAAGAGATTTTAAAAACTGCAATTGCTCAGGGAGTTATTGAATGGAGTGGACAGACTCTAATTGGCATAACAAAATTACATGGCCCAAATTGGCTTGTCTCTGGAACATTTCAGGCTGTAAGTGCTGCTTATTTAACAAGAGTAGTATCTAGTTCTTTGGCTGATTTTATGGCAATAACAAAAGGAGTAGAAGAACCTGATTTGGATTTTATAAAGAAAAATTCTGAGAAAATTGTTGAAAAAGCTTTTGAAAAAGAAAAAATAAATTGGAAAGGATTTATTTCTGATATTAGAAAACCACTTATGAAACTATCTTTTAGTTCATAATCTAAGGTTGAATTTTAAATATGAGAAAAAATATTCTTTTTTTAAGTTTGTTACTTCTGCTTTCTCTTGCTTCAGGTTCATGTAAGAAAATATCAAATAAAAATGAAACTAAAGAAGTAATACTGGCAAGTTTCACTGTTTTGGCGGACATAATTAGCAATGTTGCTAAAGATGATTTTATTGTTAGATCAATAACGAAACCTGGAGTTGAAGTTCATGGCTACCAACCAACTCCAAGCGATTTGGTAAATGCCTCTAGTGCTTTTGTTTTTATTGATAATGGATTTGGATTTGAATTATGGGCTGAAAAATTTGTTTCTAATTTAAAAGTTAAAAGAATTACTGTCGCGGAAGATTTAGATCCTATTTTCATTAGTGAAGATTTTTATAAAGGGAAACCCAATCCTCATGCCTGGATTTCTCCAAAAAGAGGAATCCTATACGTAGATATTCTCGTGGATTATTTATCAGAATTGAGGCCATCCAAAAAGGCATTATTTGAAGAAAATGGAAAAATTTATAAAGATAAACTCTCTAAAATAGATAAAGAATTCTCACTTTTTATTAATAACTTAAATAAAGACAGGAGGTATCTAGTAAGTTGTGAGGGTGCTTTTTCATATTTAACAAATGATTATGGATTAGAGGAAGTTTATTTGTGGCCAGTTAATGCTGAGAGTCAAATTACTCCCAAAAGAATGACAAGAACAATCTCTTTAGTTAAAGAAAAAAATGTCCCATCTGTATTTTGCGAAAGTACTGTAAGTAACGAATCTCAAATGGTTGTTGCAAACGAAACTGGGGCTAATTTTGGAGGAAATCTTTTTGTTGATTCATTATCTGATGATAGTGGGCCTGCTAGTTCCTATATAAAAATGCTAGAGCATAATTTGGATTTGATTAAAAAAGGGCTTTTTTGAATTATGGAAACAATCAATTATCAAAACTTTAGGATTGATGCAGAGAATATTTGCGTTGATTATAACGGTAAGGTGGCTTTGTATGATGCCAATTTAAGATTGAAGCCTGGCCAAATTTGTGGGTTAGTAGGGATGAACGGGGCTGGTAAAACAACTTTTTTTAATGCTTTAACTGGCTTTGTAAATATTTCAAAGGGAAAAATTAGAATAAATGGAGAGTCTGTAAGATCTGCTCAAAAAGATCAGACAATTGCATATGTTCCTCAAAATGAGGGAATTGATAGTCAATTTCCAATAAGTGTTTGGGATGTAGTGATGATGGGAAGATATGGTTCGATGAATATTTTTAGGTGTCCTAGAGAATCTGATGTTCAGGCTGTTAAAGATGCTATTGAGAGAGTTGATCTTACTGATCATTTATCTACACCTATTGGAAACTTATCTGGAGGTCAGAGAAAACGAACTTTTTTAGCTAGAGCAATCGCGCAAAGAGCGTCAATATTACTTCTTGATGAGCCTTTTTCAGGAGTTGATATAAGAACTGAGAAACTTATCTCGGAATTATTTATTCAATTTAAAAATGAGGGGAAAACTATATTATTATCAACGCACGATATGATTCATGTCCGTGAATTTTGTGATTTGGTCCTTTTGATAAATAAAACTGTTGTAGCTTATGGCGAGACCTCTGAAGTGTTTACCCCTGAAAATATTACAACCACTTTTGGAGGGATCTCACCTGATTTTTTGTTTGGACCTGAATCCTAAATTTTCAATTATATGGAGCTCTGTTCTTTTTTAACTTTAGATTCATTCATAACAGATCCTTTAACTCATGATTTTATGAGAAAAGCACTTCTTATGAGTTCATTAGTTGCAGCTGTTTGTGGTTTCCTATCAAGTTATTTAACTCTTAAAGGATGGGCATTAATGGGAGATGCAGTGTCACATTCAGTAATGCCTGGTGTTGTGGTTGCTTATGCATTAGGTCTTCCTTTCTCATTAGGGGCATTTATTTTCGGAGTTGGTTCTGTAGCATTGATAGGGTTTATTAAGCAGAAATCTAGAGTTAAGGAAGATACTGTTATTGGGTTGGTATTTACTGGATTTTTCGCTCTTGGAATCGTATTGGTTTCTAAGATTAAAAGTAATATTGATCTGCACTCTATTCTTTTTGGAAGCCCATTAGGAATATCACTTTCAGATGTAAAACAAACAATATTAATTTCCTTATTAGTAGTAATCCTTTTATCAATTTTTAGAAAAGATTTAATGCTTTATTGTTTTGATCCCAGGCATGCAAAAACAGTTGGGATTAATGTATTTTTTCTTCATTATTTACTCCTCACATGCTTATCTTTGGCAGCTGTTGTGGGCTTGCAGTCTGTTGGAATTATTTTGGTAGTTGCAATGTTGATTACACCAGGTGCTACTGCATATTTACTTACGGATAAGTTTGATAATATGACAGTAATTTCAGTATTAAGTGCAGTTATCTCAAGCCTAATAGGAATCTATGTTAGTTTTTGGTTTGATCTTGAAACAGGTGGATCAATTGTTTTAGCACAAACTTTTATATTTTTATTTGCTTTTTTATTCGCTCCTAGATATGGAATATTTAAGTTAAAGAAATTACTTGCTGGTTATAAATGATAATGGTGGAAGAAACTTTAAATAAAAAGTGGAATTGGTGGCCATTATTCCCTTTATATCCTTATGGAAAAAAGAAAACAATTTTAAGAGAATTAATTCCTGATCAAATATGGTCCTTGGAACAAATACAGGGACTTTATTATGTTGCGGTTCCAATAAGAATGACGGTAATAAAGGTTGATAATGGATTGATGCTAATAAATCCACTGCCTCCAACAAAAGAATTTATAAATGAGTTAGAAAAATTAATTGCGACTCACGGCAAAGTAAAAACAATAATTCTACCGAGTGCCTCTGGACTAGAACATAAAATTGGACTGCCAGCTCTTTCAAGAATTTTTAAAGATGCAGAAATTTGGCTTTGTCCTGGACAATGGAGTTTCCCCATAAATCTACCACTAGATTTTTTAGGAATTCCATCAAAAAGATCAAGAATACTTTTTGAGGAAGGTACTCCACATTCAAAATTCTTTAAATGGTCTTCTTTAGGCCCACTTAATTTAGGACTTGGAAGATATCAGGAGATAAGCTGTTTCCATTATCCTACTAAAACTCTTCATGTAACAGACGCAATAGTTGGAATAGACTCTACACCACCTGAGATATTTAATTTTGATCCAACTCCACTTCTTTTTCATTCTAGAGAGAGAGGAGATGAACCTTTGATTGATTCCATCGAACAAAGAAAAAAAGGATGGAAAAGGTTAGTCTTATTTTCATCTTTTTTAAAACCAGGTAAATTAAATATTCCACCTTTAAAAAAAATATTTAAGTATTCATTCAAAAAAGATCTTAGAAATTGGAGATCTCATTTCGGTATTTATCCCTTTTTATGGGACGAAGATTGGGAATCATCTCTTGTTGAAATAATGGGTAAAGATACTCCTAAGATTCAAATTGCACCAGTTTTACAAAAATTAATTTTTCCGCGTTCAAAAGAAGTTTTACTTAAGTGGTTAGAAAATATCAAGTCTCTTGAAGATATGGAATATTTAATCCCAGCTCATTTTACGGCACCTATAAAATTTACAATAGAAGATTGTCAGAAATTAATTGATGAAATTAATTCCAAAAAGTGGGACAAACTTCCTGAGGATAATAAATTTTTGATGGGTTTATATAAAAAGTTGTACGAATTTGGAATAATTCCTGAAGAAGTAAATCTCTAAAAAATATTATTCTTCAATAGACATGTTCTCATCATTTTTAAGAGTTTGTTCCAGCTCTTTTCTTTGCTCCATTTGTCTTAAGAAATATCCTGTCATCATTGCCGAAGATAATAAATTAGCGATGTTCTCTTTTGAAGATGTTATTTTTACATCAAATTGATCTGAAGGAAGCATTCCAAGAAGACCTTGAACATTATGTCTAATAATTTCTTGAATATCTTCACTAGCTGATTTTGCTACTCTTTGCAAAACTTCCGGAGATTGTTTTTGTAAATATTGAATTAAATCATTCTCATCATTTGGATCATTATTTTCAGTGGCAAGAAATTCTGGATTAAACATTTCTACAACTTCAAGATATAAAAACCCTACAACATTACGTACCCATTAATCTAAATTATTAAGGGCAGGGAACCGAATAGGTCCAATTTTATTTAACGGCCAATATCTAAAAATAGCTTTACCAATAACCTTTTTATAGGGTAAAAATCCCCAAATATGTGAGTCCATACTGTTATTTCTATTATCTCCCATTACCCATAATGACTCTTCTGGGACAATAAAAGGCCCTATAGAATAATTAATATTTTTGTCAGTAACATAATTTTTTTGAGCTATATCATTTAAGTAAAGGTTACCGTCTCTTACTTCTACCTTGTCTCCAGGTATTCCAATTACTCTTTTTATTAGTGCAGTATCTGCTTCATAACCAACATTAATTAATTGTTCCGGAACTTTAAAAACAACTATTTTATTTTTAAATTTTGAAAGATTTGATTTGGATGTAATTTTAGGGGTAACTTTCTCAACAAGAATTTTATCTTGTATTTGAAGAGTCGGAAGCATTGAACCGGATGGGATCCATCTTGGCTCGATAACCTGCCATCGTATAATTAAAGCAATAGATATCCAAATTAAAAGATTTCTTAAATCCTTGATTATTGAATTTCTTTTTTCTTCAGTTTTAGGCATGTTTTATTTAATTCAATTATAAGGAAAAATCCCAAAGCATTTATATAAATTATGACATCATCTATTGAATGCAAAAATTTTCTTAGAAGTCTACAACTTTTAAATCTTTTTATAAAAATAGGAGTTCAAAATTTAATACTATGTCCTGGTAGTAGATCAGCGCCCTTGGCAATAGCTGCCGGAGAATTAAATAAATTAGGACTGGTAAATATTTTTAATTCGATAGATGAGAGATCTGCAGGTTTCCACTCACTTGGTATTGCTGCTGCATCAGGTAATCTTTCTTTAGTTATTACAACTTCTGGAACTGCCGTAAGTAATTTATTACCAGCAGCAGTTGAGGCAGACCGATCTTGTAAAGGCATTATATTTCTTACTGCTGATAGACCCTTAAGATTAAAAGATTGTGGGGCTAATCAAACAGTAAATCAGGAAGATTTTTTGAGTTCTGTCTGCAGAAGAGTATTAAGTACAAATCTCAATGGACTCCATGAAACAAAAGAAAATGAAATTTTAAATTTAGTGCAAATTATTGAGAAACAAATATCCACCTTCCCTGGTCCTATTCATTTAAATATTCCTATTGATAAGCCTTTAGATATTTCTTTTTTTAATAAAAAAAATGTTTTAGAGATTTTTGAGAGAATTTATTTAAAGAAAAAATATGTCTTTCAGGAAGTTGAAATAAAGTCTGATAACAACAAATTCTTAGAAATTTCAAAAAGTTTAAACTTAGATGAATCTGGCATTATTTTGGTAGGTCCCTATCAAGGTTCCATAAATGACTTGTCTTCTTTCAATAAATCTTTAGAACAATTACAAGAAATTACGGGTTGGCCAGTATTTGCTGATCCTGTTTCAGGTGTTTATTCTGATTTGAGAGGGTTAGTTGTGAATTGGGAATTAGTCTTAAGAAAAAATAAGAATTTAATTAATTGTCATCAACTTTTGAGGCTAGGAGCAATGTCATCCTCAATTGATTTGGAGAAGTTTTTAACAACCTTCGAAGGGATACAAATTCTTATTAAAGAAAAAAACTATAGAAAATTGGATCCTTTAAAAAAATCATATGAATATGATCTTGGGTTATCAAATTTTATTACTCTATTGTTAGCAGAATTATCAATAAACGAAAAAAATAAAAAGTCTCTTACCCCGTTAGCCCTTGATCTAATAGAAGGAGGTGAGCAAATTAAAGAAATCTTAAAAGAAAAAATTACTAATGATAATCAAATTACTGAGTATAAGCTTGCAAACCTTGTTCCAAAACTTTGGCCCGCTAAAAATCCAATAATGCTTTCTGCAAGTAGCCCAATTAGAGATTGGCTTACATTTTCTGAGAATGGCACTTTAACAAGAAATTGTTTCAGTTTTAGAGGAGCTTCAGGCATAGATGGTACTTTATCCCTTGCATTAGGAATTTCTAGAATTAAAAATCCTCTACTTCTTGTGACTGGAGATTTGGCATTTGTTCATGATATAAACGGTTGGCTTATTGAAAATTCAATTGACATGAATTTAACAATCCTTTTAATTAATAATAATGGTGGAAATATATTTAATCGTATTTATAAAAAAAATCTAAAAGAAGATGAATTAAAAAAACTATTTCTTATGCCTAAAGAAATAAACTGGCCAAAACTTGCAGAGAGCTATCAAGTACAATTTAAAAGTGTGACAAATTTTAAAAAATTAAGAGAGGCATTCGAATGGAGCATTTCTATCCAGAAATCTGTAATAATTAAAGTTGATGTTGATCCGGAAAATGAAATTAGTGAAAAAAATAACCTGCTTAAAAAAATAATTAGCAGTTAAATTTATTATTTTCTATTCACAAATAATTTAGGATTTATGAAAGTATTACCTGGTAAAACAACATTAAATTGGTCAGAATGCAGATCTTATGAGGATATATTGTTTCATAAATCAAATGAGGGAATTGCGAGAATAGCTATTAATAGGCCTGATAAAAGAAATGCTTTTAGACCTCAAACTGTTGATGAGCTTATTGATGCATTTAATGTCGTGAGAAATGATGAAAGTATTGGGGTGGTTCTTTTTACAGGTGCAGGACCTGATAAGAAAGGTATTTATTCTTTTTGTTCTGGAGGAGATCAAAGTGTTAGAGGCGAAAATGGATATGAAAATGATCAGGGAAAGCAAAGATTAAATGTACTTGAATTACAAAGATTAATAAGAAGTTTGCCTAAAGTGGTAATAGCCTTAGTTCCTGGTTTTGCAATAGGAGGAGGTCAAGTCCTCCATTTGATTTGTGATCTCAGCATCGCCTCCGAAAATGCAATATTTGGTCAAACAGGTCCAAAAGTTGGAAGCTTTGATGCGGGATTTGGATCTAGTTATTTGGCTAGACTTGTTGGTCAAAGAAAAGCAAAGGAAATTTGGTTTTTGTGTAGAAAATATAATTCTAAGGAAGCTCTAGAGATGGGCTTGATAAATGCAATTACAAAGATTGAAGAATTAGAAGCTGAGGGTGTAATCTGGGCAAGAGAGATTTTACGAAATAGTCCAACTGCTATTCGTATTCTTAAAGCTTCATTTAATGCGGAGAATGATGGAATTGCTGGTATTCAAGAATTATCTGGATACACAACTCAATTATTTTATTCGACTAAAGAAGCTCAAGAAGGTAGAGATGCCTTTCTTGAAAAACGTCAGCCAGATTTTTCTGACTACAAATGGACACCATAGTTGATTTTTTCAAAAGAACTTTTAAATAACTATCAATGAGAATTCTTCTTGCCGCTGCTGAATGTGCTCCAATGATCAAAGTTGGAGGTATGGGAGATGTAGTTGGTTCATTGCCTCCGTCGTTGATAAAACTTGGTCACGATGTAAGAGTAATAATTCCAGGCTATGGGAAATTGTGGAGCCTATTAGAGGTATCTAATGAACCAGTCTTTAGATCAAATACTATGGGGACTGATTTTGCTATTTATGAAGCAAAACATCCCATTCATAATTATGTGATTTACCTAGTGGGTCATCCAACATTTGACTCTGACCAAATATACGGAGGCGAAAATGAGGACTGGCGCTTTACATTTTTTGCTAGTGCAACTGCAGAATTTGCCTGGAATTGTTGGAAACCTCAAGTTCTCCATTGCCATGATTGGCACACTGGAATGATTCCTGTATGGATGCATCAGGACCCAGAAATTAGTACTGTCTTCACAATTCATAATTTAAAATACCAAGGCCCTTGGAGATGGAAACTTGAAAAAATGACTTGGTGTCCTTGGTATATGCATGGAGACCACACAATGGCTGCGGCAATGTTGTATGCAGATAGGGTTAATGCTGTTTCTCCGACTTATGCAGATGAAATTAAAACCCATGAATACGGGGAAAGCCTTGAAGGATTACTTAATTACATTTCAGGTAAATTAAGGGGAATTCTTAATGGTATAGATCTTGATGAATGGAATCCTGCCAAAGATCCCGTTTTACCTGCAAAATTTAGTATCAAGAATTTAGAAAATAGGCTTGAAAATAAAAAAATTCTGCAGAGAGAAATGGGTCTCGAAGTTAATCCTAAAAAATATCTTTTAGGTATGGTCAGTAGGTTAGTTGATCAGAAAGGCGTTGACTTACTTCTACAAGTTTCAAGAAGACTTTTAGCATATACAGATTCGCAAATAGTTGTTTTAGGGACTGGAGATAGATATTTAGAGTCAGGATTATGGCAACTTGCATTAGATTACCCAGGAAGATTTTCTGTATTTCTTACCTATGATGATTCTTTATCGAGACTTATATATGGTGGCTCTGATGCATTTTTAATGCCAAGTAGATTCGAACCTTGTGGTATTAGTCAACTACTCGCTATGAGGTATGGTTCTATTCCTATAGTAAGGCGAGTAGGAGGTTTAGTTGACACAGTTTTACCTCATGATCCAGAAAATAATAGTGGCACAGGTTTTTGCTTCGATCGCTTTGAACCCATAGATTTCTATACATCTTTAGTAAGGTCTTGGGAGGCCTTTAGGCATAAAGATAGTTGGGAATTATTGCAAAAAAGAGCAATGAGCCAAGAGTTTAGTTGGCAAAGATCGGCACTTGAATATGAAATTATGTACAAAGATGTTTGTGGAATAAAAGAGCCATCTCCAGATTTTGCTGAAGTTGAAAAGTTCTCTTACGGACAATCTGCTGATCCATCTTTAAAAAAAACATGACTTAATTTTTTGATGGAATTCTCTTTATCAGAATTAAACGATGTTTTGGGGGATATTAGAAATCTGAACGTGGGGAAAAAAGATTTTTTGAATTTTAAAAATATAAGTATTGATAGTAGAACTTTATTAAAAAATGATCTTTTTATAGCTATCAAGGGTAAAAATTTTGACGGACATAGTTTTCTTCCAGAGGTTTTAAATAAGGGAGTTAAATCAGTAGTAATTAAAAAAGGGATGCAGAGATTACTTCCTAGAAATTTTCCTTGTTGGGTTGTAAATGACACAATAGAGGCATTTCAAAAATTAGCATTACTAAAAAGAAAAAAATTAAATATTCCTATTGTTGCAATAACTGGCTCAGTGGGTAAAACAACAACAAAGGAAATGATTGGTGTAGTTTTAAATAAACTTGGAAGAATTAAATTATCTCAAGCAAATTTTAATAATGAGATTGGAGTTGGCCTTACTATTCTCGCTACAGGTATAGAAGATAAAGTTTTGGTACTTGAGATGGGGATGAGAGGTCTTGGACAGATCGAGAATTTATCTAAATATAGTGAACCAAATATTGCAGTTATTACTAACATTGGCACAGCTCATATTGGATTGTTAGGCTCGAAAAAAAATATTGCTCTAGCAAAGTGTGAAATTAGTAAGTTCTTAAATCCAGAAGGAGTTGTAATAATTCCAGCAAATGATCCATTCCTAGAAAAAACTTTAAAAGAATTTTGGAAAGGGAGAGTGATAAAAGTAAAGCTATTAAATATAGAAAATCAAAAGGAGAGTTTTGATAAAGATGATAATTTGCGAGGATTTTATAATCCTTCGAACAAAACAATTTTAATTGAAGAAAATACCTTTAAAATTTCATTTGAGGGATTTCACAATGCTTCAAATTTCTTATTTGCTTATGCAGTTGCTAAAGAGCTAGGCATTGATTTTGAAAGTTTTAATAAATTTGATTTTGTAAGTTTAGGTGGAAGAAATAAAATTCTTAAATCAGTAAAAACAACAATATATGATGAATCATATAATGCTTCGCCAGAGTCGGTAAAAGCATGTATTAAAAACCTGATTGAAAAACCGAGAAATAAATTTTTTATATTTGGAAGTATGCAAGAATTGGGAGAAGAATCTGAAAAATATCATAAAGAAATATTCAACTTAATAAATAATTCAGACATAGAAAAGTGTTTATTTATTTGCGATAAAAAAAATGAAAAAATTTACACCAATTATCTAAAAGATAAGAAAAAATTTTTAGTTTTAAATAATATTAAAGATGTGCCTAAAGAGATAAACAAATCTACAAAAAAAGGGGATTCTATTCTTATAAAAGGGAGCAGATGTTGGCAACTTGAAAAAATTATTGAATTAATTAATTAGATTAGGATTTCTTTCTTTCCCAATTTTCTATATTCACTTGCTTAGTTCTTGAGATTGCTAATGAATTATCTTTGGAGTCTTTTGTGATCACTGAACCAGCTCCAGTTGTAACTGATTCCCCGATATTAATTGGCGCTACAAAAACTGTATTTGCACCAATACTGGAATTTTTACCAATTTTTGTTTGATGTTTTTTCTGACCATCAAAATTTGCAGTAATAGTACCTGCTCCAATATTTGTAGAGCTTCCAATAATAGAATCGCCAATATAACTTAAATGATTTACTTTAGATTCTTCCTCTAATTGACTATTTTTGATTTCAACAAAATTACCTATTTTGCTAAAGGAAGATATTTTGGAATTAGGTCTTATATGACTATAAGGGCCAATTTTTACAGAATCTATTATCTGAGATGCATAAACAGTAGAGTTTGAAATTTCACAATTTAGTCCCACATTAGAATTATCAATAAAAGTATTTGGTCCGATAATGCAATTACTTTTTATTTTGGTTTTTCCTCTTATATGTGTATTAGCCTCTATAATTACATCCTTACCAATTTCAGCTTCTTCACTAATTGAACAACTTGCTTTGTTTATAAAAGTTACACCATTCAGCATATGCTTTTCTTTAATTGAATTCTGAATACTTTCCTCGCACTCTGACAGTTGAATTCTATTATTAATTCCTTGAAGCTCTCCATTATCCTCTACCTCGAGGCCTAAGGAATTTTTTAGCAAAGATACCGTATCTGTTAAGTAAATCTCTTTTTGATTATTATTGCTTTGCAAGGTATTAATTATTCCTGACAAGTTACTCCAGTTAAAACAGTAAATACCTGCATTTATTAATGGATTTTCTCTTTCTAGATCATTGCAATCTTTTTCTTCAACAATTCTCTCTATAAAATCACCCTTCAAAAAAACTCTGCCATATCCATGAGGATTTGTTTTCTTTGTAGTAATTAAAGAAACATCAGCATTTTTTGAATCATGTAAATACAAAAGTCTTTTTAGAGTGCTAGGTCTAATTAGTGGCACATCTCCGTTAAGTACCAATAGTGTTCCTTCATGATTTTTTACTTCTCTACAAAGTACCTGTATAGCATGACCGGTTCCTGATTGAGGTTCTTGAATAACAAAATGGATTTTTTTATCGTTTGGGACTGACTTTTGTACTTCTTTTGATTTGTGCCCAGTAATTACGAAAATTTGATCAGGTTTTAATGCGACACATGAATCAATTACCCTTTGTAGAAGACTTTTGCCAGAAATTTTATGTAAAACTTTTGGCAATGAGCTTTCCATCCTAGTGCCCTTGCCCGCTGCTAATATCGCAACACTTAACATGTTTATTTGAAATACTTATTTAAATCTAACTCTTAATGGATAACTTCGTCATTCCCCATTTCTCCCTCCATTTTTTTGTCGATAATAGATTTGAGAATAATTGCTCATCTAATCTTCTATTGATTATATCGTCTTTACTTGAGTTTAAATCTTTATCTCTATATGGAATACTAGCTTTAGTTAAGAGATGTTCTTCTTCCATTAAAGATAACTTCTCGAAATTGAAATTAGGTTTAAATTTATTCTCATCAAATTTTGATATTGCGACAGTTCCCTGACTCCAAAAAGTTCTGTTTTTAAAACTAGGCTTAATAGTAAAAATGTCTAATCCAAGATTTCTTAAAGTTTTTCTTACTGCTGCTGAAGAAGAATAAGTTATTAAATAACCCTGAGAATTAAGATTTTCTATGACTTTAGATAAAAATTCAATTGTCCATACTTGTGGGCATTTTTGAGGAGAAAAACCATCTAAATAAATCAGATCGAATTTAATAGATGAAGGAATAATGTTGATTTTTTCTCTAGCATCACCCCACAAAATACTGCACTTAAAAAATTGATCCTCAAAGTAATCTTTTTGATAAAGTGATTCAAATATTGTTCTGACTTTTGGAGCCCATAATTTAAAAAAAGATTCATTTCTAAGCGAATATTCAAGAGGCTTTTTATCAATCTCTAACGCATACAAATTCAAATAGGATTTTTGTTTAATCAATTCATCTAATAAAGAAGCAGAATTGTATCCTAAACCAAAACATATATCCAAAACATTAAGAGATTTTCCCTTAAATCTTTGCAAATTAGAAGTAGCTGTAAACTTTGACTTTGTTTCCTCCAATGCGCCCAATAAACTATGGAAGTTCTCTTGAAAAAAAACACTTCTTAGAGAGTAACTACCATCTTTAGTTAAAACTTCTATTAATTCAGACAAAAACTTTTTAGGCTAGTTAGTTAGTTTGGCCAGTTCTTCCCAAAAAGTGGGATACGAGACGCTAGCTGCATCTGCTCTCATAATTTTTGAGGTACCTTTGGCAAGAAGTGAAGCAATAGCAAGACTCATTGCTACTCGATGATCTGTCTCACTATCTACTTCCGCAGAATGAAATTTTGATTGCCCATTAATAATTAACCCATCCTCTTTTTCTGTTATTTCAGCACCGAATTTTTGTAACTGTCGTGCCATGACTTTTAATCGATCTGTCTCCTTAACTCTTAATTCTTGTGCATCTTTAATTTCAGAAACTCCATTACAAAAACAGGCAGCCACAGTAAGGATAGGAATTTCATCTATAAGTTTTGGGAGAATATCTCCTTCAATAGTGAATGATCTTAAATTATTTGAAGTCTTTACTTTAATAGATCCAATAGGTTCACCTGCAATAGTCGATTTATCTAAAATCTCATAATTACACCCCATTGAATCCATTACATTTAAAATCCCTGTTCTAGTCGGATTTAGTCCGACATTCTGAATTAAAATTTCAGAATTTGGAACAATAGATGCAGCAATCATCCAAAAAGAAGCAGAGCTTATGTCACCAGGAATCAATATTCTCTGGCCAATTAAGTTGCCCCCTGACTTGATAACTACATTCCTTCCTAGTTCTCCTCTGATACTTATGTCTGCTCCAAAAGCTTTTAACATTCTTTCAGTATGATCTCTTGAAGATGCTGGTTCAATAACAGAAGTGGTTCCAGAAGCTTGGAGGCCTGCCAATAAGATTGCAGATTTTACTTGAGCACTCGCTACAGGGGTTCCTATAACACACCCTTTTAATTTATTCCCATCAATTGAGATTGGAGCTTTGTTTCCTTTTTCTCTTCCAAAAATTTTGCCACCCATTAACGATAACGGTTTGCCCACTCTCCCCATTGGCCTTTCATTTAGAGAAATGTCACCTGTTAAGATAAAATTCCTGCCTTCTTGACCGGCAAGTAACCCCATTAATAATCTCATGGTGGTTCCCGAATTCCCACAATTTAGAATTTCTTTTGGCTCTTTAAATCCATCAAGACCCAAACCTGAAATAGTAAAAGGCTCATTTTTTTTTATTTCTGGTATATTTACACCTAACTTTCTAAGACAATCAGCAGTTGAAAGTGGGTCTTCAGAATGTAAGAAACCCTCAATAGTAGTCTCACCCTTAGCAATACTTCCTATTATTAGAGCTCTATGAGAAATAGATTTATCTCCAGGTACTTTTACTTTTCCTTTTAAATTAACTCCACCTTTTATTGTGCGGATATTATACATTTTCAAATTAAATACTTGATAAGATTTCTGTAAAAACAAATTAGTTATATATTATCAATAAGTTTGTTTTTAAAAAAAAAATTATCAAATTAAGTAACTGTTTTCTATAATAAATTCAGAAAAAAGGATTTGATTATTAATCTTACTTATTACCACGTTGCAAAGGATGTTCCTGAAAATAGTCCAGAAATTGCAATTGTAATCGATGTTTTAAGAGCCACAACCACAATTTCTTGGGCTTTAAAAAACGGAGCTGATGCAATACAAGTTTTTGCAGATTTAGATTTATTAAAAGAATCTGCAATTAAGTGGCAAGCTGAAAAGAGACTAATGCTTGGAGAGAGAGGCGGAAAAAAGATTGAGGGCTTTGATTTAGGCAATTCTCCTTTATCAGTTACAAAAAAAGTTGTTAATGGTAAAAGACTATTTATGAGTACGACTAATGGGACTAAATCATTGCAAAAAGTCCAAAATGCTAAGCATTTATTTGCTATGGGTCTCCCAAATAGGAAAGCAGTTGCCGAAAAAATCATTTCATTAAAAAGTGAAAATGTTTTAATACTTGGTAGTGGTTGGGAAGGCTCTTATTCACTTGAGGATTCTTTAGCTGCTGGTGCTTTGGCTTCATACCTTAAACAGAACTGTGATTTCGAAATTAATATTCTGAATGACGAATTACAAGCTGCTTTGGCACTTTGGGATGTCTGGAAAAATGATATTTTGAAATGTTTAAAAACAGCAACCCATGGCAAAAGATTGACAAGTCTTGGAGATTATGAGGATGATTTTAGATGTTGCTCTGAACTTGATTGCTTAGATATTGTTCCAGCTCAAGTTGAAAGAGGTGTGATTCGTGCCTCATGATTTACGAATTGGTTCATTAGGAGTAAAGTCTTGACTGATTTTTTGGTAGCTGCATTGCAAATTACAAGTACTTCAAATGTTGAAGCAAATTTTACTGAAGCAGAAGAACAGATTGAACTAGCTGCTAGAAGAGGTGCTGAATTAATAGGATTGCCTGAGAATTTTGCTTTTTTAGGAGGAGATGATGAAAAGCTTAGATTAGCTTCTGAATTGTCAGAAAAGTGTGCAAATTTCCTAAAAACCATGTCTCAAAGATATCAAGTATTTCTTTTGGGAGGAGGGTATCCTGTCCCTGCCGGTGATGATAGTCATACTTTTAATAGGTCAGCCTTATTTGGGAAAGATGGACAGATATTGGCAAAATACGACAAGATTCACTTGTTTGATGTTGATTTGCCAGATGGAAATTTATACAAGGAATCGTCCACTATTTTATCTGGGGCAGAGTATCCACCAGTTGTAGATGTCCCAGGTTTATGCAAAATAGGATTATCGATTTGTTACGACGTTAGATTTCCTGAACTTTATAGATATTTGTCTTCGAATGGAGCAGAGCTAATTATGATTCCCGCAGCTTTTACAGCATTCACTGGAAAAGATCATTGGCAAATCCTTTTGCAAGCAAGAGCAATTGAGAATACAGCATATGTAGTCGCTCCAGCTCAAACTGGAATTCATTATGGGAGAAGGCAAAGTCATGGTCATGCAATGGTAATTGACCCTTGGGGGACAGTTTTATCTGATGCAGGAAAGACTCAGGGAGCCGCAATAGCTCCTGCTGATAAAGAAAGAGTAAAGAAAATTAGGGAGCAGATGCCAAGCCTTAAACATAGAAAAATTAAATTGTTTTCAAACTAATGATAAAGTTTTTAGATAATAAACTTTTTCGTTATTTATCCGTTTTTTTATTTTTAAATTCTTCAATCCTCCCAGTTAAATCTTCAAGTGCTCTTGCGGCATGGGCTATAAACACTAATGGGGTTTTAGAATTAAGAACCAAATCAAATTCAAATTTAAAAGCATATTTTCAGAAGGCTACCCAAATATATGGAGATAGATTCTGGGTAGATTTTCCGGGAGAATTAAAAAATCCCAGAATTATAAAAGGTAATGGTCCAATAAAAGAAATTAGATTAGGTAAACCAAATAAGGGTAAAACAAGATTAGTAGTTGAATTTAAAGAAGACACTTATTTGAAACCTTTGACTTGGCAAATGGTTGGCTTAGATCAAAATAGATGGAGAATTAAACTATTTAACTCAAAATATTCATTTAAAAAGATTGGTGAAGGTTTAGTTGAAAAGAAAAGAGGAAATATCAAAGTAAATCAAAATTTAATTCATAAGAAGAGAAACAATTATGGTTACTTAAAATTACCAGAGGTAAAACGAAACAAGTTTGAGGTTGTAATCGATCCAGGGCATGGAGGACCTGATCCAGGAGCAATAGGTATTGGTGGTATTAGAGAAACAGATGTTGTTCTAGAGGTTTCAAAAATAGTTAAGAATTTACTTTCTGAGAAAGGTGTCAAAGTAAGGTTGACTAGAACAAATGACGTTGATTTGGATTTACCTCCAAGAGTTTCCATTGCTAATAATACGGATGCAGATATCTTTGTAAGTATTCATGCAAATGCCTCAAGAGGTAAAAGAAGGGACATAAATGGATTGGAAACCTTTTATTACAGGGGGTGGAGAGGAAGATTACTCGCGAAAAGAATTCAAAAACAAATTTTAAGAGTTTCCCCTGGGAGTCCTGATCGAGGAGTTAAACAAGGTCGATTTTATGTAATTAAAAATACTAGGATGCCTGCAGTCCTTGTAGAAATTGGATTTTTAACGGGAAGATTAGATGCAAGAAGATTAGAAAAAATAACCCATCGAAAAAGATTAGCCTATGCAATTGCAAAAGGCATCCTCGAATATCTAGGTAAAGTAGGGTGAAACTTAAAATAGGTATATTTGATAGCGGAATAGGTGGTTTTACTATCCTTAATTCTTTACTAAAAACACGTAAAGATGTAGAAGTTTTCTATTTGGCCGATACAAAAAGGATACCTTTTGGGAGTAAAAATTCTAAAAAGATAAGATTAATTGCAAAGGAGATTTGTACTTTTTTTGTTGATAAGAATTTGGATGCACTTTTAGTTGCTTGTAACACTACAAATGCGTGTGCGCTAGATATTTTAGAAGATAATTTAAAGGTCCCTTGTTTTGACCTTATAAACTCAGTATCGGAAATAGTTGATAAACAAATAATTGGTGTCATAGCAACACAAACAACTGTTCGATCATCGTATTACAAGAAAGCTATAAATTCTAAAAAAGAGAATAAGATAATATTTCAGCAAGAATGTCCAGAATTAGTATCAGAAATTGAAAAAGAAAAATTAAATCTTGATAAGTTAAATAGTCTTTCAGACTTATACTTAAGACCATTAATAAACAAAAATATTGAAGAATTAATACTTGGATGTAGTCACTATCCTTTAATTTATGACTTTTTTAGAAAAAAATTAGATTCGAATATAAAAATCATTGATCCATCGGTAGCATTAATAAAAAAATTTAATGAATCTTTTGCTATTCCAAAAACTGACCGCTATGAGAGTATTTCTCTCGAAAATGTAAAATTTTTTGTTACTTCAGAAAGAGATGAGTTTTCCAATAAAGTAAAATTTTGGCTTGGAATTAATAAAGAAATTAGGTTAGTTAACCTCCGAAGTAATGTTTGATTCCTTAAGATATAGAAGAGGTCAATCATGAATACAGTAACAGAGCTACTACAACCAGTTGAAAATGATCTTGATGATCTTATTTTTGAACTGAAAAATCTAATAGGAGCTGGTCATCCAATTCTTCAAGCCGCAGCAGAACACCTTTTTAGTGCTGGTGGGAAAAGGTTGAGACCTGGTATAGTTTTATTGATTTCAAAAGCTATATCTCCTAAATTTTGCTTAACAAGCAAACATAAAAGGCTTGCTGAAATAACTGAGATGATTCATACAGCCTCATTAGTCCACGACGATGTTGTTGATGAGGCGTCTACAAGAAGAGGAGTAGATACAGTACATAGCAGATTTAATACAAGAGTAGCTGTTTTGGCGGGTGACTTTTTATTCGCACAAGCAAGTTGGCATCTAGCCAATCTTGACAATGTAAATGTAGTTAAATTACTTAGTAGAGTAATAATGGATTTAGCAGAGGGTGAAATCAAACAAAATTTAAATAGATTTGATTCGGCTCAATCTTTTTCCAAATACATCAATAAAAGTTATTGTAAAACTGCATCATTAATAGCCAATAGTTGTAAAGCAGCTGGTGTTTTGAGTGGGATTAACGACGAAAACTTAACCTCGTTGTACGATTTTGGCAAAAATATTGGTTTAGCATTCCAAGTTGTAGATGATATTCTTGACTTTACTGGAAATGATAAACAACTTGGAAAACCTGCTGTAAGCGATCTTGCTAGTGGTTATCTTACCGCCCCAGTTTTATATGCCTTAGAAGAAAACAAAAAATTGTCAGTTCTTATAAACAGAGAACTTGCTGAAAAAGATGATTTAGATGATGCTCTTAATATCATCATGAACTCTAAAGCTATTGAAAGTTCCAGGAAACTAGCTGAGGATTTTGCCATGCTTTCTAAAGAAGCTATAGTCTGGCTTCCTGATTCAGAATATAAAAGAGCTTTAATGGCTCTTCCAGAATTTGTTCTAAGCCGTATTTATTAAATCTATTAGAAATAAATCTTTGAGCTAAATTAATATTAAAATTTTTGAAAACCTTAATTTTTTAGACTAAATTTATTAAGCATAGATTTATTTAATGTCATTAGATAAAAAAAATTCAATCAATAACATACTTGAAGAAAAGAGAATTTTCCCTCCATCAAAAAAATTTGCAGAAAACTCAAATATTAGTACTCAAGAAGAATTACTAAGTCTAAAAAAACAAGCATCAGACAATCCTATTCAATTTTGGGAATCTTTTGCAAAATCTGAATTGGATTGGTTTGAGCCGTTTCAAACTGTATTAGATAACGAAAATGCCCCCTTTTTTAAATGGTTCAAAGAAGGGAAACTCAATATTACATATAACTGCTTAGATAGACACATTAAGAGAGGGCTTGGAGGAAAGACTGCACTTATTTGGGAAGGAGAACCTGGAGATAGCAAAAAATATACTTATGAAGAGCTTCTAAAAGAGGTATGTAAAGCAGCTAATGCATTAAAAGCAATTGGTGTAAAAAAAGGAGATTTGGTGTGTATTTATATGCCGATGATTCCTGAAGCGATGTTTGCGATGTTAGCTTGTGCAAGAATTGGCGCCCCTCATTCAGTTGTCTTCGGAGGATTTTCTTCAGAAGCTTTAAAAGATAGGTTAATTGATGGAAACGCCAGATTTGTTATTACTGCTGATGGTGGCTTTAGAAAAGATAAGGTGATTGAACTTAAGAAAGCAGTTGATGCGGCCATTGAAAGTGGGGCAAATAAAGTTGTTGAAAAAGTAGTTGTTGTTCAACGGACTCAAAAAAATATTTCGATGGTTGATGATAGAGATTTTTGGTGGCACGAATTATTAAAAGATCAAAAAGATCATTGTGAACCAGAAATAATGAATAGCGAAGATAGACTTTTTATTCTTTATACTTCAGGCTCTACTGGAAAGCCCAAAGGTGTAGTTCATACTACAGGTGGTTATAATCTTTGGTCTCATTTGACATTTAAATGGATTTTTGACTTAAAAGATGACGATATTTACTGGTGTACTGCTGATGTTGGTTGGATTACAGGTCATAGTTATATAGTTTATGGGCCTTTATCTAATGGTGCTACAACCTTAATGTATGAGGGCGTGCCAAGACCCTCAAATTTAGGAGCTTTTTGGGAAATTGTTCAAAAATATAAGGTTTCTATTTTTTATACTGCACCAACTGCAATAAGAGCATTTATGAAGTCTGGGCGTGAAATACCTGATAAATATAATTTGGAAAGTCTCAGACTTTTGGGCACAGTTGGAGAACCAATTAATCCTGAAGCATGGATGTGGTACAAGGATGTTATTGGTAAAGATAAATGCCCTATTGTCGATACTTGGTGGCAAACTGAGACTGGTGGTGTGATGATAAGTCCCTTGCCTGGAGTCGTTGCTACAAAGCCAGGTTCAGCTACTTTTCCTCTGCCAGGAATCGAAGTTGAAATTGTCGATAAGAATGGAGACAAGGTTAAGGAGAACGAGGGTGGATATTTAATTATTAAGAAACCTTGGCCAGGAATGATGAGAACAATTCACGCAAACCCAGAGAGATATTTGGAGAGTTATTGGGAATATATTTCCTTTAAGGGAGAAAAAAATGTTTATTTTGCTGGAGATGGAGCACGCATTGATGAAGATGGATATATATGGATTATGGGAAGAGTTGATGATGTCATAAGTGTTTCAGGACATCGATTAGGAACAATGGAAATAGAATCTGCTTTGGTAAGTCATAAATCAGTTGCAGAGTCTGCAGTCGTTGGCAAAAAAGATGATTTAAAAGGTGAAGTTATAGTTGCTTTTGTATCTCTTGAGAAAGACGTGAACGGTTCTTCAGAATTAGTGGATAATCTAAAGAAACATGTTGTTAATGAAATTGGAATTATCGCAAAGCCTGAAAAAATTATAATCTCTGATTCTCTTCCGAAAACACGTAGTGGAAAAATTATGAGGCGAATTTTAAGATCTTTGGCTGCTGGAGAAAAAATTAGCGGTGATATAAGCACTCTTGAAGATAGTTCTGTTTTGGAAAAGCTGAAAGAATTATCCTAATTAGATTCATCGATTAAATTGGAAATTTTTTTTATAGTATTTCTTTTGAATTCATCATCGGCCCAGTCTCCTAAAAAATTTTCTCTTAGTCCTGCGCTTGCAATTATGGTGTGTGTACCTTTTAATATTACCCCCTGAGAATTATCTTCTTTTCTTGCTTTAAGACAAGAAAATAATTTATCTGTTTGATCTAATTCGTCTGAATTAAATTTTATTAGGAAGTTATTTTTTTGATTATATGTTTTTTCAATTAATCGCAAAGTTCTTTCGGGGCTTGGGCTGAATTCACTGTTGAATTCTAATTTTTGAGAAATTTGTTTCAATAATGGAATAGATTTGTTAGCACTGAAGTTATTAAAACTTATTGATATGAATTTTTCGCAATTTCTTCCACCATCAGGGGAAATTAGATGAAGTTTGCAGCCTAGGCTATGACCAATTCTTATTGAAGGAATTGATCCTCCTATTCTATTGGATAAAGATATTCGACAATTCTTGAAATCCCTCCATGCTTTAATAGCAAGTTGTTGGTGATCGAATTGTGGAGTGTATTTATATGCATGTACTGCATAGTTTTTATTAATTAAACTCTCTATGAATCTTTTATAAGTTAAATCTGGTTTAGAGGCTAGATAACTTCCACCAATAAATTCCACAACTTTTTTAGGATTTGAAGGCCAATAACAAAAATTATTAAATTGATATTTTGTAAAAGTCATCTTTCATAAACTAAAAATGTTTTAAAAATTTATTTTCTAATCATTTTTCTTAATTTATATTAATTTAAGAGAAATTTTTATTAAATGCGTCAAGATAAATTAAAGTGTTCTCAGCTAATTGGATCTATCTAACAAAAAAGAATTAAATCAATTGGATATTCTTCAGGGTCAAGTTATCAGTTATCCCTCTGAAGAGAGAGTTGCTAATCAAAATAAGAAAATTGAAAAAATTTTAATTCTTGATACTGAAACAACAGGTTTAGACGAAAATAAAGATGAAGTGATAGAGATAGGTTGTATTTTGTTTGATGTATCTTTTAAGTGCGTGCTTTCACAAGTTTCTTTTTTATTCCCAGTTAATAATAATGAAGCCGAACATGTGAATGGTATATCTGCTGAAGTAACTAATATCTCTCAACCATGGGAAGATGGATTGAATTTCTTTCTGAAACTTGTTGATTGTTCGGATTTCATTGTTGCGCATAATGTAGAGTTTGATAAGAAATGGTTTGGGAAAGGAAGATTGCCTAATCTTAATAAAAAATGGATATGCAGTTTAGAGGATATTAATTGGTCTTTCCAAAAATCACTAAAAACAAGACCTTCAGTAACCGATCTAGCCCTATCTTTTTCAATACCAGTTTGGAATTTACATAGAGCCTTATCTGATTGTATTTACATATCAGAGGTCTTCAAAAAATGTGATAATTTAGATGAACTGTTACTTAAAGCTACTGAACCGAGGTTTTTATACAAGGCATTGGTTAGCTATGAAGATAGGTCTTTAGCTAAAAATGCTGGGTTTAAATGGAATAATCCTGTGCAAGGAGCTTGGTCTAGAAAATTAACTACTGATGAGGCAAAAAATCTTGATTTTAGAGTGGAGATTTTGAATTAATACTCAATAATTTTATTGAATAAGAAAATATTTAGTGCATCTTACAAGGCATCCATTTATTACCCATTTTATGTGCTCCAATACATCCGTATTTTGAAGCAGCCTTTTCAGCTTCTTCTTTAGTGTTAAAAAGGCCTGAGATAATTTTTCCCTTGCTTGAATTTGAAGTTTGTTTGGAATGATTATGATGATTGTTGTGAGAATTAGGTGAATACTCCCATATTCCCATAGTAGTAACCCCAGCAGAGATAATTCCCATCCCCACTACTGATAAATTAACTATTCCCATCGCTACTGCACCAAAAGATAATACACCCATTGGGACTACTCCAATACTTATTACTCCCATTGGCACTATTCCTATTGAAACTATACCGAGAGGTGCTATTCCAAAAGCAATTTTTTTTGGCTTTGTACCGCAATGTTGATTCTCGTTATTTTTATTAATTTCCAATAGTTTTTTTAAATGTTAAATTAAAATTATCTCACAAAACAACTAATCAAAGATTAATTTCTAATTGAACTAAAAATTTTGAATTATTTTCTAGAACTTTGAATAACTTAAAAAATCTTAGAGGAACAATCGACCTATTGCCTGATCAATTAATAAAGTGGCAAAACGTTGAGAAAATTTTATTAGAGCAGCTTGCAAGAGCATCTATCAAAGAAATAAGAACACCAATATTGGAAATGACCGAATTATTTATAAGAGGAATTGGTGAAGGAACAGATGTTGTTAGTAAGGAAATGTATACTTTCCTTGATAGGGGGGAGAGATCCTGCACCCTTAGGCCTGAAGGAACAGCCTCCGTTGCGAGAGCGTTAATACAAAATGGATTATCTTCTAATCTTCAGAAGCTTTGGTACATGGGGCCTATGTTTCGATATGAAAGACCTCAAGCAGGTAGGCAAAGACAGTTTCATCAGTTGGGTGTTGAGTTTATAGGATACGATTCAGTTAGAAGTGATGTTGAAATTATTGCTTTAGCTTGGGATATCTTAGGTAAATTAGGAATAAAAGAACTTAATCTTGAAATAAATACTTTGGGCGATCTTAATGATAGATTAAATTTTCAAAAATCCTTTTTAGAATGGCTAGAAATAAATAAAAATTCTCTAGATTTAGATTCTCAGAATAGGATTACTAAAAATCCCTTAAGGATTTTGGACTCTAAGAATATTCAAACACAAAAAGCTCTAGAGAATGCTCCAAGATTATTTAATTTTTTATCTGAAGAAAGTCATAAAAGATATTCAGACTTAAAAAAAAATTTAGAGGTTTTAAAAATACCTTATGTGGAAAATTTTAATCTTGTACGAGGTTTGGATTACTACACCCATACAGCTTTTGAAATTACTAGTGGGGCTCTAGGCTCCCAAGCAACTGTTTGCGGAGGAGGAAGATACGACGATTTAATAAAACAAATGGGAGGGCCAAATACCCCAGCAATTGGTTTCGCTATTGGTTTAGAAAGATTAATTTTACTCGCAGGGAAAGAGCTTGAAATTCCAAGAAATACTGATATTTATATCATTAATCAAGGCTTAATTGCTGAATCATTAGCAATGGATTTATCTAGAAAATTGAGAAATTATGATTTGTTAGTTGAATTGGATTTAAGCGGAGCCTCATTCTCTAAACAGTTTAAAAAGGCAAATAAACTAAAATCTAAAAGCGTTATTGTTATTGGTGATGATGAAGCAGTGAATGGAGAATTTATTATAAGGCTCTTTGATCGATCAGTTAATGAGAATGAAGAAGAGGTTATATCTTTTGGAAATGATATTAACTTGGAAAAGTGGATAAACAATAACTTACTTATAAAGAGATGTTCTTGAAGATAGTGATAATTTTTGCTTTCATATTTATTTTTGTTAATTTAAGAAACTTTCTTAAATTAAATAGAAAACAAAAAGTTTTTAAGTCAAAAAAAATAATTACTTTCAATAAGAAGAATTTTAATAATTGGATGAATTTAACTAAAAAAGAAAGGTATAACTTATCAAAACAAGATTCTGTTAACTATATGGATAGAAGAAAACTATTATTAGATGAAATTAGAAAAGAATATAAAAAAATATCTAGAGAAAATTTTGAGGGGAACATTAACAAAAAATAATTTTGAAAAATTACTGGACTTCTATTAAACCTATAAATGGATTAAGACATTTTGTTTTGGTAAATGAAACTAAAGAAAAAGGAAATATTATTTTTTTGATGGTTTCTGTACTTGATTCTGAGATTAACTTAAGAGCAACTTACGAAGAATTAATAAATAGTGGAAATTGGTGCGAGGGCTGGATCAATCTTCCAAAGCTTCAATCGATTACTGAAGAATATTTTGATTATAAATCCAACAATAGAGAAGAGTGTATTGATGATGTATTCATTAATGAAGATTCTTTATTTAATATTTCTTAATTAGATATGAATCTTTCAAATCTTTTTTCTTTATAAATACTGGGATTTTCTTACTTAATAATTATTTAAAAATTTTACCCCTTTCAAAAAAATAAAATTAACGTTATTAAGGATTAATAATATTTACATAATTCAATGTTAGGGGAAATATGGAGCTCATCTGAGTTGACTGCTAAAAAATTTGGAATAACTGAAATCAAACTCTCTTTTTTACGTGAAAATGGAATACTCAAGCCTGGGATTCATTGGAAAAGCTCTCCACTAGGTCAGAAAAAACCTTGGAACCCCAAAGCACTTTATAATATAAATAAGTGTAGAAAAATAATCAATAAATTTTATTTTGAAGAAAACTATGATGTCGCGGCCTGAAAATAATATTTTTTGAAGATTAATTTGGGGAAATATATAAAATCTTTATTCGATTAAGTTCTCATCCTCACAATCAATCAAAGTGTTTTGCAAGGTTGGATATAAGTTAATCATATTTATATATTGTTTTGATTTTCTGTAGGATTTTGCAGCCTTTTTGTAATGAACTTCCGATTTCATTTCTAGTGAAAATTTTCTAGAAGACTCTTGAGAAGTAGTCATAATAATAAATGTCTTATCCCATATTTAATAATTCTTTGAATATGAGGCAATAAATATCATGTTGTAATGAAACAAAATATCTTTTAATGTCAGCAAAATGAAATTTATTTAACTTATTTGAATCTAAAAATACTTTTTTATTTGATAGGACTTATATCTCTAAGAATAATTTTTCTCCATTAAATCTACCTTTTTTGCTATTGGAATGCCTTTTGGAGATTTCTCGTTTAGTAATAGTTAGGATTACTAACCTTTACAATTTTGTTATGAATTCAACTGTTTGGTGAAATATAAAGTATTCTCAAAACGTTTAAGCTAATCAATTCCTAAATGCAAACCTATGGAAATCCAGATACTACCTATGGATGGTGGGCTGGTAATTCAGGTGTAGCAAATCGCTCAGGAAAATTTATTGCTGCTCATGTAGCTCATGCAGGATTAATTGTTTTCTGGGCGGGTGCTTTCACCCTTTTTGAACTTTCACGATTTGACCCCAGTGTCCCAATGGGTCATCAACCTTTAATCGTTCTTCCTCATTTAGCAACTCTTGGAATAGGGTTTGATGCTAATGGCGTTGCGATGGGAGATACTAAACCTGTTCTAGCGATAGCAATAGTTCACTTAGTTTCTTCTATGGTTTTAGCAGCAGGTGGACTTTTACACTCTTTACTTCTTCCTGGAAATCTAGAAGATTCCGATGTAGCAAGAGCTAGAAAATTCAATATTGAATGGGATAATCCAGACAAATTGACATTTATTCTTGGTCACCATCTAATTATTCTTGGTTTCGCAGTTATCGCTTTTGTTGAATGGGCAAGGGTTCATGGAATTTATGATCCAGCTATCGGTTCTGTAAGACAGGTTGAGTATGAATTAAATTTGGCCAAAATTTGGAATCACCAAACAGACTTTTTGACTATTGATAGTCTTGAAGAAGTAATGGGAGGTCATGCTTTTCTTGCTTTCGTTGAGATCACTGGTGGTGCTTGGCATATTGCTACTAAGCAAGTTGGTGAATATACCAAATTCAAAGGTAAAGGACTTCTTTCTGCAGAAGCTGTTCTTTCATGGTCACTAGCTGGTATAGGCTGGATGGCTATTATTGCAGCCTTCTGGAGTGCAGCTAACACTACAGTTTATCCAACTGAATTCTTTGGTGAACCACTTCAATTGAAGTTTAGTATTTCTCCTTATTGGGTAGATACTGTTGATCTTCCTGATGGTGAATACACTTCAAGGGCATGGTTAGCTAATGTTCATTATTATTTTGGATTCTTCTTTATTCAAGGTCATCTATGGCACGCTTTAAGAGCACTAGGCTTTGATTTCAAGAGAGTTACAAATGCTATCAGTAATATTGATAGCGCAACAGTTACTCTTAAAGATTAATTTTAAAATTTTATTACCAATATCAAAAGGCTCCTATAATAGGAGCCTTTTTTATTTGAAAAATTTTGTTTATTAATTTAGATTTAGAATTATATGTTTTTGAAATCATTGAATATTTTTTCGATACATAATAAAGAAATTTTTTCAAATTCTCTATTAATAAGTTTTTTGGGATTGTTAATTATATTTTTTTTGTTAATTTTTGGGAGAAAATTAAAACTAGCTGTTCAACTTGAGAGATTTGGATTGCCAATAGCAGTTATATCAGGAATTTTAGGTATATCTATAGGTCCATTTGGAGCGATACACTTTTTGCCAAAAGAAACAATCAATGTTTGGAGTGATTTTCCTACTCCTCTTTTATCATTGGTTTTCGCAACTTTAATGATGGGAAGACCTATTCCAAATATAAATGGTTTAGTTAAACCAATTTTTAATCAATTTCTATTGGCTCTTTCCCTAGGTTTTGGACAATTTTTCGTTGGTGGTTTAGTTGTTAAATATTTTTTGTCTCCATCTATGGATGCAAATCCTCTAATGGGATGTTTAATAGAGGTTGGCTTTGAGGGTGGTCATGGAGCTGCAACAATAATTGGCGAAAGCTTTAATAAACTAGGTTTCCCAAATGGTTTAGATCTTGGTTTGGCTATGGCAACAATGGGTCTTTTAGCCTCTTCAATATTGGGCAGCATTTTTATTTTTCTTGGGAGAACTTTAGGACTTTCAGATACTGAGGAAATTCTTGAACAAAAAGATAACACAAAGGAAAAAAATAAGTCAGGACTTTTTGCAGATTTAAGAATTCTTATAATTAATCTTGGATTCTCGGGGTTGGCAATTTCTTTTGGTGTTTTGTTACTTGAATTTTTAAAGTATATTTCAAGTTCTTTTGGTGATTTTTCGAAGGAAATTATTTTTTCACTACCAGTATTCCCTTTTATCCTTATAGGTTCGCTCCTTATTAGATATATTTTAGAGAAAACCAAAAATACAGAATTTATTTCAAATATTCTGCAAAGGGAGATTGGTATTCTATCCACAGACTTATTGATTTTTACAGCTATGGCGAGTTTAGATATTGCAGTTGTTTTTGATAACTGGAAACTCATTTTAGTGTTTACTATTTTCGGTTTATTTTGGAATTTAATCTGTATTGCTTATTTTGCATACTTTATTTTTGATGATTATTGGTTTGAAAAAAGTTTGATAGAGTTTGGAAATTCTACAGGTGTAGTAGCTTCTGGCTTACTTCTTTTAAGGCTTGCAGATCCTAAAAATATTTCTAAGACTTTACCAATTTTTACGTCAAAACAGCTATTCGCTCAGTTAATCCTTTCTGGAGGACTATTCACAGTTCTTGCACCATTAATGATTTCTAAAATTGGTTTAGATTTTTGGACAGAAATTTGTGCCCTAATTACATTCGCAATTCTTTTTATTGCATTGATTTTTAATAAAGTAGAGATGAAAAATTTTCAATAATAACTCTAGAATGGTAAAAGCTTAAATTTTATTTTAATGTCATTTACTCCCTACGATATTCCACCTCAAGAAAATAAAGGCAAGTGGTTTAGGAGTCATTTACTAGGAAGGGAAATCGAACTTGGAGAATTGTATAGCCTTGGATCAAATGATTTAGATTTGCTTATGGCGGAGACCGCAGAAATCAGAAGCGATCTTGATTTTAAGGAAAAAAATATAGGCAAATTTAGGACTGCAGGATATTTTTTAGAGTTAGCAAGAATAATTGAGAAAAGAAAGTTGTTAGAAAGTTAATTATATGGGAAATAATTCTTTCGAGAATTTGGTTCCCATAATTCGTATTTATACATTAAGGATTTAAAGTCTCTATTTTTCTCAAACGAATCTAACCAGTTTTTTATTGAAGATTCAAAATAATTTGTTCTTTTTTGACTTTCACAAGCGATTCTAAATTGTCTTACAAAAGGCCAAATAGACCAATCAGCGATTGTGGGGCTATCTCCAAAAAAGTATTTGTTTTCTACAAGAAGTTCGTTCCATCTTTTTATAAATTTAATCGCATTTGTGAAATGAAATTCTTCATCACTATTCTCATATCTTGTGGCATATTTAAATCGATCTAAATGATATTTGAATTCGTTATCGTTTTCATTAATTATTTCAAAAATATTGTCTTTTTTGTTCTCAGGTAAATAAATTAATTTGATATTTTCCTTTTTTGACTCTGAAAGAGCCCACATGATGATTTCAAGACTTTCTTCAATAACTTCACTATTTTTTTTTATGAGTATTGGAACCGTTTTCGTCTTTGAATTATTTAAAAAATCTAGAGGTTTATTTTTTAAATCAATTTCTCTTATCTCTACTTTTATTTCACAAATTAATAGGGCCCATCTTGCACGAATAGCATATGGACATCTTCGAAATGAATATAAAATATCGTTTTTCATATTGTAAAAACTTTTAATTTCCTTAATTCTTTTAGTATTATCTAAGTAGGAACAGTATTAATTTTACAACGCAAATGTCGGGATATGTTTACCTTATTAGAGTGGGAGACCTTTATAGGATTGGGAAAACGGATAATCTTGAAAAGAAAATTAAGAAATTAAAGCCAGATGAATTATTAACATCAATCATGACAAAGGAACCGGGAACTCTTGAAGCAAGATTACTAAGAAAATATAAGTCGCAAAGAATTCCTGAAACTGGTTATTTAAAGCTTTCTAAAAGACAAATTAGAGAATGTAAAAAGCAATTTGAATTAAAGGGAAGCTTACCTCACACTTTAGATGCTGAAGTTTCCATTACTCTATTTGCATCTTTTTTATTGTTTTCATTAAGTTCCATTATTTTTAATTATTTAAATTTTGGATTTGTAAAATCTGTATCTTATTCTTTCGGAATGGCATCTTTGCCAATGGTTATATTATTTATTACAGGTAGTTTTGGAGGATACTTTTCTGAAGATTTATCTCTTTTTTCATTGTTAACTAATCGAATTAAAGGTTTATTTATTGCAATTGCAATGCTTTCAATGGCTTACTTAATTTTCAACTTAGGTTAAATTTCATAATTACAATTTAAGGCAATTTCAAATGGAACTGATTGGGTAGGTAACTTCAGAATAGTTGAGCAGATTTCAGCAATATCTTCAGGTTGTGTCATGCTTGATTTATCTAGTGAAGAGATATTTTGGGCCATTTTTGTATTAACCCAGCTTGGACAAATTGCTGAAACCCTTATATTTTTATCCCAACCTTTATTTTTCATCGTTTGGCATAATCCCATCAAAGCAAACTTTGAAGAAGAATAAGCGGCTAAATCGCCTTTAGATCTTTTCCCACTCATTGAAACTAAAACAATAATTCTTCCTCTGCCTGAGGTACATAAATGATCCCAAGAAAGCCTACATAAATTCCAAATTGCCAAAAAATTGATATTTAATGTATTTAAAATATCTTCTTCATCACCATCTTTGTATAAGAAAGGAACTTTTGATAATACTCCAGAACAATTTACTATTGAATCAAATCCTCCAAACATATTTACGGTGTTTTTTATCCAATTTTCGGCTGTAATTTTTTTTAATGCATCATAGTGATTGATTATAATTCTCCCTTCTGGCCATTTATTTGGATCAATAGCACTTCCTTTTAATGATTCTAAATCTCTTATGCCAATGCTAATTCTATTGCCTTCCTTTAATTCTTTATGTGCAATATTTAGTCCAATACCACTACTAGCTCCACTTATTAGTATTGTTCTCATTTTTGGACTATATATTTGGAAATATTATCCTAAGTAACATTTTAAATTCTTTACCATGCATAACCATAAGACCTTTCTTTACACTCCATGGAGCCTTTATAAACATTACGCACATCGCATATACAATCTCTTTTAAGGAAAGAGTATCAGTTAGAAAACCATACCATTGGTTTTTAGGTAGTTGGAAAAAACTGCCAAAAAATTCTCTTAATAGTTTCTCGTCAAACCTCATGAGTTTTTCTAATCCAAATTGGTAAAGTGATTTCTTCCTAATTAATTCTTTTGACCATAAAGTTTCCCAACCTTTTCTAGCAATATGATAAGTACTTAGATTTTTGTTTTTTATTGCTTCTGAGACTGCCTTAGCTACAAGAGGAGCTCTTCTTAAAACATTACCAATTAAATATCCAGATGCAGGATGTACCATTGAAGCAGCACCACCATATCCAAGTATTTGTTGTTTGAAATCTGGGATTGGCATATTCATAGGGAGAAACAAGCCTAGCTCTTCATGTTGCATGCTTGTGATTGATATATTTCGATAAGAAAGCCTCTTCTCTAGTCTCTCTTTTAAATTTTCCATTGTTAGAGGATTTACTAAACCAAGAGATGTCTCTTCAAGAAAATATTTCCCATCACCCATATCCATGGCATAAAGAAAAGTGGGCGGTTCTTTTTTTTGCTCATCGTTAAGATGGTCATTTCTATAGTCCATTAATACAAACTGCCCTTTCTTAAGTGGAGGTTTACTAAAATTACCTACTATCCCATAACAAGTTTGGACTGCTAAGGGTCCACAGGATTTTAATTTAAGAAAAACAGGATCATATCCTGTTGCATCTACTACTAATCTTGCAGAGTAAGTATTGCCATCTTTTGTAGTTACTGTACTTTTGTATTTTTCAAAGTGTATTTTGTTTGCATAGCCTTGATGCCATTTAATAAGAGCCTTATCACATTCATTAAACCAATAATTGTGAAGTTTCTTTTTATCAAATAGTCCATAATCTAGTGAATGTTCCGTGGCTTTATTCTCGTCGTCCTGCTCTTCTAATGCGCCATGCCCAAAAAAACTTACAGTATTCTTCCATCTATATTCAAGTAAATCCTGAAGCCCGAGTTGATCAACTTCTTCCCCCCAAATGCCATATGTGTTTGGCCAAGGTTCATCTGGTCCATTTGGAGAAAGCACTTCAACATCTAATTTTTCTTTCCCTAAAGCTGAGGCAATTGCCATACCTGCAGGCCCCGCACCCAAAACAAGAACATCTGGCAAGTTTTCTTCTGACATTAAATATAAATCTTATGATTAAAGAAATTTAGGCAACAAGTTATTAACTCTGCACTTAAGATTATATATTTCATCCAATGCTGATAATGAGAGTAGATTAATAATAATCAAATTACTCAATTACTAGTGACTAAGTTTTCAGTGTTTTAACAATAATTTATAAGATTACAAAATAAAAAATAATTAAAAATTTTTTTTATTATAAAAAATACATTGCAAGTTAAATGATTAAAAATAAAAATATTTTAATTACTGGAGGTAATTCAGGTATAGGTCTTTTTGCTATTATTAATTTACTAAAGAAGAAAAATAATTTATACGTTGTAATAAAATCTGAATTAGGAAAGAATGAATTTCTCAAAACAATTGAGAAATATTTTGATAAAAATTACCTAAGTAAATATTTAAATATTATAGAAAATTGTGATCTTTCAAATCTAGAGAATATTATAAAAATTAAGGATTACTTTATTAGTAAAAAGATTTTTTTAGATGTTTTTGTATTAAATGCAGGATTGCAATATACGGGTTCTTTTTACCCAAAAGTATCAAAACAAGGCATAGAACTAACTTTTGCAGTTAATCATCTTGCACATTTTTACTTAGTGAAAATCTTAAAAGATTTAGTTAAAGATAATGAAGAATCTAGAATCATTATCACATCATCAGATGTACACGATCCCAAAAGCCCAGGTGGAAATATAGGAAAAAAAGCAGGGCTTAATAATCTAGTTGATTTTAGAAAAAAAGTTACGGGTCAATTTTTAAATTTTAATGCTGATGAATCTTATAAAAATAGTAAGTTATGTAATATTTTGTTTGCTAAAGAACTTGCAAAAAAATTAAAAATATCCTCTAGTAAAATTTCTGTAATTGCTTGGGCTCCTGGTCTCGTAATACCAAATGATGATTCAGGTTTTTTTAGATATAGTAAACGTTTTAATCTCTTTGGATATTTAATTTTTTCTAAAGTCGCAAAAAATATTTTAGGAATTTCTGAAAGTTTAGAAAATGCTGGAAAGATTCTTTCTCAGATTGTTCTTGATTCTAATTTAAATAATGTTGGTTTCATATATTTAAGTAATAAACTTATAGGTAGAAAAAAACATAAATTAGTTGAAAGTAATGTTAGTGATGAAGCTAATAGTGATGAGTTGGCTTCAAAACTTTGGATTTTAAGTGAAGATATTTGCCGATCATTTGGATTTGTTACTCTCAATATTTAAGGTTTGGGTTGGAAATGCAAACTCTATATTATTGGCTGCAAATTCCTCAATAATTTTTAAATTTATAGATTGTTGAGCTTCCATCGCAGCAAGATAATTATTTGTGGGTATGTAATAAACAAGTTCGAAATTAAGGCTGAAGTCTCCAAAATCTGTGAAATGACATCTATCAAAAGATGCATCTTTTGTCTCTTCGATTATTTTTTTAATTATTGTTGGAATCAATTTCATAAGTTCTGGAGAGGTTTCATAAACAACTCCCAATTTATGCACTAACCTCCTTTTCTTCATTTGTGCGTAATTTGAAATTATCCCATTTGTTAGAGCGCTGTTGCTCATTACTATTACTTCTCCATTAATACTTCTTATCCTTGAGGACCTTACTCCAACCCTCTCAACCATTCCTAATACTCCATCAGATTTAATAAACTCACCTTTTTGAAAAGGTTTATCAAGCAAAATTGTTATATATTCAAAAAACTCCTGAACTGGATCTTTCAAAGCTAATCCTGCTCCAATACCACCTGCACTTAGTAAAGCCCAAATGGCAGTCATTTGAACTCCTATATTTTGTAAGAAAAATATTGATCCAATAGTCCATGTTAATGCTTTTATCAAAGGAGTTAGCGAAGATATCATTGAACTTATTGAGGAATCATTGATTTTCGATGTTGATTCTGTTAAAGATCTTATTAAAACTTTGTTGAGTGCTTTTATTATGATTATTAATATAAATAATTTCAGAATATTCAATAAGACAGAGATAAAAGTTATTTCATTAGCAAAAAAATAGTCAATTGAAAAATAAAATGAGAGGAGGAAACCTATGGGTTTAATAATTCCTAAGATTACCTCAAAAATAAAATCATCGAAATTTGTTTTTGTCCTTTTGGAGATTTTTTTAAAAAATATTTTTGAAAGTTTAGAAATTATTATTGACAATAAAATTCCAATAAAAAAAATAGATATTGCCAAAAGGAAGTTTTCAGTAACTAATTTCATATTCAGATAAACTCTAAAAATAAATCTCTAATAGAATTTTAAATTATCTCTAAAAAACAAACCAGTCTTAAATTACTTCAACTCATTATTATATTTCTAATTTCTTTAAATTCTTTTCTATCCGCAGTTTTGCATAATTCAAAAATTATTGATTCAGTAGTTGTTAAGATCGCCCCCTTTTGTGTCATTCGTTGTAATGCTATTTCATGATCTGCCTTATTTCGACTGCCCATGGAATCTGATATGAGAAAAACTTCAAATCCTTTTTTTAAAAAATCTAAGACTGTTTGTTGAATACAAATATGGGTTTCGATACCACAAACTATTAAATTAGTAACTTTCTTATTTTTAAGTTCTTTTGTAAATTCTTCTATTTTAGCTAGGCTAAATTCCATTTTTTCAATTTTTCTAAATCCAGCTTTGGGTAATAATTCAGTTATAGTCCCCCCCAATTTGAGCGGGTTCTGTTCAGATACAAATATGTTTTCTTCTAAAATTTGGTATGCATACAATAGCTTTTTGCCATTTTTGATTATTAAATCCTTATTGAATATTGGTCTTATTATCTTTTCCTGAACATCAATAATTAGCAAAGCGTTTACTGTCGATGATACTTTATCGGAAGAAATTTCATGATCCTTCATTATTCATATATAAATATACATTTAACATAATATTTTGAAGAACTTTAGTAAACATTTTAAATCAAAAAGTTGTTTTACTCTCATCTAGAGTTATTATTGAGAATAGCCATAGGTTAATTCTTGTCATTATCCTCGCAGTTCAATATTATTACATCCCCTCTTGGTGATGGTTTACATAAAGATGGGAAGAGGCTAACTCCTCAGAGACTAAAGGTTCTTAACTTATTTGAAAATATTGGTTCTGGAAAGCATCTTAGTGCTGAAGAGGTTCATGAAAAGTTAGTTAAATCAAGTTCCAAAGTTTCACTCGCAACAATTTATAGAACTTTAAGGCTTTTGGTACAAATGGGTTTACTTCATGAATTAGAACTCAGTGAGGGTGGGCACAGATATGAATTGCTTAGTAACGACACACCTGACCATCATCATTTAATTTGTATTAGGTGTGGAAGAACAGAAGAATTCGAAAATGACGAAGTTTTAGAAGCAGGAAAAGTTGCAGCAAAAGTTAATGGATTTAAACTAATTGAATCATCTTTAAATGTAAGAGCTATATGTCCTAATTGCATTTAGCAGATTTTATTAACTTAAAGTCCCTCCGCAACTTGATCCTGCACCTGCAGTGCATGCAAAACAATGTTCTTTTACCGCCACATCGTAGTCAAAAGTAAATGATTCATCTAATAAATCATAAAGTGTTTTTGGTCCTTTATTTTCTCGGAAATTTATCTGTTGGTTAAAGTCACAATCATAAATTTCTCCTAGCCAATTTACACTAATAGTCTTTTTGCACATAAGATTTTCTAAATTTTTTTCATTAAAATTTTCTTTTAGTAATTTGTAATAAGTATTTAGTTTCCCTTCTCTTCTTAGAGATTCTTCATATCTATTTATTGGCATATTAGTTATTGTGTATAAATTATCAAAAAAAATATTATATTTTTCAAATAGTATTTTTTTATAATCCTTTTCCAATTTTTTCTGAGAAGGAGGAAGAATTGGGTTTACAGGATTGTAAACAAGATTTAGTTGCAATCCATTTTCTTTCTTTCCATAGCCTAGATCATTAAGAATTTTTATAGCATTAATACTTTTTTCAAAAACCCCGATACCTCTTTGAAGCTCAACATTATCTTTTTCGTAACAGGGTAGCGAGGCAGTAATTATTACTCTATTTTTTGCAAGAAATTGAGGAAGATCTTCATAACCTTTTTCAAAGAAAATTGTTAAATTGCATCTGTCGATTATATTAACTTGTTTTGTGCTTAAACAAGTTATTAGGTTTTTAAATTCTGGGTGAAGTTCTGGCGCACCACCTGTTATATCTAAAGTCTTGATTTTGTACTTATCAATTATTTTTGGAATAAGAGATATTATTTCATTGGACATCTTTTCAGTTCTTAAAGGACTTGAATTGACATGACAATGCTTACAAGCCTGATTACATTTATAACCTATATTAATTTGCAATGTTTCTATAGGTTCTTTATATATTGAAGGGAATTTTTCTTTCATAAATTTATTATTTATAAATTGTAATTCGAAAATTAAAAAGTCAACTATTTTTTTTTAAATTTTGATCTCTTATTAGCAAGTTCAATAAACCAACTTATATATTCTTTGGGACCATTTTGAAAAACCATATCAAACTTTAAATTGTCATAAGAATCACTGATCCCTGTTAAACCAGTTTTTTTTGTAGAAGGTCTTTCAACTTCACCAGAACTACTATCTACAAAAATTATTTTATTATTAATACCAAATTCATTACCTAATATTTGTACAAATTCTAAAAAAGATCTGTCACTTCCTCCTCTTAAATAATTTTTCTCACCATTATTTTTTTTTGATGTTACTGTATCACCAACACCTACAATCAAAGGCATATCTCCTATTTGAATAGTTCTTTTACATAAATTAATTTTTTCCGTAATAGAATTTGGAGAGTTTCTAAAATTAAAATTACTTCCAAAAGGAGCTTTACCAGTTTTATCCTCAATAAATTTATTTAAAAGAAATAAAACTCCAGAATCTTTAACTGCTCCTTTAATAAGTAATTGTATGTCTGTTGATCCAATATCATCTTTAGAGGAAAGTTTAATTGTTTCCATACCGTTTTTATTTCCTAAATTTGGTGAAATATGAAGGAAAAATGAGTTTTTTAGACCTTCGGATTCAGCTTTGAAGATGATTTCATTCATCATTTTTTCAAAACTAGTTTGTATAAGCTTTCTTTTATCAGAATCATTGTGAACTAAATCAAATAGACTATTGAAATTAATCGTTGGCGAGAAGCGTGTTTCACATATTGATTTTACTGCGTGAAAATTGATATCTTCTTGGCTAAGTTCAGGAAAAATATTCTTAACTATAAAATTAAATTTTGGTCTTATTAAACTAGGTACTTTAGATAAAAAATTAAGTTCTTCTTTTGACACTCCTTCAAAACTTATTTTACCATTATTTTCTTGATACTCTACTCCACAGGCTGCTAAACCTCTTAAATATAGTTCTTTGTTTTTAGGCTCAGTAGTGCTCCTCAAACTCCTTTCTATTATTCTGTTAACCCCTCTTGCTCCTTCATGTTCCCCGCAAGTTAATACAAAGAATTCTTCGGCAAATTCTTTTACTGCATAGATATATTTTGATTCTAACTTTCTAGTCATTGGATCTTTAACTAAAGGTATACAAACCCCGTCAATATCTTGAATAATTAAGATATTTTTAGAAGAAATTAATTGTTTTTGTACTTTTAAATTACTTGCCATATTTTCCATAATATATATTTATTTCTCTTTTAATTTGATTTTCATTTTTCAAAGGAATTATAAATTAAAAAATTCAATATTTACAATAAATAATTTGCTATGGTCAAAAATTGCTTTAATGTAGAAAAATGTTGGTATGGGTTAGAAATTAAAAAATTATCAAGAATTTCCAAAAATGAAGAATAATTTTATAGAAAACATAAATGATGAAAATTATTTTTATTCATTGATTGAAGATATAGAGAACAGTAAAGTCGGATTCTACAGTGTTGGTTTATATCCTGCATCATTAGCATACAACTGTGCCATGCATGGAAAGTCAAATAATATTCTTTTAGCTCCTAGAGAAGATAGAGATTTACTAGGCGCTTTCTCAAATGATGTTCTTTCTGATATGGATAATGAGACTATAGAAAAGATTAAGAGAATGGGACATTATTCTTCAAAGGGAATAAGAAAGTCTTTTGATCTAAAAGATCTCCTATTAGAGTGTGAGATAGTTATTCTTGCTTCAAACAGTAATCACATTCAAGATGATGTTAAAAATGCTTTAGACCTTAGAAAAACTTTAAAAAGAGAAAATGTGGTTCTTGGTTGTCTTGTGGGTTCTTTTTGCATTGATAATGAAAATAAAACCCCTTTTATTCTGTGTAATAAGTATCCAAATTTAGCTTTTTTTACAGGATTTCATCGTCACGGAGCTTTAAGAAATCCTAATGATAGTTTTACTGCAAATTTCTGCCATCCTGATTCTCTAACTGCTTTAATAGGAGCTCGTATTTTGAATCAATTGTCGCCAAAAATTCAAGTTTCTCCTGGAGTTCATAATATTGAATGTCAATATATAAAATCAATAAAAAATATCTCATCTATATTTGCAGGTTTTGTAAATAACTTTCATTCCGATAAGCCAGGAATGCTACCTACCATTAATACGATTTTGTTAACTCAATGTTTGGATCAGGCCGCATCAGTATCATTACAAGTTAGAAAAGAAAATAAATTAGATAATAAATATCTTTCATTAAAAGAACTTGGTTATGGTGAAGAAATAATTAGTGCAAATGAAATAATTAATGATAAATTTTGCGAAAAAGGAGATTATACTTTTTCGCAATTAAATGCTGTTAAGGCTGACGTCTTAGGGAGTATGACTCTACCAACTGAAGGGAAACCAACAAGGAATTTTCAGGCAGGTCAAGTTTTATCAGAAATGCTTTTGCAACTAAAGAGATGTCCAAAAGATGTCTCAGAATTTATAAATTGGTGTAATAAATACTCTCTTAGTCAAGGAGGTTTAGAAGGTCTAAAATCCTTAAAATTTTGGCCAAACATTTATAAAGAATTCAAAATCAAAAACAATAATTGTTCAATGATTAATCTGATTTATTTATGCTTTAATGCTAATCAAGAAGAAAAAAAAGAAATTTATAAGGTTTTAATTAGTTCAGAAGAAATTACAAATTTTTGCCAAGAATCCGTGAAATCTGAATTATCTTTAGAACTAAACGAAAAATTAAAAGGAGATTATCTTTTTAATGATATTGAAATCCTCTATAAGAAATTGTTTATTGACCATGAGGAAAAAGATCTTAAAAAAAATCATTATAGTAATCAAATGCCTAAAAAAAATCCAAGTTATATCAATGTATTGAAAATTATTAATAATTATTTTAAAAATTGATTGTTTATTTCATTTACCAAAAAGCTAAGTTCTTTATTTATTTACTAATCTTGAACGCGGGGGTAGAATTATTAAGGTTTTAAAAGGTTTTTTTGAAAAAGGAATTATCACATCGTTCTCATGAACTAAAAGCTCTTGGATGGAATCAAGAAGACTTAAGTAGATACGAAGATTTATGGGACTACAGTCAAAGATGGGGATTAATAAATTTAGAAAGAGAAGACAGACAGTTTTTGAAGAAAGCAGAAAATTTGCTACCAAAGATCCAAAATAAAAAGATATCCCTCAAAAAAACTATTGAAGAAAAATCATATTATTTATGGTTAAATTTTTACCTCGGTGAAATTAATATTTTTAGTAATTCTAATCTTCCAAAAAATAAATATGGTGTTTGGACACTTTTAATTGAAGAGGAAATAAAACTTCTTAAGGAATTGCAACCAGTTATGGGTCTTCCAGATACTTTAAAAGCCAGGAATATATTCGAAATTAGAAAAGAACTCATAAATAAAGCTTTTAGCGAATTTGATGCTAAAAACATTGATAAGGTTTTCAATTTTGATGAGGCTCTAAACAAATCTGAAAAAGATGTTGGTAAGAATTGGAAATCAATTACTGAAAAAGATCCTGAGGCTAATAAAACTTTCCCAACAATTGATTCTGCAAATATTGATAAATTTAGATCTGCTATTAAAGAGGATTTGAGTTTATATATGAAAGATAATTACCCTTCATTAAAAAAGGATTTATAAATATTTATCTTTTTTTTGTTTTTTTTTTGGACTTTTTTAAGTTAAATAGATAATAGGATTATTTAAAAATTTTGAGCAACCAAAAGTTCGAGACTCTTCAGTTACATGCAGGTCAAGTGCCTGATCCAACAACAAATTCCAGAGCAGTACCTATTTATCAAACTAGCTCTTATGTCTTTGATAATGCAGAGCATGGAGCTAATCTTTTTGGATTAAAAGAATTTGGAAATATTTATACTCGACTTATGAACCCCACCACAGATGTCTTCGAAAAAAGGATGGCAGCTTTGGAAGGAGGTATGGCAGCACTTGCAACATCCTCAGGTCAAGCTGCTCAATTCTTGGCAATCGTGAACTGCATGACAGCAGGAGATAATTTTGTCTCTACATCTTTTCTTTATGGTGGGACCTACAATCAATTTAAAGTACAATTTCCAAGATTAGGAATAGAAGTTAAATTTGCTGATGGTGATAGTGTCGATAGTTTTAGAAATAAAATTGATGATAAAACCAAAGCGATATATGTCGAATCAATGGGGAATCCTCGGTTCAACATTCCTGATTTTGAAGGCCTCTCTGCTTTGGCTAAGGAAAATGGAATTCCTTTAATAGTTGATAATACCCTTGGAGCTGGTGGTGCTTTAATAAGACCAATTGATTTTGGAGCCGATGTCGTTGTTGAAAGTGCAACGAAATGGATCGGTGGACATGGAACTAGTATCGGAGGGGTTATTGTTGATGCTGGAACCTTTGATTGGGGAAATGGTAAATTCCCTCTAATGAGTGAGCCAAGTGCTGCTTATCATGGGCTCGTTCATTGGGACGCTTTTGGTTTCGGTAGTGATATCTGCAAATCTTTGGGAGTGCCTGATAATAGAAATATAGCTTTTGCGTTAAGAGCAAGACTTGAATGCCTAAGAGACTGGGGATCAGCTCAAAGTCCTTTTAATTCTTTCTTGTTATTGCAGGGTTTGGAAACTTTAAGTTTAAGGATAGAAAGACAAACTTCAAATGCTCTTGAATTAGCAAAATGGTTAGATTCTAATTCTAATGTAAGTAGTGTTAACTATCCTGGTTTAGAATCTGATCCATATTATTCAAGTGCTAAAAAATATACTACTGGAAGGGGAATGGGTTGCATGCTTATGTTCTCTCTTAATGGAGGTTATGAAAATGCAGTGAAATTCATTGATTCCTTAAAATTAGCAAGCCATCTTGCAAATGTGGGTGATTCAAAAACTTTAGTGATTCATCCGGCTTCAACAACTCATCAGCAATTATCTGAAGAAGAACAATTATCTGCGGGTGTTACTCCTACGATGGTAAGAGTTTCTGTCGGAATTGAGCATATTGATGATATAAAAGCAGATTTCGAACAAGCACTCTCACAAATCACATAGGAAAGGAGATTTATTGGCTTTAATAATTCCTAGTAACTATCACAAGATTAGTGATGTTGAGAAAAATCATATATCTTGGATCGAACCAGAATTGGCAAAAAGACAGGATATACGTCCTCTTAGGATTGGTATTTTGAATATCATGCCTCTTGGCAAGCAGTATGAATTTAACTTACTACATCCACTTGGTTTATCCCCTCTTCAAATTGAGCCAGTTTGGATAAAGCTTAAAACTCATTCTTATAAAACATGGGACCTTAATCATCTAAATAATCTATACATAACTTGGGAAGAAGCAAATAGTCCAGAACCGTTAGATGGAATCATTATTACTGGAGCACCTATTGAGCACCTAGCTTTTGAGGATGTTAAATATTGGGATGAATTTGTGAAAATTGTAAATGAAGCCAGAAATACTTGTGCAAGTACGCTTGGATTATGTTGGGCCGGTTTTGCGCTGGCTTATTTGATAGGGGTTGATAAGAAAGTGTTTGATAGGAAATTATTTGGGGTATTCCCTTTAAAAAGTCTTGTTCCTGGACATCCTTTGATGGGTACACAAGATGATGAATTTATTTGTCCTCAAAGTAGATTCGCAGGATTACCAGATTCGGAGATGGAGAAGGCCCAAAAAGAAGGGAAATTGAATTTGTTGGCTTATGGAAAAAACGTTGGGTATACAATATTCGAATCTAAAGATCAAAAACAACTTATGCATTTAGGTCATCCTGAATATACGGTGCATAGAATTATTAGTGAAATTGAAAGAGACAAAGAAAAAGGAGATGTGCCTCCTCCTAAAAATTTTGATCTAAATAGTTCAAAAACCGCTTGGAGATCTCATAGGAATTTGCTTTTTCAGCAATGGCTTTGGTTTTGTTATCAACAAGTTAGTCTTAGTTAACTTTTTTTAATGAGTGCTTTCTAAACCACCTAGTCTTTCAAATAAGTTAAGACTTTCTTTATTTAATCCTACAATTTCAACTTTAGAACCACCATTCTGGAATTTTCTAATAATTTGCTCAAGAGCAACAACGCCACTTTGATCCCAAATATGAGCTGAAGACATATCAATTACAATATTTTCTGGATGTTCATGAATATCAAACCCTTGTAAAAAATAAATTTTACTAACAAAAAATAATTGTCCTTTTACTTTGTAGGTAGTCAAATTATTTTCTTTAGCTCTTAAGACAGTTATAACTTTTGCCACTTTTCTGCTGAAAAGAATTGCAGCTAATGCAACTCCTGCAATAACTCCAAGTGCAAGATTATGGGGTTTTGTAAGCATAGTGACTGAAAAAGTCATAAGCATGACTGCAGTATCGCTTTTAGGTATCTTTCTAATATTTTTTAATCCATTTAGATCTGCTGTACTTATTGCGATCGTTATCATGATTGCTACTAAAGCAGCCATTGGTATTGCTCCAATCCAAGACTTCAAGATGATGATCATAATTAGAAGAGATATACCTGAGGAGAGGGTTGACAATCTAGATTTGCCACCATTTTCAGTATTCATGACAGATTGCCCAACTAAGGCACATCCTGCCATTCCCCCAAATAATGATGCCACAATATTTGCTATTCCCTGTCCTCTTGCTTCTTTATTTTTATTAGAACTTGTATCAGTTACATCGTCTAAAATGTCTTGAGTTAAAAAGGTTTCCATTAAACCTACGAGAGATATTGCAAGTGAGGTCGGTAAAATTATCCCTAATGTTTCAAAACTAAAAGGTACTTTTCCATTTTCTATTGATCCAAAAGGAAGAGAAATACTTGGTAATCCATCAGGTAATTTACCTAAATCGCTAACTGTTGGGACATCTAGATTAAAGAATATGCTTATAAGAGTAATTGCTACTATTGCGATAAGTTGAGATGGGACTACTTTTGTGATTTTTGGAAGCCCATAGATAATTGCTAATCCTAGGATTACAAGAATCCAAACTACTGGAATCTGAGAGTTAATTGGATATTGACTTATAGTTTGTTCAACTAATCCTTTTGATTCTTTAATACCTATTCCTAACTGAGGTAATTGTGCTTGAAATATTAAAAGTGCCAGTGCATTTACAAATCCACTTAATACTCCTGTTGGCACGAATCGCATTTGGTATGCAAGCCTTAAATATCCCCAAAGAATTTGGAATATTCCAGTTAATATTCCAGCTGCAACAAGATATGGGACTCCTAATCCAGGAGCTTGTGATTCTCCATAAGCAACAAGTCCAGTCATTAAAAGAGCTGTTGAACCTGTGGCTGAAGTGATCATACCCCTTCTTCCTCCAACGATCGCGATTGTTATAGATAAGCAAAATGCACCAAAAAGGCCAACTTTAGGATCTACACCAGCTATACCTGAAAAAGCAATTGCTTCTGGGATCATTGCAAAGGCAACAACTAAGCCAGAGAGAATATTTGACTTTGGATCATCTAACCAATTTTTAGATAAATATCTTGAGAAATTTGACATTTTAAGTTTCTTTATAATTAAGAAGTTACCTCATAGAGGAGGCAAAATACCTTGTGGGTCAAAAATATTCTTTAAAGTTTTTAATTCGTTCATTCTATTTCCAAAGGCTAATGTAATTTCTTCTTCATGAGAATTCAAATGATTATGCAATTGGGCTAAGTGAATATTTGGATAAAACCTTTTTAGCTTGCTCCATGATTTATAAATCCATTCCAGCGCGACTTCTTTTTCTTGAAGATCATTTTTTTTCCATGATGCATATATCCATGGTTTCCAAGTACTTTTTCTATGAACAAAAAAGCTTGCTCCATGATTTAACTTTTTAGTTTTGCCACCTAATTGTTGAGAAGCAATATAACAGGAATTATTAGGTTTATTATCCATTATTTCACCCAAACATTTTATAAAAATTGGGATATCATTTTTTAAATCTTCTCCAAGAAGACTAATTACCTCAGAATGGTTATTTGCATTCAGCTCATATAAATTCAATTCCTTTGGAAAAAAATTAATTTTGTTAAAGTTTTCATAAAATTGTTTTTCTAGAGCAGGAAATTTGTCTAGAAGCATTAAGTTTTCTTCTGTTCTTTTATCCTCTAAATTATTGAGTTCAGCAAAAATATATATATAAATTTTTTGGGCATAAATCCATTGAAGACTAATATTTTCTGGAAATTCCTCTGATAGTTTTATTATTTCTGAAAGTTCATTTAGATTTACAAATCCTTCAATAACTTTTATTGGATTAGATTGGATAGTCTTAAGTTCTATTTCGGTAATAATTGAAAAGAAGGGTGCTGCGCCTTTAATTGCTTCCCAAATCAATTGTTCTTCTGCATTTATTTGATTTTTTTTTAAAGAGATAAATGTGCCATTTCCCAAGAAACCTTTTATTGATTCAATATTATCAATGGCTAATCCGTAGGCTCTACTGAGCGGGCTTACTCCACCAGTGAGTATATAGCCTGCTCCAGGAAGTTTAGAAAGTCCGATTGGAAAACTTCGATTATGTTTTTGTAAATGATTTACTAGATCCCCCATTATTACTCCACCTCCAATTGTTACTAAATTGGTTTTCCTATCTAGGTGAATTTTGCTGTAATTTTTTCTTAGATCAAGAGTTGTAAAACCATTTTTTGCACAACTAGAGGTTGTACCTCCACTACATATGCAAAGGTGCTCGAATTCTTCATTAGAATAGTTATCCTCATGAAATAAGGATTCATCAACTTCATAAATTAATTTCTTTAATTTTGCATCTTTTGAGTTGATATTTGGAACTTTAAGCAAACTATTATTTTTCACTACATAATATTGTTCTTTACTATTATGGTATAAGTAATAACTTGATTTTGGATAATTTAGATTCGAAGTTAAATAATCAAGTCGCGATACTTATCTGTGGACACGGTAGTAGAAATAAACTAGCCATTACTGAATTTCAAGAATTAACTAAGTTTATCCAAAAAAGATATCCAAATTTTTTGGTTGAATATGGTTTCTTGGAATTCGCTAAACCCTCACTAGTTGATGCTTTAGACAAATTAAGAGATCTTTCTATAAAAAAAGTAATTGCAATACCCGCAATGCTTTTCGCTGCTGGCCATGTGAAAAATGATATCCCTAGCTTGCTTATGAATTATTCAAGTAAAACAGATATTGAAATAATTTATGGAAGAGAATTAGGTATTAATAATTTAATGATTAGTGCAGCTTGTGAAAGAGTTAAAGATGTATTCAAACAAAATAATACTCTCAAACCTGAAGAATCATTATTAGTTGTTGTTGGTAGAGGTTCTTCTGACCCAGATGCGAATTCCAATGTTTCAAAAATTACGAGAATGATTGTAGAAGGTATTGGTTTAGGGTGGGGGGAAACAGTTTTTTCTGGAGTAACTTTCCCTCTAGTTGAACCTGGCTTGAAAAATGTTGTGAGACTTGGTTATAAAAATATAATTATTTTTCCTTATTTCCTTTTCTCAGGTGTTCTTGTCACAAGAATAAAAAGGCAAAGTGATTTAGTTGCCATTAATAATCCAAATATTTCATTTATACATGCAAAATATCTTTCGTCACAGTCTTATGTGGTCGACACTTTTGTAGAAAGGATTGAAGAGATTCTTAATGACGAAGGTAATAATTTTATGAATTGTTCAACTTGTAAATATAGATCAAATTTATTTGGCTTTGAAAAAGAAGTTGGAATGGTACAAGAAAGTCATCATGACCATGTAGAGGGCTTGGGTATCAGTTGTGATTTATGTGATCCTGAATGTAATGGTGCTTGTGAAATACAAAATCAAATCCCAACTCATAACCATGAAAAATCAAACTCAGGAGGAAGAGATAACTTAGAACATGAACATGTAGAGGCTCATCAACATGAACATAATCACCATCACCATCATCATAATATTTATCCAAACTCAAAACACCCTTTAGGACCTGTCACGCTTCGCTTGCCTAATAAAGACTAAATCTTAAGAAAATCCGTTGAAAATTAATGAATCATCTGTCTCTTTCTCGACTTAGTCTTAATAGACTCAGTATATATAAGTATTCTTAATATAAAATCTTGAAAGTATTTTGAGCTAGATTTTCCACAATTTAAAGGTTGTTTTCCACGTCCAAATCCACATTGGATTAGAACTGCCAGTATTTTTCAAAAAAAACAGGACTTCAACATTATTATTGACTTTTCTTAAAGATCTATTCAATTTCCTTATTTGAAAAGGAAGTTTTTTGAAAACACACTTATAACTTGAGTCTCATTTGATAATTTGAAAAGTTTTACAGCAGATATTGTTTGATTTTTTTAGAAAAAAATATCATTATGTTTATGTTGAAAATTATAGATTTATGGATCAAATCAGCCAATCAAATTTAACTGATAAGAAACTTTTCGAGTGCTCTTCAAATAAAGTCTCTTTAGAAACAGAGCTTTCAGAAACTCTTTATAACACTATGAAAGATTTCGTATTAAGTAACCCAACTTGGGATCAATATAAGCTTATAAATTCAGCATTAGCTACTTTTCTCGTTCAAAACGGATGTACAGATAATTCTGTCTCAGAAATTTATTTAAATCAATTATTTACACCTTCTAAGTCTTTTTAATATTTAAACAGGCTCTTCTACTCAAAGCCATCATCGTGAGTGTGGGGCTTTGCCAAGATGATGTGGGCCAGCATGCTCCATCTAGTACAAGTACATTCTTGCATCTCCATAATCTATTAAATTTATCAACTACGCTATTTTCTTCATTAATCCCCATTGGAGCGCCCCCTACTTCATGAATGTAATATCCAGGAGGAGGAGGGCTATCTGAAAATGCGATCAATTTTTTTGTAAAAAAACTCCCTACTGGGATATTCATTAGTTCATTAATATTTTTTATTTCTCCATTTGCAGCTGTGATTGATTTTCGTATTGTATTTTCCATATGTTTAGCCATGTTTAACTCATTTTCGCTCCATTCGAATTCAATGTAGGGAATTGGGATACCCCATTCATCTGTTTTTCTTGAGAGAGAAACTGAGTTTTTTTCTCTAGGAAGGACTTCGCCATGGGCGATAAGAAAGCCAATGGATTTGTTTATGTCTTTTTGCAAAAATTTAGGTATCCCTAATCGATCAATTGCCCCCCAGATCCCATAACCTCTATGGAAATTTAGGTCGTCAATTTTTGGTAAATTTGAACCGAATGGAATAAAGAAGCTGCCTGCTCCTGAAAGAACGGGAGTATTATCTAGTGTTTTTCCTGCGTTATTTGTTTTTGGGACTGAAAAAAATCTACAGATAGATATATGGTCCATAAGATATTTACCTAATTTCCCAGAATTATCTTTAAAACCTGAGGAATTTGATTTATATTCTGAGTTCAGTAGTATTCTGAGTGTTGAAATTGTTGATGCGCAAAGAAGAATTAAATCACAATTCAATACTTCTTTGTGTCCATTTTCTAAGTTTACAATCGTTAGTTTTGATGCAAGCTCTGTGATCTTGTTAATCTCAAAAGATTCCACAAGGTGATTTGAAATTATTTGAACATTCCCAGTATCTAAGGCTTTTTTAAAAGTGCTTCCTATACTAGAAGATCTCGGCCAATTTTTATCTTTTACTGATGAATTTCGGTCAAATCCCCTTGATTGCATAAATGGATAGTTTAATTTTGATTTAACTTTGCTGCCAAAAATATTTTCGTTTTCTGTAAGAGGTATTTCACCACTATATTTACCGTTTGGAACTTCTTTAATGTCATCTTTTCGTCCATATATGCCACACAAATTTTCAATGAAATCATAGTGAGGGGATAGTTCATCGTATGAAATAGGCCAGTTTGGTCCGAATCCGTCTTTTTTAGCCGGTTGAAAATCTTCTGAGGAAAGTCTCAATGTTATGCCTCCCCACGTTAATGATCTCCCACCAAATTGTTTGCCTTGGGTCCAAAGAAATGGCTTTTTTGGGGGAAAGTCATAAGGATGCTTCAATTCATTTGAATATAAGTCAGGATTATTTTTCCAATAACCAGGATGTTGGCATTGGTTTGTATGTTTTTTTGTTATAACTCCTGATAATCTTTTTAATGTACTTTTAGGCTCATTATTAGAAGCTTCATGCCTCTTAACTTGAGGCCCTGCTTCTATAACTAAAACTTTAATCCCCTGCTCTGCCAATGTAAGTGCTGCTATTCCTCCAGTAGCTCCAGAACCAACAACAATTGCATCATAAGGACTTATATCCAAAACCTAGTTCGTGATTTGTTATTTCAATAAATATAGCATTCAGTAAATAATAAATTTTTAGATTTCAGCTTAAGAAGTTAGAATTTATTGAAATATTACTCAAAAAATGAGATTTATAATTTTAACTGTTTTAATGATTGTTTTAACTCTCCCTTCTAGAAGCTATGCTGCATTGGATTATGGTAAACAATCCTTAATAGGAGCTGATTTTTCTGGATCCGATTTAAAAGGGGCAACGTTCTATTTAACTGATTTACAAGATGCAAATTTATCAGATTGTGAGCTCCAAAATGCTACTCTTTATGGAGCAAAATTGAAAGATACTAATTTAAGTAACTCCAATTTAAGAGAAGTAACTTTAGACTCGGCTATTTTAGATGGAACAGATTTATCAAATACTAACTTAGAGGATTCATTCGCTTATAGTACACAGTTTGAAAATGTAAAAATACAAGGCGCAGACTTCACAAATGTTTTTTTACCAAAAGATATTATTAGGAAATTTTGTGAAAGTGCCACTGGAACTAATCCAATCACAAATAGAGAAACTAGAGAAACTTTAGAGTGCGATTACATTTAAATTTATGCACATACAAGTTCTTTTTTAATCTTTCTTTGTTTATAAAGTGATCTTCCCACAGGCCAACCTAAAGTAGATAAATGTCTCATTAAAGAACTTGAGTATTTGAAATAAAAATTGTCTGAATATTTGATACCAAGTTCTTTTAGAGTGGTTATTAATAAATATAAATCTTTCTTCTTGCCTTTTTTCATATCCAATAATATCAATGCTTCACTGGATAATTTTTTTTCTAGAACCTTATCATTTTCAGCAAAACCAACTTTAAGTGAATTAAATTCATCAGAATAAAGAGTATAAATTACTCCATCTTTGAATTTATCTATAGAACCATCTACATTAAACCTTGATGAAATTAATGTTTTATATCCTTTAATGATTTTTCTTTTATTCATAATTATTTGATTTCATTCTGAGCTATTTCGTATTTCTCCAATAGATTATTTACTTCTGCCAGCGCAATCCTCTTTTGACAGGCCGAGTTATATCTATTTACTGCTATTGAAGGTATTGAACCTTTGCTTTTCATTTCCCTTATACCAGTTTCTAAACATTGAAAAGCAACACTTGATAGATCTCTTCCTTCTGCTGCTGCCCAAACTTTCAAAAGATAAGTAAGATTTGATGGTACTGAGATCTGTACTTTGTTTGAATTTGAAGTATTTAATGCAATATCATCGAGACTAATTTCTTTAGAGGAAATAGTTTCTTTAACCTTTTTCTTCAAAAATTTTACTTGGCTTATAGCGTCCTCTTTATTCTTTATTTTTTGCTCTATCTCAAATAACTCTTCTTCAGAATTAATTAAAGCTTCTAATGCCCATTTAGCATCATCTTTCGCAACAGCGGTTCTATTAAGCCATTCATCTCTTATTTTTGACCAATTACTAGGCATAAGCTTTATGCGATAATCCTATGTTATATAAATCTATATAGATTGTCTACTTATTCTAAATAGAATTAATATAGATTGTATAAAGTTTAAAATTTATTTTTAATAATTCCTCATATTGGAAATAATCTTTTACAACAATTGAAACTGCAGAATCTATCCAATATGGTCTTATAGATATTTTTTTTAATTGAAAAAGATATATTAGATAATTGTCTTTTTAAAAATTTTAGTTATTTGTTTATTTAATTAAAGACTTCTGAGCTTTTAATCTCTTTCAATAAGTTCGATTTTATAACCATCAGGATCCTCAACAAAAGCCAAAACTGTAGTACTGTTTTTCATTGTTTTAGGTTTGGTTGTTATTTTACAACCATTATTTTCTAATCCTTGGCAAATTAGATGAATATCTTTTACTCCAATAGCTATATGACCATATTTATCTCCAAGCTCATAGTCTTCAGACTTTTTGCCCCAGTTATAAGTTAATTCAATCACTGTGTTTTCTTTTTCTGAGCCATAACCAACAAATGCCAAAGTGAATTTTCCATGAGGGTAATCCTTTTTTCGCAATAAATTCATTCCTAATCTATTGACGTAGAAATCAATGGATTTATCTAAATCTCCAACCCTCAACATTGTATGTAGGATACGCATTTTGAATTATGAACCTTAATCAATTATCTAATATTTAATAACTATCTGCCAAAGTTGATTTTTTCGAGGCTAAGTCATTTATTAAGTTCAGAAAAATTAGGCTAAAATATGAATACGAAATTACAATAATATATTGAATCAGATATTCCAGAGACTTTCATCAGTATTTTTGTATACTTTGCCATTAAAGGCATCAATACCTTTTGGATATTATTTGTTCTATAAATATTCATTTTTAAAAATACTATTATTTCTAACTTTCCCGATAGCAATAATTGAAAAATCTTTGCCTTTTGGTAGTTTTTTATTATTTATAATTTTGTTTGCTGGATTAGTAAGAAATCCAAATGTTCCCTATTTCGTTAGATATAACGCATGCCAAGCATTACTTATTGATATTGCTTTGATAATAATTTCATATCTCTTGAGAATATTCCCCATAGTTGAATTAGGCTCAATAATTTTTATATTTACACTATGTATTTTTATTTACTCGATTTCCCAATGTATTTATGGAGTTGAACCTGAAATTCCCTTAATTAGTAAATCTGTAAGAATGCAAATTTAAAAAGATTTATAGATTTACTGACTTTCTTCAGCACTCATTCAGAATAGATTCCCATCTTTGTTGACTTGCCTTTATTGCTTGCATTGGCGGATTAGCCCCCTCTATTTCAAAGGCCTTAATTAATGATTTATTAGCTAATAGACCTAATCTTGCCGCCTCTCTTTGCCTAGAGCATACTTTTTTTCTTGACCCCTCTTTTAGACTATTTTCGATTTCTTTAAGAATCTGACTAGCTTCATTCGATTTAGAATAAAAATCATTCATGTAAACATCAAGTGCAGTATCAGCAAAGATTTTAACTGGAGAGATTATTGTGACTAAGCACAATATAAAACTTACAAATGCAAATATTTTCATAAGAATCTTAAGTAAATTTTTTGTCCGATCTCTTTAATACTAGATAAAAGGTAAGAACGCTAATTGTTCCAGATGGCCCAATTAAAACATGCCAAAATTGATCGCCACTAATTGAGAGCCTTGTGCCAAAGAAAGTCGTAAAAATAATACCAAATATTGGGTAAAGAATAAAAAGCCAATCTTTAAAAACTCTTTGCCAATTTATAATTAGAAGGATGCTTATTATTACTTGAAAAAGGAGAGCAATAGTTTTATCAAATAAAAAATATGAGATTATTGAACATAAAGAAATACAAATATTAGTTTTTTGAATAAATTTATTTTTTATAACTGATATTGATAAACATGTAAGACCTAAAGATAGGAATGAATAAAATAACCAATTAAATAAAGAGGAGTGATCTACATAAATCCAAGATGTTTGGGTATGATCTATCATTTCAGAAATCGATGCCAATCCTAAAAAAATAAAACCGAAAGGTATCAATTTGTTCTTGCTTATATGTTTAAATTTATTGATCGATTTAATACCTAATAATATTGGGATGATTGCGGCTTGAAAGTGGGCAAATAATAAAATTGAAAAAAACAAAATAAATTCTCAAACTTAATTTATCCTAATTTAAATACAAAAAACAGTTTCGGGTCACCTGAGTAGAGAAAGGTACCATTGCCCGATAAATATTATCAATATTGTAAGAACAAAAGGAAAAGCAGGATATCGTGTTTGAAAATTAGCAGGTGGCCAAGGAGACCAAGATATTAATCTTCCTTGCGGTTCATTTGCAATAACTTTTTTTTTCGATTTTTTGGATATTAAATTATCTGTTGCAAATCCTTTACTCATAATATAAATAAAATCTATCCTAACAAGTACGTATTAAAAGGGCGTTTATATTATTCGGTTCTTTTTATTTGAGCGGGAGGGGGTTAAATTTGATTCAGCCCGAATGATTGCCTATGACTGTCTATGGCGATATTTATTGAACTTGACAAACTAAATCCCCCAGTAGGTTTGCTCCTTATTTTTTGGAAGTTGTAAGCGTTTTATTTAATCTTCTGCATTTTCAAATTCTCTTAGCAAACGAAAAGTTTTTGAAATGAAAGGGAAGATCCATATCAACAACCCCACTACTGTTATCAAGGCGACAAGAAAACCCAAAATTGCTAAGAATCCACCTGTTACATCACCTTCGTAAAAACGATCGAGCCCAATTGGTGCACCAACTCCTAAAAGGAAGAGTCTTGTTAAAGTTTGTTTTTCTTTTTTTCTCAACATAAAAAATATAAAAAGAGATTTTTATCCCTCCAATTTTAATTCGACTTTTAGATCGAATTCAATCCCCCAGTATTTTTTAACAAATCCCACACTATATATTCCAGTATATAGTTGACTCTTATTGGTTGTTTATGGAGGTCTATAACAAAGCTAAGTTTCTTAAATCTTTCGAATATGGTTTTATATCTACGATTAAAATAATTCTGCCTGCCTATGGTGGAATATGACGCAAAATGCAGGTTTTCTAAATACGGAGGGGGTGGGATTCGAACCCACGGTGCCCTTGCAGACACGCTAGTTTTCAAGACTAGAGCCTTAAACCACTCGACCACCCCTCCAGGCAAAAAATATTTGATTTTTAGCTTTTCAATTATAACAAAAGGTGGTTGATTTTTTTGGAAACAGTTCGGAAACTCATGTCCAAGTTATATGTAAAAGCTATTAGCCTAATTAGAAGTAAATCAAGCTTTCAAGACTAGAGCCTTAAACCACTCGACCACTCCTGCAGGTAAAAATATTTTAAATTTTAGCTTTAAAAAAAAATAGTTGAATTTAGGGAATACATGAACTCATTCTCATAATCAACTCTTTTTGGCAATCTAATTAGCAAAATGTCCAAATAAAAAAATTAGTTGGGACATTAATTTGTTATCTAATACTAAAAATAGTAGAATTTTTTGAGTTCAATTTTAAAACTTTTAGCATCACTATCGGGATTATCAAGTGGAAATAATATTGATATATTTGTTTGTAATTGGTTGTTGTATAGGAAGCTTTGTCAATGTAGTAATTTATAGATTACCTTTAAATCAATCAATAGTTTATCCCAATAGTAGTTGTCCGAAATGCAATTCAAAAATTAAATGGTTCGATAATATACCAATAATAAGTTGGCTTTTATTAAGAGGTAAATGCAGAGCTTGTAAGAACAAAATAGCTTTTTCTTACCCTAGTATTGAATTATCTACAGGCCTTTTATTTTGTCTTAATTTATACGCTCATCCAACAATTTATAATCAACAACCTATCAATGTAATTATATTTTTGGGATGCATTTTTGGTGTTATTTTATTCACCTTAGCAATATTAGATTTTAAATATTTTTGGCTCCCGCAAGTTCTTACTTTAGGAGGTTTAGTTTTAGGATTAGCTGCATCTTTATATATTGATCTTTATAATGATTTTTCTCAATTTAATTATTCAATTTATACATTACTTGCTTCTTTATTAGGTTTTACATTTTTTAATTTATTAAGTTCTATAGGTAAAAAAATTTATAATAGGCCTGTAATTGGAGGTGGGGATGCAAAACTAAGTGCCTTGATTGGTTCTTGGTTAGGCATACAGGGATTAATTATATCTATATGGTTTGCATTTATATCGGCGGGTATATATGTAACTTTAGGTTTGATTTTAAAAAAAATAAAGAGAAATCAAAAAATACCTTTTGGAGTTTTTTTGGCTTTGTCTGGATTACTTGTTTGGTATTTTGGTAATGAGAAATTTTTAGAAATATTCTTTTTGAAAATTTAAAAAACGCTTTAACCAACAGTGGACATCATACTGAACATAGGTAAATACATAGCAATTAATATGATTCCTACAAAAACAGCTACAAAAATTATCATTAAAGGTTCCATTATTGAAGTTAAGCTTTTGACGCTTGAGGAAACTTCATCTTCATAAAAATCAGCTAGTTTTGTAATCATTTCACTTAGCTCCCCTGTCTCTTCTCCAATCCTAAACATAGAAGTGAACATTATCGGAATTACAGACTCTTTATCAAAAGCTTTGTGCATGGGATTTCCCGATTGAATATCCCTATAGGCATTTTCTATAATTCGACTAAAAATTTTATTTTTTAAAGTTTTTTTGGCTATTGTTAATGACTCTAAAATCGGAACTCCAGCACTATTAAGAGAAGATAATGTCCTTGAAAAATTGGCTAAACAAGATTTTGTAACCAAATCTTTTGTAATTGGCAATTGAAGTAATGTTTTGTCGTACCACCAAATGAAAGATGATCTACTTGATAAATATTTAGAAAATAAATAAATTGCTATGCCAGATGGAATTGCCTTAAAGTAAAATTGTAGAGATCTAAGCTGTTCAGATAAGTCAATCAATAATTGAGTTATTCCAGGCAATGGGGCTCCAGATTGATCATAAATATCAACGAAAATTGGAATAACAAATATCATCATTATAAAAACTATTACTACCGTAAGAATTGCTATTGCAGAAGGATAAGCCAAAGCACTCTTGATTTGACCTTTAATTTTTGCAAGACTTTCTAGTAATTTCGCTTGTCTATCTAACGTAGTAGGGAGCAGTCCTGCAGTTTCACCTGCGTTGACAAGTGCTCTATACATTTCATTAAATACTTCTGGATATTTATCAAGCATTTCAGACATAGTAGAACCTTTACTAATGCCTAAAGCTATTTCTCTAAAAGAGTATTGAATCGTTGGGTTTTCCGCTGTATCTGAAATGATATTAAGAGAATCTAATAAAGGCAGTCCAGTTCTTATCATGGAGGATAATTGCTTTGTGGCTACCGCCAAGTCTTTAATTGGAGGGCTTTTTAATCTTCTTTTCTCCATTGATTTAGGTCTTATTAACTTCCTTCCTTCTCTTAGAGAAGTCATTTCACCCTCTAAAAATTCTTTTCTTTCTTGAATTTTTAATTCAACATAAGTTTTTAAAAAAGATAATTTACTTTTTTGTTTTTTTCTTAGATTTTTTTTCTTCGAAGGAATTGGGATGACGTTTTTATATTTTTGAGTTATTTTTGCATTTTTATGCTCAGGAATTCTATTAGGATTGTCTAGTACTTTTCTCTTGTGACGGGCTTTTTGCATGAGCCTTCTTAGTCTGGCATTTTCAATAAATTTATAATCCATTATTTTAGAAACTTTATAGAATTAAACTCATGATATTTAATTTGGTTTTTCAGGATTCATCTCATCCAAAATGCCTTTCAAAACATTAGGTCTATTGCATTTGTAGTAAGCCTCGTCTGTTGTAATAATGCTTTGGGATACAAGTTGAGAAAGAGATTGCTCCAATGTTTGCATTCCAAATTTGCCTCCAATTTGAAGTTGGGAATAAACTTGTGAAGCTTTGGCTTCTCTAATTAAATTAGCGATTGCATTATTGTTTACTAATATTTCTGCAGCCAAAGATCTTTTATTATCAATTGTTTTGCAAAGGGTTTGTGAAATAACACCTATCAATGATGAGGAAAGTTGGACTCTAATTTGCATTTGTTGAGAAGTTGGGAAAACATCAATAATCCTGTCAATGGTTTGAGATGCAGAAGCTGTGTGTAAAGTCCCTAAGACAAGGTGTCCTGTTTCTGCAGCGGTAATAGCTAAACTTATAGTCTCTAGATCTCTCATTTCACCTACCAAAATAATATCTGGATCTTCTCTTAATGCAGATCTTAAGGCGTTAGAAAAAGATTTTGTATCTTCCCCAACTTCTCTTTGTCTTACAAGACAATTTTTATTACTATAGATAAACTCTATTGGATCCTCAATTGTAAGAATATGGTGAGCAAAATTCGAATTAATCCAATCAATTCCACTGGCAAGAGTCGTAGTCTTTCCTGATCCTGTAGGTCCAGTTACAAGCATCAAACCTCTTGGCCTACTTAAAAGTTGTTGAACACTGTCAGGAAGACCTATTTGGGAAAAATTTGGAATCTCAGTGTTTAAAGCTCTCATAACACAAGAGATCTTCCCTCTATCTAAAAAAATATTCATTCTAAATCTTGCGATTCCTTCTAATCCATAACTACAATCTAATTCTTTTTCTTCTTTAAATATTTGAATTTTTGAGGGACCGAGAATTTCTTCAAGGTCAAGATATAAATCTTTGGTTGAGTATTCTTCGCTCGATGCGGGCAATATTTGACCTTGAACTCTAAAAAATGGGACACTATCTCCTGTTAGGTGTAAGTCGGAACCGTTCCGTTTTACTAACTCGGTCATAAGGTTTTTTAATTTCATTGACTTTTATTGGGTGAATCATTTAATAAACAAACACGTTCTACTTCTTCAATTGTGGTAAGTTCATTTTTTATCAAATCCATCCCATATGAAAGCAAGCTTCTTCCTTTACTTTTGAATGCAATTTCTCTGATTTCCTCAGCATTAGATTGTTTCATGATTAACTCCCTAATTACATCATTTACTTGCATAACTTCATAAATGCCAACTCTCCCTTTGTATCCAGTTCCGTTACAGGTGGGACATTCTATGTTGTTTTTTCTTAAAAATCTTGCTTTTTTAACTCCCATGCTAGCAGCTAGTTGATTCTCTGAAGGATTTATTAGCTTAAATTCACTGCATGATTTGCATACTTTTCTTACTAATCTTTGCGCAACCAATCCGATTATTGAAGCTCCAATCAAATATGGAGGTATTTCCATCTCGGCAAGTCTTGTTATTGCAGTCGAGGTATCATTTGCGTGTAATGTGGTAAATACCATATGACCAGTAAGAGCAGCCTCCATGGCTGCTTGAGCTGTTTCTTTATCTCTTGTTTCTCCAACCAAAATAATATCAGGGTCTTGTCTCATCAATGATCTAAGTGCTCTTGAAAAATCGAGACCTTTCTCTCTTATAACTTGAACCTGGTGTATTCCATCTAGTGTATATTCAACTGGATCTTCAACGGTACTTATATTAACTCCCGGTTTATTAAGTTCACTTAACATGGAGTACAAGGTAGTTGACTTTCCTGATCCAGTAGGGCCTACTATGATAACTATTCCATAAGGAGATTTGGACATATTTTGTATTAATTTCAGCTCACTTTTTTCAGTTATTAATTTAGATAGATTTAAAACAGAATTATCACTCTCTAGAGCTCGAAGGACAACTTTTTCTCCCCATCTCCCAGGTAATGTACTAACTCTGAAATCAGATTTTCTACCTCTTAAAAGACACCTAATCCTTCCGTCCTGAGGTAATCTTTTCTCTGAAATATCTAATTTACTCATGATTTTTATCCTGCTTATTATTGGACTCACATGAGACTTTGGAAAAGCAAATGCCTCAACCAAGACTCCATCAATTCTATATCTTATTCGTAATCTGTCTTCTAAAGGCTCTACATGAATATCAGATCCCTTTAATGTAAAACACTTGCTTAAAATGGACGCAACACCAGAAATTACTGGATCTCTTGAAGATGTTAATTCTTCTCCAAAAAGAATATCATTTTCTATTTCAGAATCTTCTCCAATTCTAGCTTGAGCTAATTTGATTAAAGCCTCATCATTTTCATCATCAACTAATTCATTACTTTCTTCCTCAAGAGAATCATCAAAATCAGAAGGTTGATCATTTTCTATATATTTAGCATCTTCATATTGTTCTGAAATTTTATTTTTTGTCTCAATAGTTTCAATAAAATCATTTTTTGCTTCATAGCTATCTTTAGTCGTTTTTCTTTGAATACTTTCAACAGACACTGAATGGGTGTTTTCAAACCAAGTTTCCCACTCAAGAGATGTTATTTGTTTTAAACTCACCTTAAGGTTAAATTCACTTTCTATAGTATTGATAACTTCCTTTACTTTGGCGTATGCCAAATTCATGGCTCCTAGCATTAATGTATCTTCTTCAATTTCAATAATAATTATTCCAGCATCTTCGCATAATTCAGGAGTGAGAAAATCACTGATGTCCCTATTATCTAAAATCCCATCTTTATTTTTGATTTCGCTGAAAGCAGACATTTAAAAAAGAAAATTTTGGATAAGAAAACTTTTAAAAAAGTTGTTAAATACTTTATCTTGAAATATAGCTATAATTTTAATTAAACTTGTATAAAATGCATTATTTTTCAAAAGTCTTTGCAAGATTCATGAAAAATTATAATCATTTACCCTATTTAATTTGGTACGTGTCACTTACTTTAGCAAGTATTTTTTTTGTAACCGAGCTTAATAGTGAAGAACAAAAAAATAATTCATTAGTGATTGAAGATGGTTCTAATACAAGTAAAATTATGAATGATATCTTAAGGCCAATGCCAATTGGGGATTTCAAATCTGCATCACAAAGAGTAAATATAAATAGAAATCCTTTTCAAGATCCTGCAAAGTCTGAATTGACAAATATTGATGATATTTACTCTGCTTTGGTATTTAAAGGTATAGCTAGATCAGGGGGCACATTAGTTGCAATTATAGAAACAGATGATGTTCAAAAAATTTACGAAGTTGGCGATTTAATGGATAATGGATTTACTATCGATTCGATTTCTTATGAAGAAACCTCAGTTGAAGTTAGTAATGGGTCCAGAAAATATAAATTAATTTTATCAGGTCTTAAATATGAAAATTGATCCATTATTTTTAGAAAAATATATTAATGCAAAAAGAGTAGAGGTTTTTGACTATTTTACTTTGATTTCAAAAGTAAAATTTCTAAGAAATAAATTTAAAGAAAGCAAGAAGTCTTTTCCTTTAATAAAAAAAATTTCTAGAACTGAAAAATATAGAAAAATTATTGAAAGAATTAAAAATTTAAAGATAGATAGTGAATTAAATGACAAATCAAAAAAAAGTAAAGATTCAGCTTCTTTAATCAAAGAAATTATGAGTTCTAGTAGCTACAAGAATATAATTTCTCAGATCAATCAATTTAAAAATAAAAAAGTTAAACAAAAAAAATTAAAAAAAAATAATAAAATACTTTCTTTAAAAAAGAAGGTTGTGAATAATGGTAATTTTGAAAACTTAATTTCTAAGATCAATAAATATAGATCAATATTTAGAAGTTCTTTAAAATTGCAAAAAAATGACTTTATCAAATATTTGGTTTCTAATTATAAATTAAATACCCAATTTTTTAGAGAATTAAAAAAATATCAATTCTTTAATAAAGATTATTTAGTAAAGCAAAACAATAATAAAAAGTTTGATCAAAAAATTGGAGTTGTTTTTTATTCTGATCATAATCTTATTTTTATAAGCTTAAATATTAATTTAAATAATAGAATTAAAATCAATGGAGTAACAGAAATACCAATACCAGGAAATGTCATTGGAGATTCTTTAGTAGAAGATAGTAATGAATTAGCTAATATTGCGCTCGATTCAATTAATCTATTAGATTTAAATTCCGCACCTCTTCTGGTGGTATTATCAAGTTCTTTTTTTAATATCCATACATTCAAAGCTTCCGATTTAAAGCAGATTTCACAATCAGATAGAAAAGTTCAGTCAAAAAGTCCTTACTTGCCAGATAATACACTTGTGGATTTTTTCAGGATGTCAGATGCTCAAATCTCAAATGGTTTTGTTAGAACAACTTACTCTAAAAAAGACTTTATTAAAGGTTGGACTGACACTTTAGAAATGATCGATCTTCCAGTAATTGGTCTGGTTCCAGCAGCGCCTTTGATTTTCGATGCCATAACAAAAATAACTTTAGAAGAAAAAACTGTTTTAATTGATATTGAATCAACGGTTACGACATTATTAATAGGGGGCGCATTATCAGAATTGAATTCTTATAAGCTTCCTTTTGGCTCAAGCTTATACATATCAAATAATCTTAAAAATTCAGGGAAAAATTATTTTGAAAGGGTTTCAAATTCAATTGAAGTTATAATGAAAGATAATAATGAGAAGCCACCTTTAAGTATATTCGTTATGGGCTCTGGATTAGATAATCTTATTAATTCTGAATTCGACATACCTAAAGGGTTTAAGAATATTGCAGAACTAAAATTATCTGATTTTTCTTATTCTCCAAAAACTATGCAAATACATGAAACAATATCAAATTCAATAGATTCAAGAATTTTTTCGCTTGCATCAATTTTGACATTATGCGTATAAATTATAATTTTGCTTTTCAAAACTCAAAATTAACCCCTTGGGAGAGGCCATCCCCCCCTAATCTGTTGATTTCAGATGCAAGTCTGAAGAAAAAAATTAGCTACATAATTGATCAGACTAAATTAAATAAGGAATTAATTTATCCCTCTATTTTTATTTTATTATCTAGTTTAGGGATGCAATTTTTAACTTTCTTTCCTAACAGAAATATCAAAAACTTAGAAAGTGATCACTTTGAGTACCAAGTTATTTCTCAGAAATTGTCTGATTTAGAATCCTCAAAAGCAAGATTTAGAAGAAAACTTAGAAATATTGATAAATATTTTACACAAGCCACAACATCATATATGTTTGCATTTTATTTACAAAACTCTGTACCCAAAGGTGTTCAACTTAATAGCTATTCATTTAGTGATAATGGTTTTGATATTATTGCAACCGCATTCAATCTTGATGCACTTAATGAATTTATAACTTTAATAGTTGAATCACCAGTAATACTTAAAGAGTCTGTAAGTATAAATCAAGTTAATAGAAAAGATTTTGCTAAATCAAATAATTCTGATCCCGTTCCTGATTTTGAGATGGAAATTTATGGAGCTATAAAAAAATTAGAAATAGCAAAAAGAAAAGATTTGTATATAGAATCTAAAGCAAATGGTTTACTTCAAAAATTAAAAAGATTTAACAATCTAAAATTTAAACTAGGATCTTAAGGAAATTGGCACAAAAAAACGATAATAATTTCTTCCAAAAACTTAAAGATATTGATCTTAATGAGATTTTTGGCAGTCTTAACGATTTTAAAATAGAGGATCTTAAAAATATCAATTACAAAAGATTGTTTTATGATATTCGCAAATCTAAGCACACCAAACCAATACTAGGCATTACTTTTGCTGGATTGTTATCCGTGCTTGTTTTAATACCCAAATTTGAATTATTAGTTTCAACACGTAAGAAGTTAAAGCAGTTTAGAAAAGAATCACAAAACTTGCCTTTTAAGCTTTCGCAATTAAAGGAGGCGAAGAAAGAATTTAAAGAAGTTGAAAAAATAATGACAGATGTTAATAATTCTTTTTTAAGAAATAATCAATTAGTTTTTATTACCCAACTATTAAATGAAGTAGCTTTAAAATCAAATGTAAGACTCAATTCTTTTTCGCCAATACTAAAGCCTGATTCCTCGAAATTATGTAAAAAGTCAACAATTCAAAAGCAATCAAAAGAATTCAAATCTAAACAAAAGAAACAAAATTCATCTCAGAAAGGTTCAACTTTAGATAATTTTTATGAGGTCAGTTTTAGTTCTGATTATTTAGATATCCTAAAGTTCCTTAATTTAGTTCAAGAATATGACGTAACTGTTATTCCTTATTGTTTAGAAGTTGAATCTGAATTAAACATTACAACACAAATTTCAAAAAAAGATACTAAAAATGAATCCTTAATTATTCCATTGGACGAACTTGGTAGACCTATTAATAGCTCTTATGAAATTGATGAAATAAAGGAAAATTCTAAATTAGGAAAAGTAATTACGAGGATTATTTTTAAGATCCCTTCTTATACCAGATAAATAATTTTCAAACAAACAAATTACTAATATAACTGAATAAAAATACTTGAGAATAAATTATTAGTCCTAAGTTAGTACAAATTGCTATCATTATAGGAAATATAATGACGAACATTGTATCCGCAAAGAAAGTCGATTCAAAGATCTATAGTTTTACTAGTATTTACATGTTTTTTTGGAGCGCCTAATATTGCTCAAGAATTGTTAAATACTAAATCTCAGAAGAAAATTTTTTTAGATAATAGTAAATCTTTCTTATCAGAATTAAAAATTTCTAATAAAGATAATTTCTCAAGAAATCAACTTATTTCATCCTCCATAATAAATCCGAATCTTTTAGATATTGAAGGCCCGAAAGTTTCTTTAGTTTTCAAACAAGCTAAAGCAAAGGAAATTTTTGAGTATTTAGCAAAAATAGCAAATTATGGATTCGTTTGGGTTAAAAATAATCCTAATGATGAATCTAAGTTCGATAATGATCGTTTAATATCTATGACTTTGAATGATGAGACTTACAAAAAGGCATTTAACTCCCTGCTTCTGGCCAGTGGGTTACAAGCAAAATTACATGATAATGTCTTATATGTTGGACCTAATGTCAGGAACACTGTATTTACTCAAAGAGCTACAGATGTTTATCAATTAAATCAAATTAGCGCAAGTTCAGCCGCTGACTACTTAGCCAATCTTGGAGCTAGCGTTACTAAAACATTTACTATCACAACTTCAGTTACTTCTGGGACGTCTCAATCTCAAGCGGTACAAGGTTCTTCTGCTTCGTCAACTACCACAGATCAATCAGAAACTTCTGTAAAAGTATATGGAGCGAGTATTGGTCCATTGGTTGGACTTATTGCAACAACGGATGAAAGATTACAAACAGTCACCATGGTTGGTGAAGATCAATTAATAAATTTAGCGAAATCATTTTTGGGAAAATTAGATATCAGACAAAAACAAGTTGCTTTAAGCGTTAAAGTTTTGGACGTAAACTTGTCTGATAAGAATTCCTCAATGAAAGATTATGGGGGTACTTTGGATGATGCATTTATTATTGGTACACAAGGAAAAATAAAATCTGCATTTGGTGCATATTTGCCTACATTCCCAGATGCAGGCGGTTCGCTTAATTCTAATCCAGGTTCTACTATTCAAAACAAATCTTTTTTTGGATTACTTGAGGCAAGTATAGAAAATGGATCAACCAAAGTATTAGCAAGTCCTACTTTATTACTGAGTGAGTCTAAACTAACTGATGCGGGAAATGATAAAGGTATTGGAAGAAAAATTGGTAGCGAAGGATTTGTAGTTATTGGAGATAAGGTTCCAGTAGATGCTACGCAGGGAGAAGGAGGAGCATGTTCCTATAGTTACGATACTGTTGGAGTGAGTTTAGGAGCAAAGATTTTGGGAATCGATGAAAATAATTACGTTACTTTCACAATGACTCCTATTGTTACTGGAATATCAGGAAGCTTTAATGTGGTTGGATGTGGATTGGTATCTAAAATAAATAATAGAAGGCTTGATACAGGTGCAATTCGTATAAAAGATGGAGAGACTCTAGTACTTACTGGAATAATCCAAGAGACTGATGTAGATACAACTTACAAATATCCAATACTTGGCGATATTCCTTTATTAGGAGCTTTGTTTAGATCAAAACAAACTAATAATGATCAAAGAGAATTAATTATTTTAGTCACTCCAAAAGTCTTAGATGACGATACCACTATTAATAACAAAAAATATGATCTTGAATTTATTAGTGAAGATGCAAATAACTTATATAATAATTTAAATTCTAAATAAAGTACTTTTATTTAATTTTTATTAAATGCTTACTTTATTTGATATGAACGCAATAAGATTCTGCTCCCTTTGATAGTGAACCTAACCATTGGTTATTGAAAATATTTTTTGAATCTTCGCAGTAGTTGTTATAAAGAGATATGCTGTCGATTAATAAAGCTCCAGTAGCAGATTTACTTCTAGTGAACTGATTATATTCACTTACTATATCAGCGAAATCTCCTTCAGATGATCCAGCACAAGGTTGTCCAGAAGATGCAGAAACTATATTTGGCTTCCATGCGCTTAAAATTATCAACTGACCGACATATTCAGATTCTAAAATTCTGCAAATGTCATCCCAAGGATCTATTGCAGTTTCTCTTTCTGCTCTTAAATTATTTAAAAAGTTCAATGCATTAACTTTATTTGTAGAAGAAAGTTCTTGAGGTCCATTTTCAAACAAATAATTTGAAGAACTATTATTTGAAATAATTTGAACATACATTTTATTACCATCGGACAGATTATTTGATGATGGTAATTGATTTATATGTTGTTTTAAGCTGCTTATCATATATTCAAACAAATTCTTACCATTTATTCTTGGAGATAATACTTCAGGTTCACTAATTGGCTGCCAATTACCATTTATTATTTCACCGTTGAAGTGAAGGTAATCTTCATGCATAAAAAAAGAATTATCTATTAAATAGGTAATTCTATTAGATCTTAAACAAACGCCAAGCCAACAGCACTTTCCCCCAAAACATAATGGGGAATTATCAAAGTTATTTAAATTTAACTGAGAAATATTAATTTGACTTTGATCTTGTATCGAACTGAATCCACCTATTGAAGCTATAGATCTTAGTTGATTATTATTTATTCCTTCTTGAGGATCGCCAGCCTCAATTTGTATTTCGATTGCTTTTTTAAATTCATCTACACAAAATGAAATCCCTTTTATTGTTTTTAATGAATCCCATCCATCAGGACAATTGATTTTTTTATAATTTGTCGATGAAGTAATTCCATCGAGTAATATTGTTTCCTGAAATTTTATAAAGGAAGGTGATATATAATATCCTAATTCATTGTATTGGGGGCCATATCTTATTAGTGTATATGGCGATTTTTCGTTATTTTGACTTGGTCTAAGAGAATAAACAATTGGACATTCAACTTGATTTAAAGTAAGTTGATCACCCTTTGGCATATAGTCGCTTTTAGCAAGAGCTTGATTTGGTATGCTTATTCCAAAAAGGAATTCTCCTTCATCGGGCATTTTGCAGTTGTTATTGAATAGAGTAATATCCGCTTCGTTATCAATTATTCTTTTACTTGATTTCACTTCATCTAAAATAAAATCCAAAGTATCACTTATTCTTCCATTGATTCCCATTTGAGTTTCATCAATTTTATTTCCCCTGAGAGCAATTTGTAATATTGAAAATCCAATACTTATTGCAGTTATTGACATAGCCCCTGCAATTATCAGTTCAATTATTGTAAAGCCATTTTTTTTATGTATTTTATTATTCATTCTATTTAAGATGCTTCACACTTATTGGGAGTTAAAATATTATTTTGATCTATTTGACTTACTGGCATTTGACCTGAAATCCACTCTTTATCTATGAATTTCCCTTTAACAATATGACCTGTTGGCGATTTTATGACGAGGCAGTTTAGTAGTTTTGCCCCTGAATTAAAGTATCTTGAGCCTATTACAATAACCACTGAACCATCTGAACTTATTCTTCCGTTTGGAGTAATGCGAAAGTCTAAATTTGTGACTTGAAAAATAGAATTATTGATGGCTGGGGCCAAGGAATTAATGGTTCTGGATTGTCCACTACAAGAAACATCATAACCATAATAGTTTTTATCATTAGGAACGCTATTATAAGAAATCGAATTTGTATTAACATTACAAATAGAACCCCATCTTCTAGCATCTAATCTTACTACTCGGAAATATTCTCTTAGTTCTCTAGTATAAGAGTTTACTTGTTCTGTCCTAATCCAATTTAGAAAACTGGGTAACATTAAACCTGAAAAAATACTTATTATCCCTACTACAATTATAAGTTCAACTATAGTAAATCCAAAAGATTTACTTTTTAAAAGAGATTTCTTACTCAAAAGTGAGTTCATTTTAAATAATTTGTTCACACCAGCTATGAGCTTCTGGAGTCAGGTCAATACTTAACCAATGTTTGTTATTTTCTCCCCATTGCACTCTGTAATTTAATGTTGCTATGGAATTATTTAGTGATTCATTATTAATAGGTGCAGAGATATTCAATTCTCTTGTTATTAGAACCTTACCACCGCTAAATACTTTGCTTCTCTCTTTACCAGGTTGCCAGGATTGAATCATTTCGTTTTCTGAACTAGAGTCCAAAACCCAACTTGGTAGATTAATTATTTCCTCTGAAAAGTTACTACATGTTTGGTTTGATAATCTATATTCACCAGAGTTTTTATCGTAAGACATAGACCATAAATCTAATTTTAATCTCTCGATATCTCTTTCAATTTCTTTATTTATGGAACGAATGAGGTTAGAAGAATGAACTGTACCAAGACGTAAAGAGGAGAAATAAATTCCATATGTAATAACCCCTGCTAAAAGACTTATGCTAAGTATGGCGTCAACCATTCCAAAACCATTTTTTTTAAAACTTATATTTTGAGTAATTATTTGATTTAATTTCTTATTTATATTCATTGAAAATCTCGCAGAGTATCCCAAAGGATTATTGATTTACCTCTATAGTATTTAATTCCCCAATTAAATTCATTACCATGCCATTCTTTTATTTTTTCTTTAAAGCTTTCAGAAAATTCCCATGTTTTATCTCCAGTAGCATCAAAACATAAATTTTTTACCCATGCCGCACCTGTAAAGTTCCTAATTGTTTCTTTATTAAGAGATTGAACTTTAATATTGAAAGCTTCTAACCAAAGTTTAGCTAAATTGTAATCTGTTAAATTACTTCCTAAATTAATATCATTTTCATCATTTTTAGGATTAAGGATTGCGAAATGACCTGGATAGGAATACATCATATTTTGATTATTTAAACGATTGATATTTATTGTTTGAAAGCTTCTTAAATGATAATTACCAGTAGAATTATCAAAAAGTAAAAACACGTTATTTGTCAATGAATTAAATTGTGTACCTAATGGTAAATCACTTACTCTTTCTCCAACTCCTATAACCTCAATATTATTGAAAAGATTGCTTTCTCTTAAACCTCCATATGGTATGAGTCTTAGGTCAGAATTTAAAATAAGGTTTGTAATCTTGTCATCAACTGAATTACCAATTGTATTTTTAATATATCCGTAAGATCCTCTTGAAGTTATTACCATCCCGCTATTGATTCCCTCTTCTTCATTATTAATTTGAACCCAATTAGAGTTTGGCGTTACTGAAATAAAAGTAGTCTTTGGTCCATAAATAAAAGAACCAAATTTGCTTGTAGAATCATCACTTGTATTATCAATTAAAAAGCTATGTCCAGGTAAAAGATTATTATCTATTGGGTAACTAATATTTGCATATGTAATATTGTTTTTAAAAGCTACCCCACCATTGTTATCTTCACGATTGCAAACTAATTTGTTTATTTCAGATTGATTTTTTTGTTTAAAAAGTATAGTAAGGTTTTCTGGCTTACCAGTTCCGCAATCTCCAGTTCCATTTTTATGGCAGAAAATGCCTCCATTGCTTATATCAATATCCCCCATTATTTCAAGGATAACTTTTGATTCATCGGTAGTGGAGACTTCGAATTTCGAACCAGGACCTTTTGCGTAAAGTGAATATATACGATAAGTTTTTTGAGTTGAATTTTCTGCATCTAATTTGCAATTGGTATTAATATCTTCATAATTATTTTTTGTACAAATTAATGTTCCAATATCGATTACATTTTTCAATCTAGGTTGTTTGGGAAGACTCAAAGGTTGTATCCATATTCCCCCATTCCCAGGTTCAGGTAATATTGAATTTTCTCCTTTAGCTAATTCTTTTAAATTTTGACAGTCATTAATATTATCAAGATTCATCCTCCAAATTATCGAACCTTTTGCATTATAAAAAGGAAGTATATTTAGATTTCCAAGGAAAAGAGAATCTTTTTTATCTGAATTATTTTCTCCAATTCCAAAGAAACCGAATCCTGATTCTGGTATATCGCTATTTACTTGAATATTGACTCTTAGTTTATTTGAAGCAGATTCTTTAGTACTATCTATTGGGGATGATATACCTTCAATAAGAATTGAATTAATACCAGAATTTTCAGTGCCTATATATTTTGTAGAAATTAAGTTAAAAGATTGTTCAAATTCTTTTTCTAAATTTGCTGAAAAGTTTCCTATTATGTTTGACCCAATGAATAAATTCCTAACTAGTTGCTGTTCTTCCTCCCACGATGAATTTTCATTAGTTGTACAGAAAGGAGCTTTTTGCCTACCACTGCAGTTCTCTTCATCATTACACCAAGAATCATCAGTCCAATATTCATTGGATGGATTCGATATATTTGTTAATTCACAATCAGTAGATTTATCTGAGCAATTATTTACAATCCAAAAATAATTAAATAATCTCCCTCGAGAATTGTCATTAAATAATGAACGTAATCTAGCGATCCCTGAATAAGAAGAAGCTTTTGCTAGAAGTTCTTGTCTATTTATTCTTGATCCAGTTAGGCTTAATATTGATGCCGCCATTAAGCCACTTACACCTACTGCAATTCCAATTCCTATTATTAATATTTGAGGTAAAGCAAATCCTTGATTATTTTTTATGAAACTAATTTGAAAAAATTTTTTCCAATAAAACATTTAATTAAAAAAGTTTGAAAACAAACTTTTAGTTTTCTTATAGACTAAGAATTATTGTTGACACGGACGGTAGGTTCTAACCCCTTTACCATCAGCTTCTGTGGCTGCTTTTGCTGTGAATTCATAAACTTCAGAAAGAGCAACTTGCGGAGCATAACAACCTGTTACTGCACTTCCATTCGCAGCATATGCAGTCCCATTGGGATTCGCTAATACTTGAAACTCTTCGTTCCCATTAATAGTTGCTAACTGAAATGAAATAGCATAATGTCCAGATGACGAGACAAATGAAGTATCAGTATTAGCTAGTGCAACTGGAGTTGCATTTTTGCAAACTGGGCCACCAGTAGTAGCAGCATCTGAATGTCCGCATTTTTGAAATTTTGCGTATTCTGAAAGTTGCAGAGCAGTTGAAGGTAAACCTCCATATTCAGTTTGGTAGGCAGTAGCTGCTTTAATCAGTGCCGCAACAATTCCAGTGGCCTCTTTTTGTTTAGCTTTATCAGCAGCAGTCATGAATTGTGGAATTGCTATCGATGATAAAATTCCAATCATCATAACGACAACAATTAATTCAACTAATGTAAATCCATCTTCTGAATTCAATTGCTGAATAGAAGAAAGATTTTTAATTTTATTAATTCTTAGTTTTGGGCTAAATAAACTAGACCTGAAAAATTTTCTCATTTTTAGAAAAATTTTATACCTACTAGTAATTTTACTGTTTCTTTCAAAATGTGACAATAAAAAACCATTTTGTAATATTGAAAATTATATCTAATGTTTAAATTTCTGTTTTTTTACAATTTCTATATATAAATAAAATAAATAAAGTAATTTATATTATCAATAATGTTTTTGAAACAAAAAAAGATGATCATAAAAAAAATTAGAAAAAAACAGGAAAATGGCTTTTCAATAGCTAATCTTTCTGTTGCTTTAGCCATTATTGGGATTCTGGCAACAATGTTGGTGCCAAATTTTTCTTCCGCGCTTGAATTTTTAGAGGTTTTGGTAGCGGAAAAATATTTATTAAAAAGCGTTAGGGAATGCCAGTCAGATTTAATAAAAAACGAATTATCTCCTCAATATGATTTGCAAATTAATAATTCTGGAATAGGAATTTTTAAAAACAACAAATATATTTTTTCTTACACAGGTAATCAAGGTGCATGTATTAATGAAATGAATACAGAGGGAAACAGAATTAAAATAACAAAATCTAGTACTGGACAAAACTTAAATTACTCATTAATAATAAATGTAATTACTGGGGAGAAAACTTATGAGGGTCAACTTCCAGTATGGCTTGATTGGTGGGAAGGAGCTTACTCACCAATTATTCCAGAAAATGATCCCTTATTAAATGAATACCAATAAGTTTACAGAATTACTCTAAATCATTCTCAATTCTAAAATGTAAATCTTCTGCAGCAAATTGCCAATAATGTTTGGTTGAAAATATTAATTTATCTATTTTTCTTAAATCAGCCTCTAGCCACTTAGGCCCTAAATGAGATAGTTGAAATTCCTCTTCAAATACTTTTTTGCCATTTCTATAAGCTTCTATTTTTAATTCTTCTCCATTCGCCTTACCCCACCCTACAGTAAAATAACCCCCCACAAAATCGAAAGTTTTTCCTTTGAAAGCCTCTATAGTGACTGGATGCCCAGAACTGCTATATGCTATTCCATGGCCACTATTCAATATATTCACGTATCCTGGACCTCTTGCTGTTTTATTATTTATTGCCAAAAGATAATTCCATTTTAATCCCAAGTGTCCGTCAGGAATTTTCTCAAGATCTGAATATTGAATCCAATCAAAGTTTTCTATTTTCAATTTACCCGCAATTGGCAACTTATTTTCACCTGCAACAATATTCATTAACTCGATTGGAGCATGATTGACATTAATGATTTTTTTTTGCATCCAATTTATTGATTTACTTTTGAAAATTAATTGCCAGTTTCCTTTGTAAACAGGAAATATAAATTCACTATTTTTCCCTAACTTAACATGTTCCTTTTTTTTATTTGGGCTTATCGCTTTAATAGTTAAATCACTAGGTAATTTTTGTTCCCTTCCCTTAATTTGTCCTTTGATAGTTAAATTTGGAGCTAAGCCTACCCAGTTTGGAGGCTCTTTTGCAATTAAACCTCCAGGGGAGCCAATCTTTCGCAAGAAAAATATTTTTTGAGTCTTGTTTCCTGTTGTTATTCGCCAATTTGGCGGTTCTAAAACTTTAAAAGTATATAGTTCATTATTTTTATTTATATGCCTATAGTTTGAACTTCCCAAGGCCATTTTGAAGTTTGTATATCCGTTTGCATTTGATTTTGCAATGACGCTTATTCCATCTGGTTTAATTAATTCTGTTTCAACTCCCACCATAGATTTATCTCCTAAATCATATATTCCATTTCTATTCCTATCATGGAAAATATAAACAGATATATTTAGATTTCCTGGTTCGAGTCGATTAAAATTACTTTTCTCATATGGGTGAGCTTTGACAAAAATATTGATCGTAGATAAAGAAATGATAAAAAGCTTGGTAAAAAATTTCTTAAAAATTGAATTCTTAAAATCTAGACTTTTTATTTTTTTCAAGTATTTTGATCTCTCGATTACCATTTCATAAATCATTTGTAAATATTGTACTTTTTACCTAAACCAAGGAGGTATTAGAGATTCATCTTGATTTATTTCAAGTTTAGAGCTTTCGTTTGTTTCTTCTAAGTTCACTCTCTTATTGGAAGTATTAAATTTTTCAACGGTTTTTGTGATAGTAAATTTTTGTTTGTTTTCACTAATACCTGAAAGTGATGGTTGTTCATTGATATCAGATATTTGGCTATTTCTACTGCCTGAGCCATTCCCATTTCCTGTTCCATTCCCTATTCCATTCCCTATTCCATTTCCTATTCCATTCCCTACTCCATTTCCTACTCCATTTCCTACTCCATTTCCTACTCCATTTCCTACTCCATTCCCTATTCCATTCCCTATTCCATTTCCTATTCCATTCCCTACTCCATTTCCTACTCCATTCCCTATTCCATTCCCTACTCCATTTCCTATTCCATTTCCTACTCCATTTCCTACTCCATTTCCTACTCCATTTCCTACTCCATTCCCTACTCCATTTCCTACTCCATTCCCTACTCCATTCCCTACTCCATTCCCTACTCCATTCCCTACTCCATTTCCTACTCCATTCCCTACTCCATTTCCTATTCCATTTCCTATTCCATTCCCTACTCCATTTCCTATTCCATTTCCTATTCCATTCCCTACTCCATTTCCTATTCCATTTCCTATTCCATTTCCTATTCCATTTCCTACTCCATTTCCTACTCCATTTCCTATTCCATTTCCTACTCCATTTCCTATTCCATTTCCTACTCCATTTCCTACCCCATTTCCTTGGGAGATAAGAGAACCGCAAGTTATATAATCCTTTTCTCCTTTATCATATCCTGAAAATTCTTTAACTAAACTCACGCCACTTGTGGGACTATAACAACCAATAACGGCATTCCCTTCATCTTTGTAATTTAAACCGTTTGGATTAGCTTTAACCAGAAACATTGAACCCTCTTCCCTAATATAGGATGAAGACATCTCAATTTTGTAATTACCAGAGGGCGAGAAAAAGCTTATATCATTTTTTTCTACAGGAGTTGGTTTTATATTCTTGCAAGATAATCTTCCATTTATATCGACATCATTTGCATTACATTTTTTCAAATCTGAAAATTTAATTATTTCGCCAAAGGATGAAGGTAAATAAGCATATAAGCCGTAATTTGATTTTGCTGCTTTGAGAATTGAATTTACAATTAAGGTAGCTTCTTTTTGTTTCGCTTTATTCTGTGACGAATTGAATATAGGGAATATTATCGATCCTGTTATGCCAAGAAGAGTAATAACAAATATGAATTCTACAAATGAAAACCCATTAATTTTTGAGTTCTTATTTAATAAGTATTTATTATGTTTATTTGTATTTATCAAAATTTCGTTATTAGATTTCTGTGAAAAATGCTCTCAATATTAAAGGAGCCACCGAAATTGACTTTATGTTTTTTCCATCTCCATAGACCTCTAAATTTCTTTGAAATTTAATATCAATATTGCCTTTTGTCTTTTTGTTTAAGGTAATAGGAGGAGATAATTCAACATTATAAAAAAGATATTTTGTCTTTTCTCCATAGCTTTCTATAAAATTTTCATTTAAACCAATTGCAGTTAGTTTATACCCGTTGTAGTTTAAATCGCATCTAGAGAAAGTCCCGCCATTATTATCACAATATTTGTTATCTAGATTGTTTAAACCTCGCCAATTAGTAAGTTTTTCACTGAACTTTTTCGGAACTTCGAAATTATCTTTTGCTTTCAGAACATTTTTAGGACCTTTTTTACCAGTATTCCACGAGTTCTCATTTGAAGAGAATTTTCCTGAAACGGTAAATTTATTTTTAAAGATAATGGAAATATATTTATATTCTCTATTATCAAGATTATTTTCTGGTATTTCTAATTTTGAATTATTTGTTAAGTTTAATTTCCTGGAATTAATTTTTTTATCATACAAGCTTAAACATAATGAGCCTGCATAATCAGGAGTAGTTCTAAACTCTGGAAATGGATTTTTTGGACATATATCTACTTTTTCAATTTCTACATTGTATGAATAAGCTTTTATTAGGCAAGGAACACCTTTAGGAATTTTACTATTGCAATTTAAAATTGTTGAAGAGGCATGTATAGGCTTTAATTGGAAAGAAGTAAAACTTGTAAGATAAGCTATTAAAAAATATGATATTTTACTAATTTTCATTATTCAAAAAAAACTCTTGGATTTAAATTCCTTTGTAAAATTTATTTGATTAATATTTTATACCTAATTTGGGATCAATCCAAAAACATTTAGAGATGAATAAAAAATGATTTTTGCTTCCTATTATCTCAAATGTCTTCTTAGATAATTTTTTTGTATTAATAATGTGTTTAATTTTTCTATCTTTTTTTGATGTATCATAACCATATTCAATTGTAGTGATAATTAATTTGTTATCAAGAAGTTTCGAATAAAATTCAATTGAATCTTCACTAAAATATCCAGATTCGTATCTTTCACTTTTTAGAAAAAATTCATCTTTTTTCTGATCATAAAAATATAATTTACCATCATTTAAATCAAAAATATAATCATTATATTTTTCATCTTGTATATTTGATTCACATCTTATTGCTTGAAAATTATTGAACAATATTGGATTATTTTTGCTGCAACCCGTAAAAAAAAATAATAAAAATATGCATATTTGTTTTTTATTCATGAGTTTTACTTTTCTAGAATTAACTTATATCTAACAATTGAAAGAATTAAGCAGCCTGATCTGAAAAATTTAGCTTTGTCCAACCATCATCCAGAAGCTTTTTTAATTTGTTTAAAGCTCTTATTGTTGTAAGTCTTTTCTTGAAAATAAACTGCTTATTATTCGATTTGGAAATTTCCCAATAAATGATAAATCCTTCATTAAAAGGGTTATTAAAGTCCCTTTCAAAAACCACTAATTCACTCTTGTTTTTATTAATCAATGAAATTTTGGGATACATCAAAATTTGAGAGTATCTTAATTCAGTTAACAACCTCATCTCTATGTGTCAAGTAAAATTACACTAGGCATCTAATAATTAGTTCTTTATTCTTATTTTTAATTTTTTAAAATCAAATAAATGAGGCTTTGACTTTATATGATTTAAAAGATTTAATTTAAATAACAAAAATTTAAAACACTAATAATTCTATCAAGGAAATGATTCATAGGAAAATTCTATTTTTAATTTTCTTTCTAAATTTCTTCCTTTCATCTTGTGCATTAATAAATCAAGATATTAAACACAATGTCGTCAAAAAAACAAAAATATCTGAAGAGAAGAAAATAGCAAAATTTCTTGAGGAAAAAGATCCAAAAAACTTAAAAGCTGAATTAAATTTTTCTGAGAAAAATACCAAAGAAATTAAGCTAATTAAAATGAAAATAAATAATAATGAAAAAGTTGAAAATATTTCAAAATCAATAAAAAATTTCTATCTAAACTTTGCTTTTGGTTATTCAAATTTAGAAAATTATGATGTTTATAATACTTCTACGAATAAAGCGATATGGGATGATAGGTATACTGAATTAGGTTATACTAATGAGATAGGTTTAGGTTATGACTTTGGGAAAATAAGAACAGAAATATCATATGCTCAAGAAAATGGAAGATTTGATGAATATCTTACTTATTTTGACAAAAGTATTACTAAAATCGGAGATGACAGAGGGAAATTACATAAAGACTTTTACATAATAAATACTTACTATGATTTCAGATCAAGAAAAAAAATCTCACCATTCATTGGCTTGGGAATTGGATTTGTTAATAGTGTTCAAGATTCAGCTCCTTTTATTCCTGAATATGTAAGACAAGCATTCGTATTACAGCTAAAAGGAGGTTTGAGTTATGAGTTTTATAATAAAAACGTCATATATGTAGAGGGATTTATTAGGAATGCAAAATCTCACACAACAAATGATGGCTTGGGTACACCTTATATATACGAAGCTAAAGATGGCTTTGATTCATCAGGAATACAAATGGGATTTAGAAGAATTCTTTAAAATAAAAAACTTCTATGCAAAATATTTAATTATTCAAACCTAAAACATTGTGAGGGATTTCTGGGGTTCCAGTAAATACATTTAGGTTTTGCTTCTTTAGCTAATCTAGCCTCCTCAGCTAATTTTGCCTCTTCAGCTAATTTTGCCTCTTCAGCTAATCTAGCCTCTTCAGCTAATCTTGCCTCTTCAGCTAATCTTGCCTCTTCAGCTAATCTTGCCTCTTCAGCTAATCTTGCCTCTTCAGCTAATCTAGCCTCCTCTGCTTTTTTGATTTGAAACACGGTAAAACAAGACATGAAATCTTTCCCCCCAGCATTAAAAGGTGAATATTCTTTAATATTTGATATTCCTGCGATTGGGTTGAAGCAACCAGTTACACTACTGCCCATATTTTGATAGCGAACTCCATTTGGAATTGCTCTTACTTGAAAGATAATATCAGAATTACTTATTTCAGTTGTTTTGAGTTCAACTTTATAATTTCCTGATGGAGAGTAAAAATATTTTTCATCACCATCTATTGGAGCAATAGTATTTGGATTGCAAACTTCGCTACCTTTCATCTCAACTTCTTGAGAGATACACTCATGCAAGGATGCAAATTTATTAAGAGATTTTACTTTAGTTGGTAAAAATGAAGTTAATGAATAATTAGCTTTTACTGCTTTAAGAACACTATTTACTATTAGAGTTGCTTCTTTTTGCCTTGCTTTATTAATTACAATCCCAAACAAAGGAAGAGATATACTAAAGGTCAATCCAATAATTAAAGTTATGAGAAGAATTTCAACTATCGTATATCCTTGTTGTTCTTCTTTGAAAGTATTTTTTTTGGGAAAAAAGATTTCTTTTTTCATAAATCAATCAACTATACCAAGCATCTCACTTTATATTCTTTTGTCTAGCTGCATATTAAAAAAAGCCCAAAAATCTGCCACTTAGCTAGAAATAAATCGTTTAAAAAAATGTAAGAGTTTTATTTAATTGCTTTATAAAAGAAAGTTAGTTAAAAATGAACTTATCCGAAATTAACATTTTCTTGAAATAAACCAAATAAGTTATTCCCAATTATGGCAGAGATTATTAAAACTAAGGCAACTATGGCGAAAAGAGCACTTACATCTTTTATGTCATAAGGTGCTTTAAATAAAGGTTTCTGGTCTGCCATAATTATCAGATATATAAATGCAATTAAATCATATTAATTTAATTCTTGTTATAAAGTATTAAATGTTTTTTTTGATTAAGTTTGGACAATAAAAAAAGCCACTAAAAGTGGCTTTTTTTATTTATTGGATAATTGAACTAGCTTGTATAAGCTTTTCCTCTATAAGTTAGTACGTTGTGCTGCTTTTTAGCGGCTTCCTTGTTTTGGACGTACTTTTGCCCTCTGTAAATTAGAGTCATTTTTTAAGCTCCGGTTTCGCTTAAGTCCCCGTTCCATGGCTTAAGTCGATTTGCGGCTTGCTATACGCAAGTTGAACGTTTTGGTAGCGGTTGCTACAATTTAATAATAACATTCATGAAAATTATTTGTCTAGTTCTTTAATAAAAAAAAACTTAATACTTAAATAATGAAATATGGTCCTACTTAAGAAATTTGTTTTTTTATTTATGTAGTTTCTTGCAGGTTACATTTTGTTCGTTTTTGAGAAGTATTTTTTATTTAATGAACTTTTAAATGTAAAATTCTTAAGATTATAAAATTTGTTTTATGTTTTCTAGAAGCAAAAAACCTACAGTAAAAAAATCCGCAATAGTTGAAGAGACTCCATTATTTGCTCAATTATTACCATTCGCAAACAGAATGAATGATAAGGTTCAATTAGTAAATGCTTTGGCCTTTACTTTCATTATGGGATTCTCAATTTTTGGAATTGCTTTATGGAAACTATCAGGACTAACTTAATTATTTAATTTTTGCAAAGCATCAATTTTTGATTCTTTGTTTTTAATTATGGTTATTAACCACCTTGAGGCTAGACCTCTGGATATCGATCTGTTTTTTAGAAATCTACATATATAAATGTGTAGATTTTTTTCGTTTTTGGAGTTAAATTTTTCCTCAAAATCTAAGATATCTTCTTCTGATGTTCTTTTTCTTAGCTCATCAACTAATGCATGACTAGAGGAATCATTAAATAAGTTCCCAATATTTAAGCTTAATGTCATAAATAATTTATGTCCCTATTTAAGAAGTAGCCATAAATTAAATTTTTAAAAACTAATTTATATTTTTTATTTACATATAATTCAAAATTTAATCTTTTGGTTTAGCCAGAGGAAGTAGACACTTATCTGAATCACAACCTGCTGGTCCTGCTTCAGATAGTTCTCCAACATCATATTTATTTAGAGCGTCAAAGAAATCATTATTAACTTTCCTTTCTATTACTTTATTTTGCAATGATATATATTCCTCTTTACTTATTGGTTCAAAGGGTAATCTAGGGAAAGTAGCGTTTGCACTAAATCGAGCTAACAATGCTGCTGAAATATATCCCTCATTATTTTCTATCGCATTATGAATAGCCTTAGCTAAATCCTCGATTTCATTTTCTCTAAATTCTACGGTTGCAGAGGTATTATGCTCTGTGTAAAATTTTTGCACTTGCATGTAAAAATCAAATTGAGCTAATGCTGAGAAATTATTGATATCTATTTGGTCTGCGCCTTCTATATTTGCCCAACTAACTTCTGTAGGGATTTCAACTAACCATTCTGTACATCTTGGATCAAATGGATTATCAAGCAAACAGCCATTTTCATCCTTATCAGATTGAGATGGGACAACTGAGTAACCATAATCCATGCAAGCTAATGCGATTGGATCATTTTTCCTGAAAGTTATTCTTCTTATGAATCTTTGAGCTTTTGGAGGATGCCATCCTGGAGCTGCTCCAGTAAGAAGACTTTTAGTCCCAGCTGGCTGAACTGTTGTGCATCTATTTGGTCTCCTTAGATTATGCTTATCACAATATTCCCATACAGTTTCTTTTACTATTTTTCTCCACGAATCTAAGAATTCAGCTTCCTTTTCTTTGAATGCCTTCCCTTCTTCACTATTTGGCCTTCCTGCTTCCCACCACTTCAACCATGGTGTCCCAAATGCGTGGACGCAGAAATCAAACAATCCAGTGAAACTTACCCCTACGATAGGATCATATTCTCTACTTTTCCTGTAACGCTCGACTTCAAATTCATGATTGAGTAAGCATGCTACAGAAAGAGCTGCAGCTTTGAAAGCCTTTTTTTGCTCTTCAAAATTTCCGGGATCAATCTGATTTAAATGAACTTCAGCTAAATTGCAGTGAAAATCATTTCCCAATATCTCCCCGCAGGGGTTAAGTCCATATCTGCTCATCCTGTGATCGAGCTCTTCTTCAGAAAATGGGCCATAACTACTATTTATCCAATTTCTCGCTTCATCCTTACCTTGTTCTGAGTAGATTTCAATAAATTCCTTTCTTAATTCATCGTCCTTGAGGATATCTGCATTTGATCTTGCGATTGCTTCTGGAGCAAATTGAATAGCCCCCTCACCTGAATGGAATTGTTTGGTTACGGCATCCAAAATAGTTTGGTATGTGGGTTTTGTATGGTAAACCCTGGTATGATTAGCCATCCTGAGGGCATCTTTTTCAGGATCTATTCTCCAATTACCATTTGCATCTTGACTCCATAGATTTTCTTTTGCAGATGCCGCCTCCTTATCATTTGAGGCAAATTGCCTCATTCCAGCACTTCTTCTTATATTCCCAGCAACTATAGTTACTGCAGCTTCATCAATTAGTAAACAACATTCTACTGTACTTAATTTCCTGCCTATTGCCTTTCCAAGAAGTGATGCGACTCTAGAGTAGAGATCTTTCAATTTAATAGGATTTGCCATCCCACCAAAACCTTTTAATGATTCTCCAGCAGGTCTAATATCTTCCAAATTTATATAAACATCAATTTCTCTTTCAAGATTTTCATTACTTGATGCCTCAAGAAGATATTTGTAACTATCTACCCAGCCTCTTCTGCTATCTCCAACTTTGATGTGAAGATCTTTTCCTTTGATTTCTAATGATGACTTTTCTTCTCTTTGATCTTTAGGAGTTATTCCAACTTCACTGACTGATTTAATATTTATTTTGTTTAAAACTGTAGGAAGTTTGTTTATAAAATGAGGTTCAATTATTGCACCTGTTCCACATCCCATCATTGCTAAGTCCATCATTAATGCGAAGGCTTCCCAATCAATTAAGTTCGTTGATGTACAGTTGTATGCTCCTGAAAAATTTGGGTTCTTATTAATCCAAGGGGTTCCGCCTATCCATAACCATCTCCCTGAAGGTTGAGCTTTTTGGTTACTTTGCATCTCTCTCATTAGGATCAACTCTTCCTCGGAAAGTTTTCCTAGTTCTTTTAATCCCGATAAATTCCTTTCGCCAACTTCGCTCCAGTTCTCCCTTTTGCCAGATGAAGTTTTTCTGCTGTAAGATCTGAAAAAAACAGGATAAGCAGCTGGCGCAGTCTTTGGAAAATCATCTTTTTTAAGATTATTCGAATTGCTCTCAGAAGAAGCTTTATTTGGTGCAACAGTCACGATAAAAAAAAATGTATGTAAATAACCCGTACTGGAAGAATAACTCTACCTGTGGCGTCTGCAACCATTCTTACCACTATTTAACGGTTTGTGTAAAATTATGTTTAATATGAAATCTTTGTTTAAGAAAGGATATGGAAAGAATCCCTGAACCTGAATTAATGGTAAAGAAAGAGCAGGTCATTTCTTATGACGAAGCTGATTTTTCAGAAGGGGAAATTAATCTAATTAATCAAATAAATTATTATCTTTTTAGAAAAAATATTTCTTTAGGTGAAAAAGATTTAATAGTTGATTTGGGATGCGGCCCAGGAAATATGTCTGAGAAGTTAGCAATAAAATGGCCTAATACTGAAGTAGTTGGAATAGATGGTTCTAAAGAAATGATTTTGAGAGCAGAATATAATAAAAGTATTTCTACTAATCAAGAAAAATTAAAAAATTTAAGCTACATTTGTTCTGACATCAAAGACATTGAATCAAATAATTCTTTACTTAAAAAAAGAATTAGTTTACTTGTAAGCAACAGTTTGATTCATCACATTAGCAATCTTGAAGATTTCTTCAACACCATAAGAAGTTTGTCTAGTAATATCACTGTAAATTTTCACAAGGACTTGAAAAGACCATTAGATGAAAAGTATGCTTTAGAACTCAAAGCACAATGTTCAACAAAATATAATGATATTTTAACCAATGATTATTATGCATCTTTAAAGGCTTCTTATACTTTCAAAGAGTTAAAATATTTCACTTTAAAGAATAATCTATCCTCTTTAGATGTGTTTGAAGACGGTGATAATTATTTAATAGTCTATGGTAATGTTTAAGAACTAAGTGAAAGGCCCTTATATTATTTAAATGAGCTTAGGTACCAAAATTCTTAATAATAAAGACATACTGGATGCAGTAAATAAAAGAAGAAATTTTGCTATTATTTCACATCCAGATGCTGGGAAAACCACTCTTACTGAAAAGCTTCTTTTGTATGGGGGTGCCATTCAACAGGCAGGTGCAGTAAAAGCTAGGGGTAACCAGAGAAAAGCTACATCAGACTGGATGGACCTTGAGAAACAAAGAGGTATTTCTATTACATCAACTGTATTGCAATTTGAATATGAAAGATCAGTAATCAATTTACTAGATACACCAGGACACCAAGATTTCTCTGAAGATACTTATAGAACATTAGCTGCTGCTGATAATGCAGTTATGCTGGAAGATGCTGCTAAAGGACTAGAACCTCAAACTAGAAAACTGTTTGAAGTTTGCAAGATGCGGAAAATACCAATATTTACTTTCATAAATAAAATGGATAGACCAGGAAGGGAGCCATTTTCTTTACTTGATGAAATTGAATCAGAACTTGGATTAAATACTTTACCTATTAATTGGCCAATTGGAAGTGGCGAACAATTTAGAGGGGTTATTGATAGATTTTCGAGAGAGGTCATTTTATTTGATAAAGCCGTGAGAGGAAAACAATCGAATGAGAAAAGATTAAGTCTTGAAGATAAAGAGCTATTAAAATATGTAGAAAGAGATTTACTTGAAAACTCACTTGAAGAATTGGAGGTTCTTGATGAGGCAGGATCGAAATTTGAAAAAGACAAAGTTTTTAATGGTTCTTTAACCCCAGTTTTCTTTGGATCTGCCATGACTAATTTTGGCGTAAGACCATTTTTAGATAGTTTTTTAAACATGGCACAAAAACCAACTTCAAGAAATAGTAATAAAGGGGATATTGAACCTGCAAGCGATGAATTTAGTGGGTTTGTTTTTAAGCTACAGGCAAATATGGATCCAAAGCACCGAGATAGGGTTGCTTTTATAAGAGTTTGTAGTGGCAAATTTGAAAAGGATATGTCAGTTAAACATTCCAGAACTGGGAAAACAATCAGATTATCAAGACCACAAAAAATATTTGGGCAAGATAGAGAAGTAGTGGATGATGCCTATCCTGGAGATGTTATTGGCTTGAATAATCCAGGTATGTTTTCTATTGGAGATACTCTTTATACTGGTGCTCATCTGGAATATGAGGGCATACCATCCTTTAGTCCTGAAATATTCAGCTGGCTAAGAAATCCAAATCCTTCAGCATTTAAAAACTTTAGAAAGGGTGTTAATGAACTTCGGGAAGAAGGCGCTGTCCAGATTCTTTATGACTTTGATGAAAGTAAAAGAGATCCTATACTCGCAGCTGTTGGTCAATTGCAGTTGGAGGTGGTAACTCACAGATTAAAAAGTGAATATGGTGTAGATGCAAAACTTGAATCAATGCCATATCAATTGGCTAGATGGATTTCTGATGGGTGGCCAGCCATTGAAAAACTAGGGAGAATATTCAATTGTAAAATAGTTAAAGATTGTTGGAATAGGCCAGTTATTCTTTTTAAAAATGAGTGGAATCTAAATCAATTTGTTGAAGATAATAATCAATTAACTTTAAACAAAGTTGCTCCTGTTGTTAGTGGAGTCGAACCAATTGTTTTATAAAGTCTTAATGGATTATAAAATTGGTTAATCTGTTATTATTGGGAAAAAAATTTTGGATTCAAACAGTAGTAAAAACAATAGTGAAAAATCACCTTATGAAATTTTAGGTATAGAAGAAGGTGCTGCTTTTGAGGAAATTCAGAGAGCCAGAGACCTTAAGGTTAAAGAGGCTGGTGAAGATTTAATTTTGAAAGCTAAAATAGAATCTTCTTTTGATCAGTTACTGATGGGGAGTTTGAAATCTAGGCAATCAGGAAATGTAAGCTATGAAGCTGTGAGTGCTTCAAAAAAAGAAAAACAAATTAACCAATTTACCAATAATAATTTTCCACTGCTATCAAAGATAAAAAATTTAAATAATAACTCTAATAATTCAAGTCAGTATAGTCTGCCAAAAATAACGACCCCATCATTTGATAATCTTCCAATAAAAATATCAGTTGGGCTATTGTTTTTAGTTTTGTTACTTATTAGTCCAGACTCAAATAATAGACTTTTACTTTCTATCTCCACATTAATACTTACCTATACTCAAATTAAATCGGGGAAAAGATTTATAGGTTCTTTAGGATGGAGTGTCACCTTTCTTTCAATAGGGTTAATATTTGGTGGATTACTTGAGACTAATTCTTTTATTCAGGAAGTATCAAACAATTCTTTATCAATACAAAAAATTCAAAGTATTCCAGCCATGGTTATTTTATGGCTGGGCGTAATTTTCTTATGATTAATTTTCTATCATCGATTTAATTTCTTCATAATTTATAAGATATTTATTCTTACAGAATTCACAAACTAATTCTGCTTTGCCATCTTTCTTAAGGATGTCCTCCAACTCGCTCTTATCAAGCATCTTCATTGCATTTAAACTTCTTTGTTTAGAACACTTGCATTTAAAACTAACTTCTTGGGAACGAGCTTTTTCAGAGATTGATTTATCGTCAATATCGGGGAAAATATTCCTTATTAACGAAAGAAGATTATCTTTTGACTGAAACAGGTCTTCGCTAAAAGAATTAATTTCTTTGCATCTTTCTTCAAGTAGTGAGACTAGTAAAGGATCAGTATCTTTTTTAGGTAAGACTTGAGCTAATAAGCCACCACTACAAATAACACCTTGATTTTGAATTTTTTCTCCAATGAATACAGCAGAAGGGGTTTGTTCTGAATGATATAAATATGAAGCTAAGTCTTCTGCAATATTCCCATTTACTAATTCAACTGTACTTGTAAAGGGCTCTCCAATTCCACTATCTCTAATAACATTTAAATATCCAGTACCTAATGCTTTTGTGAAATCAAAAGAATATTTATTATTGTCTATTTTGACTAGATCTAATTCTAAATCGGGATTCCCTACATAACCTCTAACTTTGCCGTCTCTTCCTGCATCAACCAGCAATCCCTTTAAAGGTCCGTCAGATCTAACTCTTAAAGTTACTCTCCCATGCATTATCTTCATTGAACTGGCTAAAAGCAGTGAAGCACTAAATGCTCTCCCTAAGATACAGGTGGTTAAATAAGATAAGCCGTGTCTCTTTTTGGCTTCTAGGGAAGACTCTGTTGTTAAGACCGCAACTAATCTTATTCCTCCATTTGCGGCAGTAGCTCGTACTATCCTATCCCTCATCATTTTTTTTCATAAGATTTTTGATTTTTCCTTTTTCCAGAATTAATATCCTAGACGGAATGCCCTCAAATAAGGCAGGTTCATGAGTAACAATAATAATTGTATTTTTATTTTTTAGATCAATGATTAAATTCTTAACATCATTTCTCATTGAATAGTCTAAACCAGCAGTTGGTTCATCAAGTAAAAGAATTGATGGGTTTCTAAGTAGCTGAACTGCTACAGCTAACCTTCTTTGTTGTCCTCCACTTAGTTGTTCTGGTGGTTGGGTCAGATTAATTTTATTTAAACCAACCTTATTTAAAACTATTTCTATATTTTTTTCTCTTAAAGATTTATGGCCTATTTTTAATTCTTTCCCAATAGTTGTACCTATAAAGTATCTTTCAGGGAATTGGAATACTACTCCACAAAACCATCTCCTTTGCCTAGAAGATAAAAGTTTATTCTTCCAAGTAATTTTTCCTTTTTGTGGATTTGTTAATCCGCTTATTATTTCGAGAAGTGTAGTTTTCCCAGAACCACTATTGCCGCAAATTAAGATAATTTCATTTTCATGAACTTTTAAATTAAGATTTTCTATTATTTTTCTTTCACCAGTTTGAGGTTGATAAGATATTTCTTTTAAATCAAGCATTATTAATTAAGTTATAAGTATGAATTTTAAACTAGTAATAACTTACTTATAATAGCTATATATCTAAAAAGCTATTAGTCAATATGAATATTATTTTTAGAGAAGTTGATCCTTTTAATTGTTGGATATGGATAAGGTTTTCAGAATCACCAACTAAAGATGAAAAAAATTATTTAGATGGTGTTTTTGATAGTTGGTACGTTTTGGGCAGGTTAGGGGGATTTAATTCTGAAAATTTGCAAACTCATGAAGAGGGTTCTGATCTCAGTTGGATGTCCTATGATAATGAACAAAAAAACGCATCTCTTCCAGCCTTAATGCATAATTTAGGAATCATGGAATATCAAAACCTGTGGGGTAGATGTTGGGTTGATTTTGGGACTTCAGACTCCCTTTCAATAGATATCTTAATTAATTCTTTGAATGAGATATCAAATAATTATGTAAAAATTGAAGAGTTAATTATTGGTGGTGAAAATGATGATTGGGTTATTGAAGAACATGAAGATTTAGTTTTCAAAGATTAAGTATTTTAGATGGAAGACTTAACAAGATTAATTATTTCCCATGAAAGAATTGAAAATATAAAGAACAATTATTTAGAACTAACTAATGAAGAGGCGCATTATATTAATAAAGTGATGAGGATAAAAAATGGGAAAGAAATATTTATAGCTAACGGAATGGGTTCATTATGGAAAGCAATAAAAGTTAAAAATGATTTTTTAGAAATAAGTCAATTAAAAAACCCTCACTTATTTCAAGAAAAAGAAATTTACTTATTAGGGATAGCGGTTGTTATACCTAAAAGTGGTTTTGATGATATTTTGAAAATGTGTACTGAGATAGGAATTGATTTTATACAACCATTATTTTCAGAAAGACAGGTAAACAAAAATTTAAACTTTTCGAGAAAAATATTGAGATGGAACTCGATTATCAAAGAAGCAGTTGAACAAAGTGAGAGATTATGGAAACCATCTATTTTTAATAGTATGGATATTATTGAATGGCTAAAAAGTAGAGATAATCAAGAAAGAGTTTCAATTTCTATTACTAGAGAAAATACACATTATGACTTAAATCAATGGTTAAGAAAACACCAAGATTTCGTTAATAAAAAAGGGGGTATTTTCTGGAATGTAATTGGCCCTGAAGGAGGTTGGTCCTCTAAAGAAGTTGATTTTTTCAATAAAAATAATACTACCTTTGTTAAACTCTCTGACACTATATTGAGAACTTCTACAGCTAGTATTAATGCATCATCAATTCTAAATCAGTGGAGAATTGATTTGAAATTAAGGAATTAAATAAATATGGATTTAATTAGAAATCAATTTTTTATAGGTTTTTGTATAAACTTTATTTTGATTTATATATTTTGCAAGGTTCCTTTGATGACAAAAGGTGGTTGGATAAGTGCAGGTATTTTAGGAACAATTTTGTGGGGATGTTTGTCTTGGCAGGGATGGATGTCAGTTGTAATTTATTTATTATTTGGATCTCTCGTTACCAAAATTGGTTTTAAATTTAAAAAAGAACAAGGAATAGCCGAAAAAAGAGATGGGAGAAGAGGTCCTGAAAATGTATGGGGCTCTGCAGCTACAGGATTATTTCTTGCTATTATGACAAAATTTAATGATGCCAACGTAGTGATTTTAAAAATAGGATTTGCTGCAAGTTTTGCTGCAAAGTTGGCGGATACTTTTGGTAGCGAAATTGGAAAAAGGTTTGGGAAGGATACATATTTAATTACTTCACTTAAAAAGGTTGAGAGTGGAACTGAAGGAGGAATAAGTTTAGAAGGAACATTAGCTAGTGTCTTGGGATCAATATTTATGGCTTTTATAATGCTTCGTTTATCACTTATTTCTACAAAAATCCACTTCGTAATTGTTGCAGTCTCGGGATTTTTGGCAACACTCTCCGAAAGTATTATTGGTGCTAGATTTCAAAATAAATATAAATTAAGTAATGAAATGGTAAATGCTATTCAGACAAGTATTGCGTCTGTTTTTGCAATCTTTTCCATGATCTTTTACTCATATTTTTTAAATTAAAAATATTTGAAAAGATTTAGGATTCCTTCCATTTTGTAAGAATCTCCCAGCTCTTAAGTCTTTGGTAAATCCAGAAATGACCTTCGGAATTCAGATGAATTCCATCATGCGTAATCCAATTTTTACTCCTTTTATCAGAGTACATTTCTCTAAAAGTAGGAAGAAATGGGACATTCTGATTGAGGCATACTTCTTCCATTCTCCTTTCATAAGAATTACAAAAATCATTTGAATACCATAAACATCCTGCGAACGGCATTTTGCTTTCGTCAACTGGTGTCAGACCAATAACAAAGACATTTGTTTGAGAGTCCATTTCATTAATTAGTCTCTCTAATCCATATTCAAATCCATCTATATCTAATTGATGTCTTCCGTTTTTCTGACCAATTGCTGCAGTGTCGTTAAGACCAACATTTAGCAGGATTGCTTTAGGTTTATTTCTTCTTGTTTCTCCTCTAGAAGACCATTCTTTTTCCCATCTAGATGAAACTTTTTCTATACCATCTCCCCTTACTCCAAGTTGATAAATTACTGGCCCATTTTTGTTATTGCACCAATCTTTTCTAAGCCTCTCACACCAACCGCCACCTTCATTATCTCCCCATCCATAAACTGAGCTATCTCCAATTACAACTAGCTGTTTTGGTAAACTAATCACTATAACCGGAAAAAATAACTACTTGATTCAAAAAATTATTCTTACAAATCAAGTTAAACTATTTTTGATTTTAACATTTATTAATTCGCCAACTATTGCGATGGAGCTATAAGCTATCAAAACTAACATAACTTCTTGCCATGCGAAGGAACTAAGTGATTCTTGCAATTGCCAACCTAGACCAACACTACCAATAACCCCAACAATTGCAGTTTCTCTAATAATTATGTCAGATCTATAGGCGCAATATGCTAAATAACTTTTTGCTTGTTGAGAAAATAAACCTAAAAGCCAACTAGTCTTTTTTGAGATTCCTAAAGATGTCATTGCGATATAATTTCTCTTGTCTTGTCTATCTAGATTTGTAAAAAGTAATTTGCTTGTAATGCTAGCGTTATGAAGACCTAGTGTTAAAGCTGCTAAAGATAAAGAAGGATTGTTAAAAGTTAATAGAATTAGAAGTATTAAAGGTGTTGGTATTAAACGTAATAAAAATGCAAAAATTTTTATAAAAATTTTAGAAGTATTGTTGTTAAAAATCCCTATTAATAATGGAGGTAAACTAATAGCGATTCCAGTTGATAAAAGACTTAAAATTATTGTTTCCAAAATAATTTTTAAGAAATCAAATGATCCTAATTTTGAACTTGATTTAAATAGAGAACTAACAGAATTAAAACCTTCAAAATTATTATTAAAAATAAAATAAAGAAAATATGAAAAAGAAAATAAAATTGTTATAAAAAAAACTGCAATAAAAAAAATAGATATTATTTTATTTGTATTATTAAATTTAATCTTTTTGAATATTAATCCAGAAAGAATTATCAAAATTGCTAAGGACCATAAATAAGTCCATAACTCTCTAAAATTCAAAGTTTGGAAAGATAAAAAAATACTAGTACCTATTCCTCCAATCCCAAAAATTCCTAAAATTACAGTACTTCTTATTGAACACTCTAATCGATATAAACCAAAGTTTTTAAATGTATTTATTATTGGATTCCATATTAAGGTAAATAAAGTAGAAAGTTTAGGAGCATTTATTCGATTTATAGATTCAAAACTTTTGTAGTCAATAGTTTCTAATTGTTCAGCAAAAACTTTTGAATTTACAGCAATATAAGGAATACATATAGCTATTATTCCTATTGAAAAATTTATTCCATATATTTGCATTAATAGTATTCCCCAAACTACTTCATGTATAGATCTAATTATTGTTAGAAAAAACCTTATTGTCTTATAGAAAAAATTTGGAATATTAAAAATTTTATAAAAAATATTTGAGGATAATATTCCAAAAATTGCCCCAAAAATAATACTTACTAACCAACTAAAAAAACCAATGCAGATAGTTTCATTTAATCGATTAATTACGGTAACAATAATTTCATTATCGAGCTTGGGATTAAATGCAGAAATTAAAAATTCTTGGAATAATTTTAATCCTCCAAAATGAATATTGGTTATTAATTGATACCCTAGAGGTATGCAAACCAAAATTGGAAGGAAAGATAATGAGGTATGGTTTAATTTTAATTTATTCAACTAATTAATATATTTTATCCAAATGAAGCTTCTTTAAATAATTTCTTTTAATATTGAAAAAAATTTTACCATCCCTTATTCCAATAACTTTATCGAAATCTTTCAGCAAATCTAATCTATGTAATGCAACTAATGTTGCCTTTGGGGATTTTTTTGTATTATTTTTATCTACATTTTCTAGCAGCAGGTTTTTAATTGTTGTTATCAATTTAGGATCTAAATTATTAAAAGGCTCATCTGCAAGTAATATATCCGATCCTTGAATTAATGACCTAGCTATAGCCACCCTTTGTTTTTGCCCCCCAGATAGTTTTCTGATCTTTTTGTCGTAAATAGAGCTATGAAGTCTACATAATTGCATATATTTATGCGCCTGTTTAAAAGAACTTATATTTAGCAAATTTTTTAAAGCGAAATAAAAATTTTTTTCCGCGAGTAGTCCACAATTAACATTTTGTTCTGCTGAGAGATCTTCTATTAATCTTAAATCTTGCCAAATAGTTGTTATCTTGCGTTTCTGCTTTCTATCTAATTCATCGAAACTTTTATTGAATAATTTAACCCTACCTTGAGTTGGCTTGATAGTGCCATTTAGCACTGATATAAGAGTAGATTTTCCTGAACCGCTTTTACCTAAAAGTGCAATTTTCTCCCCTGAATTTATTTTTAAATTTACTTTATTTAGGATTAGATTATTTTTGTATTTATAAGATATATTTTTTAATTCTAAGAGAGTATTATTCATCTGATTTTATTTAATTTCCTCCCTATGTCCTCTATATTTTTATACTGTTTTGCTTCTGCATTTATAAATCTTTTTGTATTGAACATATCCAATATCTGTTTATGCGATTTTTGATTTATATCTAAATTTAGAATTACTGATTTAAGTTTTTTTGTAAACCCTTCCCCGTATCTATTCTCAAGATCCCCTTGAGCTACCCAATGATAGTCTACATATTCTGGGGTGATCCAGAATAATTCTAAATTACTTGTTCTTTTGGGATTATTTTTAAGATTTTTTTCCCAAACTTGTTTATTTAAAGCTCCAGCATCAAATGCTCCAGCATTAACTAAAGCTATAGTGGCATCATGGCTCCCACTAAAACCTGCTTTTTTCCCTTTAAAGTGTTTAATTTGTACCCCTGCTCGATTTAAAAAATATTCTGGCATTAATCTTCCAGATGTTGAGTTTTCAGAGCCAAAAGTAAATCTTAAATTCTTTAGTTTTTTAAGTCCTTTAATGTTTGAAATTGAGTTAAGTTCTAAATTTTTATTTACTATAAAAACACTTTGAAATTCCTTATCGATATCTCTTTGAGCTACAACAATTGAATTAGGAGTTTGTAATCTTGCCTGCACTCCTGATAGACCGCCAAACCAAACTAAATCTAAATCTTTAGTTCTAAATCCAGTTACTGCTGCAACATAATTAATAACAGGAATGTATTTAACTTCTACATCAAGTTGTTTGGATAATTCTTTTGAAAATAAATTAAATCTTTTGTCTAAAACATCTTGATTTTGATCAGGTATCGCTCCAACTTTTAAAACTTTGGGATTTGACAATACAGGTGATGAAAAAATTGAAAATAATACAGAGGAACTTATTAGGAAATTTTTTAAATTAAACATAATATTTTAAATTAGTAATATTCGGATATAGCTTTTTCAATCCTTTCTAATCCATCTTTTATTTTAATTTCTGAAGCGGCACAAGACATTCTTATACATTCATCAGCCCCAAAAGCTTTTCCTGGTACAACAACTAATCCGTAATCTTGAAGAGCTTTATTGCAGAAATCAACAGAAGTAATTGAGGAGTTAGGTAATCTTGGAAATGCGTAAAATGCTCCATTAGGTTCTTTAATATAAATACCATTTATATTCTTAAGGCCTTCATAGAGAAGACTTCTTCTTTGATCATAATGGCTATTTATCATTGAGAAAAATTCATTATTAATTTTTAAAGCCTCCAAAGCACCTTTTTGAACAAAAGAGCAAACATTACTTGTACTTTGACTTTGTAATGCTGAGGATGCTTTGATTACATCTTTGGGACCTACTAAATAACCTATCCTCCAGCCAGTCATGGCCCATCCTTTAGCAAATCCATTTATTATAAAAATCCTATCTTTTAAGTCATTTGCTAATGAAGATAAGCTGTAATGGTTAAATTCTTTTTTAAGGATTAGTTCGTAAATCTCATCAGAAAGAATATTGATATTTGGATTTTCTCTGACTAAATCGGCAATTTGTAATAATTCTTCCTTTGACATAACTCTTCCAGTAGGGTTATTAGGAGAATTGATAATTATAAATTTAGTTTTTGAAGAGATTTTAGACTTCAAATCTTTTATATTAATTTTAAATCCATCTTCTGCCGAAGAGTTTGTAAAAATTGGCTTTCCACCCGCCAATCTAACCATCTGGGGATAACTTAACCAGTATGGAGAAGGAATAATAACTTCGTCTCCAGTATTTAACAAAACTTGGAAAAGATTATATATTGCTTGCTTAGCACCATTTGTGACCATTACATTTTCAAATTCATAATTTAAATTGTTTTGAACTTGAAATTTATTTGCAATTGCTTTTCGGAGATCTAAATTGCCTGCTGCGGGCCCGTACTTTGTAAATCCATCAAATATAGCTTTACTTGTAGCCTCTATAACTTCTTTTGGAGCATTAAAGTCAGGTTCTCCTGCACTTAAATTGCAAATATCTACTCCTTCTTTAGATAATTGATTTGCTTTGGCACTTATCTGCAATGTAAGAGAAGGCTCAATTGAAAGTGCCCTTTCCGATAAATTAACTTGACTCATTGACTTATAACTTTTCAAATATGACTTTTAATAATGACAAATGCATAAATTAACAATAAGTAAAAGTATCACATAATGGTTTAATTTAGTTCATTTTCTTAATCTATTTTATTTTCATGTTTTGAGTTCTTAAGATAAAAAATATTTAAAGTTTTATTTTCGGTGAAAAGGTTAGTTATTGGGAGAGGAAGCGTATTCGCAGATTTGTTAATAATTGGTGAGGCACCTGGAGCGCAGGAAGACTTAGAAGGAAAACCATATGTAGGTAAATCTGGCAAGTTATTAAACGAATTATTGATAAAAGCTGGGATTGATTATAAGGAGGATGTTTATTTTTGCAATGTGATTAAATGTCGTCCACCAAATAATAGAAAACCCACTGCTAGAGAAATTAATATTCACAAACCTTGGTTGTTACAGCAAATAAAGCTAGTTGATCCAAAATTTATTTTGCTTACTGGTTCGACTGCTATGAGAGCTATTTTAGAAGTTAAAGATCCTATAAGTAATTTAAGAGGTCAATGGATTAAAAAAGATGGCAGAGAAATTATGGTAATTTTTCATCCATCTTATTTGTTGAGATTTCCTTCAAGAGAAATAAATAAACCTTATCATCTAACTTTGAAAGACCTAAAGAATGTAAGTGGTAAACTATATGCCGTATAATTTAGTGAATCCTTTTTGAATATCAAGAATTTTAATGTCATTAACTCAATCAAAAGAGGTTAATAGTCTCTCCAAAAGGTATTCAACTCATATTGAGAGAAGGATAACTAGAACAGTAATGGTTGGTGACGTAGCTATTGGAAGTGATTATCCAGTAAGAGTTCAATCGATGATAAATGAAGATACTATGGATGTCGAAAATGCTTACTTGGCTATCAAAAGACTTCATGATGTAGGTTGTGAAATAGTAAGATTAACTGTCCCTTCCTTAGCGCACGCAAAAGCAGTAGGAGATATTAAAGCAAAACTATTAGAAAATAATATCAACACCCCCTTGGTAGCTGATGTTCACCATAATGGTATGAAAATTGCAATGGAGGTTGCAAAACATGTTGATAAAGTAAGAATTAATCCCGGATTGTTTGTGTTTGAAAAATCAGACCCTACAAGAACTGAATATACAGATGAGGAATTTGAAACTATTAAAGAAACAATACTTAAAAGGTTTACCCCTTTAGTTGAAGTTTTAAAGTCTGAAAATAAAGCTCTTAGGATTGGAGTTAATCATGGGTCTCTATCTGAGAGGATGCTTTTTACTTATGGAGATACGCCATTAGGAATGACTGAATCTGCGATGGAGTTCGTCAAAATTTGTGATGAACTTGATTTTCATAACATAATTATCTCTATGAAAGCTTCTAGGGCTCCAGTCATGATGGCGGCTTACAGAATGATCGCAGATAGGCTTGACTCTGAAGGATATAACTATCCCTTACATTTAGGAGTGACTGAAGCTGGAGATGGTGATTATGGAAGGATTAAAAGTACTGCTGGAATTGGAACCCTTTTAGCAGAGGGATTAGGAGATACTATTAGGGTTTCTTTAACAGAAGCTCCGGAAAAGGAAATACCCGTGTGCTATTCAATTTTGCAATCTTTAGGCCTTAGAAAAACGATGGTTGAATATATTAGTTGCCCTAGTTGTGGGAGAACACTTTTCAATTTAGAAGAAGTTGTAGACAAAGTTAGGAACGCTACTTCACATCTTACGGGTCTAGACATAGCAATAATGGGATGTATTGTTAATGGGCCAGGAGAAATGGCAGACGCTGATTATGGTTATGTTGGAAAAGGTAAAGGAACTATTGCTTTATATAGAAGAAAAGAAGAAATAAAAAGAGTACCTGAAAATGATGGGGTTGATGCTTTAATCCAACTAATTAAGGATGATGGAAAGTGGATTGATCCTTAAGGATTTGTCAAATTTTTGAAATTATAAATAAATTCTTTTTATAATAAAAAATATCAAATTCTTTGAAGATAAGAAAATTGTTTAAAAAAAATTTTATAGTTCTTTTTGCTACTAGCTTATCTGGACTATTTTTAAATAATTACGCAGAAGCATCAGTTTTAACTAACAGTTATAAAGAAGTAATTGATCACGTTTGGCAAATCGTATATAGAGATTTTCTTGATTCAAGCGGTAAATTTCAAAAGTCTAATTGGATTAATGTAAGAAAAGAAGTTTTATCAAAAACATATTCAGACAGCAATGAGGCATATGATGCGATTAGAGATATGCTTTCTAACTTAGATGATTCATATACAAGATTTTTAGAACCTAAGGAATTTAATCAAATGAGAATCGATACCTCTGGTGAATTAACTGGAGTTGGTATCCAAATAGTAAAAGATAAAGAATCTGATGATTTAATAATTATTTCTCCCATAGAGGGCACCCCTGCATTTGATGCTGGAATTAAAGCTAGAGATAAAATATTATCTATAGATGATATTTCTACTGAAGGTATGAATATAGATGAGGCCGTGAAATTAATAAGAGGACAAAGAGGTACTAAAGTTAAGCTTGAAATTCTGAGAGATTCTAAATCCTTTTTTAAGATTTTATCAAGAGAAAAAATTGAAATAAAATCTGTATCAAGTAAAGTCAATCAAACCAAAAATGGCTTATTAATTGGCTATGTGAGAATTAAACAATTTAATGCAAATGCATCAAAAGAGACTAGAGATGCTATTAAGGATTTAGAAACAAAAAAAGTCGCAGGATATGTTCTTGACTTGAGAAGTAATCCAGGAGGTTTATTAGAATCAAGCATTGATATATCAAGACACTTTATTAACAAAGGAATAATAGTAAGTACAGTAAGTAAAGATGGTTTAAAAGATACAAGTAGAGGAAACGGTCAAGCCCTAACAAAAAAGCCCTTAGTTGTCTTAGTTAATGAGGGTTCTGCTAGTGCCAGTGAAATAGTTTCTGGTGCAATAAAAGATAATAAAAGAGGAAAATTAGTTGGGAAGAAAACGTTTGGTAAAGGTCTTGTTCAATCTATGAGAACATTAGTGGATGGTTCAGGCCTAACTGTTACAGTCGCTAAGTATTTAACTCCAAACGGCACTGACATAAACAAATTTGGAATTATTCCAGACATAGAAGTAAAAATGAATATTAACCCTATTCTCCAAAGAGAGATCGGAACTAGAAAAGACAAGCAATATAGAGCTGGTGAAAAAGAGCTAATTAATATAATTAATAGAAATAATCAGATAAGTGAATTTAAACCTAACACTACAAACCTTAATGCATTCATAAAAATTAATAAGGAAGATAAAGTATTTTCATTTAATTAATTACTCATATCCAGCATTCTCTTTATTGGTACATAGGCTCTTCTTATTATTTCGGGGTCAAGTTCGATAGATGGTGAATTATTTTTCAAACAATCTAGAATTTTTTCTAAAGTATTTAATTTCATATATGGACACTCGTTACATTTACAACCCTCTATATCTGGGACTTCAATAAAAATTTTGTTAGGTTCTTTCTTCTTCATTTGATGGATTATTCCAGGTTCAGTTAATACCATGTAAGTTTTAGATGTATCTTTACTTACGAAATCAAGCAGTTTACTTGTTGATCCAATAAAGTCTGAGAGAATTAGTAAATTTTGACTACATTCAGGATGAGCAATTACTTTTGATTCTGGATTTTGATATTTTAATTTTAGAAGTGCTTCTTCACTAAATGATTCATGAACAATGCAGCTGCCAGGCCATAATTTAAGATCTCTTCCAGAATTTTTCTGTACCCATCTCCCAAGGTTCTGATCTGGCGCAAATATTATCTTTTTATCTTGAGGGATCTTTTTTATTAATGAGACTGCATTACTGCTTGTACATATCAGATCACTTTGAGCTTTTACTTCTGCAGTACAATTTATATAACTTACGACATAGTGATCTGGATTTTCTTCTCTAAACTTTTGAAATTTATCTGAGGGACAATCGTCTGCTAATGAGCATCCTGCGTCAATATCTGGTAATAGGACTGTTTTATTAGGGCTAAGTATTTTTGCGGTTTCGGCCATAAAGTGCACACCGCAAAAAATTATTATATCAGCATCATTATTTGCAGCTTTCCTAGATAGATCTAATGAATCGCCAATAAAATCTGCAATTTCCTGAATCTCTGGAGCTTGATAATAGTGCGCAAGAATAATTGCATTAGCTTTTTTGCAACGGTCCTTTATTTCAGAAATCAAATCCTCTTCATTTTGAACTGATTTCTGTTTTGCAGTAGAAGTTATACTGGTCAGGATTTAGAATATCTCTAAATAGATTATATGCCTTTAAACAGAAAAAATTCTGACAAATTTAAAAATTGCTATTGTTGGTGACTGTCATGGTCAATGGTCTGAATTAGACTTGAAAGTTTTATCGATTATCAAACCACATATTGTTTTATTTGTTGGTGATATTTCTGATGGGAGTGTCAAAATAATTAAAAAAATCAATGAGATCAAAATTCCTACTTTTGTGATTTTAGGAAATCATGATAGAGGGAAAGATTCTACAGGGGAAACTCTTTCAAAGCAGATACGTGTTCTTGGTGAAAAATATTGCGCATGGGATTTGAAAGTTTTTAATAATCAAATAAATTTATTGTCTGCCAGACCATGTAGTTCTGGCGGCGGCTATTATCTTTCGAGAGAAGTTAAAGGTGTTTATGGACCTATCACCGAACAAGATTCAATAAATAAAATAATTAAATGTTCGGAAAAGACTGTAGAAGATATACCTTTAATAATTATGTCTCATGCTGGCCCCTCGGGTTTAGGTTCAGAACCTAAAAGCATTTGTGGAAAAGACTGGAAATTACCCTCATTAGATTGGGGAGATAGAGATTTGTCTGTGGCTATTTCTCAAATACAAAAGAGAAGAAAAGTTGATCTTGTAATTTTTGGTCATATGCACAACAGGCTTAAAAGAAATCTTGGTTTAAGAGAGATGTTTAAAATTGATAGCAAAGGAACAATTTATTTCAACACTGCTGTGGTGCCAAGGTACAAAACTGATGAAGATGGGAAATTATTAATTAACTTTTCATGGATTGAGTTTAAAAAAAAGGGATTAAGTCATGTTTCTCATCGATGGTATTCAGAGTCTGGTGAAATTTGTGAAGAAGATAAATTTTTTTAGGATTAGATATTTTTGTTTATATTTTAAGTATTTTTGGGCTTTTCATATCTTGAAAATAATGTTTGAGACAAGATATAACCCGCAATTCCTGCGGCCGTAAAAGCTAAACCATTTTTAAATAAAGGTAATAAATCATTTGTTCTGGATATTATCGGTGCCAAACCAAAAATTCCAAATAACATTCCCCATAAGGGAGAAAGAAGAGCTAAAAATCCAATTGATATGACTTGACCTTCTTTTCTTGGAGCAGATGCAAAACCTGCTACTAAACCTCCAAGAATAGATGTACATAAAGTCCAAATATATTGCTCTTTGGGTAGGCCTGGGACAACTTGGCATCCTCCTCTTTCGAGGCAAACCTTTACTGAATCAATTGCATCTAATACTGCACCATCCTCACCGTGATCTTTAACATAGTATTGGTTGCCAAATCTTGTTTGAAGTTCAACCCAAAATAACCTTGGCATAAAATTAAAATAAGCCTCTCCTACGTTAAAGTTCAGCAAATTTCCCCCTCTTGGATCCGCGACTATCAACAAACTTGTCTCATCTAGATCCCAATAGTCCTTTATTGCGCTACCAGGAGAACTTTCAAACTGAGATAAATATTTAATTTTCCACCCACTTTCAATTTCTAGATTGTTGAGCTTTTCCTCTAAAGATTTTTTCTGATTAGGGCTTAATGTTTTAGCTAAATCAATTACTGGTGTTTTTTCTTCTGGTAATAGATTTGGATTATTTATAGCGAAAACGGGTTTATGTGAAATTAAAACTAATATAGATAGAAATATTCCTAATAAATAGTTAATCTTTGAAGGCATAAATAAGTTCTGTCTTTTTATATTTTCGCCGATGAATAGCTTACCCGCGAATAATCCAGATTGGTTAGTAAAAAAAATAATAAAAATGGGTGGGACTATAAGTTTTTATGACTTTATGAATTTTGCATTAAATGATCCTATTAATGGTTATTACGGCAGCGGTAAGGCTGAGTTAGGCGTTCGAGGAGATTTTGTCACATCACCCTCTTTATCTGATGATTTTGCTTTTTTGGTTGGTAAACAAATAAAAGATTGGTTGATTCAGTTCAAAAATAGTTTTTTATCTAATCAGAAATTAGCTGTAATTGAATTTGGAGCAGGAGATGGAAGCTTTATGAGTGGATTAATTAAATATTTTTTAGAAAACAGCAAGAATTTTTTGGAAGGAGTTTCTTTTGTAATTATTGAACCTAATGAAGGGATGGTAGAAAAACAAAAAAATAAATTGGAAGAATATTTAAACTTAGGCATTGATATTTTATGGAAAGGTTTGGATGAAGTAGAAGAAAATAATTTAAATGGAATAGTTCTTGCAAATGAGGTTTTGGATGCTTTGCCAGTAGAGAGAATAACCTTCTCAAAAGGAAAATTACTTCGACAAGCAGTTTCTATAGAGAAGAAATCTCATAAATTATATTTTGATGAAATGTCAATTACAAGTGAATTGAGAAAAAGTATTGAACTTGCTAAAAGTGAGTTGGGAATCACTATCCCGCCTGAAGATGCTCTTGAAGGATGGACAACCGAATGGCATGTAGATAATTCAAAATGGTTAGAAGCTATTTATGGAAAAATCAATAATGGTATTTTATTGATAATTGATTACGCTAAAGAAGCTGAAAAATACTATAACTCTAAGAATTCTGATGGGACGATAGTTTCTTATGTAAATCAAAAAATGATGAATAATGTTCTAGATTCTCCTGGAAATTGCGATTTAACATCTCATGTTTGTATAGAAACTTTAATTAATGATGCTGAGACTCTTGGATTTAATACTCTTGGAATAACTAAACAAGGAGAGGCTTTGTTGGCACTTGGATTGGCAGAGAGACTTTATGGAATTCAGAAGGAATTTAAGGAGGATTTATCAAATGCTCTTTTAAGAAGAGAGGCATTACTTAGACTCGTTGATCCTGTATGTCTAGGTAATTTTAAGTGGTTTGTTTTTAATAAGTTTAAGGAGAAGGAAATGAAAATAAATTCAACCTGTTTACGTTAAGAAAAAAACTTTAAAAATAATGAATCTTCTACGTCATCATATATATCTACTGCACCAATTTCTTTCGGTAATATAAATCTCATTTTGCCATCACGAACTTTCTTGTCGCCCATAAGTATTGTTAGAACCTCTTCTTTATTTATTTTGGGGATCTCGGTAGGAAGATCGTAACTCCTTAAAAGATTCTTCTGTCTTTCTAATTCTTCTTGAGACCATAACCCTTTCTCAATTGCTATTTTCCCCGCAATATTCATACCAATTGATATTGCCTCACCATGTAGAAATTTGCCGTATCCACATAAATTTTCAATGACGTGACCAAAAGAATGACCATAATTCAATATCGCTCTAACACCATTTTCATGTTCGTCTTGAGAAACAATATGAGACTTTGTTTTTATTGAACTATTAATTATTTTAATTAGATAATCATTCTTGAGATTTATAAGTTCATTCTTGTGTTTTTCAATTTCTAAGTATTCGAAAAGTTCTTTATCTCTTATTACTCCGTATTTTATTACTTCGGCCATGCCTGCATTAAATTCTCTTTTGGGCAAACTTTTTAAAGTTTCTGGATCAATAAAAACAGCTTTAGGTTGATTGAAAGCTCCAATTAAATTCTTACCTTTTGGATGATTTACTCCTGTTTTTCCTCCCACAGATGAATCAACCATCGATAATAATGTTGTTGGAATCTGTATATATTCGATGCCTCTTAGCCAAGTAGCAGCAGCGAAGCCACTTACATCTCCAACAATTCCTCCTCCAAGGGCAATAATTATTGAATTTCTATCTAAGCCAAATTCAAATGCAACATCATATATTTCACTTAAGGTTTTTAAGTTTTTATATGATTCTCCAGTCTTGATAAGGAACATTTTGGCCTGGTATTGATTATCTTTTAAATTATTTAAGAATTTTTCTCCATACAAATTTGATATTTCTTCATTTGAAATTACAAGTATTTTTCTATTCTTTGTTATTCCAATTCTTAAGAGTTCTTCGCTGATATTATTCAGTATCCCTGCTTTTAGTGTTACTTCGTATGACTTATCACCTAATGGGACTAATATTTTTCTCTTATTCACAATTGATTACCTGGTTAAAATTTATAAATATTTAGTATTAAATACTTTATATATTAGCAAAATCTAAGCTCTGGATACTTAAAAATTCAGTTGTTAAGAATTAGAAATGGTAATAAAATCATGCTATGAGTTTAAAAAAAAATATAAACGATATTAAGAAAAATTATTCTCTGGGAATAATTGGAGGTGGTCAACTGGCTTTAATGTTAACCGAGGCAGCAAAAAAAAGAAATTTAGAAGTATGTGTGCAAACAAAATCTTGTGATGATCCTGCTGGTTCAAAAGCAGATCATGTCATAGAAGCTGATCCTTTAAAGATAAGAGGTAATAAATCATTAATTAATGAGTGTGAAAAAATAATTTTTGAAAATGAATGGATAAAAATTGATAAATTAAATTTAATTGACAATAAAGATATTTTTGTCCCAAGCCTTAATGCAATTAAGCCATTAGTAGATAGGTTTTCTCAAAAAAAATTAATAGATAGAATGAATATTCCTTGTCCAAAATGGATAAGCATTGAAGATTTTAAAAATCTCTCGGATGAGGAAATCAATAATTGGAATTTTCCTCTAATGGCAAAATCAAATAAAGGTGGATATGACGGTAAAGGGAACAGAAAAATAAAGACAAAAGAAGATTTAGATTCTTTTTTAACAGAGAATAATTCTGATGAATGGTTAATAGAAGAATGGATAGAGTATGAAAAAGAACTGGCTCTCGTTGGTTCGAGAGATAGGACCGGTAAGATAAGATTCTTTCCAATAGTTGAGACATTCCAATCAAACCATGTTTGTGATTGGGTTCTTGCACCTGGAACAAATGAATATGATTTGAACTTATTTGCAATAAATATTTTCTCTTCAATAGTCAATGAACTTAATTACGTTGGAGTTTTAGCTATTGAATTCTTCTATGGAGATAATGGTCTTTTAATTAATGAAATAGCTCCTAGAACACATAACTCAGCTCATTTCTCTATTGAAGCTTGCACTTCAAGTCAGTTTGATCAATATGTTTGCATTTCTTCTGGGATAATGCCACCTGAAATTAAAATGAACTGTGAAGGTGCAATTATGATAAATCTACTGGGGTTAAAAAAGAATTTCCCAATCTCAATGGAATCCAGAATTAAGATGTTATCTGAAATTGAGGGTTCTAATATTCATTCTTATGGCAAATCTCGCGAAATGCTGGGAAGAAAAATGGCTCACATCACATTTCTATTAAATGGTAAAACGCATTCAGAAAGATATGATGAAGCTCAAATTTTATTAACTATGGTAAGAGACATTTGGCCATCTCCAAATGCATAAAAAAATAAGTTAGAGTTAGATTACTGGGTCTTTGGTTAAGTTCTTCTTTATGTGCTCTGATCTGACTCTCTTTCGACATGAGGAGACTGTCGTGATGCGGTAGTAAACCGATCTTGTAATCGGAAACGAAAGCCCACTTTGAATCCTCTTCTGGCATTTCCAGGTCGATGCAGCAGAGAACTGACGGGGATCCGGTGTTACCTATCAAAATGCTTGCTAAAACAGGCTTTTGGTGGGTATTTTATTTTTTTGGAATAACTGGGCTGTTTTTATTCTCTATCAGTGTAAATAATTTATTTGCCAAAATACTTGACGATCCATTTCTGATGTATTTATATTTGTAGTACACATGTATTACTAATTAATGACTTTAGGAGGAGCTAATGTTTGGACTAATTTTTCTTACGGTTATCGTAATGAGTCCCCAAGTGGTTGGTTGCTTAGCCCAGACCGCAGCAGACTAATTTTATTTACAAGGAATAAAAAATCTCCAAGAAATAGTATGAGAATTTTTGCTCATACATATTATGCAAATGATCTTGGTGAGCCAATGGCAATTAAATCATCAACTCAAATGTACTTGGATAATGCTTGGGATAAATGGCATGACCTTCAATTAGAAGGTTGGACTTTTGAAGAACTTGAATTACCTGAATCTGTATGACTAACTTAAATCCAATCAAAAAGAAATTATCAAAAGTAGATAGAAAGATATCTATGCAAGACCCATCAAAATTATTAGCAGAATTTTTTAATGGTGTTGTGATTGAACTTCATGAAGAATATAAATATGACTCATAAAGAATTGATAGATCAAGTTTCCGCAAATTTATTTAAACAAAGTGGAAAGTTAGAAAGCAGAAGATCTTGGTTGGCAATGAGGAATTATCTTGAACAATTAGATACCGAACAACTTAAATCCATGCTTAAGGACCACGGATGATTCAAAAACTTTATTTAGTTTTTATTTTTTTCTTAATTCTCAGAAAACCATAAGTTGCAAAGCCAACCAAAAACATATCCAAGTAAATATGCCAAGTAGGAAAAATCTGGTTTATTAATTCCATTAACGTTTTATTGCCACTTGCCAATAAGGATAATCTAAATTTGATTTTTCTCTAATCAATTGTAATTTTCTAGAATTTATTTTTACTACTATTCCATCTGTTGGATAGTTACTAAAAAGTTTCCCTTCTAGCCATTGTTTTCTAAATAATTCAAGTTGGCTCGTAAAGTTGCATGAAATATCCTGAGGGATCGTGAAGCCAAGCTTTGAAAGACTTTTTTTGGACTCATATTGGTTAAGTTTTGAATTAAGTATTTGAAATGCACAGAAGCTAAGACTTTCAGAAAATCCTTCTTTAGCTCTTAGAAATCCAGAAGAGATTCTCTGGGAGATATTTGGACTTTGGTTGGGTGCATATAATTCACCTCTAACTTGAAGAACTCCTCGTAAAGGGAGATTATTGGGAATGTCTTGGACTTTAATAAGTTTACTAGTAACGTCTGCCCCTTTTCTTGAAATTGCTTTCTCCAAGGTTCCATCCCTATATTGCAAAGCAACAGCACAACCATCAATTTTTGGTTCAATTAATAATCTGGTATCTACTAATAATCCTTTCAAAAATTCATCTATTGAATCCTTTTCTAATGAAGGTAAAACTAGTTTATTTTTCTTTTTAAAGTAATCACAATTTGGGTTTGTTCTTAATAAATTTTTTTCAAGTTGGTCGAACTGCTTATCAGAGATTAAAGCATTACCATTTCTATAATTATCGTCATACCATTCAATTCGTTCTTCTAAATAACTCTTCATTTAATACGATGGCTTAAGTTTTTGGTCAGGTATCCAACTTGGTTTATCTATAATCCATTTTTCTCTATCTTCATATTTAACAGTCCATAAAAGAAATGAAGAAATTTCTTTAAGAGTTATGCCAATCAAATATCTTGTTTTTGGACTTGTTAATATAAATCCAAATAATAAAATTAATAAAATAAGTTTAAACATACCTTTAATCATTTAAAAACTCAGCACAATTTTTGCGAACTTTTTAATTAATGCAATTCTTATAACCCTCAATCTTTGCTAGTTCATCAATATTCAAACCTGTTTCTTCTAATAAAGTTTCTCCTATATCGTCCTTATTAAATTTAGTTAAAGCTCCTTTAGTAGAGTACTTAATACATTGGTTTTTGTATTTTGCTTCTTTGACAACAGGAGATAAATAAAAACCAAACAATATGATAAAAGCCCCATAGGTTACAACTTTTCTATGGTTTTTCCACCATTCATAAAATTTATTGGACACGAAAAATAAATGACTATTTTCTATTTTAAATTGACTGTCAACAAATTACTTTAGAAATTTAAGGATTGGTTAATTTATTGTTTTTTCATTAATAGATTTAACCCAAGAATAATATCTTGATTTTCTAATCCTTTGCTCTTTCGAGACTAATCTATCGGCAGATTCTAGAGGTGATTCTCCTTTCTCAACTTTTGTTGTAATAGAAATACCAAAACCTTTTGCTTCAATTTTTGCAATGCCACCCTCTAAAAAAAATAAAAAAGACCAACCTTTGTTCCATCCTAAATAGAAGGGATTTCGATACATTGCATTCTTTTGGAGATACTCTTTAAATGATATTTTCCTTTTCGAGGAGTTACTTGTATTCACTATTACCAAATAAGAAGTTTACGGCTGCTTATTTCTGGAAAGTAATTTTAGTATTTAAATAATTATCAGAGGAATACTTGACTTCTATAATTAGTACATTTATATTAATAGTACAACTGTATTATCTTAATGACTTCAGGAGTCGCTAATGTTCGGACTTATTTTTATAGTGGCAGCCTTATTGACCCCCCAACTGGCTGGTTGTTTAACAAAAAAAGTGGTTTATTAATTTTTTTTGAGAGTTATAAGAAATCTGTATCTAATAACTTACAAGTATATACTCATCTTTTCTATGCAAATGAATTAGGTGAACCAGCCCAAATTAAAAATTCAAGACTTCATTCTAATGAGTGTGCTTGTGAAACATGGAATGAATTAATTGCAGGAGGTTGGCAAATTGTTACTAATAAATTCCAGTAATCATGATCAAGGTAAATCCGTCAAAATGGGAATATCTAAAAGAATCTACCCTAAAACGAAAACGAACAAAGATTTGTATTACTTGCAATCACTTTCGCTACAGCACTACAGAAACTTTTGCTACTATCTTGATCTGTCCAAAATACGAAAAACGCATACCCCAGGGTGAGCATTTACTTAAAGGCTGTGAGTATTGGCAAAAAAATAGAACGATATTTTCCCCTGAAGCGTCTTAATTATTATCTAATTAAACTTCTCTCGGTAGAGATATTTAATTATGTAAACAAAGCATTATTTTATACAACTTAAAAAATTCTTTTTAAGTAATTTTGAAGCATGATTCAATTCTACTTTTCCATATTTTTATTAGTGGTGCTTACATTTTTTGCACTTTTATTAGATGCACCAGAATTAGCATCTTTAATTCAAACATTTTAGAAAATAATAAATCAGCATTTTTACTGATTTACTTTCTTAATAAGTAAGGCCTAGGTTTAACTTATTGAATAGGAGGGATCTAATGATTGACAGTCCACCAGAGAAGTTAAATTATAAAATTTAAATCTAGATAAAACTAATGCTAAATATGGAATGAATCTTCTATTTGAGATTCATTCCTTATTAATTTCTTAATAAATATTAAATTTTAAAAGTAAAAAATCTGTTCATATAAAAATGACTTTAGGCTTGAGTCCCTTCTTAGATAGCTGCTAACTTTACCTGAATCCAAAACCAGTTTTTAGTTCTTCTTTTTCTTCCCATTCACTAATAATTAGTTTCAGTAAACTTATAAGTTCTGAATTCGAAGCATCAGTATCTTTTTGTAGGTTTATACAAATGTTTTTTATTTCCTCATAAGCATTATCAATTAATATTGTTTTCTGATCTGGATTAGCCATAGAATTTTAAAATGCTCCATTACAGTTAAACCCACTGCAGTTAATAACCCTAAAGATATTCATTACAAAGTTGTGAAATCTTTCATCATAAAAAAATGCCCAGGTTGAGAATATAGCAAAACCAGAGACTGCAAAAGCAGCATATTGAAGCCAATGTATGCCATAGCCGTCTAATCCATTTTTATCAAAATCAGAATTACCCAATTGCTTTTTAACTTATATTAAAAATTTTTTTTTAAAAAGGAGAGTTTGTTTTGAAAGATAAATTCATGTTTCTTTAAATTTAAAAATTTAAATAAATTAATAATCTAAATAAAACCAGGTATTATCCACCCAAAAAAACCGTAGTTTATTATTAAAACTAAAAAACCAATCATAGCTAATCTCCCATTTGTTATTTCGGCATTTTTCCAATATTTACCCATATAGCTCTTAATTTCTTTTGATTTTTTATCTGTCAAATAATTCGGTTCTAAAGGTTCCTGTAACCTTTTAAACGCGTATAAAGAGAATTGAATTGTAATTGCGATGATAACAACTATAAAACTAGTAAGAGCATCCATTTTGAGAATTCATATGCGATCAATTAGTAAGCCAAAAAAAATGACATTTGTATGTATCAAAATTTTCCATATTTCTCATTTAATGAAATAGGGAAGTACGACTTAAATTATTAACAAATGTAACATATTTTAAAAAAATTAGTATGAATTCTTACTTTTTCTTTGGATTTGAAATTCTTAAACACTAGATTGATACAATTATGTGTCAGTTTTCTTTAGGAAGTTTTCTTGATGTAATCAAAGAATTAACTGTAATGTTTTTATTTTCCGCATCAGAAAGAGTATAATTATTTTTTTAATTAGGAGTATATTTTAAATATAATTTTATGAATAATTTTAAATAAACTAGTAATAATTATTTTTGTTTAATTTCGGGAAGATAGAATTTATTTCCTAATGTATAACCTATTGACATAAGTACGAATCCAATGAGTTGAGGTAAATGAGAATTTGCAAGTGAGATTTTTTCAATCATTTCTCAGTAAATAAAATATTATACTAATAGAAAAATTTTGATTCCGTAAATCTATTTTTTTTTGGAGTCTTTAATTTCACCAGATTTTTTTAGTGAATTAACAAGTCTTTCATTTTCTGTTTTTAAATTTTCTAATGCAGATTTTGTGAATTGTTCTTTAGCCTCAAATTTTGCTGAACTTATAACTTTTTTATTAGGAAGTTTTTTCTTCGGTTCTGGCTTCATATTAAACAGCTTTTAGAAAATCTTAGAAGTTATTTTTTGTGTATTAGGTATTATTTTTTACAGTTTTGTGGTTAATAATATTTGTTTACATAAGCAAATTAATCTTAATCTTTTGGGAGACGTAACCATCCAGTAGTCCATTCTGATTTTAGTTTTGCCCATGAGATCCTTTTAATATCTTTTTTATTTTTGGTTGGGAAAATATCAACCCATCTATCTTCATTTTTACCACCGTAAGATTTAACTTGAAAATGTCTATTACCGTTAATTGTCTTCGGTGCTGTCCAACAAAGAGTAGGAGGCCATTTCATGTGAAATATTTAAAAGTTAAAAAAAACTAAAGGTTGCTTTGACCAGTCAAAACTAAGCCATAATATGCGATCGTACCAAGAATAAGTACGATACCTAATATTCTAATAATCATGCTTTAATATTTTTAAATTCAAATTATTTTAAAGAATTTTTATAAATTTGAGTTGAAGATTTAATATTTCTAATTTTTTCTTTTTTTATTTCTAACTATGGAGTGGCAAGACTCAGGATGCCATTCATTCTGAATCTTGCCAATAAAATCATAAATAAATGAATCGGGACATCCAGTTTCTTTTTGAAGTTCTGAAAGTTCTTCTTTAATTAATTCATATACACTCGTTATTACACCTAAATTTTCTTCTTGGGAGGGAGCCCATTTTTTATTCTCCATTAATATTTTTTAAATTATTTTCCACAATATCGTAATAGGTTATGTCTCCATAATCAGCATCTGAACAACATAAATCTCCATATAGTTCCTCCAACAAATCGTATGCTTCTGAATACTTATCAAAACTTTGAGAGGTTAATTCATCATCTTTCCCATCAATTCTAATTATTTTGTAGTTCATGTTTTACTTATACGCAAAAATTATTTTTTTAATTATTAGTTTACTTTAAAAATAAAAATCTTATTTTGTAGTATTTGTTGGGTAAAGCTTCTGAATTTTATTTTTCTGAATTTCTATTTTTCTTTGTTCATATTTTTTTGCCATTATTTTTCTAATAAATAATTGTGGTATGAGCCAAACTAATGCAATAGCTACAGCCATGAAAGCAGGATTTCTCCATGTTAACCTAATAATCTCTTGTATAAATTCTTGATTGAAAATTTCCATACAATAAATTTTGATTATAAAAATATCTTCGCTTTCTTTTAAAAATCTTTGAATATTTCAATTAATTATAACCTTAAAAAATCTCATCAGGTAATATATAACTTTTTTCTTTTTCTAGTTTGTTTTTTTTTATATTTGGATTTAGATTAATTTTTTATTTTTTATTTTAAAGATGCCAACTTATCTAATTACAGGATCAAATAGGGGAATTGGATTAGAATTATGTAGGCAAATTCATAAGAGGGGAGATAATGTAATTGCAACGTGTAGGAAAGCTTCAAAAGAACTTAGAGATTTAGGAGTGAGAGTTGAAGAGAATGTAGAAATTTCTTCTGATGAGTCAATAACAAATTTGTGTAAAAAATTATCTGGAGTTAATTTAGATTGCTTAATTCATAATGCAGGAATTTATGAATTTAATTCTTTCGAAAACTTAGATAAGAAAAGTATTTTGCGTCAATTTGAAGTCAATGCATTGAGCCCAATATGTATGACGCAATCACTTAGACATCTTTTAAAAAGATCTTCTAAAGTTGCTTTTATCACAAGTAGAATGGGGTCTATTGAAGATAATACATCAGGAAGTTCTTATGGTTACAGGATGTCTAAGGTAGCCTTGTCTATGGCAGCAAAATCACTTTCCATAGATTTATCAAGAGAAGATATTTATGTAGCTATTTTGCACCCTGGGTTAGTAAGTACAAGAATGACTGGTTTTACAAGAAATGGAATTAGTCCTGAAGAATCAGCAAATGGCATTTTAAAACGTATTGATTCTTTAAATAAAAATAATTCGGGGATGTTTTGGCATTCCAATGGAGAAATTTTGCCCTGGTAATATCTTTACCTTTGTATTGAAGAAATTTATATCGATAATTTGTTAAAAAACTTTTAAGTTTTTAACAAATTTCCTTCCATGTTTAATTCTTTTGGTTATCTTTAGAAAAACATTAGTAAAGGAGGTGATTCATTGTCGTATCTACCGAAAAATGCGGTTAACAAAGGGACCGTGAATTCAGTATCTTCATCACATTCATCGGTCTCTTTTTCTTTAATTAAGAAAAAAGGTTTCATCATCAATAGATTTATATAAATCAATCACTTAATAATCAAAAGCTCTGCATCTCAAGTAGTTGCAGAGTTTTTTTTATGAATTTAAATAGTCTTTCAAAATCTACTCTATCTTTTTTGGCCAAAATAAATTAGGGCTAAAAAAGATAAAGTGCTTACCAAAGCTATTAAATACCACCCAGTTGAGGAGTTGCTAGTTACTTCTGTCATTTAACTTTATTTTTGTCGAAGGAATTGATTATTTGAGTGAAAATCACAATTGACATCATTAAAAAAACTAAAAGGATGTAAGTTACGTTCATTTATAGAAAAATGCTAATTATCAAAAAGATTATTCCTAGAACTACCGTAACAATTGCTGCATCTACTAATAAGTCTTTCCATGTATAGCTTTTAAGCATCCTTGTTTTATCTTCTTCACTCATAAGGTTTTTTAACCATGTCCAATCTAAAATCTGTGTTAATGCAACACCAAAAATTAAATGACCAATCAAAATACCAATTAGATCAATTCTAGAAATATCTTTAGTGAGACTTTTAATAATAAAAAAGTCCACTAGCTTTTTTCTTTATTAGATAAAGCTCCACCTTCTTCTTTGTATTTTTCCCAAGCTTCACTTATTTTTGCTTTGGAGAAGTTTTGTTTTCCCTCAGAAAATTTATTTTTGAGATTATTAAAACTATTTGTCAGCTCTTTTTTTGTCGGTTCATCAAGGAAGTTTGATGTTAATTTCCATAGGTACCAGCTACTAGCTAGAAGAAGAATTAATCCCAGTAATTGCATATTGGTTTTTTACTATGCTACAACTTTTTAAATGGTTTCGATAAATTAATTTATTTAATACCTGCAGAATTTTTTTGACAAAAATAAAAATTAAAACTTTAACCAGTGGAAAAATATTCTATCAAGCAACCATATAGTTAAACCCCCTTCTAGGAAAGCTAACCAGTACATCCCATAATCAGAAAATCCCATTTGTTCTTTTACTGTTTTAATTAATTTTTTATGAGCTTGAATTAGATCTTTCATGAACAATAAAATTTTTTAAACCTGCTGAATTTCTTTAATCAAAAAACCCTTCCCATAACAAGATAAACAGGTTTTAGTTTCATCTAATGAAATTCTTAGAAAACCTACACCATTACATTTGAAGCAATTTACTTTAGATGTTGAGTAAAGTTTTGACTTAATTTTAGCAGCACGGTTTAAGTAAGAAACAGTTTCTTTACGACCGTTTGCTTGAGCAGCTTTATTTAAAAGCTTTTTATAATTGACTTTTAGTTCTTGGGTATTCATTTTTTGATAGAAACAATGACTCGAAAACATGGAAAATTATTGTTTATATAATTAAAAAACTAGGAATTTTCCGTTTATATTTCTGATCTGATCTCTTATTGAGATTAAAATAATATAACTAGGATTTGATTTATATGTTTAGTATCTGAAGTATTAACTTGAATATTTAATAGAAATTTTATATTTGACAATTTAAAAATATTTATGTGATCATTCAAGAGAATTATTTCGTACAAGAAAGGGATTTTTGAAAATTTTGTTGTTTAAAAATATTTTTTTAGCTCTAAAAAATCATCCAGCCTTTTTGAGGTTTTTTACTAAAAAATCATTTTCATTAGTAAGGACTTTGAGCTTAGACTTTTCTAACTCTTTTTTGATTTCGTGATTTAAATCCTTTTTTGTCTCATTTGGGTTCATAAGATTTGTTCTTAAAATTATTTAAAGACATTTGAGATCTTAGTGATCCCCAAAAAAAATTGTGGATAGTTTTTTTAAAAAGAAGATAATATTTTATTTTGCACATAGAAATTCAAATTTAATCAACATATTGTGGAAAACCCTGTTGAAAAACTCTTAAAAAGTGGATAACTCTTCGGGAGCATTATCAAAACAAGCTTTTCTAGAAAAAGTTTTTAAGTATTAATACTTCATCAAAAAAAATAAAATATAGTTTAAAAAGTAACACAATCTATTGTTATAACAGTGGGATCATCACTTTTTAAAAAAGATATATTTTTTATACCAGAAGCTCATGTTGATAAAAATTTTTAAAAGTTTTTTCTTGATATGTATCAAATTGAAAATTAAAGTGAAGAAAAATCAATCAAAACTTGAAATTTTTAATTTTTGTCATAGATGAAGTATAAATTGTTTAATTCGGTTTTCTCTATGAAAATATTTCTCAAACCTAAAGTTAATTAAATAAATTTAAGTTAGTTAAAAAAATTAAATGACACAAGAAAAAAAGGATTCAAAAAAATGTTCTGGAAAGAAAAACCTTATGTTTGCCTATGGTTTTATACAACTGGGTTCTAGTTTCGTATCGGCAATAGCATTAGCTGCAATAGCTTTTGGATTCTGTTCAGTAAAAAAGGAATCTAAACTTTTTAATAAATGTGTTGCAGAAATTATTGAAGATGGTGGCACCAACTCTGAGGCCGTAAGGTATTGCAATGGGGGCAATTAAAATCCCTCTCAGATTAATTAAATGGATTCAACCTGTGATTTGATTATTGATTCCTTAAAAGAGGAGCCAATTGGAGAAACTGATCTTTTTATTTGGTTCATAACAGATATTGGCATTGTTGCCCTATTTAAAAGAGAGGAAAACTTTGAAACTTATAGTTCCAATGTCGAAATTGAGGCAAATAAAATTGCTTTAGATATAACTAAAGAAGAGAAAGAGTACCTCAAAATAAAAGAGAGACAGCTTTTCTTGTTTTATTCATAATCTAGAATTTAGTTCTTGATTTAGTAAGATGGCTCAAGGTTAAAGGCTGGCTCCATAATATTGTTTTCGCTAATTAATTCGTAGGTTAGCTCTTTATTTAGGGCATTTATATAAGATGTATAAAGTTTTCCCCAAACGAATTCAAATTCATCTTTACTTAAATTCTTGAAAAGAATTTCTCCTTTAAAGTAAATGTGATAAGAATCATTCATCATGGAAAATTAATCTTATCCTTTTTAACGCAGTGATATATCTATGTAGTATTAGGTGCTACTAAAAAGAAATTTATATTTGGAAGTTCGAAATACTTTTAGACTATCCTTGTATTCATTTTTTGTTTTTTAAATAATCCGACTGTTTCATCAAGGTCCATACACGGCTGAATACTAATATCCATTAACCTTCTCCAGGGATGCCATTGCTTCCAAATTGTCTCAAGAGAATCTGCACTTACTACAGAATGTCCAATCCCATTTTGAACCATAAAAATCCAAGAATGAACCTCATAGTTTTCAGGTCTGTTTTGGGGACCACCTGATTCGTACCAATTAATTAGCATTTCTGCCCCTTCTTCTTGATCCTCGCCATCTGTAAATTCGTAGGAAATCAAATACCTTTGCATATAGATATTATTAAAATCTCTAAACTATTTTAACTCTAGATTTAGATATTGCCTCCCAATTTAATTAATGCTATGAAGCTTATAGAAGAGATTATTTTAAATGACCGAAAGATTTGGGAAAATTAAAAAGAATATTTTGACTAATTTATCTTTTATAAATAAGACAATCTTGAAGTATTTCCAAAACCATGATCTGTTTGTATAGCTCCAGTTAACAGATAAAATTTGATACTTTTTAAAATTTCTGAAATTAGTTAACATATTTGTACTGTATAGATACCGATGATAAATAAAAAGGATAGTAGTGATCCAATTGATAATTTAGAGTACGAAAAAGTTCTAGAGGAAGAAATAATTAATTCATACGAAAGTAAATTTCAGAAAGATACTGAAGAAGATAGTAAAAAGATTAAATTTTACAGACTTAAAAGAACTCCATTAGAAATACTAAATAGGACTTTTTTCTTTTTCTTTATTGGAAGTTTTCTTTTCTCTTTGTTTTTAGCTTATTCAGAAAGTAAGTTATGGTTCATACTTTATGTAATAAGTGCATTGTCATGTGTTTTCTATACTCCTAATAGAAAAGCACTTAAAGAATTAATAGCAGCTTGGCCAAATATAGAGGATCTCATTAAAGGGAGGAGTTTGTGGAGAAAAGGCAAGTAAATAGATTATGAAACCATTAATTTCATTTAAAAAGTGGTTATTAAATATTCTTGTGCCATACATTGAGGGCACCAACAAGAAAAAAAAGGATAAGAAATGAGTCTAATAAAGGTTGGAATTATTGTTGAAATTTTTTTGTTTGTGGGAGTTTTTTTATGGGTTAGGAAACTAACTAGTAATAAAAGTAGACAACCATCTCTATCAAAAAAAACAATTAAAAATCTCAAATTTTAGAATTTTGATCACAAAATAAGGAATCTTTATAAAGGGATCAAATTTATGGGAAAATTCTTTACTTTTTTCTCTCACTTTGTGTACGAAATCGGTTAGAACAATCATATCTTTTTTTAAAAATATGGTTTCCTCCGTTCAAGGTCTTGCTCCAATAACTAATCCATTAAATAGTGTCTTAATAGAAAAGAAACTAATAAATGTTGATCAAAAGTTCATTCAACTTGTCTCTCTAGCAGAAGGATTACCTCGTACAGAAGTCATTGAGAGTGGTAGAAATTATTGGAGAGGTGTTTGTAGAAGCTTAATTTTTAGATTTCCAGATGACCTCGAAATTTTAAAGCTTGATGTAAGAAGTTATGTAGATAGATCTAAAGGAATAATCCAAATAAGATCTGCAGCAAGATTAGGACAATCTGATTTGGGCGTTAATCTAAGAAGAGTGGAATACTTATTTAATCAATTAGAGAAATTTTAATTAATCTATTTTTTATAAATTTAAGGTTCTTTTTACTAAATAGTTGTGCTTTAATTCATAAGAATATTTGAATTGCCATGGTAAAAATAATCTTAGTTGCAATTATAGTCGCGCTAGTATATTCTCAACCTGACCTTCGTCTTACTGTCGCTGATTGGTTAAAAGCAGCTTCTGATTTTCTTATTGAATCAGTACAAGTAAAACCTTAAAATAATAATGAAGAATTAAAAAAGACCTGAAATAGTAATCATTTGTTTAACGCATACAGCCACGAAAATAAATATTATTATCCTGCTTAGTATATATTTCACTTAAACAAATAAATAGTTTTAGGAACATAATAGAAAATTTTTTTGAAATTTTTGAATAGTTAACGATAATAAGGGATATGAAGCTTAGATTATTTGAGTTCTATTTTATTAAAGACTATTTAAGGCCTTGGTTTGGTCTTATCTATTCTTTATTCTTTCTGTTTTTTTTAGGTGCAATTGGCTATCGAATAACAGAGGGATGGGAATGGAGTGATTGCTTATGGATGGTTCTAATCACAATAACCACTATTGGTTTTGGAGAAGTTCAACCTTTAAGTCCTGAAGGCAGGATCGTAACTGTTTTAGTAATCGTAGGCGGATTGATCTTTATTCAATTTACCTTTCAAAAAGCTGTTAGATTATTCGAATCCGGCTATTTTCAAAGAGTAAACGAATTACGTTTTAAAAGAATTCTTAGAAAAATGGAAAATCATGTAATTTTGTGTGGATATGGGAGGGTAGGTCAGGAAATTTCTAACCAAATAAAAACGCAAAATATCCCAATTATTGTTGTTGAGAGCGATGAAGATAGAAAAAAGATTGCTGAAGAAAATGGTTTAGAAGTACTTTGTGCTGATGCGACTCTTGATGAGACGTTAAAACTGGCTGGATTAGAAAAATGCAAAAGTTTGGTTGTTACCTTACCAAATGATGCTGCTAATTTATATGTCGTTTTAAGCGCTAAAGGGATAAGAAGTTCTATAAGAGTAATAGCAAGAGCTGGAACTGAAGAAGCTGCAAGTAAGTTGAGATTAGCTGGGGCAAGTATAGTCGTAAGCCCTTATATCGCAGCAGGAAGAGCAATGGCATCAATGGCTTTAAGACCTATAGCCATTGATTTTCTAGATCTTTTAGCAGGGAGTGAATGTGAAATTGAAGAATTTGAATTAAGTAATGATATTAGTCTTTTTGAAACAGCAGAGAAAAGATCACTTTCTGAACTAGGAATAGGTAAAAAGAGTGGTGCGAAAATATTAGCTATTAAAGAAAACGAAAAGTTGTTTACTAATCCTGGAGGTAATTTCATACTTCAGCCAGGTCAGGTATTAATAGCATTTGGTAGTAAAGAACAGCTAAATATTTTGAACGGTTTGTTGGGTAATCTTGTTGTAGCAGTAGAGTTATTAAAATAGACATATCAAAATAATTTGATATATAAATCTTTCAAATTTTTTATTTCTTAAATGCTGTAAATTATTTTTGTATTCAACAAACTTAGTTCTCATTACATAGTGTTCATTTTCAAAAAAACCCTGATTTTCTCTTCTGTAATTTCATTAATACTTTCTCCATCTGCAATGGCTTCAAAAAGATTGAGTGGAGCTGGTGCATCATTTCCTTCGAAAATTTATACCAGGTGGTTTTTTGACTTAGCTAAAGATGGAGGCCCTAGAGTTAATTATCAAGCAGTAGGTTCTGGTTCTGGCAGAAAAGCCTTCATAGATGAAACTGTAAATTTTGGTGCATCAGATGATCCTATGAAAGATTCTGATATAGAGAAAGTTAAAAGAGGACTTGTTCAAATTCCGATGGTAGGCGGAACAATTGCGTTTGGATATAACTATGATTGCGATTTAAAACTAACTCAAGAGCAGGCTGTTCAAGTAGCAATGGGAATGATAAAAAATTGGAAGGAATTAGGATGCAAGTCAGGTAAATTAACTTGGACGCATCGTTCTGATGGTTCAGGCACCACTAAAGCTTTTACTAATTCTATGGAAGCTTTTTCTAAAACCTGGAATTTAGGTACTGGTAAATCTGTTAAATGGCCTTCGGGAGTTGGAGCAAAAGGAAATTCTGGTGTTGCAGGTGTTATACAAAATACTCCCGGAGCAATTGGTTATGTCAATCAATCATATATAAAAGGGAAGGTAAGAGCTGCAGCTTTACAAAATCTTTCTGGCGAATTCGTTACTCCGAATACTGAAGCAGGAGCAATAGCTTTAAACGGAATAAATCTTGATAAGAACTTGGCGGGTAAAAATCCAAACCCAACCGCTAAAGGAGCTTATCCAATAGCAACCTTAACTTGGATACTCGCTTATGAAAAAGGTAATGGTAGGAATACTAATGCAATTCAAGATACATTCTATAAATTGCTCAGTGATGAATACCAAGATAAAGCTTCTGCCTTAGGTTTTGTTCCCTTGAAAGGAGAAATTTTAAATAAATCAAGAGCCGCCGTTAAAAAAATAGGTAGATAAATTTATCAAACCATGTCAAATTATCATGACTTTCATATAGCTTTAACGGCTCTTAAAGTCTTTTACAGCATTTAGTAGTAGATTTATAGAGATATTCTTTTTTTAATGGAAGAGAAATTAACTCTTTTCAAGAATCGTAAAAGATTCGGTATCGAAAAAAATATAGATATTATCTTCAAGAATACTGCCCTAGTCTTGTCTAGTTTCGTAGCAATAATACTTTTAGGAATTATTTTAGTAGTCTTTTTTCAGTCATTTGAATCATTTTCAAGGTATGGATTGAAGTTTCTAGTAACTTCTGAATGGAATCCTGTAAAAGATGAATACGGTGCTTTTACTGCAATATATGGCACATTAGTAACTTCATTCCTATCGCTATTAATAACTATCCCTTTGGGAGTTGGAACTGCAATATTTATTACCGAGGACTTTGTCCCAAAAGTTTTTAGAGAAATAATAGGTTCATTTGTTGAATTATTAGCAGCAATTCCATCAGTTGTATTGGGACTTTGGGCAATATTTGTAATGGAACCTTTTTTTAGAGCCTTTTTTGTCTTTTTACACAATTTCTTTGGTTGGATACCTTTATTCAGCACAGAACCTACCGGCAGGAATTCTTTGTTAGCAATATTGATTTTAGTAGTAATGCTTTTGCCAATAGTGACCTCCATTGCAAGGGATTCACTTAATCAGGTTCCTAAAAAGCTAAGAAATGCAGCATATGGAATTGGAGCAAGTAGATGGAAAACAATATTTTCAGTGATTTTGCCTGCAGCATTATCAGGAATTATGGCAGGTGTCTTATTAGCTTTAGGAAGGGCAATGGGTGAAACTATGGCTGTCACAATGATTATTGGTAATTCAAATGCATTTAGTTGGTCTCTATTGTCTCCTGGATATACGATTTCCTCCATGCTCGCAAACCAGTTTGGTGAGGCAGATGGAAGTCAGGTTTCATCACTCTTTTATGCAGCTTTTGTCCTGATGATCCTATCTTTAGTGGTAAATATCTTTGCGCAATGGCTAGTTAAGAAATTTAGTCTCAAATATTAGATAATTATGAATTCACTCTATTACCAGAAAAGATTATCAAGAAATATAGGAGATAAATTCTTTACTTCTTTATCAGTAATTTGTGCATTGATCGCAATACTTCCTTTGATTTTTTTGGTGACTTATATTCTCATCAAAGGTGGATCTCAAATCACACCAGAACTATTTACTTTAGAACCAAATCCACCTGGAGACGATTTAGATGCGGGTGGTATTAATCCTGCATTGATAGGGACATTAATAATAACTACCATTGCTTCAATTATTGCGATACCAGTAGGTGTTGGCGGGGGCATATATCTAGCTGAATATTCTAAAGGCGGTGCTTTTTCAAGGTTTATTAGATTTGGGGTAAATGTTTTAGCTGGAGTCCCCTCAATAATTGCTGGTGTATTTATTTATGCCTTAATTGTTTCAACAAAGATCTTATTTGGAAGTATGTACAGTGGCTTGGCCGGAGGTATGGCACTTTCAATATTAATGTTGCCTACTGTGATTAAAACCACTGACGAAGGTTTAAAGTTGGTTCCGAATGAATTGAGATATGCTTCTCTTGGTGTTGGAGCAAGTATGTACACAACCATATTGAAAGTTACATTACCTTCCGCATTTAGATCTATTGCTACTGGAGTCGTTCTTGGTATCGCAAGAGCCGCAGGCGAAACAGCACCTTTGATATTTACGGCTTTATTCTCTTACTACTACATAACAGGCTTTGGGGACTTGTTTTATGAGATGGGTTCCTTGTCTGTGTTGATATATAACTTTGCCCTTGAACCTTATGATGCTCAAAATAAATTAGCCTGGGCAGCTTCCTTTATTCTTGTTTTATCGATACTATCAGTAAATATATTTTCAAGGATATTGGCTGCTTTTACAGAGAAAACTAAGAGAGTATAAATGATTAAAACTAATAAAAAAACACCAAAGAATGTCATTTTATCTCTTGAGAATGTATCTATTAGCTATGGAACTTTCGAAGCAGTAAGGAATGTTTTTTGTAACTTTAAAAAAGGAAATATAACCTCTCTTATTGGACCTTCAGGTTGCGGTAAATCAACTGTTCTTAGATCTTTAAATAGGATGAACGATTTAATTCCCAATTGTTCGTTAAAAGGGACTGTCCTGTTTGATGGAACTAATATTTATGACAAAAGAGTAGATCCAGTTGAAGTAAGAAGAAGAATTGGGATGGTTTTTCAACAACCTAATCCTTTCCCTAAATCTATTTACGAAAATATTGCATTTGGGGCAAGAATTAATGGATTTGCTGGAGATATGGATGAATTAGTGGAAAGTTCACTAAGAAAAGCTGCTTTATGGGACGAATGTAAGGATAAATTAAATGATAGTGGTTACTCTTTATCTGGTGGACAACAACAAAGATTATGTATTGCTCGAACCATCGCAATTGAGCCTGAAATAATTCTCATGGATGAGCCATGTTCAGCATTAGATCCCATCTCTACCTTGAAAATAGAAGAAACGATGCATGAACTTAAAAAGAATTACACAATAATTATCGTTACTCATAATATGCAGCAGGCATTAAGAGTTAGCGATATGACTGCATTTTTTAATGCAATTGAGTATGAAGATGGTGATGGAGGGAAAGTTGGTTATCTTGCAGAATTTAATTCGACAAAGAAAATTTTTAACTCTCCAAAAGAAAAAACTACCCAGGAATACATATCAGGTAAATTTGGTTGATGTTTAATTTTTACTTTTAAAAGAAAAATTTTTACCTTTAACAACTCTCAGGGGTAGACAAACAGTATAAATACCTATATAGTTATTTCGAATTAGTAAGTTTATCTTTGAAAAACTACCCTTTTCTACCTTTCTTGATTTTTGCAGGGGCGCTCATAACAACTGCAACAATAGGATTGCCCGTATTTACTTCATAATTTAAGAGTATTTCTATACAGGTATTCTTATGCTTTCAATATTAAAAAAAGAATTAATTGGAAGTCCTCATAAAACCTTAATAAAGGGAAATTTATTTGACTTTATAAAAAAAAGAGAGAATATGAATCTGTGTGGGAGTGACAAATCTGTATTAAAGCCATTTTTAAAAGTGGTTAATTTCTAATTTATTTATCATGGATAAAACTAAAGAACAGTTAGAAAAATTAAGAGAAGTTGCAGAAGCATCTCTTACAAAAACGGATGAACTTCAAAAAGTTCTTGCTCAAATCGAAGCTTTAATGTCTAGAGAAGAATCACAAACATTATCAAAGAAGAAATAATTATTTAAAAGAAAATTTGAGTTTTTGTACTTTTAATTACACCTCTACAATGCCAATGTAGTTATTAATTGGGTATGCAGAACCCGTTCCAAAGTTTTCTGTTAGGTCTCGAGGTCTTACCTTCTTTAAGTAAAAGACCTCTTTAATTTGTTTTTTTTATTATATTTTTATAAGCTGCTTAATCAGTTGATAACTTTATAGATTTCTTTCAAGCATACATTTACATCGAATGATTCAGTATTTACAACCTCTAATCCTGTTTTTTCTGTAACTTCAACAGTGGCATTGCATTCATCTTGTTTGAGAGCCATGTAAATTGGTTTTTTATCTTCTTTATCTTCTTTATCTAATTCATTATTTGATTCAGCATCTACCTTATATTGATCCATTACTAGTGTTAGTGCCTCAATCTCAACAGAAAAATTCTCATTTGCTTTTGCCCCAAGTGGGATTAGAAGAAATGGAAATAAAATTAATATTATCAATTTTTTCATTTCTATAAAATGTGTTTATTTTTTTTATAACGTGGATTGTTGGCTAAAGAAAGGGGCATTAGCTTTATAAATTTTTAACTATCTACTATTTCTTAATAAAATAGATAAGATCTTTAAATTAATTGAAAAAAAAACTAAACGAGACTTTTAAGTATAAATTGCTATATCTAAATAAAAATTTAATTTACTTCAGTAAGATTTTTATGGGATTTTATTTCGATTATTTCTTCTTCAGAAACAATTGCCCATTTTCTAAATGACTTTTTACAAGGATATCCGCCTGTTAGGTCTCCAAATGCAGGCAAAAATAGTGTATTTTTATTCTTATCCATTGCAAAACAACTAAAAGATAATTTATCTCCTTTGTTTTTTAAGTAGAGTTTTGGATGATAATGTCCACAAATATTCAAGATTTTATTGTCTGCAAAATTAACTGGCTCATGGCTGAAAATAATATTTTTTGTTTTTCTAATATCGAAAATTTTTATATTCTTAATATCACAACCTACATCATGATTCCCAAGGACAAGTTCAACATTTGTTTTTAGTAGTTCAGGAAGATCCTCAACTTTTTTTTTAAGAGTTTTGTCTATTGAATATTTGCTGTGGAATAAATCTCCTAATATTATTAACTTTTCCGGACTATATTTTTTAACTATCTTTTTTATTCTTTCTAAATTGTTTTTGTCTGAATTATTAGTAAGAGGTATACCATTTTGCTGAAAATACTCAGCTTTCCCAAGATGAATATCACATATTAACAACTCTTTTGTTTCTGGTAGAAATAACGTTCTTGAAGGAAGCATCTCTAATAATGTATCTTCCCAAATAAATTTATAAGAACTTTTTTTCATTTAATCACTATATTTTTTTATAAGTTTTTCTACTCTTTTTTCTATTGGTTCATTGCTTAAAGTATTTTTAAGTCTTTCAACTAATAAAGGGAAAGCAAAAGGAGTTGGAGTTTTTATCTTGTTAAATAGCATTTTAAAATTTTTTAATCTTTCTAATGATCTAGATATTCTTTTATTTTCTAATTGATATTCTTTAACTTCTTGATGCGATTGTTTTATCAAAAGATGGCCTTCTTCATATTTAGTAAAGACATCGTAAAAAAGACTTGAACTTATTTGAAGTTGAGAGGAAGTTTTTGTTTTGGTTGGGTTATTTTGATTTACAAGCCCACTTATTTGGGCAATATTTTTAAATCTTCGTTTTGTTAATTCTGAAAAATTAATTGCATTTTCTAGATCTTCTTCTAATTTTTTGTTATCCAAAAAATAATCAGCTTCTTTTTTTATTATGGAAAAGTCATAATCGTCTACGGTAGTTAAGCTAAATCCAAAATCATTAGCGGTAATACTAAATGTAGATTGTTTTAATTTTGCCAATCTTAAAGCCCATAGAAATGCAATTCCTTCATTTACAAATTTGCCATCAAGTGTAAAAACAAAAAGATTTGATAAATCCTTAGTTTTATATATTTCTATAAGGAATTCATCTTTCTTTGGAATATTTGAAAGAACTCTTTGTTTCTTCAATATTGGGCGTAATGAATTTAGTTCAGGATTTAAGTAATCATAATTTTCTAATTCACTGCATATATCTATTTCTTTTCTCAAACTTTCACAAAGTAGATCAGAAATTGCCATTTGACCTCCAACCCATGCAGGAATTAGAGAACTTTTTTTTGTTGATTTTTTAACGTATAAAATCATATCTCTGATTCTTACAAATTCAAGCATCTTACCTGCGAAGTAAAAGGTATCTCCAGGATTTAATTTTGAAGCAAAATTCTCCTCTAAATTACCTAAGGATTTACCTTTCATATATTTAACATTCACAAATTTGTCACTTGTAATTGTCCCAATATTGAACTTATGCATTCTTATTATAGATTTGTCTTTTACAAAATATTTAAAGTTTTCATCATTATTTTGTGATTCTTGTTTAATTATCTTTTTATATTTTGGGTATGCTTTAAGGCATTTTCCTCCATACTCTAAAAAGTCAAGACACCAATTCCAATCTTGATCTTTTAAGTTTCTATAACTCCAGCAACTTTTAATTCTTTCTTTCTCAATTTTCGGATCGAAGCCATTTCCGCATGCCAAACTTATTAGATGTTGTAAAAGCACATCATAAGATAATTCAGGAAGTCTAATTTCTTCAGATATACCACTTTTTATTATTCTTCTCATTGCACTAATCTCTAATAACTCCAAAGAATTAGTAGGCATAAAAATTATTTTAGATTTACCACCTGGTCTATGAGCACTTCTTCCAGCTCTTTGGATAAGTCTAGCTAAATTCTTTGCGCTACCAATTTGAACTATTTGATCTACAGGTTGGAAGTCAACCCCCAAATCTAATGAGCTTGTGCAGACCACCCATTTTATTAATCCGTCTTTAACCCCTTCTTCAACTCTTTTTCTATCTTCTTTATCCAGAGAGCCATGATGAAGTGCGATTTTATCTTCCATCTCTGGGAGATAAAATTTAAGACATTGATACCATCTTTCAGATTGATTTCTTGTATTGGTGAATAGTAAGGTGCTTTTATTTTTATCTAGGTTTTTTAAAAGTGAAGAATGACTTCTAATTCCAAGATGCCCACTCCATGGAAAGGTCGTTTCCTCCTTAGGTAAAACACTTATAATTTCGATCTCTTTTTGAATATTTGTACTTATTATTTTGGGCTTAATAGCGCTCATACCAACTATTGCTTTTGCCGCTTCTTCAATATTTCCTATAGTTGCAGACATTGCCCAAATTTGTAAATTTTTTATATTACCCCTGAGCCAACTTAAAGATAATTCGACCTGGTTACCTCTTTTACTACCCATCAATTCATGCCATTCATCAATAATTATTGATGACAACTCCTTAAATAAATTATTAGATTCTTTATTAGAAAGTAAAAGAGATAAAGACTCTGGAGTCGTTATAAGGATATTAGGTGGTTTAGCTAATTGCTTTTTCTTTTCATATGAGGTGGTATCCCCATTCCTGATTTCTACAGTAATTTCTTTATTAAAATGTAAAGCTGCTAATTGTATGGAATTTTTTAAATCTCTAGTTAGTGCTTTTAAAGGCGTAATTAATAATATATTCACACTTTTATTATTTTTGGGATCTTCTATCTGTGATAGAGGCCCCATTAATGCAGCATAAGTTTTGCCGCATCCAGTAGGAACTTGTATTATTCCATTCTCTCCATTTAAAAATGCTTCCCAAGATTCGATCTGGTAGGGTAATGGCTTCCATCCATTTGTGAAGAAAAACTGTTTAATTTTAGAAATTAAATTATTTTGCTTAATATTTTGCTTAAAATTTTTCATGTTATTTTTTCATCAGTTCATAAGCATTCTCTAGGCTATCTGCATCATTAATTTTTTTATCTTTTCTCCATTTTGTTATTCTTGGAAATCTTACTGCTATGCCTGATTTATGACGCTTTGATATTTGTATTTTCTCAAAAGATATTTCGAATACCATTTCTGGTTTTAAAGATCGAACAGGACCAAATTTTTCTATTGTATTTTTCCTTATCCATTTATCTAGTTCTTTAATCTCAATATTCGTTAAACCAGAATATGCACTTGCAAATTTAATTAATTCCTGGTCTTTCCATAATGCAAAACTATAATCTGTATACAGACCAGCTCTTCTACCGCTACCGCCCTTAGCATAAATTAGAACAGCATCAAGCTGCATAGGATCAACTTTATATTTCCACCAAATACCTTTTTTTCTACCAGAAGCATATATAGAAGTCTTTTTCTTAATTATTAATCCTTCAGTATTATTTTCTCGAGATTTTTCTTTATAAGTTAAGGCATCAGGCCAATCTTTAGGATAAATTAAATCAGATATTTTGAAAATATCCGAGATATTATTCTCAGTTTTATTTTGCCATTTTGAAAAATATTTTTCTAACTCAATTCTTCTATTTTCTAATTTAATTTCTCTTATATCTCTTCCATTAATCTCCAAAAGATCATAAGCAATAAAAATAATTGGATATTTTATTTGGATTGATCTAGTAGGAGATTTTCTATTTATTCTTTTTTGAAGTGAAGAAAAATCAAAGGCAATTTGTTCTTTAAAATTCCAAACTAATAATTCCCCATCAAGAACAAAATCGTCTTTTATATGCGTCATTTTCTCTACTAATTCTGGGAAAGATTCATTTACTAATTCTTGCCCTCTTGTCCACAACGAAACATTGCCTGATCTTTTAATTAATTGCATCCTAATACCGTCGTATTTCCATTCAAATTGAAAATTATTTATTGAATGTTTGAGGATTTTATCTTCAATGGTATTTGCTAGGAGAAATGGAAATGGTTTGGAATTTAACTCTTGAAGATTGATATTCTTGTTAATTAAAAATTCATATGAATCAATTGAAGGATCGAAATTCCCCATCAACCTATGAGAAATAATCTCTTCATCCAAATTAATTAGTTTTGATATTGATTTTGTGATTAATCCGATTGAGACTCCTACTCTAAAGGTTCCTGTAAGTATTTTATTGAAAATTAGATGGTTATCTTCAGGCAATGTTTCCCAAAGATTTTTAATTTCTAAATTCTTTTCCTCCTCATTAAGTTTTGATAAATCAGGAATTGTTTTGCTTAGTAATTCATTGAGACTTATATTTGATAATTTCTTTTTTCTTGAGGTACTTTTATTTTTAAGTAATAACGTTATTACTTCAGCAGAATCACCAACTTTTAAATAACATGTATCAATTAACCATTCGGGATATTCATATATTTGAGAAAAAAGATTTTTTAAATATCTTCCACTAATAAATCTCTTATTATTTTTCCCAGTAAGTAAATATATTGCCCATGAATTATCTATTGGATCATTAGATAAAAAATAATTCTTTAAAACTTCAATTTTATTATTTGTACTGTTACTTGAATCTAAATCTACAAATAATTCTGAAAAATTTTTTAAGCTCATATTTATTTACTGAAGGAAAGAACATTTATTGATTCCTTTTCAATTAAATATTTACTTAAGGCTTCAAAATCGCCATGATGAAAAAATACATTTTTTGCTTCAGACTTTTTTACTACTTCCAGAATTCCATCCCAATCGGCATGATCTGAAATTGCGAATCCTTTGTCATATCCAGATCTTTTTCTTAGGGCTCTTATTGACATCCATCCACTCGCAAAAGCTGTTTGAATATTTTTGAAATTTTTTAGATAGGAGCCTTTACTTAAAGATGGCGGTAATAATATTAAACTTCCTTTAAGTTGATCAATCTTTTTTTTATTTTCGATTTTTATAGTATCTATAATATCTATTCCTAGATTTTTATAACTATTGTTTATTTTATGAATACTACCATGAGAATAAATATCACCTCTAAAATTTGTTTGACTAATTTCGTTTAACAATCTCTGAGCTTTTCCAAGTGAATAGCAGAAAAGTAAAGAAGTTTTTTCAGGTGAATTTGTTATCCATTTTGAAATATCATTCGCTATTTTTTTTGTTTCATCCCACTTAAAGATTGGTAACCCAAAAGTACACTCGCTTATTAAATAATCAGTTTTTACTATTTCATATTGTTTGCAAGTCTCATCTTTTTGAAGCTTAAAGTCACCTGAAATTAGCCATTTTTCTTCAGCAAAAATAAATCTTATTTGACTAGATCCAAGGATATGACCAGAAGGATGAAAAGAAATACTGATCCCATTTATCTTAAATTCTTCTCCATAATCAAAAGCCTTAATTTTTATGTTATTTCCAACTCTTTCTTTAAGAAGTATCGCAGTCTCCGTAGTAGAAATATATTCTTCACAGCCAAATGTAAAATGATCAAAATGAGCATGGGTTATTAATGCTCTTTTTACTGGCTTACTTGGATCAATCCAAGTATCAGCAAGTTCACAATAAAGATTCTCATCTTTGTGTCTAATTAAATCTTCTCGGTTAGTTCTCAAAACCCCATCTCTTACAATGAAGACAATTTAGCTAATTATGTCCATGCTTGTTTTGACAAAGCTATGGCAGAAATTGTTATTAAAGCAATAACTACAACTTTGTTGCTCCAATTGATCATGAATGAGCTAATGCTGTCAAAAGAAAATCTACTAGAAGGCAAAATCTTTTGCCCATTTATTATGTGATCTTTTTCATTATTTTCTAAGTAATTTAAACCTTTAATCTTATTTATTAACTTAGATTCGCAAGTTGATAGTTGTTCTACTTGATTTAATAAATCAATATCTTCTGGTCTTAATAAAGTATTTAATTCTTTAATTTGTATCTCGTTGTTTTTTATAAATTCATTAATAATCCTATCCGTATTAAAACCATTCTTTATTTTTAAAAGAATATCATCTCTTTCCCAGGATTTTTCAAGAGAATTTAAAATTTTTTTTATGCTCATTTTAAGTATTTTTACTTATGATAAATTATTATTTTTTTATTCTGTGGCTTATTACTTTAAGTAAGTAGAAAAAATTATTTTTATTTAAGATTTGCGAATAAGTCTATTTGCAAAATATTTTACCTTTAACTTTTCTTCAATTTTTTTAGATCTGCTTTTGCTTTTAACTTTATTTAAATTGATCACTTCATCTGAAACATTTTTGCCAGTTTCAAAATAACTTTTAATTCTTTCTAATTCTTGTTTATTTAATCTTTTTGTAGCACCTTTTGCGTTGATTCCAAGTTTCTTGCAGGCTAATAATATTCTGTTACTTTCGACATTAAGGTCTTTGGCAATAGTAAAAATTGGAGTGTTGATAGACATTATTTCCTTATCTATGGAAGTTATTATTAATAATATATTTATAAATTAGAAATAAAAAATATTTTAACTATTATTAATTTCATGATTTTTTGTTTAATTAGGCTACTTCATCTTCGAAATTATTTAAATCATTAAACTTCTTCTTCATGGTTGGGTTATTTCTAGTTAATTTCTTTACTGTTAAATCTTGCGATTTGCTGTCAGCAGATAAAAGATGTTTTTTTGAGAGAATTAAAGCCTCCTTAGTTTTTTGCAAATGGGTTATAGATTTATCAATTTCTGTAATTGCATCATTAAATCTATCTTGGGCAAGTGAAACATTTTTACCAACTGCATTCTTAAATTGCTCAAGAGTACTTTCAAAATTAGTTATGTCATAATTCTCGCGTTTCATTAAATCAATTTGTGATTTGTATTTTAAGGTTTCCATAGATGCATTTCTTAGCAGAGAAATAATCGGCAAGAAAAATTGAGGTCTAATAACATACATCTTTGGGAATCTATGTGAAACATCTACTATTCCTGAATTATATAGTTCACTATCTGGTTCTAAAAGCGAAACGAGTACTGCATACTCACAAGATTTTTGTCTTCTATCTTTATCCAACTCTTTAAAGAAGTCTTCGTTCTTTCTTTTATTAGTTCCATTTAAACTTTCGTTCTTCATCTCAAACATTATAGATACTATTTCAATATTAGTATTATCAAATTCTCTAAATATATAGTCACCTTTACTTCCAGAAGTGACATCATTATCCTTTTCAAAATAGGAGTTTTTAAAAGCTGTGGCCCTGTTAAGATTAAATTGGGTTTCACAATGGATTTCTAAGGTTTCGCCTACCATTTTTGTTGACAATCTTGATTTCATCTCTCTAAGCTCTTGAATAGTAAGATCTCTTTCACTAATTTTGTTTTTAAACTTTTCTTCAATTAATTTTTCATTTATTGATTGTTCAAGCTTCATCTTTTCAATGGAACTTGTTAAAAATGAGTTTTCTTTCTCTAAATTAGTAACGGCTTCATTGACTTTATTTTTTAAAGATAATTCTGAAATTAAAGACTGGTTTTTGATTTGCTCTTTTAATTTATTTAATTCATGATTTAATGAATTAATTTTATTTGTTGCTTGATTTCTTAAGTCGTTAATAGCATTTGATTTCTTTTCCTCTGCAATATTTAATTTAGATTCAAGTGCTTGTATCTCATTTTCTTTAATCTGGTTTTGCTCTATTAACTTAATTTTTAATTCACGCTTTAAAATTTCTAAAGCTTTTTTATTATCTTCTTCGGCTAGTATAAGTCTTTCTTTAATTTGCTTATTAAATTCTTCGTCTTTTATTTGAATAAGTATTTCTTCAAAGCTACTTGGATCAATTCGGAAAGTTTCTCCGCATGATGGACATTTAATTTCTTTCATTTTTTAATTGCAAAATTAATATTAGAAAGGATTTCATATTCGATTTAAGTAAAAAGAATATTATTCTTGACTAAGAATAAACAATGATTCTATGTTATGCACAAAAAAATAAAATAAATGCTAAATAGAAGTTATATTAATCCAGATTCTTTAAGAATATTAATTTTATTTGCTAATTCAATATCTGCAGAGGATATTGAACGATCTAATTTCTTATGAGAAGAGACTGTATAACCACTATCATCAACAAATTCATCTTCAGCTTCCTTTAAATGGATATTCTCATTTTGAACCTCTTTGTAATCGCCTGATTTGTATAAATTTGATTTGCTTATATTGCTATAACCAAAATTTGCAATTCCTCTGGCATCTAAAGCTTCCTCTACTAAAATTCCAACAACTTTAGATCTACTAATAGATTCGCTTTTGGATATCTCATCAATAATTTCTAGGACCCTTTTTCGCGGAAGATATCCTATTCTTTTAACTTTATTTTCCATATGATATTATGTATGCCGTTATTGTAACACTTTTGTCAAATGTTATCAGAATTTGATTGAAAGTTTTTGTTTATAAAGTTAATAAAATATAATTTCAAGAACTTTAAAAATCTTTTTCTTAAGTAGTTATTTTATTTTAAAATAAAATATCTAATAGCTATTTAATATTAGATAAAAATTTTAAAGTCTTTTTAATTCAAATTTAGAGATCTTATGAAAGATAAACTTTATGACAATGCTGATAGCTTTGCGATGTCATTTGACGATGAATGGAAAAAAATTGAATGTGATGATTTACGATTAAAAATTGATAAGGTATTAAAAGCTTTATCGGAACACCCTTTTTGGGTTTCTAATCCAGAAAATGCTAAAAATATGGCAGAATTTAGGGTATTTTCATTAAAAAAATTTAAATAATTATACGATTTTATTAATTAATTATTTGAATTTACTTTTCAATGCTTCAGATTACATATTTGGTGGATTAAAAAATCCTTTACTATACAAAAATATTGTTATACCAATTATTGGTCCTATTCCAAATACAAAAAGTATTAATTTTGCAGAATTTTTAGTTTGACCTAATTCTTGATTTTTTTTATTTAAATTAGGGTTGATTTTTTTTGATTTTTTCTTTTTCATGAAAAAATAATACTACTTAGAAACTTTAATATATTTTTGAGTTGTTATGGGAACTTTAATAATTTCTTTTTTAGTCAAATTCATTAAGAAATAAAAAAACTTAATACTGTATAATGTAATGAATGAAAAGCAAATATGAGTGCAACCAAAAGAGAGGAAGTAAGTTCTCACCTTAGATATATAAGGTTAGAGCTAAGAGAAATGCATCAGATGCTTATTAAAGAAGATTTGTTGCCAGATCTTAGTGAAGCTAAGGAAGTACATGCACAGTTAGATGCATTACTTGATTTATTATCAGATAAAAATGTTAAGAAAATAAATAGCCAATTTGGGAACTTTTGAATCAATAAAATAAATTATAAATAATTAGTAGCAGATTCTATTTCTTTGCGATTATCATGCATCTGCTCTAATTTATTATAGATTTCTTTAATTTGCATTTGTATTAAATCAGTAGAATTTATATTGCTTAAAGCATCCATTGCTAATAAAAGGCTTTCTTTAGCTTCTATTAAATGTCTACATTCTTTGCTACCTGCTTCGTATGACATGATAATTAAAAATTTTATTATCACAAATATACAAAAATTTGTTCCGTATTGCTTGATACCCTTATCAAATAAAGGCTAATTAATGTTAAATACAATACAGAATGCAGAATTATTTTTAATAAAATTAAAAAAAAAACTAATGCAAGAAAATTTTAAAAATCATGAATTCTGTATCAAAGAAGCTTTAGATAACGCAAAAAAAAGAATTAATTTACTAGATAATTCCAATAAAAAGTGCGTTTTAGAGGAATACAAGGAATGGATTAATGACGGTTTAAGTAATCATAAAGTTTTATTACTTAGAGAAGACCCAATTATCTAAAATTGATTAAAGAACTATTTTTAATTTTTACTATTTGAGGTAAATTTAAACAAGAGATAAAGACTTACAAGAAATATTATTATTAGAGAAATGGTTAAAAAGGATAAATTATACATGATATCTTCAAGATAAATTTCACTATAATGTTTTCATTATAGTTCTCATTAAATTCATTTTTCTTTAAAAAGTGAAAAAATAAAGTTCTTTAAACATTCTTTTTCTAAAAAGATTTTTTTATACTTATAGTTATTTAATTTCTTGTAAATTAAATCGACAAGATACTCTGATTTTAGATTCATTATACGAAGTTATTTTTCTAATAAATAAGTTTTTTCTTCACCAATTTTGTCAGGCTTCGTTATTTTACAACCTTTATCTTTTTCTAAATCACAATCTTTTGATGCAGGAACAGATTTCCAAGTACAAATTTTTTCTTGAGAATCTTCTTTTAAGATAATCCATCCATCATCTAAGTATTCTGATATCCCATCTTCTCCACAGGAAAATTTTAATTCCATTCTTTTTTTTTCTGAATTAACATTCTCATTAATATTTTCTTCAGAATTAATTATGGGATATTCGTTATTGATTGATGTTCTGCAGGAACTTAGAAAAATTGTGATTAAAAATATTTTATAAAATTGTTTTATTCTTTTCATTTTTTTTTTTTTTATTCCAAGTATTTAAAGTATAGTTTATTTTGATTCTATTAATTTTAATAGTTGATCCATTTTATTCATTAATTCTTTTACATCATCTGGCTGGGGTAATATTAATTCTTCCGTAACTTCTAAATGCATTTTCTTTAAGTTTTGCCTTAAATCTTTTAAATGCATTTTTACATTTTCTTTCTTTTGATTTATATCAGTCATATTTTTAAAATCTAAATGTTATTTAACTTAAAGTAATAATTATAATATTGAGAAGGTTATTAGTAGAGAATATTTAAATTTTAATTTTTAAAATTTTCAATTTCATATATTTCTTTACCGCCATAACAAAAATTTGTTGATAACATTTTTAATTCCCTCTTGCTAATTCTAGATATATTTTTATTCTTGATAATATAATCTTTGGCAATATCTTCGCAATTTAATTTGTTTTTTGCATGTCTAATAACTGGATAAAAATAGGCCAATGCCATAATTAAAAATAAATATATGATTAAAGATTTCTTATCATTTTTTACTAATTCTCTAGCTTTCTTTTTGGTTTTTAATATTTTTATTAGTATGCTATCTGGTAATCCTATTTGAACAAATAAAAACTCTACCCACCATGGAAGTTGTTTATCTTCCTTTCTCTTTGATTTGACGGAAGTATTCATTTTCTTGGCTTCATAATTTTGGTTTCTAAGTTCTTTGAGATTACTTGTTTCTTTTTCATTCATATCATCGAATAAATTAATAAGAATGTAGAGGTTTTATTTTGATTTGGAAACTATAATTTCATTTTATAAGTTTTGATTTAATTTATCTATGAATATTAGTATTGTTAATTTGTATTTGAAATAAAATTTTTTTATGGCAAAAAAAAGAAGGAAGTTAAATAAAGATTTTGAAAAAAAAATATATTCATCAAAGAAAAATGTAGAATTAGCTTTGGCTAAAATCTATGATATCGATGATGAAGATATACAGAAGGAATATATGAGTGCTTTTAATGGAGTTGTTTATTTATATGATGAATTAAAAGAAGATTATGAACAGCAAGGATTCCATCATGATTCAGAAGAACTTCTCTTAAAATATAAAAATGCCTTTAATCTCTTCGAATCAGAATTTGAAATTTAAATTCAATTTCTAATTACCCTTTGAAAGGTGTTACAGGTATTTCAATTAGCTTTCCTTCTTGGAGATTAGTTCTTTTCTCTTTTAATTTTTTGATGCATAAAGATTCCCTTTTCTCCTTTTTGCAAAATCTTTTTATTTGGAAGTCATTAAGTGAGAATGATTCATTAGTAAATGAAAAAAAGGCCAATAAAAACATAGAAAAATTTAACACCAATTTCATTTGTTCTCTCCTGAATATTTTCTAATTTTCTTTAATTTAATTACTTTATATTATAAATATCTATAATTTTTTTCAATTCATCTTTACTTAAGTCTGTTGAAATAAAAACTTCTTGGGCAGTTTTACCCTTTCTTGCTATTGCTTTATATCCGTTTATAGTTTTCACTGACAATCTAATTATCAATTTAGAAGATCTTCCCCTAGCTCTTGAAATAGCGGCTGGAGTTATTGTCTTGATATTTATGTCCAGTGCTAGTTTTTTGAGTATCGGAATTAGACCTTCTATATTTGTACTATGATTTAAAACTAATCTTCCCAATTTAGATTTATTTTTATTCTATTGAGAAAATTTTGTTTCTGAGAAATTAACTTTAGCTTTAAAATGATTAAAAATTTTGAAGTTCTGTTATATTTATGTTAGCGAGTTAAATTCAATGATCTTTCAAATAGGTTGGGCAGCATTGGCTGCAATTTTTACTTTTTCAATTGCCATGGTTGTTTGGGGCAGAAATGGGGACGGTTCCATTGACATATGATTTCATTTTTAACTTATGAAGTCTATTTAGGTAAATTTCTTATCTTAACATCGTTTGTTTTACTCATATTCATAACATTAGCTGTAATTTATATATCATATGTCTCTTGGAAAGATAAAAAAAGATTAAAAAAATAGATAATATTATTTTTGTTCTTTTTTCTTATCCTTAATTCTGAGCTCTTCAATTAATTCTTTTGCTTGTTCCATTTTTGATATGCTGCTTTTGTAGATTCCAATATCTTTTTCTGCTTTATTAGCAGATAAGCTTAACTTCTCAAAAATATCAGAGTTCATCTTATTTTTATCTGATTCATTTTTCTCTTTGAAATCTTGGGAGTTTGAAATTAATATATATATTCCTAAGTTCAAAATCCTTGAAGGATAAAGTTTAGAATTACTTTTTTCAATTAATAATTTTAAAATATCTTTAGATGTTTTATCCTTGAATTCTTCTTGAGACTTTTTAGATATTTCATTAATTTCCTTCGCCTCAAAATTTGTAGAACTGCATAAAGATTCAAAAAGTAGATCCAAGTGTTTTTCAGGTTGATATCCTTTCATTAATTCTTTGAATGTTTCGGTGAGACCGACACAAAAGAGATAGTCTTGCGTAAATTCATTTTGATGGTTTAAGAGATTAAGTTCGACAAGCATTTCATCAACTATTCTTTTATATAAACCTGGAATGACGTAAGGAAATTTTTCATGAAATAACTTTTTGCTATCTGAAACAGTCAATTTTTCTTTCAATTTTTTATATGTAAACCTTAATAAGGTTAGCGTATGTTGACTCAATATCGTTAATATCTAATAAACAGATAAATATTATTATGATCCCTTTAGTTTTAGAAGAATCAGGCGGTAGTGAAAGAGTCTTTGATATTTATTCGAGACTATTAAGAGAGAGAATAATCTTTTTGGGAGAGCAAGTTACTAGTGAAACTGCTAATAGAATTGTTGCTCAATTATTGTTCCTTGAAGCAGAGGATCCAGATAAGGACATTTATATGTACATAAATTCACCTGGTGGATCCGTATATGATGGATTGGGCATCTTTGACACAATGCAGCATGTAAAGCCTGACATTCATACAGTTTGTGTAGGCCTTGCAGCTAGTATGGGTGCATTTTTACTTGCGGCAGGTACTAAAGGTAAAAGAAGCAGCCTTAGACATTCAAGAATAATGATTCATCAACCACTTGGTGGAGCTAGAGGACAAGCTAGTGATATAAGAATTCAAGCAGATGAAATTCTGTTCTTAAAAGAGCGACTTAATACAGAACTATCAGAGAGAACTGGAAAGGATTATGACACTATCAAAGAAGATACAGATAGAGATTTTTATATGTCACCGAAGGAGGCTGTTGAGTACGGTTTAATTGATTTGGTATTAGATAAGAAACCTATTAAAGGTTAACTTAGTAACTGAGGCGTTCTTTCTTTCTCAGGAATTTTGGTGAATTTGGAAAGAATACTTACAAATTCTTCACCGTCTAGTGTTTCTTTTTCTATTAGTAAATCTACTATTCTATCCATGGCTTCTCTATTTTTGCTTACTATATCGTAAGTTTCTTTGTAACACTCTTTTACCATTACTCTCACACTTTCATCTATTTGTTTAGAGATTGAATCAGAAACTTCGCTTCTTGTCATTAAATCTCTACCAACAAAAACTTCTTGATTACCACTTTCTAAAGCTATCGGACCTAAATTACTCATTCCAAATCTGGTAACCATTTGGCGTGCCATTGAAGCAACTTGCTGGAAATCGCCTCCAGCTCCTGTTGTAATCTCACCTTCTCCAAAAACTACATCTTCAGCAGCTCTTCCTCCTAAAGCACCCATTATTCTCGCTTTTAATTGAGCCCTGCTAACAAGGGTTTGTTCATCGTCTGGGGTAAACCAAGTTAATCCTTTAGCCTGGCCTCTTGGAATGACAGTCACTTTTTGAACAGGGTCATGAGCTTTTACCAGTGAACCGATAAGAGCATGGCCAACTTCGTGATAAGCAATTAATCTCTTACTTCTTCCATCTGTTAACGGAGAACCTTCCATTCCTGCGACAATCCTGTCTACAGAGTCATCGATTTCTGAAATACTAATAGAGTCTTTTCTCCTCCTAGCTGTTAAAATGGCAGCCTCATTTAATAAATTTGCTAAATCTGCTCCAGTAAACCCAGGTGTTCTTCTCGCAATGCTTTCAAGTGTTAAATCCTCTTGAAGTTTCTTATTCCTAGCATGAACTTCTAATATTGATAGTCTGCCCTTGATATCAGGTGCATCTACAGTTACTTGTCTATCAAATCTGCCTGGTCTCATTAAAGCTGAATCTAGAACATCGGGTCTGTTTGTGGCTGCAATTATTATTATCCCACTATTACCTTCGAAGCCATCCATTTCAGTAAGTAATTGGTTGAGAGTTTGTTCTCTCTCATCATTGCCTCCTCCAATACCTGCACCTCTTTGCCTTCCGACAGCATCGATTTCATCAATAAATATTAAACAAGGACTATTCTCTTTAGCTCTTTTGAATAGGTCTCTAACTCTACTAGCACCAACCCCAACAAACATTTCAACAAATTCAGAACCTGATAGTGAGAAAAATGGTACACCTGCTTCACCTGCAATTGCTTTTGCTAAAAGGGTTTTACCAGTACCAGGAGGGCCAACTAATAAAACGCCTTTCGGAATCCTTGCTCCAACGGAAGTAAATTTTTCTGGTTTTTTCAGAAAAGTGACAACTTCTTGCAAATCCTGCTTGGCTTCATTAACACCTGCAACATCATCGAAAACAACTCCTGTTTCAGCTTCCATTGCAAATCTTGCCTTTGTTTTTCCAAACTGCATTGCCTGGCCAGGTCCTCCAGGCATACCATTTGACCTCCTTGCTAACAAAATTAAACCTCCAATTAAGATAGCTGGGAAAAGTAAATTACCCAAAATTCCTAATGCAGGAGGAGCTGTTTTAACTGGATGAACATCAAAACTGATCCCTTCGTTTTTTAAGATATTTATAAGTTCTGGTGTTAAGCCAGGAAGATCTACACGTAACCTTTGGACTTTATTATCTAAATCTGAATCTATTGTCTCTATAACTGCATTTCTGCCTCCCTCAAAAATATCAACAGATGTAACTCTTCCTGAATTAATGTAATCTAAAAATCTGCCGTAACTAACTCTTGCTACAGCAGAATTTCTTGGTGCAACAGTAGTCCCATTAGATTTCAGCGAATCAACATTGCTTGAAGATAAAAATTGATAAGAAAGTGCTATTACTAAAAGTATAGGTAATGCCCATAAAATTAATGTTTTAAATTTCTGATTCATTAATTTGTAGAAAGTTGATTCTAAGATTGTAGAATGAATCAATGCATTTCGTTGATTTTTTCTCTAAGTTTATGCTTATACTACCCTTGCGTGTATCTAATATATAAATGAAATACCAAATTAACGATAAGGTTAAGTTGATTGCGCCAGTCTCTTACCTTAAAACTTCAGATAACATGCCTATGTTAAGACCACCTGATCTAGTGGCAATTGATGAAATTGGGGAAATCCTATCAATCAAATCCCCAGATACTGTTGAAGTAAAGTTTAGAAGAGGTTCGTTTTTAATCGATATTGATAAGATTGAGAAAAACTAAATTAACTTAAAAGCTTTTCTCCCACCTATTAGAAATTTCTAAACATATTTTTTCATTTCCAGAAATACTCAGAAAAGGTTTTGAAAAATATTTCTTAGTTAATTTAAGAATATCTAACGAAGTTATTTCCTTTATTTTTGAATTTAAATCGATCTCAGAGATTGGTGAAATACCATAACTAATTAATTGTATCTTTCTCTGTAAAATTTCATCTAATGATTGACTACCTAATAGAAAAGAACCTTTTAGTTTCTCTTTTGCTAAAAGTATTTCAGCATCAGTCAACGGATTAAAAAGTAAATTTTTCCATAGTGTTGACAAAAGTTCAAAAGCAAAAAGTGCTTGCTTATTAGATACGGATAAATAAATTAAAAATGGGCTATTCCCACTTCTAATAGGATAATAAACACCTAAATCGTAAGTCATACCATGTTTTTCTCTAAAAAGTTTAAATAAAGCAGCGCTCATTCCATAAGATAAATATGACTCCAAAACCTTAAGTGGCAAATATTCATTACTTCTTCGCGAGCAAGTTTGGTTCCCCATCATTATTATTGTTTGATTTGAATCATTATTATTGAAATCAAATCTACTGTTAGGACTTAAATCGTGATTTATAGTTATTGATTTTTCTTCTAAGGGTTTTTCCCCTAATAATGTTTCTATACTTACTCCATTTATTCCTAAGTTATTTGAAATTAAATACCTATCGCGACTTTTGAAATTTTTAAACTCAAGCAAAACATCTTCATAGGTAATCTTTAAGACATCATTTGCATTGCCATTTGTATTAAAGGCATAAGGATGATTTGAGTAAACAATTCTTCTCCAGTTTTCAAAACAGATATTAAATGGATTCTCTTTATCTTTTTTTAAGAAATTAATTGAGGATTTTTTTACTTTTTGAAATTCAATTTCTAAGAGAGTTGGTTTATTAATTATTAAATCTAATAAAGGGCATAATTTGCTGAAATGTTCATTTAGGGATTTAATGCTTATTGAAATACCATCTTCAAATATTTCTTGATTTAATTCTGCGCCATAGGACTCAATATACTCCGAAAGAGTGAAATTATTGAAACCCTCACATCCTCTTGTAAGTAATGAACAAAGGATCTTGTTTATACCTTTTTTGCCAGTACTATCCATATCACTCCCCCCTTTAATCCAAATTGAAGCAGTTGAAAAATTTCTTTTTTTATTATTTAAAAAATATTTTTTTAACATTTACTAGGGGATGCAACTAAAGTGAATTTCTCGCCACGGATATATTCTGTTATCTCTTTGAAGTTATCTAAGTCATTCCAATATTTTAAATGACTCTCTAAATCATTTATTGAAGATTTTCTCCCCCAAAGAAGTTCATTTCCAAAGAACGAAGAGAGTTGTGTAGATGTCTCTAAATTAAAGATATAATTACTTTTCACAATATTTATTGCTTTTTTTATTTCATCCAAAGCCAAGGCTTTACAATTTGAGATCTCATCTATAGTTTTATTAATTTGCTTTTCTACTAAATCAATATCTTTGGACTCACAACTTGCTTCCATTATAAATAAACCACCTAATTCTCCAGCATTTACATCTACATATACCGATTCAACAAGATTACTATCTTCTTTTAAAATTTTAACTAATCTGCTGTTTCTTCCTACAGCGAGAATTGACGCTAATATCTCCAGCCCAATAATATTTTTTTGATCATTTAGGTTTGGGATAAACCAAGCCATAAATATTCTTGAAAACTCTAAATTATCAAACTTAACTGACTCTCTACCATTCCTGATTTTTAAAGAAGGTATATTTTTTAGATTTATTAATTTTTTGCTTTCTTTTATGCCCGATAGATCACTTTTTTCAAAAATTTTATAAATTTCTTCAGAGAGATTCCCAGCAATTGCAATACAAATTTTTTCAGTAGTGTAATGTTTGCTATGAAATTTCACAAGGTCATTTATCTCTAAGTTTTTAATACTATGTTCAGTTCCCAAAATTGAATTGGCATAATTCGGACTTAACCAAACCCTTTTCAAAAAATAATTAAATAGTCTTTCTTCAGGCTGATCATTTTGTTGTTTTATTTCATCAATAACTACGCCTTTTTCTTTTATAAATTCCTCAGCATTAAAAACTGGAGCAATGACAATATTTGTCAAAAGAGCAAGTGATTCTTTAAAGTTACTGGGTGGAACTAATACATGGTAATGTACATCATCATAACCAGTTGAAGCGTTACTTATTCCGCCTAGTGATTCAATTTTATGGTCAAACTCACCTGGCATTATTTTGTTAGATCCTTTAAAAATCATATGTTCTAGAAAATGAGCAGTGCCGTTTTTATCAACATCCTCAAATGAAGAACCTGCTTTGCACCAAATATCAATGCTTATAAGCGGCAATTCTTTATTATCCACAAACACACATCTAGTTTTGCTTGAATGGGTGTAGTAATTAACATCTCCTACGTTCATTTCGGTTCTCTCTTTAAATTCTATTTTGGTACTTTTTAGCCTTGTTGTCTGAATCTTTAACTAAAACAAAATTAACTGACCCTCTTATTTTGGATTTATTACAAAATATTAGAGAGCATAGATCAATGCTTGATGACCTTAAGATTATAAAAATTGATCCAAAACTAACTAACATAATATCTAAAGAAATAGGCAGAGAACTTTATATTGAAAATGAATTTCATAAAGCAAAAGGTTTTAGAAAGTTACATATTGAAGTAGCTGAATTTTCAAAGAATCTTAAGATATTACACTGCGTTTTTTTCCCTGATCCAAAGTTTGATATCCCAATTTTTGGGATGGATTTGGTAAAAATAAATGATATTGTTTCTGCTGCCATTGTTGATTTATCCCCGTCATCACAAAACCAAGGTTTGAAATACGAAAAATTACTTTCTGAAGTTGATAAAAGTTCTTTTACCTCTTTGAGAGAGATTCCTAAATGGGGGGGTATTTTTTCTAATAATGTATTTTTTGCTTCCTTAAAAAGTAAATCTGAAAGGAATGATTTTTGCAGAGTTGTGGATCAATACCTCTCTATTTTGATCAAATTAAGTAAGAAAGCTAAACCGGAAGTTAATGAGGAAATTATCCAAGAGAGAATAGATTTTCAAAAAAATTATTGTGTTCAACAAATGAAAAATGAGAAGACTAGTATGGTTCTTCTAAAATATTTTGATGAAAAATGGGTCAATAACTATATAAAAACAGTACTCTTCGATTTTTAATGAAATTAAAAATATTAAAAAATTTATTTATTTATTTTTTATTATTTACACCAATATCTCTTGGTGTTATTTCCTGTTCTGGAAATAATAAATCTAGTTCAAAATTTAAAGAGGAAATAACTTTAGATTTCATACCTCCTATTACAGCTGTTGCAGCACTTGGTCAACTTTCTCCTTCGGGAGAGATTAGACAATTGGCAGCTCCAATAAGTCAGTTTGGCTCTTCCCCCCGAATTGTTGAAATTTTAGTAAATGAAGGAGATTTCGTAAAAAAAGGTGATATCTTGGCAATCTTTGAAAATGGAGAAAAATTAATTGCTGATCTTGAAAGAAACGAAAATCTAATTAATACTATTAACGAAGAAATTACCCTAAAGAAAAATCAAATTCAAAGGTATGAGCTAGCTTTGAGCAAAGATGTATATTCTTTTGTAGAGTTTTCACAAAGAAAAGATGAATTATTAAAATTGCAAAAAGAGAAAATAAACCTAATCGGAGATCAAAAAAATATCAAGATAGATCTATTTAATTCAAAATTAAGGAGTCCAATCGATGGTTTTATCCTTGGAATAAACTCGAGAGTTGGTGAAAGGCCCCAAAATGAAGGGATTTTGGAGATTGGTTCCAGTCAAAAAATGGAAGCATTGATAGAGGTTTATGAATCTGACATCGATAGAGTCTTTATCTCTCAGAATGTTGAATTGAGCAGTGAGAATGGAGGTTTCCAAAAAAATCTTAAAGGAAAGGTGATTAGGATTAGTCCTCAGGTAAAACAAAGAAAAGTTCTATCGACTGATCCAACAGGGGATGCTGATTCGCGAATTATCGAGGTACTAGTAAAACTAGATCAAGATTCTATAGATATCGTTCAAAACTATGCAGGAATGAAAGTGATTGCAAAATTTATTCCCTAATGAGTTTTTCTTTTTTAAAATTCAGAAAAATACCATTAGCTTGGTTGTTATTAACTAGGCAACCATTAAGGTTAGCTGTTGCAATAGCTGGAATTAGTTTTGCAGGGATATTGATGTTTATGCAATTAGGTTTTAGAGATGGTTTATTTGATACGAGCGTAACTATTCATAAACTTCTAGATGCCGATCTTGTTTTAATAAGTCCCAGATCAAAAAGTTCTATAAGCATGAGTGGATTCCCAAAAAGAAGATTAATTCAAACTCTCGCAGTAGAAGATGTTGAAAAAACTGCTCCCGTTAATCTAAATTATTTACTTTGGAGAAATCCCGAAAATCTTAAAACTAGATCAATACTTGCATTAGGTTTTAATCCCTCCGATTCACTTCTTTTAGATAAGGGATTCTCAAGGAAAGCTTATAAATTGAGAAATCCATCAAGAGTTCTTTTTGACAAATTATCTAGACCTGAATTTGGACCAATTGAAGAATGGTTCTTATCTGAAAAAAAAGTTGAGACTGAGGTTGCTGGAAAAAGAGTAATTGTTGAGGGCCTTGTGGAGTTGGGGCCATCTTTTGGTGCAGATGGTAATTTGATAACTAGTCGAGAAACCTTCTTAAGACTTTTTCCTGCTAATCCTCCTGGAAGTATAGAAATTGGTTTAGTAAAGCTAAAAAAAGGATCTGATCCTGAATTGATTTCAAGGATATTAAATAACTCACTCCCAAATGATGTTAGGGTTCTTACAAAAAATCAATTTATAGAATTTGAGAAGAATTATTGGAAAAATAGTACTGCAATAGGTTTCATATTTAGTTTGGGAGCATTGATGGGTTTCGTTGTAGGGTGTGTGGTTGTTTATCAAATTCTTTATAGTGACGTTACAGATCACCTCCCAGAGTACGCCACCTTATTGGCAATGGGGTATAGAATTAAGTCCCTTTTCTTTGTTGTAGCTAGAGAGGGGTTTTTGTTGGCATTGTTTGGTTATTTACCTGCTTATTTCTCTGGTCAAATACTTTACTCAGTTATAAGAAGTTCTACTAAACTCCCAATAATAATGGATGCAGAAAAAACGATTTTAATTTTCGTTTTAGTTTTAGTTATGTGTATGGGTTCCGCCGCTGTTGCGATGCGTAAATTAGTTGACGCTGATCCTGCCGAAATTTTTTAACAATTGAAGATAAATGGTTAAAGCTAATAAATCAAAAAAAATTATTAAAAACTTAAAAACAGTATCAATAAATAATTTGAGTCACTTTTATGGAGAAAATGAAAATAAAAAACAAGTTCTTAATGATGTTAATTTAAGTATTGATAAAGGTGAGTTGGTTCTTTTAAGAGGGCCCTCCGGATGTGGCAAAACTACTCTTTTAACCTTAATTGGTGCATTAAGAACCTGCCAAAGTGGTGATTTAACTGTATTAGATAATCAGTTAAATGGAGCATCAAGAAAAACTTGTCAGATTCTTAGAAGAAGTATTGGCATGATTTTTCAGGGTCATAATCTCCTTAGATGTTTAACAGCTGAACAAAATGTTCAAATGGGCGCCGATTTAATAAAAGGTTTAACATATTTGCAAAGACGTGAAATAGCACAAAATTGGTTGTCAGCAGTTGGATTAGAAGATCATCAGAAAAAGTTACCCAATGACTTGTCAGGAGGCCAGAAACAGAGAGTAGCAATTGCTCGGGCTTTATCTGCTAACCCAAAACTTTTACTAGCTGATGAGCCCACTTCTGCTTTAGATAGCGTAACAGGTAGAGAAATAGTAACCCTTTTAAGAAAACTAGCAAAAGAGCAAAATTGTTCTGTACTTATGGTGACTCATGATCCAAGGATTTCTGATATGGCAGATAGGATATTAAGTATGGAAGATGGTAAAATATATAATGCTCATAGTGAGCTAATATAATGAAAAGTTAAAAATTTATGTCTAAGAGAAGGAATCTAAAAAAAGAAAAGCAGGAACGTAATCGAGCATATGCTAGAAAGTTCAAAAAAAGGAAGCTAAGAACTGATGGTAGACCTGATGGTGGAAATGTTACAGGCACATCAAACAATGGCGGCGCAGCTGATTAGGGAAAGAGCCCCTTTTTTTGATTCTTTTTGTTATGCATAATAAAGCGTGATCATGAATGTAAGTATTGTTATACCGACTTACAATAGAAAACCCATATTAGAGAAATGTCTAATTGCACTTGAGAATCAAAAATTAAATAGCAATACTAGTAATTATGAAGTCATAGTAGTGGATGATGGATCTACTGATGGAACAAGTGCATGGATAAATAACAATAAAGCTAATCTCCCTCATGTGGTTCTGTTTCAACAAGAACATGGTGGGCCTGCAATGGGAAGAAATCTTGGGGTAATTAAATCAAAATATGAAATTATTATATTTATTGATAGTGATCTTATTGTTTTAGATGATTTTATAAATAGTCACGTAGAAAAATTACTTACCTCTTGGAGAAAAAATGATAAAAAATGCTTTACCTATGGCTCTGTGGTCAATACATCTAATTTTCTAAATCCTCAGAGTGAAAAACATAAAATACTGGACACTTCTTTTGCTTACTTCGCTACTGGGAATGTTGCGATATCAAAAGAATTGATTTTAAGCGTCGGCTTATTTGATACATCTTTTAGTCTTTACGGTTGGGAGGATTTAGAACTTGGAGAAAGATTAAAAAAAATTGGGACAAAATTAATTAAATGTCCAAATGCAGTAGGTTTTCATTGGCATCCACCATTTAATTGTGAACAAATAGATTCATTAATATCTCAAGAAAAAGAGAGAGCAAAAATGGCTTTAGTTTTTTATAAGAAACACCCAAATTTAAGGGTTAGATTTATGATTCAATTAACTCCACTCCATAATTTACTTTGGCAAATTCTTTGCTTGGGAGGACTAATCAGTGTTGATAGAATCCTTCCTTTATTAAGATTCCTAGTAAATATAAGAAGAAATAGACTTGCACTTGAAATACTTAGGATCCCTCTAAATATGATTTACATTAAACAGTTAACCAAATCAAGATAAAAAACTTTTAGAAATACACATCACTTGCTAGGATAGTTGAAACAAATTTCACACATCTGACAGTTTCGGGTGAATTATTAATATTAATTCCCCGTCAGATGGAGGCTAACCCGAAACCCCTTTTTAAATTATGGCTGTTGTATCACTATCAGAAATGATGGAAGCTGGTGCTCATTTTGGGCATCAAACTAGACGTTGGAATCCCAAGATGTCTAAGTATATATATTGCGCGAGAAATGGAGTTCATATTATTGATCTTGTAAAAACAGCATTGTGTATGAACAATGCATATAAATGGACGAGAAACGCTGCAAAAAGCGGTAAACGTTTCCTATTTGTCGGTACAAAAAAACAAGCATCAGATGTAGTAGCTCAGGAAGCTACACGCTGTGGGGCTGCATATGTAAATCAAAGATGGCTTGGAGGGATGTTGACTAATTGGACAACAATGAAAGCTAGGATTGAAAGATTAAAGGATCTAGAAAGAATGGAAAGTAGTGGTTCAATAGCAATGAGGCCAAAAAAAGAAGCTGCAGTATTAAGGAGAGAACTTGAAAGATTACAAAAATACTTAGGTGGACTTAAGGGTATGAGAAGATTACCAGATGTAGTTGTATTGGTTGATCAGAGAAGAGAATCTAATGCAGTATTAGAAGCTAGAAAATTAGATATCTCATTAGTATCAATGTTGGATACAAATTGCGATCCGGATTTGTGTGAAGTTCCAATTCCTTGTAACGATGATGCCGTTAGATCTGTGCAACTTATTTTAGGAAGACTTGCAGATGCCATAAATGAGGGTAGAAAGGGCTCTAATGCCGAAAGGAAAAATTAAATTCCAATTTAAAACTTACTATTCACTATTTTTTATTACTTCAAATGGGAAACATTACAGCAAAACTTGTAAAAGATCTTAGAGACAAAACTGGCGCAGGAATGATGGACTGCAAAAAAGCACTTAACGAAACTGATGGAAATGTTGATAAAGCTTTGGAATGGTTAAGAAAGAAAGGCATAGCTAGTGCTGAAAAGAAATCGGGAAGAGTTGCTGCTGAGGGTTCAATTGGTAGTTATATACATACTGGATCAAGAGTGGGAGTTCTACTAGAGTTAAATTGTGAAACTGATTTTGTTGCTAGAGGTGACATTTTTCAATCTCTGTTGAAAGATGTCTCAATGCAAGTAGCAGCTTGCCCAAATGTTGAGTATGTCTCAATTGATGAAATACCAGAAGATGTTGTAAAAAAAGAAAAGCAGATTGAGATGGGGAGAGATGATTTATCTGGAAAACCAGAACAAATTAAAGAAAAAATAGTTGAAGGGAGAATTGCGAAAAGACTTAATGAGCTGGTCTTGCTTGCACAACCTTATATTAAAGATAGTTCTCTTACTGTTGAGGATCTCGTAAAACAAGCAGCTGCAAAAATTGGAGAAAATATCAAAGTAAGACGCTTTACAAGATATACATTAGGTGAAGGTATCGAAAAAAATCAGATTGATTTCGCTGAAGAGGTCGCATCAATGCAATCAAACTAGTTTTTTAATGATGTGAATAATTTCAATAATTACGAATATATAGATAAAATTAATTCTCAATTAGAGAGAGCTGACATAAAAAAAAGAATATTAACTAGAAATATCTATAGGGAATATGAATTTTACCTTAATCTTGTACGAGATCTACTTTATATCTCTGTAGAAAAAGGGCTTAACCAAATATATAGTTATCCAAAAATTAATGATAAGTTCTTAAGTGAAAATGAATTTTGTGGTTTCTTTGAAAATAAAATAAGTAAACTTATTTATACAAATTTGCCCTTATTAACAGTAGAACAATTAAAAATAAATGAAATTGACAAAAATATAAATGAGGAAGTTAATTTTAATAGTTTAGATAGTTTAGATAGTTTAGATAGTTCCTCAAAAACAATGTATGACCAAAAAGTAAAATTTCAATATAAAGATGGTTTTCAATCAGAAGAACCCATTCAGTTCCATATTAGTAAAGATATTTCAAATACTTCTGAATATTATCAGGCTGATAATTATGAGAAATTTGTATCACTTGATTTAGATAGTAATTATTTATCTGGTAATAATATTATTGAAAATTTAGGAGTTGAAAAACAATTTTTTTACTCCCTTCTTGAACTAATAGGGGAATTAAAGGTTGAAAATCCAAGACATCCAGAAAAAGACGATATCAATCAAATTGATATTTCACGCAAAAATAACATTCTTAAAATTTTTGATTTAATAGACAAGTCATTGGAAAATTTACTATTGAATCTTTCATATAAGATTAACAAAGAATTATTTAAGGCAAATCTAATTAAAAAAATGATATCAAAAGATTCCTTTGATTATTTAGTAGGCAAAAATTTGATGATTAAACATCCTTATCCTTTTGTTATTAATTTCGAATTAAACTTAAATCGGTCATCATTAAACGAAAATAATTTTCCAAGCATTATTTTCTTCAATATATCTACTGTTGAGCTAGAGTTTAAAAATTTAAATCTTTCTATTCAAAGGAACAAAATAAATGAGCTAAAAAATCAATTTCAGCGTTTGATTAAAAAAGAGACATATTGGAGGCAAAAAGAAATAACTTTGAATAAGATACGTTGAAAAAATAACTTTCTTTTCAAATTTGACTATTAGCGGGAATGAAAATAAATTAATTAAAGATTGGATAAGACCTCTTCAAAAGTCTCTTACTATTGAAACTGAAAACAAATTTATTAATACTTTAGGAAGAGAAAAATATTTTAATGATTATTTGCATGAATCATTGAAAAAACTGGATAATCTAAATATCTCAGAAGAATATTTAACGATATTTTATGAATTTTCTCGAAAATATAATGAATATAATAAATTAGATGAAAATCAAAGAAAAAGGTTAATTATAGATACAAGAAAAAATCTTTATAAACTGGGTAAAACTCTAGATATAGAAAATTCTAATAAAATTTCTAATAATGTTTTTCTGAATAAAGCTGATTCAAGTTTGTCTTTTGATTCAGATATTTCATTAATAAAAAATGTAGGAAAAGTTTATAAAAATAAGCTTAATGAATTAGGGATATTTCATATAAAAGATCTAATTAATTATTTCCCACGAACATATCTAGACTATACGAATAGAGTTAAAATAATAAATTTAAAACCAGATAATTTATACACGTGCATCGCAAACATTAAAAGATTTTATATACATAAGAGTAAAAAGAATAGTAATTTATCAATAATGAATTTTATAGTTTCTGATGAAACTTCTTCAATAAAGGTTACAAAATTTTTTTTAGGAAAAAGATTTAGATCTTACTCCTTCTTCACATCTCAAAAATCTTTGTATACTCCTGGAACTAAATTAGCAATTTCTGGTAAGATTAAATTGACAGAGTATGGCAAGACTTTTGTAGATCCGCAGATTGAAATTCTTAAGGATAACAATGATAATTTTAATTTCTCAGGCAAAATATTACCCTTGTATTCATTAGGTGAAGCATTATCAAATATGAGTTTTATAAAACTTATGAAAAAGGTACTAATTTATGCAAAGCAATATCCAGAAATTTTAAATAAAAAGCAACTTGATTCATTATCTTTATTATCAAAAGGAGAGTCGTTGATTAATATTCATTTTCCACCAACTCAAAAGGCACTTATTGAGTCAAAAAGACGTTTGGTTTTTGATGAGTTGTTCCTACTTCAAATAAAGTTTCTACTTAGAAAAAGAAAGACGAGCAAAAATGTAACTTACCAACAATTACCTCAAAAGAGATCTTTATTAAAAGAATTTTTAAATACTTTTCCTTTTGAATTAACAAAATCTCAAGAAAATGTTTTAAATGAAATTAAGAAAGATTTATCTAATCCCGTACCAATGTCTAGATTGCTTCAGGGAGATGTGGGAAGCGGTAAAACTATAATTGCAATAGCTTCTCTTTTACTGGTCATTGAAAAAAAACTGCAAGGTGCATTTATGGTCCCAACTGAGGTATTGGCAGAACAACATTATAAAAATTTATTAAAATATTTGAACCCACTTTTAGTTTCTGTTGAACTACTTACAGGGAATACTCCTCAAAAAAAGAGAAAAGAAATTTTCTCTAATTTGAAAAATGGATTAGTTGATATCCTCGTAGGTACGCATGCATTATTTGAGGATAAAGTCATCTTTAATGCATTAGGGATGGTCGTAATTGATGAACAACATAGATTTGGAGTTACTCAAAGAAATAGATTACTAAATAAAGGAGAAAATACTAACTTGTTATCAATGACAGCAACACCAATTCCAAGAACTCTTGCACTTTCCATTTATGGTGATTTAGATGTGAGTCAAATTACAGAACTCCCTCCTGGGAGAGTTCCTATAACTACAAAAATAATTTCAGAAGATGATTTAACTAACTTGTTCAAGATTGTTGAAGATGAGATCAATGAGGGAAAGCAAGCTTATGTGATTTTGCCACTTATAGAGGATTCAGAAAAAATGAATTTAAGCTCAGCAAAGAAAACATTCAAACATTTATCAGAAGAGGTCTTTTTTAACAAAAAAGTTGGATTATTACATGGCAAATTAAGTTCACAAGAAAAGAATGAAGTGATTAATTCTTTTTTAAGAAATGAAATTAATATATTGGTTTCAACCACTGTAATTGAGGTTGGTATTGATGTCCCTAACGCCACAATTATGATTATTTATAATTCGGACAGATTTGGATTGTCCCAGCTACATCAATTAAGAGGGAGAGTTGGTAGAGGATCAACAAAATCTTTTTGTTATCTGGTAACCTCCGATAAAAATGGATTAGAAAATAAACGACTTTGTGTTTTGCAAAAATCAAATGATGGCTTTTATATTGCTGAAAAAGACTTGGAGCTTAGAGGACCGGGCCAGATTTTAGGATATAGACAATCCGGATTGCCTGATTTTGTACTTGACAATTTACCTAACAATAAATTTCTTATTGATAAGGCTCGTGAAGAGGCTATTAAGATTGTTAGTGATGATCCTGATTTAAAAGAAAATATTGTTTTGAGGAATATACTTATTGATAATTCTGATAATAAATTCATTCATGATTTCTTGAATTGAAAACTATCATTGTAATTTTTGATATATATGCCACTATAAATCAATTACAAATTTCAATTGAAAATTTGGAATAAAATACCAATTAAAGATAATGGAGATAAATTAATAGCTATACCTAGCTGCCTAAAGTTTTTAGATCCCCACCCTTACTCTCATTTAGGAGCACCTTACAAAGATAAAACTTCTATTTGGAAATTAAGAGAAGAGGTCGTAAATAGATTAGTTAAAGTAAATGATTATTTGACATCAAAAAGTACTTTTAACCTTTTAATTTATGACAGTTGGCGACCTTTAGAAGTACAGGAATTTATGTTTAAAAGAGCATTTTTATTAGAGTGTGAAAAATCTGATATTGATATTTCTTTTGAAAATATAAAATCTTACCCATCCATTTTAAAAAAAGTTGAAAAATTTTGGGCATATCCTTCTTATGACAATAGGTGTCCTCCCCCTCATTCAACTGGTGGTGCATTGGATGTTTGTTTATCAGATAAAGATGGAAATCTTGTTGAAATGGGAAGCATGGTTGATCAAATGGATGAGACCTCAAATCCTTATTTTTATTCAAAAATAAAGAATGAAGAAGCAATTATTTGGAATAGTAGAAGAAATTTATTAAGGGAAATTATGACTAAATTCGGATTTGCTCAACATCCTAACGAATGGTGGCATTTTAGTTATGGAGATCAACTATGGGCTTGGAAAAATAAAAAAGCAAATGCCCTTTATGGAAAAATTTAAATTCTATAGATTTTTATTTAGTAAATTCAATATATAATTTTCATCTTGAGTATTTATAAAATCTCCGAAATCCAAATCTAAATTACTCTTCCAATTATCAAATAATGGTTGAAGTGTTTTTTCTAAATCGTTAAGTTCCACTCTTTGTAAGAACGGTTTAGCCAGCCTTTGTAGATTTTTACTTCCCCCCAACCATAATTGGTATTTGTTTTGCCCACTTCCAACAAGAGCTAATTCGGCCATATATGGCCTGGTACATCCATTCGGACATCCTGTCATTCTGAATAAAATTGTCTTTTGTATTTCTAGATCTAATAGTAAATTTTCAATCCTTTTTAATACTTCAGGTAATATTCTTTCAGCTTCAGTCATCGCAAGACCACAAAGTGGTAAAGCAGGACAAGCTAAAGCATGTCTTTGTATTTCATTAATGTTTTCTAAATTTTCGTATCCAATTTTTGATAGAGATTTTTGAATTTCACCTTTGTTCTTATTGGCGATATTACAAAGTAAAATATCTTGATTAGGTGTGAGTCTTAAATCTAAATTATATTTTTTAACAATACTTGTGATGGTATTCTTCTTCTCTCCAGATAATCTCCCAGATAATAATGGTAAACCTACGAAATAGGATGTTTTATTTTGTTTATGCCAACCTAGATAATCAATAAGAACCTTATCCGGTTCTTTTCTGATTTTTTTAATTTCTTTTTTGAAATACTTATCAATAAGTATCTTTTTAAACCATTTAATACCTTTTCTGTGAAGAAGATATTTCATTCTTGAATTTTTTCTTGATTTTCTATCACCATAATCTCTTTGAATAGCCACAATGCTTTGTATTAATTCATAAACATCAGTTTCTTCAACATATCCAAGTGGATCTGCAATTCTGGCAAAGGTCTCTTCATTATTATGTGTGCGACCCATACCACCTCCAACATAGAAATTGCACCCTTCTAAGTTTCCCTCTTTAGAAGTAAAGGCAACTATTCCTATGTCATTGGTAAGAAGATCAACAGAATTGTCCCCAGGAACTGTCACAGCACATTTGAATTTTCTCGGTAAATAAGTTGAACCATAAAGAGGCTCATCTTTTATCCCACTAAAAACATTATCTTTGAATTGAAGCTTCCTAATTGTCTCAATATCTTTGTCAGGCTTTATGGTGTACTCTAAATCTCCATCAGCCCAAAGCTCTAAAAAAGTGCCTTGTCCGGCCATTGGGGTAAGAAGATCTGCAACTTTTTTTGCCAATGCTCTTGCAATATTATAGTCTGGCGAATCAAATGGAGCCGCAGGGGCCATAACGTTTCTATTTATGTCTCCACATGCAGCTAATGTGGAGCCCATTGAATTTACTATTGTTTGAATTACTTCCTTTAGGTTCTCCTTTCTAATTCCATGCATTTGAAAGGCTTGTCTTGTAGTAGCCCTAAGTGTTCCATTGCCTAGTTTGTTAGATAATTCATCTAATGCTAAAAATAATTTCCCAGGGACTTCACCGCCCGGATTTCTTAACCTAAGCATCATTTGCCAATCTTTACTTTTGCCTGGCCTTCTATTTTCCCTGTTATCTTGTTGATAACTACCATGAAATTTTAATAACTGAACTGCATCATTGGTAAAATGATCGCTCTCATTGACTAATTCAGTAGCAAGTGGTTCTTTAAGAAATTGGCTACTTTTTTTAAAATTTTCAAATTTTGAAACTTCTAGTCCATTAGCCAAACAAACAGTATCTTCCTTGGTAGGATCTTTTTTCTTTTTTACTTTCTCAACCTTGATCAAAGGACCAAATAATATCTCTTTTTATACATTAGCGAAAAGCTTATTTAACTGGTAGTAAATTATAGTAAGTGAAGTCATATTTTTTTCTTGTCTAAATATTTACTTGAGATAGGAACAGAAGAGTTGCCCGCAAAATTTTCTCATTCTGTTCTAAAGCAATTTAAATCTCTAATAGAATTTGAATTGGATAAAAAGTTAATCAAATTTGAACATATAGTTGTTACCTCCACACCAAGGCGGATAATTCTACTTGTCGAGGGTTTAGTTGATTATGCAGAAGATAAGATAATAGAAAGAAAAGGGCCTAAAGCAAATTCAGCTTATTTAAATGGATGTCCTACTAAAGCTGCTCTAGGATTTGCTAATAGCTTAGATATAGATGTAGATCAGCTAGAAATAAAAAATACAAAAAAGGGTGATTTTGTATTTGGAAAGAAAATTGAGAAAGGATTACCAACAAAAATTTCTTTGTCTTCGATTATCCCAAAATTACTAAAGAGTCTTCAAGGCCCTAGATTTATGAAATGGGGGACTGGTAACATAAAATTTTCAAGACCGATTAGGTGGATTGCCTCTATTTATAATGATGAAATTCTTGATTTTGAATTTGATGAATGTGATCCAAAGATCAAAATAAGTAATAAAACAAAAAGTCATAGGCTGATCAATGAAGTTTTAGAAGTTCAAAATCCTGATGATTTTTTTGAATTATTGAAACGAAATAGAGTAATAGCTATTCGAAAAGAAAGAAAAGAAAAAATTGAAAGTTTAATAAATCAGGCATCTAAATCTTTAAATTTGAAACCTGATCTTTCAGAAGGATTACTAAATGAACTAACTGATTTAGTTGAATGGCCAGACTTAATTATTGGCAAATTTAGTGATGAATTTCTTGATCTTCCAGTTGAAGTTCTCTCAACAGTTATGAAAAGTCATCAGAGATACGTTCCTCTTTTATTGAAAAACAAAAATTTCTCTAAGCTAGATTTAAACTCTGAAAAAAATATTAGTACAACTTTCTACGTTATTTCAAATGGTCTTGAAGAATCAAATAATAATATTGCTAAAGGTAATGAGAAAGTATTGAGGGCAAGGTTTTCAGATGCAAAGTTTTTCGTAGAAAGTGACAAAAAAGTTGCTTCAATCGAAAGAAATGAAAAGCTTAAATCTGTTTCCTATTTGAAAGGAATTGGAAATATATTTCAGAGAGTAGAAAGGATAGAGGAAGTTACTAAAAAAATTCTTAAACTTTTAAATGATAAGTCTTTAGAAGAAAAAAAAATAATAGAAGCTGCTAAATACTGTAAAAACGACTTATGTAGCGAAATTGTTTTCGAATTCCCTGAGCTGCAGGGAATAATGGGTGGTAAATATCTTAAATATGAGGGATTTAGTGAGGATGTTTGCTTGGCTGTCGCTGAACATTATTTACCTTCTTTTTATAAAGATGCTTTGCCCTCCACAAAATATGGTGCAATAGTTTCCATAGCAGATAAGGTCGAAACTTTAATAAGTATATTTATTTCTGGTAAACGTCCCAGTGGATCATCTGATCCTTATGCTCTTAGAAGAAATTTGAATGGAGTGATTAAAATAATTTGGGATTATGAACTTGATTTGCCTTTAGATAAATTATTTAACGAACTTATTGAATTTTGGAAAATCGCATTTCCGAATTTAAAATTCTCAAGAGAAACAGTAGCTAATGATTTAAATGAATTTTTAGTTCAAAGAATTGTTAGTCATTTAGAAGAAATATCACTAAGTAAAGAATTAATAAAGGCAGTTTGCTCTTCTGATGAATTATCTCAAAAAAGAGTATTGAATATCGTTGATCTTAAAAATAGGATTAAATCTATTGTTAATTATAAAGAAAAGGAAAATTTTGTTGAAATCCAGAAGGTAATTACCAGGGTAAGCAAATTAGCTAATAATGGTGATCTTTCAACAGAGGTTCTCTCAATAAGAGATTATGTAAACACAAAACTTTTTGAAAAAGATTGTGAATTGAAAGTTTTTGAATTTATTGGAGAATTAGAAAAACTTTTTTCTGAAGGTTATTGTAATTATTTGGAACTTCTAAATTTGTTTGAGATTAATGTAAAAACTATCGAGGATTTATTTGATAATGAAAAGGGAGTCCTAATAATGTCAGAGGATTTAAAAATAAGAAATAATAGACTCAATTTATTGAGCTTAATTAGAAATTATTCTCTAAAAATAGCCGACTTTACACTTTTGAACTCTTGACTTTAATGCCACCCTTTATTGAATACTTTTCTAGCATTTTTTCTACTTCTTTATTTTCCCTGACAGCACTATCAACAGGTTTATAGTTTTGAGGTGCTAAGGCTTTCCCTCTTAAGATCGAACCAAGAGTAAGCATTGTAATTTTAAGTTGCTGTAATGGTTTCATTGATACAACTCTTTTGTATAAGTAACTATCAAATGTAAGTCTTTGTACATCCATGTCATCACACATCTCAACAAATGCTTCTCTTGCAGAGTCATTTCTATAGAAAATATTTTGAAGAATTTCTAATACCTTATAAGTTGTGCCATATTTTTTATCCCATTTTTTTAGATAGTTTTTTAAATCATTTTCTGATGGGATTACTTGACCGTTTTTTGATGCCTCAACAATTTCTTCAGCACACATTCTCCCGCTCTTAGCAGCAAAATAAATTCCTTCGCCTGAACTCTTGGTAACATAACCTGCTGCATCACCAACCAAAGCCATTCTCCCAACTACCCTTCTTGGTCTTGGATGCTCAGGGATAGGATGTGCTTCTACCTTTATTACTTCACCATTAACAAGTCTTTTCTTTGCCCTATTTCTTACTCCCTCTTGAAGGCCTTTAATTAATGACTGATTCTTTTGCATGGTTCCAGTACCCACTGCAACATGATCATATTTAGGAAATACCCACCCATAAAAATCTGGGGAGACATCAGTGCCGACGTACATTTCAGCAAGGTCTTCATAGTAACTCATTTCTTCTTTAGGAAGTTTTATTCTCTCCTGAAATGCAATAGCAACTTTGTAATCCCCTGCATCCATTGCTTTAGCTACTCTACTATTGGCTCCATCAGCTCCTATTAAAAGGTCAACTGTAAGCTCCTTAAGTTCTCCTTTTTTGTCTCCATTCGTAAAATCTGAATAACATAGTTTATATGGCCCTTGATTATTGTTTCCAGTATCAATAGAAGTAACTAATCCATTTATTAGTGTGGCGCCAAGATCTGATGCTCTATTACGCATAAAAGCATCCATAACTTCCCTTCTACACATCCCAATAAACTCATTATCGCTTTTCCCGTAAACTCTATCTAAACTTATATCTACCTCTCTATTTGATGGAGATATCATTCTCATATGTCTTACTTTTCTGTCAATAATTGACTCAGGTAAATCAAATTCTTCCACCATACAAAGAGGAATAGCTCCTCCGCATGGTTTTGCATTATCTAATTTTCTCTCGAAGAGCCAAGTTTTTATGCCAGCTTTGGCAAGAATTTCTGCAGCACATGAACCACTTGGACCTCCTCCAATAACCGCTACCCTCAACATACGAAAAAAAATAATACTGTATATAAAAGCTACATCTTTTTTGCTTATAAAAGTGCATTTCTTAAAATAATAGTTAATATCGAAATATGTTTTCCAAATTCAAATCTAAATATTGGAACAAAACAAAGATATAAATCAATTTGATATACCATTAGCTAAAAGAATCCATTTAAATAATTACAACTCAATATTATTAAAAAAATTATTTATATATTTTCCATTTATTTTTCTTATCTTATCTATCTTTGGATTGCGATTAATTAGAAATAAAGAAATAGGATCTCTTCGCAATCTCAATTTACAGGCTCAGAGAAATCACGACCATAGAATTTTGGGCCATTTACCCTATGATGAAATTTCTAAGGAAAAACTAGTTTTAATTGAGCCCAATATTGAAGTTCATATTGATATGCGTGATTCTCTACTAAAGATGAGAGATGAAGCAAAAAGGGATGGGATATACTTAGTTTTCTTGAGCGGTTATAGATCAATAAATTTGCAGAATGAAATCTTCTATTCTTTAAAATCTATTAGAAATCAAGATGCAGCAGAAAGAGCTAGGGTTTCAGCCCCCCCAGGGTATTCTGAACATAGTACTGGTTTTGCAATTGATATTGGTGATGCTACTCAAAGAGAAACAGACTTTGAGAACGAATTTGAAAATACTGATGCTTTTAGATGGTTAATCAAGAATGCAGCTAAATTTCACTTTAAGTTATCGTTCACCAAAGATAATAAATATATAGATTATGAACCTTGGCATTGGAGATATGAGGGATCAATTGAAGCTTTAAAAGTTTTTGAAACTTCAAACAGATGAACACAAATCTAACTTATTAATTAAATTATCCAATATGATTATGTTTTTCAAAGTCTTAAAGAGAAATTCTCATAATAAGCATTCTTTGAGTTAGCCTTAATAAAGTCAAACTATTATTTATATAAATTTTATAAATGTCATCTTCGATAAAAGAAATTAGGAATGTCGCAATTATTGCCCACGTAGATCATGGGAAAACAACCCTTGTGGATGCATTGTTATCTCAATCAGGAATATTTAGAGATAATGAAGTTATTCCCACATGTGTAATGGATTCAAATGATCTTGAGAGAGAAAGAGGAATAACAATACTCTCAAAAAATACAGCAGTTAACTACAAAGATACCAGAATTAACATTATAGATACACCAGGTCATGCAGATTTTGGTGGAGAAGTCGAGCGGGTTCTGGGAATGGTTGATGGTTGTCTGTTGATCGTTGATGCAAATGAGGGGCCGATGCCTCAAACAAGATTTGTTTTGAAAAAAGCATTAGAAAAAGGACTTAGGCCTATAGTTTTTGTAAATAAAATTGATAGACCAAGAGTAGTACCAGAAATAGCAATTGATAAGGTACTGGATTTGTTCTTAGAATTAGGAGCTGATGATGATCAATGTGATTTCCCTTATCTTTTTGGGAGCGGCCTATCTGGTTTCGCAAAAGAAGAAATGGAATCTAATAGTGACAATATGATGCCTCTTTTTGAAGCTATTATCAGACATGTTCCACCTCCCGTAGGGGATGCAAATAAGCCTCTTCAACTACAAATAACTACTTTGGACTATTCTGATTTCTTAGGCAGAATTGTAATTGGGAAAATTCATAATGGAACTATAAAAAATGGTCAACAAGCTAGTTTAATTAAAGAAAATGGAAAAACTATTAAAGGCAAGGTTAGTAAATTACTTGGATTTGAAGGATTACAAAGGATTGATATAAATGAAGCATTCGCAGGAGATATTGTTGCTGTTTCTGGTTTTGATGACGTCAATATTGGTGAGACCATAGCATGTCCCGATTCGCCTCAACCACTTCCTCTAATAAAAGTTGATGAGCCGACCTTAAATATGACTTTTGTTGTCAACGATTCACCATTTGCAGGAAAAGAAGGAAAATTTGTTACTAGTAGACAATTAAAAAATAGATTGGAAAGGGAACTTTTAACAAATGTTGCCCTACGGGTCGAAGAAACTGATTCTCCTGATAGGTTTTCAGTTTCAGGAAGAGGAGAATTACATTTAGGTATTTTGATTGAAACTATGAGAAGAGAAGGGTTCGAGTTTCAAATTTCACAACCTCAAGTGATTTTTAGAGAAATTGATAATGTTGAATGTGAGCCTATAGAGACTTTGGTCCTAGATGTGCCTGAACTATCCGTTGGCTCATGTATAGAGAAACTTGGTTCGAGAAAGGCAGAGATGAAAAACATGCAGACAAGTTCAGATGGGAGAACTCAATTGGAATTCCTTGTGCCATCAAGAGGACTAATTGGATTTCGTGGTGAATTTGTTCGGATAACAAGAGGTGAAGGTATCATGAGTCACTCATTTTATGAATATAAACCTAAAGCTGGAGATTTTGAAACTAGGAGAAATGGAGTTCTTATAGCGTTTGAGGAAGGTGTGGCCACATTTTATGCATTAAAGAATGCTGAAGATAGGGGAGTCTATTTCATTAAACCTGGAGTTAAAGTTTATAAGGGAATGATTATTGGAGAGAATAATCGTCCTCAAGATCTTGAGTTAAATATATGTAAAACTAAGCAGTTGACTAATATGAGATCTGCAGGCGCAGAAGAACTTGATACTTTGCAGTCTCCTGTCGATATTACCCTTGAAAGAGCACTTGAATATATCGGCCCAGATGAAATGCTAGAGGTAACACCTGATTCAATTAGAATGAGAAAAATAAATAAGAAGAAAAAATAGTAGTTTGATTGTATGAATGAAGAAGGTACAAAAAATTTTCAAGAATCCCTTGTTAAGGCTTTAAATCTTTTTAACAAACATGAATGGTATGAGGCTCATGATGCTTTTGAAGAGATATGGAATTGTGTTGATGGTGACGAGAGACAAGTGATCCAGGGGATTTTACAAGTATCGGTTTCACAGTTTCACTTAAGTAAGGGTAATTTAAATGGTGCTACTATTTTGCTTGGAGAAGGTTTAGGGAGAATAAAAACTCGAACCAAGATTAATTTAGGTATTGATCTTGAATCTTTCTGCAGATGTTTGGAAGATTTATTGTGGAAATTACAATATAAAGAGGCTTTAAATGAAAACGATAAGCCTTCTTTGAAACCTATTTGATTAAGATGAATATCTTTCTCATTAAATTTAATTATTTTTTCTTTTTTTCTTTTTTTTTCAAAAAAATAACTAATCTTTTTAATGGAAGATGAACTTAAAAATTCAAAATGTATCCCTTTCAATTAAGGGAAGATTAATAGTAAATGATGTTTCCATAATTGTAAATCCTGGAGAAGTTGTAGGTTTGATGGGACCGAATGGCGCTGGGAAAACTACCACTTTTAATCTTGCAGTTGGCAATATAAAACCAGATGAAGGTCAAGTTTTAATGAATGGTAAAAATATAACTAATCTCCCACTCCCAATCAGATCAAGGCTTGGATTGGGTTATTTAACTCAAGAGGCGAGTATATTCAGAGATCTTACCGTTAAGGACAATATAGATTTAGCTTTGCAGAATTCATCTTATAGTCGAGCGGCAATAAGAAATAGAAGAGAACAATTAATTAATGAATTTAATTTGAATAATTTTGTAGATAATTATGGTTATCAACTTTCGGGAGGAGAAAGAAGGCGATGTGAGATAGCCAGAGCACTTTCAGTCGGTAGAAAAGGCCCTAAATATTTATTATTAGATGAACCATTTGCTGGAATTGATCCTCTAGCTGTTAATGATTTAAAGAGCCTAATTCTTAAATTAAGTAATAATGGGGTGGGTATTCTTATTACAGACCATAATGTGAGGGAAACTCTACTAATTACCAACAAGTCATATGTATTAAGTGAAGGAAAAATCTTATCTTATGGATCATCAACTGAATTAGCAGATAATCCAATAGTCAAGAAGTATTATCTGGGAGATGATTTCAAACTTTGAATCCTTTTTAAACTAAATTAAAACTTAATTATTAAAGATTTACTCATATAAAGATGATTTAAATTATTATTTGGATGTAATTGAATATTAAAGCTGGCTTAAGTTTTCTAGAAATGATATTAAATAATCTTTTAAAAAATATAATTTATGACCCGGTATCAGTGTTAGGTCTATTAGTTTTTTATATTTTATTAGTTAACTTACCAATATCATTAGGTGCAGTTTTCAAAAAAAAGTCTTCCTATACTGTAAGACTACTCACTATCCTAGTTAATTTATTCATAACATTACAGTTACTTTTTAGATGGACAATTTCGGGACATTTCCCAATTAGCAATTTGTATGAATCTTTATATTTCCTTACTTGGGGGATCACAATGGGACAATTATTAATTGAGAGGGAATACAAATCTCCAATAATACCCTCAATCGCAATACCCATTGAGTTGCTGTCCGTTTCTTTTGCTTGTTTTGTTTTGCCTGAGGATTTGAAATTATCATCCAACTTAGTTCCTGCCTTAAGATCTAGTTGGTTAGTAATGCATGTAAGTGTCGTAATGCTTAGTTATGCGGCATTGATAATGGGTTCTTTACTTTCAGCTTCTGTTTTGTTCATTAATAAAAACAAACCGCTCCAAATCAGAAGTAGTTCTACAGGTATTGGAGGATTCAAAATTTCTAACAACTACCCTTTAAATGATTTGGTTGATCCTATTGAATTTTCTAATTCCGAAGAATTAGATACATTAAGTTATCGCTCAATATTAATAGGTTTTGTTCTTTTGACTCTTGGTTTGATTTCAGGTGCGGTTTGGGCTAATGAGGCTTGGGGCACATGGTGGAGTTGGGATCCAAAAGAAACATGGGCATTTATCTCATGGTTATTTTATGCCGCTTATCTGCATATGAGAATAAGTAAAGGTTGGCAAGGAAGAAGGCCAGCATTATTAGCAACTACAGGCTTTTTAGTAGTTTTAGTATGTTATTTAGGAGTTAATTTCTTAGGAATAGGGTTACATAGTTATGGCTGGATATTTGGATGATTTGTTAATCTCCCAGAATATTTATTGAGGTTCAGAAAGAACATTCCCCTTTTGAGCTTCTAGTGCAACTTTTCTCAAGTCATCACATCCTTCTTTTAATGTTGGGTAAGCAAACATTCCACTACCTGCAATAAAACAATTAGCTCCAGCATCTGCACATTGTGAAATAGTCCAATTTGCTTTTATTCCCCCATCAACTTCAATGTCAACATTTAAGTTTTTTTCGATAACAAAGTTTCTTATTTCTCTGATTTTATTAAGCATTGTTGGTATATAAGCTTGTCCACCAAAGCCTGGATTAACTGTCATAACTAAAACATGATCAACCATATCCATTATGTTTTTAATCATTTCAAAAGGAGTATGAGGGTTTAATGCAACAGAAGGAGATCCTCCCAGGTCTCTTATCCTTCCGAGAACTCTATGCAAATGAATATTTGCTTCGGCATGAGCTATTACTACTCCTGGTTCACCATTCGTTCCCTTTGTAGCGTTTACATAAGATTCAAGCATTGTTTCGCAGTTGTATTGACTAACCATTAATTGAGTTTCAAAAGGGACATTGCAATATTTCCTGCACGCCGCAATCATTTCAGGACCAAATGTAAGATTTGGCACGAAATTCCCATCCATTACATCAAATTGAATTCTATCTACCCCAGCTTCCTCGAGCTCTTTCACACATGCCCCCATATTTGCCCAATCTGCTGGTAAAACTGAAGGAATTATTTGAATTGGTCTATTAACCCCAGCTAAAATTGTTTGATTTGACTCAGTCATTTAATTTTTAAAATATTTAATAAAGATACTATATTTAGTTGTTTATTCCTAATTTCAAGTCACGGCCTGATAAAGTATCACCTGTAAAGAGTTAAAAAAAGCTTACTAGCATAATAATTCTTATAAAAAATGACATTTTTTATGAGATCATACTCAAAACCTTTAAGAAAATCCTCAAAATTTAATTGTGAATCAAACTTTAATTCAAGAAATTCTCGAAGTTGTCGAGCAAGCTGCTATTGCCTCAGCAAAACTAACAGGACTTGGTCAAAAAGATGAAGCTGATGCTGCAGCTGTAGAAGCAATGAGATTGCGAATGGGCAAAATTGAAATGAAAGGGAAAATTGTTATTGGAGAAGGTGAAAGAGATGAAGCACCTATGCTTTATATAGGTGAAGAGGTTGGCAGTGGAAATGGCCCAGGGGTTGACTTTGCAGTAGATCCTTGTGAAGGAACAAATCTTTGTGCAAATAATCAAAGAGGTTCTATGGCGGTTTTAGCTGCCTCTGATACAGGTGGTCTTTTCAATGCGCCTGATTTTTACATGAACAAATTAGCAGCGCCTCCTGCGGCCAAAGGTAAAGTAGATATTAGAAATTCAGCTACTGAAAACTTGAAGATACTAAGTGATTGCTTGGGCCTTTCTATTAATGAGCTTACTGTAGTTGTAATGGATAGAACTAGACATAAAGATTTAATTAAAGAGATTCGAGGATGTGGTGCAAAAGTACAACCGATTTCTGATGGTGATGTTCAAGCTGCCATTGCATGCGGTTTTGCAGGAACTGGAACACATTGCTTGATGGGTATAGGTGCAGCTCCAGAGGGTGTTATTTCAGCTGCTGCAATGAGAGCTCTCGGCGGACACTTTCAAGGACAACTAGTTTATGATCCGGCAATCGCTCAAACTTCTGAATGGGCTGATTACACAAAAGAAGGAAATATAAAACGTCTTAATGAAATGGGCATAACAGATATAGATAAAATCTATGAAGCAAATGAATTGGCATCGGGAGAAAATGTTGTTTTCGCTGGAAGTGGAATAACTGATGGATTATTATTTGACGGAGTTAAATTTGAAAGGGATTGTGTTAGAACAAGTAGTTTAGTTATTAGTACATTAGATAGTACTGCAAGGTTCACAAATACTGTCCATATAAAAGATGGTGCTAAGAGTATCAGCCTTTAAAAATTTACGTTTGATTTTATGCATATTGTTGTCGTCGGACTGAGTCATCGCACGGCACCTGTCGAAGTGCGTGAGAAGTTGAGTATTCCTGACCAATCCATAACAGAGTCGTTGAAAGCATTAAAAGCTTTCTCTGATGTATTAGAGGTGTCAATTTTAAGTACTTGTAATAGGCTGGAAATATATGCGCTAGTAAAGGATAAAAATACTGGAATTTCATCTATTAAAGAATTCATATCAGAATATTCTGGAATTGTTTTTGAAGATTTAAATCCACATCTTTTTTGCTTTAAACAAGAAGATGCAGTTTTGCATTTGATGAAAGTCTCGGCAGGACTCGATAGCCTCGTTTTAGGGGAAGGACAAATCCTTTCGCAGGTAAAAAAAATGATGAGATTAGGTCAAGAGAATCAATCTACTGGACCAATTCTTAATAGATTATTAACTCAATCAGTTAGTACAGGTAAAAAAGTAAGATCCGAAACAAATTTAGGAACTGGAGCTGTGTCAATCAGTTCAGCAGCGGTAGAACTAGCTCAATTAAAAATTGGACAAGAAAAGGGTTTTGATAATCTTGTAAGTTTGGAATCAGAGAACGTTCTTGTTGTTGGCGCCGGACGAATGAGTAGGCTTTTATTAACTCATTTAAAATCAAAAGGATGTCATAAACTTATCCTTTTAAATAGAAATATTGATAGAGCATTAAATCTTGCTCAAGACTTCCCTGATTTAGAGATTGTTTGTAAAGGGTTAAACGAATTAGAAGAAAACATTTCATTATCTTCGCTTGTTTTCACCAGTACTGCTTCTGAAGAGCCAATTATTGATCTCACAAAAATTGAAAAAATAAATTTGAGTAATAGACTTAAATTTATTGATATTGGTGTACCTAGAAATATATCTAATGATGTCAAACAACATGAATTTGTTAAATCATTTGATGTTGATGACTTACAAGAGGTCGTTTCAAGAAATCAAGAATTTAGACAGAAAATAGCAAAGGAAGCGGAATCTTTAGTAGAAGAAGAAAGGATCATATTTCTAGAATGGTGGGCAAGTTTAGAGGCCGTTCCAGTAATTAATAAACTTAGATCAGATTTGGAGTTAATTAGAAAAGAGGAATTGCAAAAAGCACTTAGCAGAATGGGACCAGATTTTTCAGCTAGAGAAAGAAAAGTTGTGGAAGCTCTGACTAAAGGAATAATTAATAAAATACTTCATACGCCAGTCACCAAGTTGAGAAGTCCTCAATCAAGAGAAGAAAGACAAGTTTCTTTGAAAATTGTTGAAAAATTGTTTTCCTTGGTAGAAGAGGATAAAAATAACTGACTTTTTTTGATTTATATTAAGTTTTTCTAGTGATTTATCGAAATACCTTTGTAAACTGACCATTTGTATTTCTAAATATGCCCATAATCAGTTACTTTAAGTAATTGTATATCTACCTCCATTAGATTGAATGAAGCGTGTTTTGGCCATAATCCTCGGAGGAGGAAAAGGTTCTAGACTTTACCCTCTAACAAAAATGAGGGCTAAACCTGCTGTGCCATTGGCAGGTAAGTATCGTTTGATAGATATACCGATTAGTAATTGTATAAATTCAGGCATTGAAAAAATGTACGTATTGACCCAGTTCAATAGTGCATCTCTAAATAGACATATAGGAAGAACCTATAATTTAAATGGCCCTTTTGGCCAAGGATTTGTGGAGGTTTTAGCTGCACAACAGACTCCTGATAGTCCGAAGTGGTTTGAAGGTACTGCTGATGCTGTAAGAAAATACCAATGGTTATTTCAAGAATGGGATGTTGATGAATATTTAATATTGTCAGGTGATCAGCTGTACAGAATGGACTACAGTTTATTTGTTCAACATCATAGAGATAATGGAGCGGATTTAACTGTTGCAGCTTTGCCTGTTGATGAAGCCCAAGCAGAAGGTTTTGGCCTCATGAGAACCGATGATGTAGGAAATATAAAAGAATTCAGTGAAAAGCCTTCTGGAGAGAAGTTGAAGGCAATGGCCGTAGATACTTCAAAATTTGGATTAAGTAAGGAGTCAGCTGCCGAAAAACCATATCTAGCCTCTATGGGGATTTACGTTTTTAGCAGAAATACTCTCTTCGATCTTCTAAATAAATTTCCTAATTATACGGATTTTGGTAAGGACATAATTCCAGAAGCCCTCAATAGAGGCGATACTCTTAAAAGTTATGTATTCGATGATTATTGGGAAGATATCGGCACAATTGGGGCATTCTTTGAGTCAAACCTTGCATTGACTGAGCAACCAAAACCTCCATTTAGTTTTTATGATGAGAAATTTCCAATTTATACTAGACCTAGATTTTTACCACCTTCTAAACTTGTAGATGCTCAAATTACTGATTCAATTGTTTGTGAAGGTACAATCTTAAAGGCATGCAGTATTTTACACTGTGTTTTAGGTGTAAGAAGCAGGATTGAAAGTGACTCTGTTCTTGAGGATACTCTTGTTATGGGAGCCGATTTCTTTGAATCTCCTGAAGAGAGGATTGAATTAAGAAAAGGGGGCGGAACGCCTCTTGGAGTAGGTGAAGGAACTACTGTAAAAAGAGCAATTCTTGATAAGAATACAAGAATTGGCGATAATGTCGTGATCATTAATAAAGATCGAGTAGAAGAAGCAGATAAGCCAGAATTAGGCTTTTATATCAGAAATGGAATTGTCGTAGTAGTTAAAAATGCAACTATTGCAAACGGAACTGTTATTTAAATCTTTTCCATCATTTTTCGCTGACATAAGTATTTTTTTTGAGCAATTTTGTTGAGTTGCAGGCACACTGTATTTATTGAGTTTTTAATTTTTTATGTCCAAGGCACATTTTGGTTTAATAGGTCTTGGTGTTATGGGCGAAAATTTAGTTCTTAACGCAGAGAGAAATGGATTTTCTAGTGTAGTTTTTAATAGGACTTACTCAAAAACCGAAGAATTTTTACAAGGTCGTGGCCTTGGGAAGAAAATAGAAGGAGCAGAAACTCTTCAAGAATTTGTTAATAAGCTAGAGAGACCCAGAAGAATTCTAATGATGGTAAAAGCTGGGCCCGCAACAGATGCTGTCATTGATAATATTTCTGGATATCTCGAGGAAGGTGATTTATTAATAGATGGCGGCAACTCTCAATTTAAAGATACAGAAAGAAGGGTGAATACTCTTGAAAGTAAAAGTTTTGGATACATTGGGATGGGAGTTTCTGGAGGGGCCAAAGGAGCTTTAGAGGGTCCAAGTATGATGCCCGGAGGTACTAAGGCTTCATATGATGCAATAGAAAGCTTATTAACAAAAATGGCTGCCAAAGTAGAAGACGGACCATGTGTTGCATATGTTGGACCAGGAGGTTCAGGTCATTTTGTGAAAACTGTTCATAACGGAATTGAATATGGAATTGAACAAATACTTGCAGAAGCTTATGACCTTATGAAGAGAGTCAAAGGTATGAACGGTCAGCAAATGTCAGAGGTATTTGGTATTTGGAATAATACTGATGAATTAGCTTCTTATCTTGTTGAGATAACAGAGATTTGTCTAAATACAAAAGATGAGATAACTGGAGATGATGTCGTGGAAAAAATATTAGATAAAGCTGGCCAGAAAGGTACAGGGTTATGGACTGTTGTAAGTGCTCTAGAACTGGGGGTATCAGTCCCAACTATTTATGCATCTTTAAATGCAAGAGTAATGAGTTCTTTAAAAGAGCAACGTAGTGAGATTGAAAAAACTATTCCATCTAAAGAGATAGAGGATTTTGATTTAGGAAATATATCAGATGGAATGAAACCTTTATTTGATGCTGTAGTCCTTGCCACAATTGCTAGCTATGCCCAGGGTATGGACATTTTAAGAGAAGCATCTGAAGTATATAACTATGGTTTGAATATGCCGTCAATTGCTCAAATATGGAAAGGTGGTTGCATAATTAGATCAAAATTATTAAGTAAAATTCAAGATGCTTATAACAAAGATCCTAATCTAAAAAATTTAATTTTTGATGATTGGTTCAATAATCAAATTGCGACAAGATTAGATAACTTAGCTAAGGTTGTTTCTTTATCCACAAAAGCTGGTATACCAGTACCATGTCTATCCAGTACCTTAGATTATTTGAATAGTTATAGAACCAATAGACTTCCTCAGAACCTTGTTCAGGCAATGAGAGACTGTTTTGGCTCTCATACATATGAAAGAATTGATAAGGAAGGTAGTTTTCATACTGAATGGATGAAATGATTGAAAAGGTTAAAAATGGATATACACTAAACATTTACAAAGACAAGTTAGAGCTATCTACAGCGGTTTTTAAGTTTATTGAAAGTCACATTATTCATACTTTAAAAAAGAAAGACAGTTTCAAATTTTGTGTAAGTGGAGGTTCAACTCCTAAATCTGTCTATAAGCTTTTATCAAAAAGTGATCTTAGATGGGATATGGTTGATGTCTTTTTAGGGGATGAAAGATGTGTTGATCCAAATTCAGAATTGAGTAACTCGTTAATGTTGAAGAATTCATTGTTAACTAATTTTGGATCTAAAGCTTTTTTTTATGAAATTTTCAATGATTTAAATGCTGATGATGAAGCTACAAAAAATCAATTTATTTCTAAATTATTTGAAAAATGCGGGTCAAACCCTCCAACTTTTGATTTAACATTATTAGGTCTTGGAGACGATGGCCATACAGCCTCACTATTCCCTTATCAAAAAAATAATAATGTAGATGATTTTGTTATTTTTAATGAAGGTAAAGGTTTAAAAAGAATTTCATTAACTCCAAAGGTTCTTTCAGCTTCTTCAAAGATAGTATTTTTAGTAAGTGGAGCTTCTAAAAGAATTGCTCTTGAGAGGTTATTAGATGAAAAAGAGCCACCAGATAGAACACCATCAAAATTAATAAAATCTATTAATCAAATTTCAATATTTTGTGATCAGGAATCAGCAAAAGAATTAGAAATTTAGTTAAAGTCTATTAATAATTTAAATTATTTAATGAGTAAGAAAAAATTTTTATTCCAGAAAAAGGAATTCGATGGTTGGAAAACATTAAATGATACTGTTATGGGCGGATCAAGTTCAGCTTTTTGTGAAATTTCAAATTCGGGTTTGATATTAAAGGGTAATATTGTCGAGAAAGCAGGAGGATTTGTTAGTTGTAGATCGTCTATATATAAACCTTCTTTAAATGTATCTGAGTATTCATCCTTTGAATTAAATATTGATGGACAAGGAAGAACTTTTAAATTTGCTGTCGCTTGTGAAGATGATCTACTAGGACTAACCGAATTTATTCCAGGTGGACTTAGATGGATTAAATCATTCCCAACCAAAAAATTCGGGACAACAAATGTTCAAATTCCTTTTAGTGATTTAAAACCTTCAGTAAGAGCTAATAAAGTACGTTTTCCATTTAAATTCAAGCCATCTAAAATTAAAAGATTGCAACTACTACACTCTAAGTTCGGTGATGATGGATTACTTAATAATGAGTTTAAACAGGGTTCAATAAAAGTTTTAATTAAATCAATAAGTGTTATTTGAAAATCCACCTAAAAATATAGAGAGCTTAATCGCTAAATCAGCAGATTTAACAAATAAACCTTTTGTTCATTCTGTAGTAAAAAAAAATGGTGAATACGAATTCGAAGATGAAGATATTGATTTAACAGTAAATATCTTATGTCGAGATAAAGAAGGTAAAAGATTAGAAATTTATGATCTTGAATTAGAACTTTTTAAATCAAATAAAGAGTTGGTTTTGGTAATCTCTAAGCTTAACTTCCCTGATGAACCAATATTATGGTGTGGAGTTAAAACATTATGGATGGATAGCAATAATGGGAAAAAATGCAACTCACCAAAATACAGCGCTAGATTGGAGAATTTAGCAAATAGGATAAAAAGTTTTATTGATTAAGAAAATAAATTTGAGCTGATTTATAAATCAGTAACAGCCCCTAAACTTGATGTGCTTACGATTCTAGAATATTTTGAAAGAATTCCTCTTTTGTATTTTTGAATAGGTTTTACCCAATCTTTTTTTCTTTTTTCTAATTCTTCGTCAGATAAATCAACTTCAATTAGTTGTTTTACAGCATCTACTGTAATTAAATCACCTTGTTTTATTAGAGCAATATTTCCTCCTACAGCAGCCTCTGGAGCTATGTGACCCACAACAAGACCATATGTACCCCCGCTAAATCTGCCATCTGTAATTAAAGCCACCTTCTCTCCTAGCCCTTGACCAACAATCGCAGATGTTGGAGCTAACATTTCTCTCATGCCTGGACCTCCTACAGGACCTTCGTTTCTAATAACAACAACATCTCCAGCTTTGATATCGTTATTTAATATCGATTTTAAACAATCCTCTTCACTTTCAAAAATCTTTGCAGGACCTGTTAATACAGGGTTCTTTACTCCGCTAATTTTGGCTACAGAACCTTCGCTCGCTAAGTTACCTTTTAATATCGCTAGATGCCCTTTTTTATAAAGAGGGTCATCTATGTCTCTTATGACATTTTGATTTGTTGGAGGCTTATCTGGAATATTCTGTAAGTATTCTGAGATGGTTTTGCCCTCAATGTTTTTGCAATCGCCATGAATTAATCCTGCATTCAAAAGTATTTTCATTACTTGTGGAATCCCACCAGCTTTATGAAGATCCACCGTCACATATTTACCACTCGGTTTAAGATCACAAATAACGGGTACTTTTTGTCTGATTCTCTCAAAATCATTAATATTGATATCTATTCCTGCAGTATTCGCAATAGCTAAGATGTGCAATACCGCATTTGTTGATCCGCCAATTGCCATAATTACTGATATTGCATTTTCAAATGCTTTCTTTGTCATTAGGTCTAGAGGTCTTATATCTTTTTCTATTGCAGAGACTAATATCTCAGCACTTTTATCTGCACTTAGTTCTTTTTCAAAATCTTCAGCAGCCATAGTGGAACTGTGAGGAAGACTTAACCCTAATACTTCAATAACCGCAGACATTGTATTAGCTGTAAACATTCCGCCACAGCTACCAGCACCAGGAATACAATTTTTCTCAACTTGGATTAGCCTTTCTTCATTAATTTTGCCTGATGTTAATTGTCCAACAGCTTCAAATGCACTAACAACAGTAAGATCTTCTCCATGCAATTTCCCAGGCTTTATTGTCCCTCCATAAATGAAAATTGAGGGAATATTCATTCTTGCAATCGCAATCATGGCACCCGGCATATTTTTATCACATCCACCTATAGCAAGTACTCCATCCATACTTTGAGCATTGCATGCTGTTTCAATTGAATCAGCAATAACTTCTCTTGAAACTAGGGAATATTTCATGCCCTCTGTTCCCATAGAAATCCCATCACTTACTGTTATAGTCCCAAACATCTGAGGCATCCCACCTGATCTTTTTATTGACTCTTCAGCTTTTAGAGCTAACTTATTTAAACCCATATTGCATGGTGTTATGGTGCTGTATCCATTTGCAACTCCAATAATAGGTTTATTAAAATCTTCATCATTAAATCCAACAGCTCTTAACATCGATCTGTTAGGGGATCTTTGCACACCTTGGGTTATTGCAGATGATCTGAGTTTATTCATATTATTTGAGAACCTTTTTTATTCTATTGCCCCAACTCTTCAAGTTGCTTCCTCACATCAGCAATTGCAGAATTAAGTTGCTCAACTTTCTTCTCCAGATTCTCTCCTTCAACTTCATTTATATTTTCATTTGAATCAATCGCTTCTGAGCCGTCTTGAATTCTGGAAGAATACATCATTGCTTTTTGTTTTTTTTCCTCCTTTCTTTTGTCTGCTTCGGATATTAACCACCAAGCTAGACCTGCTGCTCCAATAAAAGCACCGCTTATTAATGATAAAAGATTATTTGAAGACGAATCTCTGTATTCAGACATTGGTAAAATTTTTACTCCTATACTATATATTAGTTCTTATCTTGGAATATAGTACTTAAACGCGATAGAGGATTCCCAATACCCGGTACTAATAATTGCGTTTTTTCGTCTTCCTCATCTATGCAAGAAGTGTAAATTACCTGTTTAGGGAGTAATTTAGCAATTTCATTTAACCCTTTATTTGAGCAAATAGCAGTTATTAAAAGAATCCTATTTGAATCAACACCTAATTCCTTTAATTTAATTAAAGTTTCTAATGTTGCTGATTTTGTTGTTATTTGTTCTGAATAAAATATAACTCCTTCATTTGATTCAATAGTTTTAGGAAGTTCTCCCAATGAGAGGGTTGAATTAGGAATTACTTCTTTAGATCCAAACCAAAGAGATAACCCTTCGGGCAGCATTGCGATCACTTTTATTGGATAATCATTATTAATAAAGAATCCATCTGCGTCTCCATTATCAGTATTTACTATTTCTTTTTTATATGGCAGCCAATTACGTAATGCTTCATACGTAAGCCATTTCCCTAATTGCTCATATCCTGTTGAGTACAAAATATTTGGAGTATTTTTTTCTCGCAATATTGAAAGCCAATGTTTTATTAATGGATGAGGAGGAACAATAACCTTTAGTGACATTGCCATATATTTTCCTTTAAGATACTCTTACAAACTTTAAATACTTAAGTTCTAAAATACAGTCTTATTATGATTAAATCAATTGTTTTCCCCTCACTAAAGAATGCATTAATTACTTTGTTATTCGTTGGGATTTTATTTTTTAATTCAGTAAATTCTGCATGGGCTAAAAGACCTCCTGAGATTAGAAACCAGCAAGACCTTAATTTAGAGCCAGATATGCATGGTCAAGACTTAAGCGGTAACGAATACGTTAAGTTTGATTTGAATGGGTTTAATTTCAGTGAAAGTAATTTAGAAGGGGCGGTTTTCAATAATAGTAAATTGCAAAACTCAAAGTTTACTGGAGCAAATTTAAGAGATGCATTAGCTTATGCAACAGACTTTACAGATGCTGATCTTTCGGATGTTAATTTTACTAATGCTTTATTAATGGAGAGTAATTTTGAAGGCGCAAAAATAGATGGTGCAGATTTTACTGATGCTGTTCTTAGTCGTACACAACAAAAACAATTATGTGCGATTGCTAATGGCACAAATAGTTCTACAGGAGAGAGTACAGAATATAGCTTAGGTTGTTAATCATTAAATATGAAAAATAAAATTCCAGTTATTGTTGTTTCGGGATTTCTCGGTTCAGGTAAAACAACTTTTCTAAGATATCTATTAAAAGAGAATAATAAAAAATTTGGTTTAATAATTAATGAATTTGGTGATGTTGGAATTGACGGTGATTTGATTAAAAGTTGTGATAAATGTGATGAATCTGAAGACGACTGCGTTATCGAATTAAACAATGGATGTTTATGTTGTACTGTTCAAGATGATTTCGTACCATCAATAAAAGCTCTCCTAGAATTTAATCCTCCTATCGAATCAATAATTATTGAAACAAGTGGCTTGGCACTACCAATTCCCTTAATTCAAGCACTTAACTGGCCTGAGATTAGGTCTTCCATCTATCTTGATGTAGTTGTTGGCATCGTTAATGGAGAATCAATGCTTAATGGTTCACCAATTAATGATTTAAATAAAATAACAAAACAATATAATGAAACAGATAAAATTGATCACAATGCCACTATAGATGAACTTTTTGAGGAGCAACTAGAAGTTTCTGATATCGTTTTAGTTTCAAGATCAGATATCTTAAATGATGATCAATTTGACGTTGTAAAAAATAAAATTCAAGGAAGTCTTAACTCATCTACACCAGTCCTTAAATCTAAGAATGGCAAAATTGATTTAAATTATCTATTTGACTTTAATTTTAAAAAAGAGACTTATAAAGAATTTTTAACGGAAGAACATGACCATAATCATGTTGAGCTTGTATCAGATTCATTTAAATTAAATTATTTCCTTGAAAAAAATGACTTTGAAAAGGAGATGTCAAAAATCTTGGATGAATTAAACATTCTTCGAATAAAAGGACGTATTTGGATACCAAACAAATCATTGCCTTTACAAATACAAATTGTTGGGAAGAAAATTAATACTTGGTTTGAAGAAGCTCCAGATAATTGTTGGAGACCAAATGATAATGCTGGCCTTGAATTAGTAATAATTTCCTTTGATGAAAAATCTATAAAAAATTTCAATAGAAAAATTAAAGAGAAATTTAAGATTTTAAGTGACCTAAAAATAGAAATTTGACTTTATAGTTAGCTGTCGGGATACTAACTACAGTAGACAGCCCAAGATGAAAAATTCAAAAATTACTTTAAAACAAATAATCTCTGACGACGTTACATCAATTGATAAAATAAAATGTTCAAAATGTGGAGGGGCAGGAAATTTTAAAACACATGAAAATTCAAGAAGAACTTGTTTAGTTTGTTTTGGTAGAGGCTACATAAACATTTAATAACTCAGAAGACCTTAAGGTAAAAATATTTGTTTATTAATCAATAGTTCTTTTTATTAAAATTTAAACTAATCTTTTAGTAGAAATTAATTTTTATTTGGACCAATTTGCTGTAAAAGTTTTTGTAAGACTAAGACCCTCAGTTTTAGATCCAGCAGGGGAAGCTACGAAATCTGCTTCTATAAAACTTGGAGCCGTGGGAATAAAATCATTACGTATAGGAAAAATGATTGAAGTAAAAATAGAAGGTAATGGTGAAAACGAAGTAAGAGAAAAAATTGATTTATTGTGTGATAGGTTATTCGCAAATACTGTTATTGAAGATTATGAGTATACACTAGAAAAATTATAAGATGGATAATTTTACTGTAGGAGTTGTTGTCTTCCCTGGTTCTAATTGTGATCGTGATGTTTCATGGGCATTGGAAGGTTGTTTAGACATAAGAACAAAATACTTGTGGCATGAGTCTTCAGATTTAAGCGATGTAGATGCAATAGTTTTACCAGGAGGATTTAGCTATGGTGATTATTTAAGATGCGGAGCAATAGCGAGATTCTCTCCATTAATAAATGCTTTGGATGACTTTGTGAAAAGTGGAAAAAGAGTTTTAGGAATTTGTAATGGGTTCCAAATTTTGACAGAATCAGGCTTTTTGCCTGGTGCCCTTACTGCAAATAAAAATCTTAATTTCATCTGTGATGATGTTGAACTTGATATTGTTTCTTCAAAAGGAGGTTGGTTTAATGATGGAGGTGAAAAACAAACTATTAAGTTACCCATAGCGCATGGGGAAGGAAGATATCATTGTGATTCTGATACTTTAAAAAAACTTCTAGATAATGAATTGATCGCTTTGAGATATAAAAATAATCCTAATGGATCCTCATTCGATATCGCAGGCATAACTAATGAAAAGGGTAATGTTCTAGGTTTAATGCCTCATCCAGAGCGAGCATGTGACGAGACAATTGGTGGGACTGATGGTCTCTTTACATTAAAATCATTAATATTGAAATAAAAAAAGACCCCTAATTTTGGAGGTCTTTTTCTTGTTTGATTCCTTTATTAATTAAACAGTAGTTTTAACTTTGGGATCTAAATCACCTTTAGCGTAAAGATCAGCAAAGTAATTGGTGCTGTTTTGCTTAATCTTACTTGCTTGACCTTCACACCAGAACTGCTTGTATCTATCAAGACAAACTTGCTTCATGTATTTTCTAGCAGGTTTGTTGAAATGTCTTGGGTCAAAGTTTGCCTTATCAGCAAATGCTGCCTCTCTTACCGCGGCAGTGAAAGCAAGCCTGTTATCGGTATCAATGTTGACTTTCCTAACTCCATTTCTTATTCCCTCTTGAATCTCTTCAACAGGAACTCCATATGTTTGAGGGATTTCACCACCATATTTGTTAATGATATCCAACCATTCTTGAGGTACTGAACTAGATCCATGCATTACAAGATGTGTATTTGGAAGTGCTTTATGGATTTCAGCAATTCTGCTTATTGCAAGAACTTCTCCTGTAGGCTTCCTTGTAAATTTATATGCACCATGACTTGTACCTATAGCAATTGCTAATGCATCAACTTTTGTTTTAGCAACAAAATCTGCCGCTTCTTCTGGATCAGTCAAAAGCATATCTGTAGAAAGTTCACCTTCAAATCCATGACCATCTTCTGCTTCACCTTTTCCTGTTTCTAATGAACCTAAGCAACCCAACTCTCCTTCAACACTAACTCCAACTGAATGAGCAAAATCTACTACTTTTTTTGTGACAGCAACATTATATTCGTAACTCGCGGGTGTTTTTGCATCTGCCTCTAAGGATCCATCCATCATTACAGATGTAAAACCATTTATTGCTGCTGAATAACATGTTGATGGCTCGTTTCCATGGTCTTGGTGCATTACAACTGGAATATTAGGATAAGTTTCAGTTGCAGCGAGAATCAGATGACGTAGGAATATTTCTCCAGCATAATTTCTAGCACCTCTTGAAGCTTGAAGAATTACAGGACTGTCTGTTTCATATGCAGCCTCCATAATTGCTTGAACTTGTTCAAGGTTATTTACGTTAAACGCTGGGATACCATATCCATTTTCAGCAGCGTGATCTAAAAGTAGTCTAAGGGGAACAAGGGCCATAATTAAAAATTAATTAGATGCTTAGTGTTTAAGCTATATGTTCCGAGAGTTTAGTATACTGAGGTATCAAATGTCACGTCATTAGATATACAAAATACTAAATTAAAGAAACTAATTTTATGGCCCAGCGTATATTTTTAGAATTTTTAAGTTAGTAAGTATAGCCTGCTACAAATAATTGCTCATCTGATGAAGGTTGAGACCCTGCTACGTAGGAACCTGTAGAGGCTTCTGAGTTTGCTTGAGCTCTTGCTATTAAGGCCTTTTGACCGCCCTCTACATCACTTCCTTTCCAGGCCTTTAAGCATGAGTGCTGTAAGGCTCTTCCATATGAGAATGAAACATTCCATAAAGCTTTCCTGTAAAGGGTGTTCATATTATTTAAATAAACTGAAGCAGCCTCCTCGCTTAATCCTCCTGATAAGAATACTATCCCAGGGACAGAAGCAGGAACGCATCTTTCCATAGTTTTTATAGTCATCTCGGCAACTTTCATAGGATCGGCCTTAGTTGGACAATCTGCTCCATTTACCGTCATGGAAGGTTTTAATAGTGTTCCCTCTAGAAAGACTCCATTTGCTTGACAAGCCATGTAAACCTGCTTAACTACCTCTTCTTGAACTTCTGCAGTTTTCTCAATTGTATGATCTCCGTCCATTAAGATTTCAGGTTCAATAATTGGTACCAAGCCCGATTCTTGCACTGATCTAGCATATCTTGCTAGTCCCCAGGCGTTCTCTTGTATTGATAGTTTTGAAGGACAACCATCATTTGTAATTTGCAGAACTGCTCTCCACTTTGCAAATCTTGCACCTTGTTCATAATATTTTGCAGCTCTTTCAACTAACCCATCTAGGCCAGAGCAAAAAGTTTCTACATCTCCTGCTCCTGGAAGTGGATTTAGGCCTTTATCGACCTTTATACCTGGAATAATACCTAAATCATTTAGTTTCTTAACCATTGACTCACCATCTTGGTGATTCTGATAAAGAGTTTCTTCGAAAAGGATTGCTCCACTTATATATTTGCCAAGACCTTCTGTAGTAAAGAGCATTCCTCTATATGCCTTCCTATTTTCTTCAGTATTCTCAACGCCAATTCCAGCGAGTCTTTTACCTACTGTTTTAGTGGATTCATCTACCGCTAATATCCCTTTCCCTTTAGAAGCTAGTAATTGAGCATTTTCTTTAAGCTCATTTTTGTAGTAATTTAAAGCCATTCTTTAATAATTCAGTTCAATTGATTTTTCCAGAATATGAAAAAAAAATAAAATCAATCCAATACTTTATCGGGTGATAATTGATACTTATAAATGTATAGCCTTAAATTTTGATACTTAATCCACTTTTAGAAGATTCTCTTATGGCTTCGCAAACTTTATGACTAGCAAGTCCCTCACATAAGCCTGGGATTACAGGTGTTTTATTAATTATACTCTTAGCCCATAAATTTTGAATTCTCAAAACTGGAGCTATTCTCCCATCAGTCCATGTTTTTTCAAAATTAAAACTTGAATCTGCAGTTAGATTTTGTATTTTATTTTCGTTGTTTGAATATTTCAAATTAAAACCATGTACATAATCTTTTTGGTTTTCGCTTTTAAGAATAAGTGAACCTTCGCTTCCATATATTTCTAAACTAAATCCTCTACCATTTTTAGAAATCGATGATAAAGATACCTGACATGGAATAAGATTCGAGCTGTAGTTTGATATTTCTATATTGGCTAAACATACATCTTCACTCGTTACATCATTTAAATTAGATGAATCAGGTAAAGGTCTTTTTTTTATTGATGTTGCTAACTTGCCAGAAACATTTATTGCTTCCCCAAAAAACCAATTCAACATATCGAATGCATGAGTACCTAAGGCGCCAATAACTCCTCCACCTTTTTCTTCTAATGAATACCAATTCCAGGATCTTTTGGGGTCTGATCTACTGCCCATTAACCAATCTAATTTGACTAAATATATATCTCCTAAGATATTTTCATTAATAAGTTTTTTTGTCTGAAGAAAAAGAGGTACTGCTCTATATTCAAAATCAACACATACGCTTAAATTATTAATCAAAGATATTCTCTGAAGCTCTTCAATTTCTGAGGAGGATATTGAAACGGGTTTTTCTAGAAGTAAATTTTTATTATTCTCAAGAGCTTGTTTTGCTAATTTAAATCTTGATTCAGGAGGGGTTGCAATTATAATTCCATCAATTTTTGGAGATTTAACTAATTCTTCCCAATTATGAAAGAATTTTAATCCTGTTTCTTTTTCTAGGATCGATTTTTGCTTTGTCTCATAATGATAAATAGCTACAGGAGTTAAAAAATCAGACTCTTTTAATGCCTCTAAATGAACTTTTTTACCAAACCCTAATCCAGCAATTGCTATTTTTAATTTTTTATTTTTAGAATTCATTCTTATCTATTAATTAAGACTGAACAGCTATTTTCAATAACAACATCTATTAGCTCATCATTATTAGAAGTCTGCCATTTTGAATTGAATTGAGGTATTCCATTTATGGAAGTATCTTTGAACTTTTTTTCATCGCAATTAATTCTCATTACATAAAGTGATAACTCTCCATCATCATCCGAATTAGTTGGATTTTTAAAGAACTTTGTTAAGACACTTATTTCGCCATTTGGAAGCGACTTAATACTTCCTTTATCAAGCCATTCTTTCCCTTCATTATTTTCTTTTAGTAGGACCCAGTCAACATTTCCTATTCCATAAGAATATGGAGCAAAATTTAAAATAAAAAATAAAAGGCTTAAAGAAAAATAAAAGAAATTTGAAATAATTCTCATATTATATATTTGCTTTTGCAAGTTCTTTTACACCATGAATTTTTAAAATTTTAGTCAGAGTATCCTTGAGGTCTTTTCTTTTAACTATTACATCAACAAAACCATGCTCAAGCAGATATTCAGCGGTTTGAAAGTTATCGGGTAATTTTTCTCTTAATGTTTGTTCTATAACTCTTCTTCCAGCAAATCCAATAAGAGCTTTAGGTTCCGCCAAAATTAAATCACCTAACATTGCAAAGCTTGCAGTTACCCCACCAGTTGTTGGATGAGTTAATAAGGGCATATAAAGAAGATTTTTTTCTTTATGTTTTTTTAGTGCTCCAGATATTTTTGCCATTTGCATGAGACTTAACATACCTTCTTGCATCCTTGCTCCTCCTGATGCGCAAACAATAAGAATTGGAAAATTTTCTAAAGTTGCTCTCTCAATTATCCTTGTAATTTTTTCACCAACTACTGAACCCATGGATCCTCCCATAAATCTAAAATCCATAACAGCTAATGCTAAAGGAATTGAATTTACAGAACAGATACCTGTTACGACTCCATCTCTTAAACCTGTGCCTGCTTGACTTTCTTTAATTCGATCAGCATACGATCTTCTATCTTTAAAACCCAAAGGATCTGTAGGACTTAGTGAACCATCAAACTCTTTGAATGAATTTTTGTCGGCAATTATATTTATCCTTTCATCGCTATTAATCCTATTGTGGTGTCCACAATTACTACAAACATTAAAATTTGAAATTAGGTCTTTTCTATAGGCTACTTGCGAACATTCTGAACATTTAACCCACAAACCATCTCCCTCATCAGTATCTTGGGAAACTTTTCCAACAAATTGATCTTTACGCCTTGCGGCAAACCAGTCGATTAATGACACAACATTTCCTGTTTTTTCTATTTAAATCTAAATAAGGTACTTTTATCAAGAAAGATATATAAAAATTTGAGATCCTCTAGATTAAAACACTTCAAAAAAAAACATATAATTATTTGAGTTGATATTAGAAAATTAATTATTATTTATTTTTCTCCTCAATCATTTTATGAATTATTGGAGTAAGAATAAGTTCCATTGCGAAACCCATTTTCCCCCCATTTACAACGATACTTGTCGGACTTGACATAAATGAATCGTTAATCATTCCAAGCAAGTATTGAAAATCAATCCCCCATTTCTCTCTTGCCCCTTTTCTGAAATGTATGATCACAAAGCTCTCATCAGGAGTTGGGATATTTCTGCATATGAAAGGATTAGAAGTATCAATTGTGGGAATTCTTTGGAAATTAATATCGGTTTTACTGAATTGTGGACATATGTGATTTATATAATCAGGCATTCTTCTCAATATAGTATCCACAATGGTCTCCGCTGAGTAACCTCTTTCTGCGTTATCTCTATGGATTTTTTGAATCCACTCTAAATTTGTAATCGGAACAACACCAACAAGTAAATCAGCATAAGATGCCACATTGTATCCATCACCTTCTACCCCGCCATGCAAACCTTCATAAAAAAGTACGTCTGTTCCTTCAGGAATATCTTCCCATGGAGTAAATTGCCCAGGTTCTAGGGATGTACCAAGTCTTGTATTATGTTCTTCTGCTTCTTCAAGACTATGTAGATAATATCTTTTCTTTCCTCCTCCAGTTTCGCCATAGATTTTAAAAAGTTCTTCTAGCTTGTCAAAAAGATTAGCCTCTGGACCAAAATGAGAGAAATTTTCACCTTTTGAAAGAGCTTCTGCCATTGCTTTTTTCATAGGCATTCTTTCAAACCTGTGGTAACTATCACCTTCTACAACTGCGGGAACAATATCTTCTCTGGCAAAAATATGCTCAAAGGCTCTTTTAACTGTACTTGTTCCTGCTCCTGAAGATCCTGTTACAGCGACTACTGGATGACGTTTTGACATTTTTTAAAAACAATATTAGATGATTCTGACAGGTCATATGCCAACTTTATGTTCAACTTGAAAATATTTTTTTATTTATTAATTTTTTTTTAAATTTCATCTATTATTTTGTTTCCAATTTCGCTGCAAGATAATACTTTAGAAGACCCATCAGCTAAATCTACTGTCCTATATCCTTTTGATAAAACTTTATCAACAGCAGTTTCTAAATTTTTTGCAGCTTCTTCTTCATTTAATCCAATTTTTAACATCATGGATATGGATAAAAGCATCGCAATTGGATTTGCAATGTTTTTACCAGCTATATCAGGAGCAGAACCATGAACAGGTTCAAAAACTCCTGGCCCATTATTGCTTAAAGAGGCAGATGGAAGCATACCAATAGATCCAGTTAACATAGCTGCTAAATCGCTTAAAATATCACCAAATAAATTACTGGTTAAGATAACATCAAATTGACTAGGATCTCTAACTAATTGCATTGCTGCATTATCAACGTACATATTGCTTAAAGATATATTTTTATCTTTTGAGATGATATTTAAAACTGTATCTCTCCACAATTGACTAACCTCAAGAACGTTTGATTTATCAACGGAACATATTTTTTTATTTCTTTGGTTAGCAATTTTTATTGCTATTTCAGTTATTCTCTCTATTTCGGTTGAATCATAAACCATCGTATTGAATGCTTTTGGGATTTTTGTATTTGTTATATGTCCTCTTGGTTTTCCAAAATAAATACCCCCTATTAATTCTCTTACAACAATAAGGTCTACATTCTCAACGAATTCTTTTTTTAAGGTACTTGCATCTAAAAGAGATTTTCTTATTTTGACAGGTCTGATATTTGCAAAAAGGTCAAGAGCAGATCTTAACTTTAGTAACCCACTTTCTGGTCTTAATTCTCTTGAAAGAGAGTCATATTTAATATCTCCAACACACGCTAATAGTACTGCATCACTTTTTTTGCACTGATCTAAAGTCTCATCTGGAGCAGGAGTCCCATGTTTTTCATAAGCTATCCCTCCAAATAATTTTTCAATAATATCAAAATCGAAGTTATGATTTTTTGAAAGCTTTTTTAAAACTTTTTTTGCGACTTCTGAAATCTCTGGTCCAATCCCGTCACCTGACAATAAAACAATCTTATATTTCTTCATTTAAATGTTTCTTTATATAGAACAATAAATTATTGCTTGTCTAATTGTCTAAGTTTTTTGGCTAATTCTGGCAATTTTTTAAAAATACTTGAACTCCTAAGCCATGATTTATTTTCCATCGCGGGGAATCCACTTATTACTTTGCCATCTTCTATGTCACAATGGATCCCGCATTTTGAACTCGCGATGACATTTTTTCCAACCTTTACTCTATTATTGACTCCTACTTGCCCTGCCAATATAACACCATCTCCAATATTTGCACCTCCAGCTATTCCAACTTGAGCTGCAAATGCGCAATTCTTACCAATTTTAACTCCATGACCTATTTGTACTAAATTATCTATCTTTGTTCCCTCATCAATAAAAGTAAGTCCTACGGCAGGTCTATCAATGCAACAATTCGTTCCAATTTCTACAAAACTCATTATTTTTACACCACCTTTTTGAGGCATCTTAATCCATTTGCCATCTTTAGGAATAAAACCAAATCCCTCTGATCCAATAACAGAATTTGAATTAATTACACAATTATTTTTTAGAGTAGTGTTTTCGTAAATAACACAATTTGGATGAATTATATTATTATCTCCTAAGCGAACATTTCCTAAAATTGATGATCCAGGAAGAATAAGATTATTGTCACCAATTACAGTATTTTCTCCAATATAGACATTAGGACCAATATGACAATCTGCCCCAATTATTGCTGTTTTATCTATAACGGCAGAAGCGTCAATTCCTGGTTTGAAATTGATGGTTTTATATAAACAATCCAATACTTCTGCGAATGCAATTCTTGGATTTTTAACGATTATATTTGATATATTCAGTTTCTTTAGGACATTAACGATTTCATCGTTGTTGGAAGTTATTATTGCTGATGCTTTAGTTTGATCTAATTTTTCTTTTAGGATATTTTTTTCTTCTAAAAAAGATATTTGATGGTTAACTGCCGCATCTAATGATGCAGCATCATCTATTTTTAAATCTTCAATAATATTGGCACTAATAAAATTTGAATTTCCTTTTTTAATTAGATCAACTAAATCACTTAAAAGCATTTTTCAGTTTTGATTTTTTTCTAAGAGAGAGCAAGAACATCTCTATGTACGACAATTATCGAGGAGTTGTTATTTTCTTTATTATTTAAGATACTTCTTAATTTGTCGCTACTTATTGATACTAAACCTTTTGCAACTTCTTTATCATTTGTATTTACGATTTTAACTGCCTGATTAACCGTAAAGTCTCCTTCTACATTCTTAACACCAACCGCTAATAGTGAGGCACCTTTTTTTTTAATTGCAAAAGAAGCTCCATCATCTAAAGTTATTTTTCCTACTGTTTGAATTGCATGTGAAAGCCAACTTTTTTTGTTACCTATAGGTTTTTCAACTGGATAAAATAAAGTTCCAATTTTAGTATCATCAAAAATTTCACTTAAGTTTTTTTTATTAGTTCCATCAACTAGTTGGACTTCAACTCCTCCTTTTGTTGCTATTTCTGCAGAAATTAATTTTGTAGAAATTCCTCCTGTACCCCATTCATTATTTGAGTTTTGAATATTTTTATCTTTAATTTCTTTTAATTCACTATTACGAACTTCTTTAATAGGTTGTGCATCTTTATTATTTCGTGGATCTTTTGAGTATAGATTTTCAATATCGGTTAATAAGACAAGCTTGTTAGCACTTATAGCTAAGGCAACTAAAGCGGAGAGGGTATCATTATCTCCATATTTAAGCTCTTCATTCGCTACAGTATCATTCTCATTTACTATTGGAATAACATTCAAATCGATTAATTTTTTTAAAGTTTTAGAAGCGTTATTAAAGGATTCTCGTGAATTAAAATCAGCTTTAGTGATTAAAATTTGAGCAACATTGTGACCTAATTTATTAAATATTTTATCGTATAAAGACATTAAATTAACTTGACCTACTGCAGCAGTAGCTTGAAGGGTACTCAAATCATTTGGTCTCGTTTTAATATTTAATTTTTGGCAACCTAATCCAACTGCTCCACTAGTTACTAAAATTAATTTGTTACCTTTTGAAAGGAAATTTGTAAAGGATCTACAAAGGGTTTCAATAACTTCTTCTGTAGACGTTTCCTTTGTTCCTCTTAAAATACTAGTACCAATTTTTATAACCCAAGTTTTCATTTTATAAAATTAGAAATTAATTTTTCAATTGTCAAAGTTGAATTAAATTTTATAGGCAAGCCATTTCTATTTAGTCGTTTAACTAATATTGTTTTTATATTACATCTATTCCCAACAATGATATCGGTAAAAATTCTATCGCCAATAATGGCTATATTTTTAGGCGCACTGCCAATTTCTTTGATAGCAGATAAAGTTACGTTTTTTCTTGGTTTTGATGCATTGTATTTATAGCTTAAATTTAATTCTTTCGCTATGTTTGCGATTCTTTTTTTTGATGGATTATTACTTATTAAATATAAGGAGAAAAGTTTTTTAGATTCTCTGATCCAGTTTTTTACAGCTTTTGGGATCTTATTTGATTTTCTATTTACTAAAGTCCCATCTACGTCTAGTAATAAAGAATGAATTCCTTTTTTTTGCAACTCAGATTGAGAAATCGCATATATTGGTAAATTTGAATCCCAATTAACTTTTAGGATAGATCTCATTTATTTTATGAACTACTTTTTTTCAAGTTCAGTTTCAATCAAAGGTTGTATTTTATCGAACTCATCATCTTCAACTAATAGGGCACCTTTATCTTTTAATTTGCCAACAATAAAAAAAGGATCTAGTGGAATATATAAGCCATATTCTTGGTCAAAAAGATTAAAGTTAACAAGCAATTCGTAACTCTCACTATCATCATCTACGTAATCTTCTTCTAATTCATCGTAAATTGGCTCTTCTAGTTCTCCTGATACTGTTAATGTAACTGCTGATCTGATAAGTCTTAAATCATGTTCTTGAAGAACAGCTTCAGCATTTTTAAGTAGTTGTTCATTTTTATCTATTTTCTCAATTAGTTCAGGTTCATCTTTTTCATTTATCTTGAAAAGACTTACCGGAGTATCAACTGGTGTTAATAAAGCATATTCTTGACCTTCAACACTTACTAATTGTTCAAGATAACAAAATAACTCGTTTCCATTTGAGTCATTTAATATTAGTGTCTGCGCATCATAATTATCTTTTGAGTTGGTTTCTTTCATTTGAAAATTCTTTATCCTTTTTAATACTAATATTTTATCTGACGTTTACCAGTTAATTCTTCTAATTCAGGACCTTCTTCGATCCATTGTTCAAGTATTATTTTTGCTGAAAAACTATCAATCAATCCGGATTTGTCTTTTTTTATTCCAAATCTATCTGAAGATTCCCAAGTTGAACTATGTTCGTTGACGTAAGAAAATGGAAGCTTTAATTCATTTGAAAGTAATTGACCGTAATTTTTACAGTCAATAGCTTGAGTGGTCATTTGACCTTCCTCATCTAGTGGAATACCCACAATAAACCCAGTCAAATTTAATTTATTTATATAATTTCTAATAATTTTAATCTCTTGATTATTTTCAAACCGTTTTACTGCCGGAAGTATATTTGATGTTATGCATAGGGGATCACAATAAGCTAATCCTATTCTTTTGGTACCTATATCCAAACTCAAAATTGACTTGGGTCTGGGTTTGCAAAATTTCACTTTGTTTTTAATGGAAAAGGAGATGGATATGGATTACCTTGTGGACTTAATTTTTCAAAGATTGATTCCAAAGATTGATTTATTATATTTACTTGTTTGGCTTCATTCTTAACTATTGTGTTCCTGATAAGAATTACTTCTTGATTTTTTTCTTTGAGATTACATTCTTCGAGAAAAAGATTTAATTGAGAATTTTCTTTATAGGTTTTTAAATATGAAACAGGTGATTTTTCAAAAAATTTATTTATAAATTCTTTTAAAATAGAATTGAATCTCTTATCCCAATATCTACTCATAGTTAAAGTATAAATTTCTTCGTTTTGATAATTTATATCTTTTAAAATTGTACATAAAACTGAATTTTCATATATTAAGGCACCACTTTTAGAGTTATTTCTTTTAAGAATGTCGTCTTGATCAAAATCTAAAATATTTCTTATTAAGGGAGATTGATTTGATCTTATGAAATTCACTATTTTTAATATATTTTGTTTATTAATGTTTTGGAATTCATTAATTAACGCATAGCCATTTGTATTTTGCTTTATAGATTTATTTAGATCAGAACCATCCCATAGGATTATCTCTCCTAACGGTTGAAAGCCTAATTCTCTTGAGGTTGATATGAGGTCAACATTATTTATATCAGCGTTAATTATCCAACTTGAAGTTTTGATGTCTTTTATTGAGATAGATTTTTTTATCAATCCTAAAGTTAATTGTTTATTTGTTAAGGAACACTTTTTGTTAATCAACTTGGGTTTAGATATTTTTAAGCAAGTCTCTTTTTTGTTTAAAGGAAAAATATTCAAATAACCAATAATCTCGTTTCCATTTATAGCAATTATGCATTTGTTTTTATTTTTCTTAAGATTATTTAAAAAAATTTTTAAGTCATCAAAGGTATTTATAATTGCCATCTTTAAAAACCAATTATTCAATTCCTTATTTTTAATATCTATTAAAAGGTTAATGTGTCTTATATGGAGATCTTCAAAAGTTACTTCCATTCCTTTTTCTGATTGAAAAGAATAAGAGGTATCTTTTTTCATTTACTTTTTTTCTCTTATTAATACTATAGGAGTTTTTTCCTCTCCATTGCCAGCTGGATTTGATATTAAGTTTCTTTTGAGTATTTTATTTACTTTTTTATTTGAACTAGCTATGACTTTTACACCTCCAAGATCATTAACATCGACTACAGCAACATCAATATTTAGATAGTTCGATACCTCTTTACAAAATAAATCCGCATTGAGAGGACCCATAACTATACTCTTGTCGTAAGGTGTAACTGTACCACTTATATCATCAATAAGAGATGATTCTGAACCAGTTAACCTATAAAACATACCCTTAATACCAAATAATTTGAAGAGAAATCCAACAAATAGTGCAAAGGTTATTCTTGTGACTCCTATTTTATTAATTAATAATTGCATGCCGCAAGCTGTTGCGAGACTGCTTGTAGGGTGAAAAAAGTAACATAAAGCTTTCGAAAATAAACTATATTCTAAATTTTGAGGGGAAATATATCTATTTTGCATAATCGCTAGTGGACTCTCACCGATTGTTAAAATATCATTTTTTTCTACAATTCCTTTACAGTATTCAATTACGATATTTACTGGGTTATCAAAGCAACCAAGTAAATCAGTTTTAATAGCAAAAGCTTTATATTTATTATTTAAACGAATTTCAAAAACTTCTTTAGGCCTTTGTTTTTGACCATCTAAATTAATTAACAAACAATCCTTATTATTTGATATGCCAAAATGTCCATAGTTCTCCCAAAATACTTTTAACCATAGATATTTTATTTTTTTTCTAAAATTATTATTGCTGAATTTATATATGATTCTTACAAATAAGTCTGAATTTGACTTGATAATTGTTGTTGGCCAGTAATTATTTAAATTCTTAATTTTATTATTTTCATATATATAAATATCTTCTTGATAATTAAAATTTTGGCAATATTCGTTACCTTTACTTTTAAAAAGATCTAATTCAAAATTTATATTAGATACCATCGTCTCTTTGGTTTTACTTTTATTAGTTATTTTTAAATCAATAATTAATTCGTTTAAACCATCCTTTTTTTTGATTTTGTAATTTATAGGAACCAGATTTAACTTCGATTTGGGTGAGTTTTTAATATATAAATCTGAAAGAATTAAAAAAATTAAAAGAACTAAGAGGATATTTATTAATATCATTTTTTTAAATTAATTTTTGTTTTTATCTTTTTTTTCAGAAATGATACTGTTGTATTCATTAAAACTTTCTACAGAAAATGTAGTATCTTCTAAATCAATTCCCTTTAGTTCTCCTATAACTTTGTTTAATTCATCTATACTAATCATTCCATTTTTATCATATTGCACTTGTCCATCACTATTTAAAATAATGGTTTGTGGAATTAATCCGTTCCAATAATAATTAGGTTCATTTCTAAGATCAGACTTTTCTTTATCCTGTAATTCATCAGTAGTTAGAGCAATGATATCTATATTATTTCTCCATATCAAATCTAAACCGGATATTATCGGAGCCATAGCTTTACTATCTGAGCTGTCGTCAAGATAAAAAAATAAAACTGATACTCTTTTATTCTTTAATGATTCCTGAAGAGTTGTCTGGGGTGGAACTATAGCCCCATTACCTGCGTATATAGGAAAGATGTTGCCATCGTAACTATCAGAATCTCTAGAGGCATTTGCTTTATATGGACTTAAGAAAATTAATGCTATTAGGATCCATTGAACTATTTTCATTAAAGTTTAAAACTTACTTTGAACTTGATCTTCCTAATCCTTGAAGGATTCCTTTCCCAACTAAACCGATAGCTTTGCCAACGACCTTTGTAAGGAAAGTTACGAAAAGATTACCGATATATTTTACAGCAACTTCTAACTGAGGTGCTACGGCATCTCTTATCTCAACTAACAATGTAACTTGTTTTTGTAGCCATTCTAGATTCTCTAATTCTTTCTCCCTATTTTCATTTTTGAAGTATCGGGTAAATTTTTTATCTATAATATCAATATATTCTCGCTTACTCTCATACAAGTAGATAGGCATATAAATATAGTCATGCCAGCGATTGTAGTTATTAATATTATTTCTAAATCTTTCAAAATTTCTTGTCGATTGTAATTCGGGATTTATAAGTACAGTCCTTAATTCAGGCCAAGAAGAACAAATATTAAAGATTTCAGAAGCTAATAAATTACAGTTCCTTATTGTCCAATTTGAAATTATATTTTCAAGGATCAAAAATGATTCTGTTTCATATAGAGGGATTAATTTTCCATCATAGTCAAGAGCTTCATTTTTAATAATTGGCTCAATAAACATTATTGATTCATGTGATTCTCTATCTATCTCTTCGCAACTTACTTCACTATATATAAAATCATTTATTGAAATGGATTCGCCTCCTTTCTTTAATCGAAAATAGCTGTCTGTGATGTTTGAAATTGTATTAACTTTAAGTTCTTTTATAAGAGAATTTAAATCATCTTTAAAATCTTTCTCCTTATAGTTTTCCTTAATATTTTGTACTAAATTATCTAACTCATCTAACATTTTGCAAATTAGTCTTGAAATGAATTCTTTCTTTATCCCAGAGAGAATTATTGATGAATTATTAAATTCAACCTGTAAGTTAGTTGAGCTATACCTTTCTTTTAGTCTATCTAAAATTAAATTCCATATTTCTGTAGTGTTTTTATCTTTAATGAATACAGTGTTCTTATTTTCAATATTAATTTTATTTTCAGTGTAAACTGCCTCTGTATAAAGTTCTAGTGAATTACCCCATAAGAAAATTAGAAAAGATTTTGCAGTAATAAGTTCTCTTAATCTTCCTTTTAAAATGAATTTATAAAATTCTGGTGTTGAATCAGAGTTAACATATTTGAAAATATAATTAATTTCAGAATCTATTTGTTTAAGACCTGAAGTTAGAATTTTTTGACTAAAAGAGAGAGGTTTATTTTTGTTAAATTTAACTTGGGAATTATTTTCAATATCAAATACCCTTCCTCCATTTAAAATGGTACCAATAGATTCAAGAACTTTTTCTGCACTGGGATTTAAAAGAAAACCTTCAGCATTTAACGATGGAAAAGTATTTGCTTCATAAACAAATTCGCCAGAGATAATTATAAGAAACTTTGACTCATCATATCTTTCTCTTAATTTTAATAATTCTAACCTTATAAGATCTTCTGATTGGGAATTAAGAACATTCCATATAACTAAATCCGGAGTTTTATCACCTGTTCCATTATTAAAATTAATGTCTAAATTTTGGTCTAGTGATGTTAACTTAAGCGATAAAGATTCTGCTATTAAGCTTGGAGCAATAATCAATATCGGTTTTTTTGAAATTAATTCCAAGACTAGATTTCTTATCTCTTATACAAAATTAACTAACAATTACTGCAAATACCAGCCTTAAATCGATTTTTATACTCTTTTAGGCGTAGTAATTTCTGTTTAAATCAAAGTCATTTAATCTCTCTGATGACAATACATTATTCGCTTCCTTGATCGTGAATTTATTTTCATAAAGAGCTTTACCTACAATTACTCCAAAGAGTCCAGAGTTTTCAAATTTTACTAACGATAATAAATCAGAAATTGAACCAACACCTCCTGAGGCTATTACTGGAATATCTGTAATTTCAAGTATGCTTTTTATGAATTCTTCATTTGTCCCTTCTAACGTCCCATCTGTATTTATATCTGTAACAATAAAACTTGCAATTTTAAATGAAGAAAAATCCTTTACTAGATCTTTGGCAAAAATATTAGATTGCTCAAGCCAACCCCTTGTACTAACTTTTCCATCTTTTGCATCTATCCCAACAATTATCCTTCCAGGAAATTTATTTGATAAGTCTTTAACTAGCTCTTTATTTTCTATTGCAGAGGTTCCCATGATAACTTTCTCAATACCATAAGAAAATAATTGCTCTATCCTTTCTTGAGACCTTATCCCCCCACCTATTTGAATTGGTATGTTAACTGTTTTTGCAATCTTTTTTATTGATTCATCGTTTGTTGGGGATCCAGATTTTGCAGCATCCAAATCAACTATATGTATATATTTTGCCCCTTCGCTTTCCCAAAATTTAGCTTGCTCATTAGGCTCTTTGGTGAAGTCTTTTCTTTTATTAAAGTCGCCTTTAAAAAGCCTCACACACTTACCGTTCATTAAATCAATTGCTGGAATTAGGTCCATAGAATCATCCTTTTCATTAATTACTTATTAGTAGTACTATTCAATATGTAATTCTATTTAAGATTACTACTTCAGTTAAATATTTTTTGAATATGAAAATTCTTGTAATGGGTGGCACTAGATTTGTTGGCAAGTCTTTGGTTGGAAAGTTATTAAGTAAAAATTATGATATTGATATTTTTACGAGAGGTAATAAAGCTAATCCTGAAAAAACAAATTTAATTAAGGGTGATAGAAATAATTCAGAAGATATCGTCAAGCTAAGAAATGAAAAGTATGATGTTGTTTTTGATGTTTCTGGACGAGAGTTAGAACAAACCAAACTTCTTATAGAAAATTTAGATAACTCTTTTCACAGATATATATATGTCAGCTCTGCAGGTGTTTATAAAGATAATTTTGAAATACCATTATCCGAAGTTGATCCAATTGATCCAGAAAGTAGGCACAAAGGAAAGTTTGAGGCAGAAAATTGGTTAAAAAACCAAAAAATTCCTTTTACAAGTTTTAGACCTACTTATATTTATGGACCAGGAAATTATAATAAAATTGAAAATTGGTTTTTTGAAAGGTTATTTACTAAAAAATCTATACCAATCCCTGGTGACGGTTCTTTAATTACTCAGCTAGGCCATGTTTCTGATTTAACTGATGTAATGATTAGGTGCATAAATTTTGAAAATTCCAAAAATAATATTTACAACTGTTCAGGTGAAAAAGGAATAACAATCAAGGGTTTAATTTATTTATGTGCGAAGGTTCTTGGATTAAACCAAAATGAGATTTCTTTAAGAACATTTGATTATCAAAAATTAGATCCTAAGTCTCGAAAGGGATTTCCAATTAGATTAAATCATTATCAGACTGATATCTCTAAGATAAAACGTGATTTAGAGTGGGCGCCAACTTTTGATTTATTTAATGGTCTAAAAGATAGTTTTGTGAATGATTTTAATAATAAAAAGAGTGAGGAGTTTGATGAAAATTTAGATAATATTCTTTTTAATTCTTAAATAGCCTAATAAAGTCACAAAAGTCAGTATGAATCCTAACCAATAAAAAATTAAAGCCAAATTATTCAATAAGCTAATTTTTAATGGTGTAAAGAAGGTTATTACTGAAATAAAAAAGAAAAATGTTTTATATTTTCCTAAAATTGATGCTGGTAAACCGTCTTTTGTAGAGTTCCTTAGACTAGAGATAATTAATTCTCTAAATAAAATTAATGACAAAGACCAGAAGGGTATAAAATTATTCTTACAAAGGAAGGTCAAAGGAATTAAATAGAATACTTTATCGCTTAGGGGGTCAAGGATAGCTCCTAATCTGGTTTTAAGATTGAATTTCCTTGCAATTAACCCGTCAAAATAATCAGTTAAACCTCCAATAATAATCAATATAAAGACATAAAAAGGTCTGTTAATTTCTAAAAAAATTATTAATGGAAATACAAGGAAAAGGCGAGATATCGATAATAAATTGGGAATATTCAATGCCAAATTTTTAAGATTTTTTCTTAATAACAAATTAGTTTTTGTATATAAAAAATATATTACACTCTCAACAAACTTAAATTTTTAGTAGAAATTATAAATGGTTTTTGATGATAGATTCTAAAATTAAATTTAAATCTGAATCCTAAAGATTATAAACTCAACTTCTCTTTATGAATGATGATGTTTTATATTACAAAATTATTACTTATATCTAATGCAGCCTCATAGCCTAAAGCTATCTCCAGAATCTGATTTGATAAATTCAATTAAAGAATATTCTTTATCGAATAGTTTATACGGGTATGTTTCTGGAGTGGTTGGTAATCTTAGAAAAGTTTGTATTCAATGCCCAGGAAATCAAGAGATAAATGAATTTGAAGGAAATCTAGAGATAGTTTCTTTAAACGGACATTTTAATAAGGGAGATGTTCATTTACATTTGAGTTTTGCGGATGAGGGATGCAATGTCTTCGGCGGGCATCTTGAGGAGGGATGTATTGTAAAAAAAGGTACTGATATATTATTACTTTCTTTTGAACAGAAAATTATTAATATCTCAAATCATGATTTAATCGCAAATGAATCACGTGTAAAAGCATATATTTTAAAGGATTGTCCTTGGTCTAAAAGAGCAATTAGGTTGCTTAATTCTTTATCTATCCCTCATGAAGTTACTTTAATAGACAATGATGAGAGCTTTCAAAAAATAATGACTCAAAGTAGCCATAATACTTTCCCTCAAATATTTTTGGATAATAAATTTTTTGGAGGATATGATGAACTTTCAGAACAAGCAAAATTGGATAACTTAATTTCATTTAAGTAATCTAAATTTTTAACTATTACGATTTGTAAGCTTTTCTGTCACTAATTCGTCTTCTAACTGCTTTATTAACCTGGATACAAGACTTTGAAATTCTGGTTGACAGCCTTTAAATGCAGCTTTATGTCTTATTGGCTCATTTCTAGTTCTTAAATCAGTAAGCATTAATTGTAATGCGTCAATTTTGGGATTTATTTTCATAGTTTTATTTTATATGTTTACATCTTTTAAATCATTTGCATAGCTTTTTTAAAAGATATCTTTTTATTATCATTCGAACTTGTTACTTCTATTAATTTATTTATAGATTCTTTGTTTTTTAAAGACTCTATACAACATTGTGCCACTAATCTTCTTGGGATTGAGCCATTAATTTGAGTATCCTCTTTTGAATAATTTATATTTTCTGATTTAATTTCTTCATTTTCCTTTAGTCCTCCAGGTCTAATAATAGTCCATTCGAAATTTGAGTTTCTAAGAAAGTTTTCACCTATTTTCTTCCATATAAGAATTAAACCAAATAAGTTTAATGGGTGAAATAATTTACCAGTACACAGAGAACTTATTAAAACAACTCTCTTAATACCAACTCTTTTACAACTCTCCAATTGCCTGTATACGCCTAATGCATCAACCTTTGCAGGGCCGGTTAAATCTAATGATGCTCTCGCACCAGTGGCAATTACCAATGCATCAATATCTTTTAATGCTTTATCAAGCTCTTGTTTATTTTCTAATGAAATTCTAATTGTTTCTAGATTCTTTAGTCCTTCTGAAACTTTTGACTTCTTTCTAATAATTTGCCTTACTTTAAATCCTTTCTTAACTGCCTCTTCAGAAATTCTATAACCCGTCTTACCAGAAGCACCAGTAATTGCTATTTTCATAATTAACAAACTTATTTAATAATTATATTAATTTTTTAAGGCTTTTTACATATAAATTTCTTTTTTCTTTTGGGATAAAGTGTACGACATAAATAACATTTTGTTCCATCACAGCCTCTAGCGGTACAGTATTCTCTTCCATAAAAAATTATTTGTAAATGTAAAGTATTCCATTCATTAATAGGGAATAGTTTTTTTAGGTCTTTTTCTGTTTGAACTACGCTATCTCCATTTGATAGACCCCATCTTTGAGACAATCTATGAATGTGAGTATCAACTGGGAATGAGGGGATTTTAAACACCTGTGACATTACAACTGATGCTGTTTTATGACCTACCCCTGGAAGCGATTCAAGCTTTTCAAAGGTATTTGGGACTATACTTTTGTGCTTCTCAATCAAAAGTTTAGAAAGGTTATAAATGTTCTTTGATTTTTGATTCGAAAGGCCTAAAAATTTTATGTATTCATAAATGCCATTAATTCCAAGCTTTAACATCTTTTCAGGATTATCAGCTACCTTAAATAAGCTTTTTGTTAATTCATTAACTTTCTTATCTGTTGATTGAGCACTTAATACTACTGCGACTAGTAGTGTATATGCATTTGTATGATTAAGAGGAATTGGGGGCGATGGATATAGCTTTTTAAGTTCTTTGCTAATTATTTCTGCTCTTTCAGCCTTTCTCATTAAAATTTAAAAAAAATTGATTGGTGTATAAAATTATACAATAGATATTTTAGGTTAATATTTTCTGCTAATTTAATATATTTGAAGTAGAAGAATTTTGTGAAAAATGATGCGTTGCTAATTGATGATCTGCATCATAAATATGATAAGCGAGAATATTCAAATTGGATATTAAATAAAATTAACCTGAAAATTGAAAATGGGGAATTATTAGGTTTGCTTGGTCCTTCTGGTTGTGGAAAAACTACACTTTTGAGATTAATCGCAGGGTTCGAATATCCCTCAAAAGGAAGGATTTCTCTAAATAATAAAGAAATTTCAAGTAGAAAAAAAATTCTCAGCCCTGAAAAAAGAAATATTGGTATGGTTTTTCAAGATTACGCACTTTTCCCTCACTTGACCGTTTTAGAAAATGCGATGTTTGGTTTGAAAAACAAAAAAGATAGATCTAGAGTTGACTATTTGTTAAATGTTGTTGGTCTTGATAGTTTGATTGGAAGATACCCACATGAATTGTCTGGAGGACAAAAACAAAGACTCGCAATAGCGAGGGCTCTTGCTCCTGGAACTAATTTTATTTTATTAGATGAACCCTTTTGTAGTCTTGATATGCATGTCAAACTTAAATTGAGAAGTGAACTGCCGAATATTTTAAGAGGTTGCAACGCAAGCGGATTGATGGTTACTCATGATCCTGAAGAAGCCATGTCAATTTGCGATAAAGTTGCCGTAATGAATGAAGGTGAAATTCATCAAATAGATACACCAATTAACCTTCTAAATAATCCAAAGACTACATTTGTTAGTAGCTTTATTTTAGGAAATAACATTATAAATCTAAAAAAAACTGAAAAATCATTTATGTCTTGCTTAGGGGAAATAAATAGTTCAGGGTTATTAAACAATACTCATATCAAAAGAATGTCAATTTCACCTAAATTTATTTCAATTAAAAAATCAGAATCTGGGAATGCGAATGTAATATCTAAAGAATTTTTTGGTGAATTTTTTATCTATAAAGTATCTATTAATGATAACATTTTGAGGGTAAGAACTAATATTAATAATCTCCTAAATAACGGTGATAAATGTTCTCTTTCTATAAATAAAAATAGTTATTATTTTTTATATCCTGGTGCACATAAGGTATATATATAAAATTTATTTATAGGCAATTACACTTCCCCCCCTTCCAATTAGAGCATTTTTTCTTTTTACATTTCTTTTTTTTACTTAAATATATTTTATTAGTTAATAGTAGTTCAGAAAAACTGTAGTCTAAACTCATTTATAGTATTGCGATTGATTTTCATTATCATATTATTTAATTTAATTTAAAGGTTTTATTTATTACTTATTTATACAAAATGTTGTATTATTTAACTAGTTATTTATTTAATAATGAACGAAAATAATTCAAAGACAAAGAAATTAGTTAATTTTGGTCCATCTGGAAGAGCTGTGGCTCAACCAATGGACGTTAGTTTATTGGATAATATTTTTGAACATCTAACAATGGAAAGATATGCCAATGTTCAATATTTTTCAATATACCTCTGGTTTCAAGAGAGGGATTTAAATGGTTTTGCCTCACATTTTTTAAGTGAATCACAAGGTGAAATGGAACATGCTCAGAAATTTGCAGATTACTTAATAGCAAGAGGACAAAGTGTAAAATTAGATGAAATTCCCGTACCCGTTCAAACATGGGATTCTATAGAGGAGCTGATTTCTTATTCTTTTAACATGGAGGCTGATTTAACTTCATCTCTACAACAACTCTATTCCATATCAGAAAGAATTTCAGATACAAGAACTAATGTATTTTTAGATCCTATTATAGAGGCTCAAACGCAATCAGAAGATGAATTTGCGAACATACTGGGGAAGGTAAAGTTTGCTTCTAACCAACCTTCTGCAATCTTATTGATAGATAGTGATTTAAAGAAAAAATAAATTATTTTCAAATTTATTTTCATTCAATGTCCTTTTGCTGGTTTCAAGAAGTAACTTAGAAAAGTTTATTTTTTCATTATTTTTTTTATTTAAGAGCTCAGCTATTTTACAAATCTCATTTACTCTTTTAAAAATAGTTTTATTTTCAAAAAATAACCTTTCTTTTAATGCTTTATTATGAGTAGTTTTGAAAGATTGCTTTATGTTTCTGAGTCTATTTGTTAAAACATCAACTTCAATTAACAAGTTGTTAGTTAGTGATTGAGATTCCTTCATGATTTTTTATAGTGGTGATGTTTCAATAAAAGAGGGAGCAACACTAACTGTTTGGGTACCAATTGGGGCTATTAATAAATCAGATGATCTTAATTTTGAAATTAATCTTGTTGATGTTACTCGTGTTGAGCCAATTAATTCACCTATCCGCTCATGAGTTAACCTAAAAGGCAGCTCACACCATTGACCACATCTTCTTCCTAAACGATTTACTAGTATTGAAAATAAAGCTTGTAATCTTTGTTCTGCATTCCCTAAGTGCCTAATTCTAAGGAGTTGTAAAGTCCACTCATTTACAGCATCGTAACCAACATTATTATCAATACTTACATTGCTATGAAAAGATAAATCAGTAAGTGCTTCAACGCAAACACCTTCGCTACACAAAAGATCAGTTCTTAATTGATCACCTGATTGTAAGAAAGCAAGTGTCATGCCTTCAGTTTCTTCACAAGGACAATAAACTCTAGCTATTCCTCTTTCAACTTCTAAGCATGTACCTTTTGGCCTCGATGAAGGGTCTATTAAAACGGTTTGTCCAGTTATTATCCTTACTGTTTTAGATGGAGATTCTCCATAATTATGGAAATTCATTAAGTTAAACTTGATAATGAGAATTATTATCAATTATGCAATACAGAAAAACTTATTGCAATAGATTCTCATTATCAATGTTTGTTTTGAAGCTTTTCTTTACATAGTTTTTAAGAATATAATTTAAATAGAATTCTCAACAATTTTTTAATTTTAGATGAGCCTAAATAGAGTTTGTTTTAATTGTGGAAGTTCTTCTTTCGTTTCAGATAGATCTTTAGGAGGTAAAATAGTTTGTTCTAAATGTGGTTCTTCTTCATTTAAAAATAAATCCTCTTCATTGTTCAAAAGGAAATACTTAATTTTCTTAGCTATTGGTATAGCTATTTTTATAATTGTCCTTTAGTTAATCTGTTTATATTCCAAAATCCATTTTTTTTAATTACTTCTATATCAATTTCATACAACCTATTTAGATTTTTATTATTTATAACCTTATTTTGAGGTCCATCAGCGATTATCTCACCATTTTTTAACATTATTACTCTATCGTAAATTGAAGTAATCATTGAAATATTATGGGTTACACATAATATTTTGGTATTTAATTTTGATAATTCATTAATCTTATCAATTACAAAAAACTGTGATTTATAGTCTAAATTTGCAATTGGTTCATCCAAGATTAATATATTTGGTTTGTTGATTAACGCTCTTGCAATAAGAGAAATTTGTTTTTCTCCATCTGATAAATATGAAAAATTTTTTCTTGATAATTTAGATATTTTCATATTTCTCATGATATTTTCTACCTCATAAAGATCTCTTTCAGATTTATTGGATATATAACAATATCTTCCATATAGTCCACTTAAAATTAAATCAAAAACTTGTAAATTTGGATTTATTCTATTTTTTATATCATTATTTACGGTACTTATTCTTTTTCTTAGTTCCCATAAATTTATTAGTTCTTTGTCAAATATCTTTAGTGTCGATTCATTAGTTATTACTGGGTATATGTTTCTATTAATTACTTCTATTAAAGATGATTTACCTGAACCATTTGGTCCAATTAATATTACATTCTCTGAGTAGGCTATCTTTAAATTTAAATCTTTTATTACTCTAAAACCATCCTTAAAACAATTTATATTTTTCGCTTCGAGCCAAAACTTATTAACCACTAAACTTGTTGATCCAAAATATAATCAATTGAATTGAGCTTAAAATAAATATAAAAAGATAAAGCCAATTCAACCATGAAGGTCTATCTACTTTCTTCATTAATTATATTATTAACATAAAAAATATAAGTGGAGCAGCAAATCTTAAAAATGTTTTTCTAATAATATCTATATTATTTTTAATTTCTAATTTTTTTATCTCTGGAGGATATTTCAATATAACTTTGTCGTATACATTGAGATTTTGAGCTTTATTAATATTTTTCCATGGTTCATCCTTATCTTCAGATTTCTTGTACCATTTCCAAAAGTAATTTATTATTCTGTCTTCTCCTAACAATTTTATTTCGTCTTTACTTATAAATCCCATACTGTGATTATATGTTTGAGTTTTTAAAATCATATAATCCTCATCAAATATTTTATAAAAAATCTTTCTTTGAGTCTCTTTAAATAACAAGAGATTATTAAGTAGTTTATTTCTTAAGAATTTCCTATAGTGTCTTACTATTACTCTCGCTTTGTTATTTCCTAGTGGAATATGATCTAAAACTTGTAAATATCTGGCTAGAGAAGGATCCCCTTTATAAATTAATATTCTTCCAGGTGGAATGTACTTTATCCGGATAAATTCTTTTATTGGATCATTTTTATAGTAATAAATACTTTCAATGTATTTAGGTGTAACATTAATTTTCTGGTTAAAACTAACTAGTACATTCTTATTAACATCTTTATCGGGGATTGTATCGCCATGAACCCAAAAAAGATGAAGGATATCTAAATGATTTTCAATTATCCTTGACCAATCACATTTAAAGTCAACTAATACCTCTTCAAATGCATAATCATCATGTAAAAAACCATTAGCGGATAAGTCGTAGTTACTTATAGGTGAATCTTCACTTATATTGTTTAAATTAGTATCTGGCTTTTTAGAAAAATGTACAAAAATATATCCATTCTTTTCTAAAGCTTTGTATTGAGATAAGTGAATTCTTTTGGCGTAGTTATCGTAGTTATTATCAACTATGTGACTACATGTTATCCTATCGAGATTTTGACAACTTCCACCAGATGAGAATTTAGCTCCATGATATGGACAAGTTATCACACCATCTGATAGTGTACCTCCAAAAAAGGAGGCCCCCCTATGTGGACAAATATTCTTAATGCATCTTACATTTTCATTCTCATCTCTATAAATAACTAGAGGCTCATCATAGAGTGAAAAATAATGAAGTTTATTTTTTTTTAGTTCTTTTGAAGGACAAATTGCATACCAACCGAATAAACCTATTTTTAATTCATTTTGATTTTCTCGAATATCTAACGAGTCAATTTTAACTACCGTTCCTTTTTTTAATGGCTTAAGAACGGTATTAAAGTCTTTTGATTTAAAAAAATTAATTTGTCTGTTTTCCATAAATTAATTTCTTTTTTTAATTGACTGTTTATCTTTCGGAACTATAACCCAAGTAAATAATCAATTTCTTATAAAAAGAAAATTCTCTATTATTTGTAGCAATAATTATGTGGTTATTGAAAAATATTGATTCCCTGTCTTATTTATGTATCTTTATTTCATGTTTTTTGTATCTTTTGTGATTCTTTCAAATTTTTTATGTAATCAATAGCATCATCAATATTTTTGTGGAAATTACACTGGCCTAAATAACAACCTATAAATCTTAAGAATTTTCTCTTGCCACCACTAATCTCATATCTATGTATTGTTCCCCCATCTATAGGAGCGTATATAAGTTCTGGTAATGCCATATTTAATTTGTATTTAATACTCAATTAAACAATAATTCATGTTCAAATACATTTCCATAGCTCAATTCATATATTTAATAATTAATTTACCTATTTTGGATAATTATTTATTGAATACCCAAATATTATTTTTTATCTATTAATTATTGATAGGGATTTTTATTATGCCAAAAGCATTTAGGCGTTTTTAAAAAAACTACTAAATAAATTCAAACTTTAAAGTACTCATTTATAGAGTTTTTATCTTCAAAAATATGAAATAACTGTTATTTTCAACAATTTTTTAATTTCTATATTTTTAATAAAACTTAGTCCGCAAAGTTAAATTCTAAACTATATTAATCCTGCAATTTATGAAATATTATGATCAAAAGAGTTTTTACGATATTCATTTTAACTTTGCTTCTTCTATTTAATGGTCCCGTTTACTCATTAGATACTTCCTCTAAAACTCTTGAAAAGTATACTAAAAAGATTTCTAATAAGTTTACTAGAACTTATTGCAACACTACCAAATTCGGGATTTCTTATGATGGAGCTTTGGCATTTGCTATTGGAGAGACTAATAAGGAATTTAAAAATAATAAACTCAATAAGTTTATAGATTATTCTCTATTAAAAAATTCAATAGTTAATGATTTAGAAAATAATTGCCAAGTTTATGATTTTGCCATTAGTAATTTAGAAAATTTAAAATTCAACTAGAAAGATGTAAATTGTTAAAGTCTTATTTTTTACCTATCCAATCATTGGGTTTCTCCATCATCCATTCGAAAACCCCCTTAGCATCAAGGTTTTTAGATGCATAAACAAATAAAACTGGAAATATTAAAATTACCGCGCCAATAACTGCCAACTCTATCTTGCCGATCCCCATCTCAGTTAATGTTAAAGCAAAATAATTAATCATTATCTTTATTGAATTAATATTTATATCTACATAATTTACAAAAAATTTTAATTCTTTCACTTTTCTATTAGAAATCTTAATTTTTTATAGTGAAAGATATTTGTATAAAGTACCTATTTTATTGGTGCAGACTTTTTAATAATTTTAGTAATATGCTTCTGTTTGATGGTTATGAGTCATGAAATTATTATTTTCACACCTATTTTTACAGTATTGATTGGATTTATAGTTTTTAGAATTTTAAAAAAAAGAAAAAGATCAGCTAAAAGTATTTATAAATTAATAGATGATTTAGAAAAAAAATATATATATTAATTTCTTTTGTTGGAAAAAAAATCAATCAAATTCTATACCAACCTCTTCTTTTAAATCTCTCTCCAAATCTGGAAGATGTGGTTCAACCCAATGGTCTTTGTTATCAATACCAGCTGCATTTACATAATTCATAATGTGTTGATCCACTTGCTTGTAAAGATCATGCAAATTTAAGTCCATACGAATATCATGCGCAATTTCAGAGACTTGTTTTTCAGTTAGACAATGATCTGGATGAAGTAAATCACAACATGGAATTCTCTTCTCAATCAATTCATTTAGATTGATTTTTATTTCGTAATCTTGATGAACAGTCATTTATTTTATATCTTTAGTTTTATTCTAATTATGTTTAAGGTTTTGTATATATTTAGTCAAGAAACAAAGGTTTTTTATTATAAAAAGAATAATTTTAAATAAATAGATCTTCTAAATCTTTATACAAATCATCATTTTCCTTTTCTTTAGGGTCAAGGTGATCTAGTGAAAGTTCTTTTTTTGAGGTGTAGAAAAGATATCCAAGGGCTCCTAAAAGTAAAGTTGTTGGTAAAATCATTAGTATTTAATTGACTTATAATGAATATAGTGCAACACTTTATACAGTCAAGTGCTGTACTTTAATTAATTTATAAATGCCTACCAAGAAAAAAAGAGTTGGTTTTATCCCTAGAGAAGATGTTATGAGAATAATTGATAAGTTGAGCATCGAGAACAATTTAAGTAATTCAAAAATAATAAGTATTTTAGTAGAAGAAGCACTTTCTATAAGGGGCATATTTAATAAAAATAATGGTAAAGCAACACAATCATTTCAACTGCTAGAATCTCAATCAATAAACTTATATGATAATTCTGCTGACTTTATAGATAAATCAGAATCCTCAATCAATACTAAATCAGTAAATCATCTTAATCCAAGTAATTCTATCCATTTAAATGAAGTTAATAACGAGTCTTTTGACTTGAAAACTTATAAAAAGTTTTTATCATTCCTTAAATTTCAGGAAATGACAGAAAAATATGATAATTAAGAAGTGTTGCTTAGTGCTGTACTGTGCGCTAAATTTGATTTGCATTTATAGGGGATTTTCGTATTAGAAATTATTTATTACCATTTCAAAAATCTAAATTAAATTTTCAATAAAATACTTATTCCTATGAATTCATCTCTCCCTGTTTTATCTGTAAATCTACTCCCTCCAGATAAGTTACATTGTAATTTTAGTTATTGGAGTTCTTTGTTCTCTCAGGATATGCAAATTTTATGGGATAGAGCGCATGGAGTACCTTTAGAAAAACTGCCAAAAGGGGTTTCTGATATGATTTTCCCGTATCTATTACTTGCACTTTCAGACTATAAGACTTCTCAGATAAATAAAATGAATGGAATAGGATTAGACAATCTATTAAGCCTTTGGTTTGATAAATACTTATTAAATAAAAATGGTTACTTCGAGCTAATTAAAAAATAATTTTAAATCAGATTTATAATATCAACTTTGATTGTCATCAAAAATCTATTGACACTAAAAATTTTATAAGTGATTCTTTTCGAATTGGCACATCAATAGTCTTGCTATAAATAAATTAATTGGTTTGATGATGAATTATTTAAACTTCTGTTTAGCAAATATGTGTTTGGTCGTTTTGATAATGCTAATCAGGAGAGATATAAAAATAAGAAAAGCAAGATAAATGAAATTTAATTCAAAGACCCTAAGCTTGATATTAAATCTATTATTTTGCTTATTTATATTTATTATTTAAATTTTTAGTCTTTATTCATTAATTTTTAAAATATCAAAAATTAATATTCAAGTTTGGTTGACTTTTATTTTTAATGAGACGATAATGACAAAAATAAAATTTAATTGTGAATCCTCTTTCAGATACTTTTGATGATTTTGTTGATGATCTAATTTCTTCTGATGTTAATTTGTTAAAAGGTGAACTTGATTTTCTTCTTATGCAACATTTATTTAATTCTATAGATTTGAAGCTTATAAATAAAAATGAAACTAAAGATGACCAATCATTGGCTGCTTAATTTTTATGAAATATTTTTATGAAAAGTTTTGGGTTCCAGTTTTTGGTTTTATTTTATCTAAATTTGTTTTTTTAATAGAAGGTAAAAAGCAAGACTCTAAAAATAAAAAAAAATAGATTAATTTTTTCTTCATTAAGTATTTTTAAATACATTAATTAAGTGAATATATTTTGATTACAACAAAAGTAGTGCTTTAAATTTATGAACATATGCATTGTTGAGATATAACTTAATTGCTTTTTAGCAAATTAAAATGAACAAAAATAATATTTTAAAGCCATATACAGTGCATTACCGTGATTTTCAAAATATAAGATTAGAAAATTGTTTTTATGCTTCTGACGCTTACGAGGCTAGAACACTAGCAATGGAATTTAATAAGTATATAAATGAACATCCAAACAGTATTGACCTAATAAGATGCGAAAAATGAATAAAAGTTTTTAATAATCTAGAAAAATTTATTTAAACACTTAAGAACTTATCTATAACTGCTTGACTCAACTCACGAGTATTTCCGCTAGCAACAATACCTCCTCGTTGCATCGCATAATATCTATTGGCTTGTCTTACAAAATGCAAGTGTTGTTCTACTAATAAAACACCAATTCCTGTATCTTTAATTATCTTATTGATTGCATTTTCTATGTCTAAAACTATATTTGGCTGTATACCTTCCGTTGGTTCGTCAAGTAATAGTAGTTTAGGTTTCCCCAGCAATGCTCTTGCAATAGCTAGTTGCTGTTGTTGTCCACCACTGAGATCTCCACCTTTCCTTTGTAGAAAATCTTTTAGGATTGGGAAGAGATCATAAATAAATGGATCTATTTTCTTGTTCTTAGATAATCCACCTGGCAACGACTCCATTCCTAACATAAGATTCTCTTCAACTGATAGGTATGGAATGATTTCTCTCCCTTGAGGAACGTAAGCCATTCCTTTCCTCGCCCTCTGATGAGGTGCTTTTCTATTGATATTTTCGCCAATCAAATAAATATCCCCTTTTTTTTGTCTTAACAAACCAATAAGTGATTTCAATAAAGTTGTTTTGCCAACTCCATTTCTTCCAATCAAGCAAACCATTTCTCCTGATTGAACGTTTAAATCTACATCTCTGAGAATATGACTTTCCCCATAATATGTATTCAATGATTTAATTTCCAGTAAGTTTTTCATAATTAATCCTCAGGCCTTCCTAGATAAACATCAATAACTTTTTGGTCCTTTTGTATAGTTTCCATTGTCCCCTCGCATAATACTGTGCCTTGATTTAATACTGAAACATTACTATCAAGTCTTCTTATGAATTCCATATCGTGATCTATTACCACTACAGTATTTTCTCCTGATAATGATTTTAATAAATCAGCTGTAAGATCAGTTTCTTCATCAGTTAAACCAGCAACAGGTTCATCAACTAACATTAAATCTGGCTTCTGTCCTACTAACATGGCTATCTCGAGCCATTGTTTTTGGCCATGTGATAAAGAACCAGCTTTAGAATCAACTTTTTGAGCTAAATTGATAATCTTCATAAGACGTTCAATCTCATTAAGCTGCTCATCCTTAATATTTTTATTTATGAGGTTTAAGGGACTTTTAGGAGTTGACACTGATATTTCAAGATTTTCTTTAACTGTTAGATTTTCAAAGATTCTTGGACTTTGGAACTTTCTTCCTACTCCAAGTCGAGCAATCTTATGCTCCTTTCTACCTACTATAGATTTTCCTTTGAAAATTACTTCACCTTTTGTTGGCTTAACCTTTCCAGTTATTACATCAAGAAATGTTGTTTTACCTGCTCCGTTGGGTCCTATTACAGCTCTTAATTCTCCTTTCTTTAAATTTAAATTAAGTTTGTTGAGAGCTAAAAAACCCTCGAAACTTACAGTAATATCTATTAAATTTAGAAGATCTTTATTATTCATTATCCCCCTCCTTATTGTTAACTTCTAAGCTTGGATAGGTTTCAATCTTCCTTTTCAAACCAAATCTTTGAAGAAGATTCCTAGGACCATCTCCTTGAATCCATCCTAAAACTCCTTCTGGCAGAGCTGTTACAACTAAAATAAATAAGCCTCCTTGGATAAACATCCAGCTAGCAGGTAAAGCTTCACTTACTAGACTTTTTGCGTAGTTGATGAAAACTGCTCCTAGTATTGCTCCTAATAATGTTCCCCTACCTCCAACAGCAACCCATATAACCATTTCTATAGAAAAAGGAACTGTCATAAATTGAGGTGATACTATTCCAGACTGAACAGTATATAAAGCTCCCGAAATTCCAGCGAGACCTCCAGCAATAGAAAATACTATCGTCTTGAATATAACTGGGTTATATCCTGTAAACCTAACTCTTGGTTCGTCATCTCGTATTCCTATAAGAATATTTCCAAATCTTCCTCTAACTACCCACTTTGCAAAGAACCATGCGGCTATTACTAGTATGGCAGTTATCCAAAAGAATATTCTTTGCATGTACTCAGAACCTACCATCTGACCAAATAATTGTGTTACATCTGTTTTTAATCCATTTGTTCCATTTATAAGTTTTTGTTGTCCATTAAAAAAGTTAAAGAATACAAGAAGAGAAGCTTGAGTAAGTATAGAAAAATAAACCCCTTTGATTCGATTCCTGAAAACAAGAAATCCAATTAATCCCGCAACCAATGCTGGAATTATCCAGATAGCGAAGAAGGTAAAAATTGGCGATTTAAACGGTTCCCAGAAAAAAGGCAATTTTTCAACACCATATAAAGCAAAAAATTCAGGAATATTATTTGGGAATTCAGATGAGCTTGTTATTTGCAAATACATTGCTGCACAATATCCACCTAATGCAAAAAATATACCTTGTCCAAGACTTAGTAAACCTGTATATCCCCAGATAAGATCTACACCAAGAGCAACTATGGACAAAGATAAGTATCTACCAAGAAGATTTAGTCTAAATACAGGGAGTAGGGTTGGTGCTGCAATAATTAGAGCTATTAAAATTATCCAGAATGATAATACTATTCTTTTATCAAATTTAAATTTACTAAGAGACATTAGTTTTCCACCATCCTGCCTTTTTGAGGAAATAAACCTGTGGGTTTAAATTGCAAGAATATAACTATTAATGCAAATATCATTACTCTTGCCATACTTGTTGTCGCAAAAAAGTTGATTGTGTTTGAGAGTGATAAAGGCATATCTGGCCATATTGATAAGAGCCTTCCAGCTCCAATTAAATCCGTCATTATTCCAATTCCAAAGGAAGCAAGTACTGTTCCTAATAAATTTCCTACTCCTCCCAGTACTACAACCATAAAACAACCAACTATATAATTTCCGCCAACATTTGGTCCTACAGAACCTAATAGTGATACTGCTACTCCAGCAACTCCTGCCAAGCCAGATCCTATTCCGAAGGTAATTATATCCACTTTTTCAGTAGATATACCAAGGCAGTCACTCATTTGTCTGTTCTGAGTAACTGCTCTAATACGCATGCCCCAAGCACTTTGGTTTAGAAATAATGTTATTGCTATTACAGAGATAAGTGTAATTACAATTATCATTAATCTTGTTTTAGGAAATGCAGTTCCTAAAATTTCTACTTGACCTCTCATCCATGAGGGGGCTGTTACATCAACATTACGAGCACTCGCTCTACTTAGTTTGCTTACAGTGGATGAAATAACGCTACCAGTGAGAACCCCAGTTAAAGCAGCTAATATCCAAGAACTAAATTTAAAATATTTGAAATTTATTGATTCTTTTATTTTTGGAGGAAAAGTTGCTGGTAAAAATAAACCAATTATAAGACTTATAACTAGACCGGTCCCATAAGCCAATGGTACACTTCTGACAAATTGTTGAAGAATTAAGCTAACGCCCCAAGTTGCGAGAAGAGTTTCTAGTGGACTTCCATAAAGCTTCCTTATTATAGTTTTTTCCAGTAAAATACCTACTACTCCACTAACAACAAAAGCAAGGAAAATTGAAACTATTATGTATGAATTGTAGAAGGGTTTTAATATAGGTAATTTGAAAATTAATTGCGTAACGTATGTTGTATAAGCCCCAACCATCATAAGTTCTCCATGGGCAAGATTAATAACACCCATAAGACCAAAAACAATCGCAAGACCTAATGCAGCAACAAGTAGTACAGATCCGATCGCAACACCATTAAAAAGACTGTCGAGAAGTAACTCCAATTTGAAAAAAAAATATTTGTTTATATAAAATAAAAGGAGGTGTTAACCTCCTTTTATTTTGAAGCATAGGTTTTAATTAAATTAAAGCTTATACTTTTCTCCTTTTGAGGGATCTGTCCAATCGCATGCAAATCCTTTTGAACTTGGATGCTTTTGGTTCCATGCTTGAGGAAGAACAACTCCTGTCTCTTCAAGAATTGTAAAGCCACCTTCTGCATTAATCTCTCCAATTCTTACTGTTTGAGATAAGTGATGGTTAGGCATAACTTCAACTGGACCTTGTGGGGCATCAAACTTTTGTCCAACTAGTGCTTCCCTTACTGCGTTGTCGTCGAAAGTTCCAGCATCCTCAACTGCTTGTTTCCATAAGTAAACCATGTTATAAGCAGATTCTTGAGGATCAGCTACAACACGATCTGCTCCCCATCTTTTCTTGAAACTTTTAGCAAATTTCTTAGATGCAGGAGTATCAATTGACATCATGTAGTTCCAAGCGCCGTAGTGACCTTCAAGGAACTCAGGACCAATTGTACTAATCTCTTCTTCAGCAATTGAATAATTCATTACGTAGTAGCCACTTGAAGGAGTGATACCTGCGTCTTGAATCTGTTTGAAGAATGCAACGTTTTGGTCACCATTAAGTGTATTAATGATTATTCCACCTTCAGGAAGCGCCTTTTTGATTTTTGAGATAATTGGAGCAACTTCAGTATTTCCTAATGGAAGGTAATCTTCTCCAACAACTTTACCTCCTAACTGTTTGACCTGTGCTTTTGTGATTGTGTTTGAAGTTCTTGGGAATACATAGTCAGAACCAACAAGGAAGAAATCTCCACCAGCTGCTGGAGAACGTTTATACATGAAATCTGTAGCAGGTTCTGACTGCTGGTTTGGTGTAGCTCCTGTGTAGAAAATGTTGTTAGAACATTCTTGGGCTTCATATTGAATTGGGTAGTAGAGGAAGGCATCTTTTGATTCGTAGACTGGTAACATTGCCTTTCTACTTGCAGATGTCCAACCACCAAATACAACAGGAACTCCGTCTTGATCTATAAGTTTCTTGGATTTTTCAGCAAAGGTTGGCCAGTCAGAAGCACCATCTTCAACTATGTATTCTATTTTGTAGCTTTTGCCGCCAACTTTTACGCCACCAGAAGCATTTATCTCTTCAATAGCCATTTTTTCAGTATCAACAAGTGTTGATTCAGAAATCGCCATTGTTCCAGATAAAGAATGTAAAATACCAACGGTTACTGTGTCATCGAAACTTCCGGAGGTTCCACCTCCACCACATGAAGTAGCTGTAACAGCAAGTGAGGCAGTAGCTAAACCTGCCAGAATACGCCTTGAAATTCTCATGAATTAGGATAAATTAGGTAATTGACCCTCATTAGGGGGATAAAGTAAAAGTTATTAACGAGTGAGAATTCGTTTTGTATCAGTCGTAACTTTTTGTTGAATCCAATATATAACTAATAGTTATTTTTCTAGTTTTGATTGTTGGGTAGATGTGATTCTAAAAAATGAGTTATTTGTTCAACACCTTTGCCGCTACTAAGGTTGGTAAAAAACCAAGGTTTCCCTTTTCTCATAAATTCCGTATCACTTTTCATAATATTTAAATCTGCACCAACCATATCTGCTAAGTCAATTTTGTTTATTAGTAATAAATCTGACCTTGTTATCCCTGGTCCCCCTTTTCTAGGGATTTTGTCTCCAGCAGATACATCAATCACATATATTGATAAATCTACAAGTTCTGGACTAAAACTAGATGCTAAATTGTCACCTCCACTTTCTACAAAAACAAAATCTAAAGGATTATATTTATTTTCTAAATCTAAAACTGCATTTTTATTTAGGGAACAATCCTCTCTTATCGCTGTATGGGGACAACCTCCTGTTTCCACACCAATAATCCTTCCTTCCTCTAAAACTTTTTTATTTATTAGAAAGTTAGCATCTTCTTTTGTGTAGATATCATTGGTAACAACAGCTATCTCGTAATTATTTTTCAGGCTTAAGCATAGAGTCTCTAATAATGCAGTTTTCCCTGAACCTACAGGGCCAGCAACTCCTACTCTCAATTTGCTGCTCATAAATTAATTTCTAAAAAGTTTTGTATAAAGGTCATTATGATTTTGTTGTGCCATAGCTAAACCTACATTGCCAAAATAGATGTCATCAATTTCTTTGTCCATAATTTCTTTAGAAACTTTTGAAATAATTGCTAATAAATCTCTTTGAATTAATTGTGCTTTTGTTGAACCAACAGGAATAATCCTTAATGCTGCACTAAGTTGGTTCGCACTCCAGGAATAGAAAAAATTCTCAACCATTTCTAACTTAGTAATTTCAAAACAATAACAAGCCCAGCTCCACGCTAAAGGCCAGGAGTTTTTTTTATGTTTTTTATATGGATATTCATATCCAAATTCTTTGTTTAAATCAAAGAGAGATTTTGACATTTGAGTTTGTTGTTCTCTTATCTCGACTGAGTCTTTTGATGAGAGGATCCATTTATCCAAACTCAATAACTTATGCAAATTACTTTTTAAATTTTTGCCTTGGTTTAACTCATTGAAAATATCAAAAAAATCTAATAATAGTTTTGCATCTAGTCTGATCTGACCAATTTTTAGTTCACTTATGATTAATTCTTTTACCGAATTTGAGTCTTTTAAATCTTTATTATTTAGGTAACTCTCTAATCCCTCGGAATAACAAAATCCTCCAACTGGTAAGTTAGGGCTTATTAATAGATATTTTAATAAGTGACTTTTACTCATGGCTGTGGGCACCTCTTTCCGGAAAAAATTTTTTCTGAGTATTTACGATATCAATATTAAAATTTTTAAGCATATTTTCAATTATGTAATCACCTTTTGTTAGAAGAATATCTTCTTCAATTTCTACTTCTACATGCCTATTTCCTAAGTGATAAGCAGTTTTAATAAGTTCAATTTTAGAATTAGAACTTATTTCAATTAAATTTTCTTTTTTTGCAATTATCTCTACATAAAAATTGGACACATTTGTTGAAAGAATATCTCCATCATTTAATTTGCCATCTCTAGGTAATTGTAAAATTATTTCTTGATCACAATCAGTTAATCTTTTACCTCGTAAAATTCTTCTTTCATCTGAACTTAGGGTAAGTTTTAAAAACGAACCTAGTCGAGGTTTTTTCTTAATCCAATCAGTTACAACTATTTGTTTATTCATTCTCATAATCAAAATTTTTGGTTACTTTAATTTAGTAATTAAAGAAAACAATTTATGATTAAAACTTCTTGGGAAGGTAATTGTTTCTTAAATTTTTTCAATAATAATGCAAGTTTAGGAAATGTTGATAAAACAATCTTTAAATCTAAATCAACTTCTCCTTACAAATTATTGAAGTCTACTCATGATCAGGAGGGCAGATGTATTTTACCTGTTCTTCATACTGCAGGGGGATTGGTTGGCGGCGATTTACTTGAGTTTGAGGCAAATCTTGAAAAAAACTCTAAGGTACTGTTGACTACTTCTTCAGCTCAGAAAGTATATGGATCTGTTGGGATATCTAAAGTTAATCCAAAAGGAGCTTTTTCAAAGCAAAAAAATCTTATAAATATTTTTGATAATTCTCATTTGGAATATCTCCCTCAAGAAACAATTATCTTTGCAAATGGCTTATATGAGCAAAATTTTAATGTATCTATTTCAGAAACTTCAAGTTTTTTATTTACTGATTTAATAAGACTTGGAAGATCTTCCTCCGGAGAATCCATTGAGAGTGGCGTTTTTAGGTCTAAATTAAAAATTATGAGAAATAATGATTTATATGATGATTGGGAATATGTTGATCAAATCGAATTATCTAAGGCAAGTTATGTGGCTAAATCAGGTATGGATTACATGCCTGTTTTTGGATCCTTAATTTGGATTTGCGAAAAAGATTTTTCTAAGTCAAAAATAAATAATCTTGTGGGAAATATAAAAAAGATTTTCAAAGAAACTGATAATAAATTATCTATTGGAATCCTTGAAAATGGAATCTCTGTAAGATTCCTTGGGAGTTCTTCTCAAGAAGCTAGGAAATGTTTTTTTTGTATTTGGAAACAAATTAGGTCTGTTAGTGGATTTTGTGAGCCAAAATATCAAGGTGTATGGCCTTTACAAGATTCTATGAATTATTAATTATGTTCAGTAAGAACCTTTTTTAATAATTTATAGACTAATTTTTTATTATGCATCTTTCACCTCAAGAAAAGGATAAATTATTGATTTTTTCTGCTGCGCTCTTGGCTGAAAGAAGACTTAGTCGAGGTCTTAAGCTTAATTATCCTGAAACAATTGCTTTTTTGAGTTTTCAAGTTCTTGAAGGAGCTCGAGATGGAAAAAGTGTAAGTCAATTAATGTCAGAGGGAACTACCTGGCTTTCAAAATCACAAGTTATGGAGGGTATTCCTGAAATGGTTGATGAAGTCCAAATTGAAGCAGTTTTCCCAGATGGGACAAAGTTAGTTACTATTCACAATCCGATTAACTAGTTATGAGTAATTTAATTCCTGGCGAAATAATTCCTGAACAAGGTGAAATCGAATTAAATCTTGGTAAGGAAGTTAAAACAGTAAAAGTTTCTAATTCTGGAGATAGACCTGTACAAATTGGATCACATTATCATTTTTTTGAAGCTAATAAGGCTTTAATTTTTGATCGAGAATTAACACTTGGTATGCGTCTTGACATTCCTGCAGGAACAGCAATTAGATTTGAACCTGGAGATACAACTGATGTCAAATTAGTTCCATATGCAGGCTTAAGAATTGCATATGGTTTTAATTCATTTGTTAACGGTTCTTTAGATACTTAAAATTATGTCCTATAAAATTGACAGAAATACTTATGCGCAAACTTACGGACCTACTACCGGAGATAGAGTAAGACTTGCTGATACCGAACTTTTTATAGAAGTAGAAAAGGATTTAACTACATACGGAGATGAAGTTAAATTCGGTGGAGGTAAAGTTATACGAGATGGGATGGGACAGTCTCAAGTAAGAAGATCTGATGGAGCTGTAGATACAGTAATAACTAATGCTTTGATCGTAGATTGGTGGGGAATAATTAAGGCTGATGTGGGTATAAAAGATGGAATGATTTTTGAAATTGGTAAGGCTGGTAATCCAGATATCCAAGATAATGTCGATATTGTTATTGGTGCATCAACTGAAGTAATAGCTGGAGAAGGCCATATTCTCACTGCAGGTTCAATAGATACCCACATTCACTTTATCTGTCCTCAACAAATTGAGACAGCACTAGCCTCAGGAATTACAACCATGTTGGGAGGAGGAACTGGACCTGCAACTGGCACGAATGCCACTACTTGTACTCCTGGTTCTTTTCATATTTCTAGAATGCTTCAATCTGCAGAAGCATTTCCCATGAATTTAGGATTTTTTGGAAAAGGAAACTCAACAAACGAGAGAAATCTTATTGATCAGGTTGAAGCTGGTGCATGTGGATTGAAGCTTCATGAGGATTGGGGAACAACTCCCTCTACAATAAATTCATGTCTTAATGTTGCAGATAAGTTTGACGTACAAGTATGTATTCATACTGATACTTTGAATGAGGCAGGCTTTGTTGAAGATACCATCAATGCTATTGCAGGAAGAACTATTCATACTTTTCATACCGAAGGAGCAGGTGGAGGTCATGCGCCAGATATCATAAAAATTTGTGGAGAAAAAAATGTTCTTCCAAGTAGTACTAATCCAACAAGACCCTATACGAGGAACACATTAGAAGAACATCTTGACATGTTAATGGTTTGTCATCATTTAGATTCAAAAATCCCAGAAGATATTGCATTTGCTGAATCAAGGATCAGAAGAGAGACTATTGCTGCGGAGGATATATTGCATGATATAGGTGCCTTTTCAATTATTGCTAGTGATTCTCAAGCTATGGGAAGAGTTGGTGAAGTGATCACAAGAACTTTTCAAACAGCTCATAAAATGAAAGTCCAAAGAGGGCCGCTATCGCAGGATTCAGATAGAAACGATAATTTCAGAGTTAAGAGATACATTTCTAAAGTCACAATTAATCCTGCAATAGCTCATGGTATTGATAAACATGTTGGGTCTATAGAAAAGGGTAAAATTGCTGATTTGGCGTTATGGAAACCTTCCTTTTTTGCGGTAAAGCCTGAATTAGTCGTAAAAGGTGGATCTATAGTTTGGGCACAGATGGGTGATGCAAATGCTTCAATTCCTACTCCAGGTCCTGTACATGGTCGTCCTATGTTTGCAAGTTTCGGCCAATCTCTAATTAAGAGTTCTTTCACTTTTTTAAGTAAAAATTCAATAGATCAAAATATTCCTAATAAATTAGGCTTACAAAAGAAATGTATTGCCGTAGAAAATACCAGAAATATCAATAAATCCGACTTAAAACTTAATAGTAAACTACCAAATATTTCAGTTGATCCTCAAACTTATGAAGTTTTTTCTGATGGGGAACTTCTTACTTGTGAGCCACTTGATGAAGTCCCAATGGCTCAAAGGTACTTTTTACTTTAGAAGTTTTTAATTAATTCTTTTTCAGTTGTCTTTATATCTTGTGACCCAGCAATTGCCAAATCTTCTTGTAGTTTGTTCTCACAAGATAGAACTCTTGACCAACTTGGTAACTGTTGCGTCGTAGGGCAAGCCAAGTAATCTTCTGTAGCTGGTCTCAATAGTTTCGCAAATTTTTGTACTGATAGCTCTTCTTCATGCCTATCGTATGGAAGTTGATTAACTGCCGAATCTAATCCAAATTGTTTTACTCTATCTTCGCCAACTCTTTTATAAAGAACTTCCAAGGTAGCTAGTTGAGTACTTGTCAAGGTCTCTGCTTGATGTTCCATGAGACCTCTTAAAACACTTGAAAGTATTTCCGTACACATTTTTTGCAATCCTTCTTTAGATGAATCACCAATATTCTTATGTTTATGATCAAACAAACCTAGGTCAACTTGGGCTATTTTGGAGGTTCTTACGTTTCTATAAACTTCTGATAATAAACCTATCTCTAAACCCCAGTCACAAGGAATTCGTAAATTCATAGCAAGGTCTTTAGTGAAAGCAAACTCACCTGCTAATGGATATCTAAATGATTGGAGATATTGTAAAAAGGGACCCTTCCCTACTAACTGCTCAAGACTTGCCAATAAGGGGCCCACAAATAATCTTGTTGCTCTTCCTTGCAATTGATTGGTCTCTAAGGATAATCTGCTGTAAAAAGCCTTTACATAGGATATTCCATATGATTCATCAAGAAGTGGAAGTATCATTCTTGAAGGATACAAAGGACTAAAAGTTCTTATATCAGCATCAAAAAGAGCAACAACTTCTGATTTTCTTGTCGCAACTCCTATGCCTTGCCAGACAGCCCATCCTTTTCCTGGAGTTCCTAAAAGTTCTAAACCATTTTTTTCTTGGCTTTTTAATAGTTCTATTACAGAGGGAGAATTAGTCCATTGAACGTGAACTGGAAATGGCATTGAGTCAAAAAATGATTTTGCTGCTTTAACTTGTTCAACAGTTTTAGCAGAAAGAGCAATAACTAATTCATTTAAGCCTGAAAGGTCTTTTAAAACTTCTCTTATGTCTTTTAATGCTGGACGTTCAAACTCTTCATATAAGCAAGGTATTAAAATGCTAGTTGATCTTTTTTTAAGACTTTTGTTTAATTCTTTAAGTAAATTTCTTGTTACTCCATATTCATGTATTGTTGTGATTAACCCTTGTTGAAAGTCCATTTTCTAATTGATGTGCAGAATAGTATTAATACTTCGTTGATTTTTTCAAAGTGAAGCAAATTGATTCAGAGAAAAAATTAAATAGATTAAAAATTGATAAATTGTTAAAAACAATTTATTCAAATAATACTACAGAAGAAATTAATTTTATTTCAAATCAATTATTACAGATTTTAGAAGATTTCTCAGAGAAATCTGCTTATGAAGAAATTAGAAATAAGGAAAGATGGAATGAATCTCATTCGGTTTTGATAACTTATGCAGATAGTATTTATAAAAATGGCAAGGCAACATTAATAACTCTTAGTGAGTTGTTAAGTAAACATTTTGGCAGTCTTTCTAAAGTTGTACATATTCTTCCTTTTTTGAAATCCACAAGTGATGGAGGTTTTGCAGTCTCAAGTTATGATTCCTTAGAAGAAAAGTTTGGTGGTTGGGATGATCTCAAAAGTATTTCTAAAAATCATGATTTGATGGCTGATTTAGTACTAAACCATGTCTCATCATCTCACCCATGGGTTCAACAATTTATTAAATCCCAAGAACCGGGTATATCAAATGTTTTTTCACCTAAACAAAATCTTGACTGGTCAAATGTAGTTAGACCAAGAAGTTCCTCCTTGTTTTCTCAAATAAATACTGAAGATGGCCCTAAACAAGTTTGGACAACTTTTGGCCCAGATCAAATTGATTTGAATTGGCATAATCCAAAAATGACTCTTGAGTTCTTAAATTTAATTATTACTTATTTATCTAATGGAATTAAATGGTTCAGGCTTGATGCTGTAGGTTTTATTTGGAAGGAATCAGGTACAACGTGCTTGCATTTACCAAAAGCACATTCAATTGTGAAACTCTTAAGAATTCTTTTGAATAATCTTCTTGATGAGGGAGTTTTAATAACTGAAACTAATGTTCCTCAGAAGGAGAATCTATCTTATTTGATTTCTGATGATGAAGCCCATATGGCATACAATTTCCCATTGCCTCCTCTTCTTTTAGAGGCAATTATTACTTCAAGAGCTGATATTCTAAACTCATGGATTTTTGATTGGCCAGAATTACCTGACGATACTACTCTTTTTAATTTCAGTGCATCGCATGATGGAGTTGGACTGAGAGCTCTTGAGGGTTTAATGAACGAGGAGAGGATAAAAGATTTATTAATAAATTGTGAGAAAAGAGGTGGATTAGTAAGTCATAGACGTTTATCAAATGGTCATGATAAACCTTATGAATTGAATATTTCTTGGTGGAGTGCAATGGAAGACTCCAGTAGAGATGCTAAAAGATTTCAGTTTGAGAGATTTATATTGACTCAATTATTAGTGATGGCTCTTAAAGGAGTCCCTGCCTTTTATTTACCAGCATTACTAGCTTCAGAAAATGATATCAAAAGTTTTTCTATGACAGGTCAAAGAAGAGACCTAAATAGAGAAAAGTTTAAATCAGAAAATCTTTTAGCCGTTTTGAATAATCCTGAATCTAACGCTAATAAAAACTTAAAATATCTGCGTAATGCAATGGATGTCAGATCAGAATTAAAGCAATTTCACCCTTGTTCGGAAATGAAATGTTTGTCTAAAGGTAGAAGTGATATTGTTGTAATCAAAAGAGGTAGAGGTGCTGAATCTATTTTCGCAATTCATAATATGACTGAAAATAAAATCAATTATCAATTGAATGATGATGATCTACCAAAAATAATTGATGATGATTTTAATACCCAAGATTTTTTAAGATCTACTAAATACAATTGCAAAAATATTAGTCTTGATCCTTTTCAAGTGATTTGGCTTAGTGCTTTATAAAAATGATAGAAAATTCTTCTATTTGGATAGTAAGTGATGTAGATGGTACTTTAATGGATCACTCTTATGATTTGTCACCTGCTAAAGAAACCATAAAAAAACTGCAGAAATTATCTATACCCGTAATTCTTTGTACAAGCAAAACCGCTTCTGAAGTTAAAGTTATTAGAAAGGAACTAAAATTGACGGATCCTTATATTGTTGAGAATGGTGCAGCAATATATGGTGAATCTCTTAAAAGAGTAAATGGAAAAATTATTCTTGGAATAAAATACGAATCTCTTGAAGAAATCTTAAATTTTATTTCTAATGAAATTGATTATAAACTAACTCCTCTTAATAATCTCACTGATCAAGAAGCCACTCAGCTCACAGGTTTAGAAGGTAATTCATTGAACTTAATGCGTGATAGGCATTGGAGCATGCCTTTTTTAAATCCTCCAAGTTACTTAGAAGAGAAAATTAATATCTGTTGTAAAAAGTTCAATGTTGATATTTTTAAGGGAAATAGAATGAGTCACTTATTATCTACAAAATCTAATAAAGGTAAGGCAATAAATGCACTTAAAGAATATTCAAATGTTCAAAATATTGAAATTATAGGTTTAGGCGATTCTCCAAATGATTTACCTCTACTCTTAAACTCAGATATTAAAATTGTTATTCCTGGAATAAATGGACCTAACTTAGATTTACTAGAACAATTAAAAGATTTGGAATTTATCTTGGCTTCTGAACCAAATGGATATGGTTGGAAAAATGAAATCAATAAATTAATAAATAAGCTAGAACTGATTTAGAGACATGAAAGATTTAGATATTAATTTTCCTCTTGATAAATTTGAAAAATTAATTATTGATATTGGTTGGGAGTCCTCAACTGATTGGTACAATTTTTGGAATAATCAAAAAAATACTCTTTTAACTGATCGTTTTTGGAATAATAAAGTTAACGATGATTGGATTTGGGGATTGGCTTTGCCTCTATTTTCTCAGGCTTATAAATTTCAAAAAAATTTTTCAGATAGAAAAATAATTGGGATCTCAGCATTGCCTGGGACTGGTAAAACAACCTTAGGTAAATGGCTTGAGGCAACATCGTTAAAATTTAATTTCAAAATTGCTGTTATTTCTATAGACGATTTTTATCTTCCGTCAGATGAAATGAAATTAGCAATTAAGAATAACCCTTGGAATGTTTCTAGAGGTTTTCCTGGTAGCCATTCAGTTAAATTAATGCATGAAAAATTATTAAGTTGGAAAATTAATGGAGAGTTAAATGTCCCCGTTTTCGATAAATCTTTAAGAAATGGCTTAGGCGATAGATCTCATTGGAGATCAGATAAACCTGATTTATTAATTCTTGAGGGATGGTTTTTAGGAGTAGAGCCTTTATCTGTTGATATAAATTGCGAATCCATGAACTTATTAAAGTTGAGTTCCCAAGAATCACTCTATAGATTAAAAATCCAAAAAAATTTAGAAAAATATTTAGATGTTTGGAGTTTAATGGACAGAATTTGGCACTTAAAGCCATTAAAGTTTGACTATATGAATATATGGAAATCTAATCAAGAGCAGGAAATGTTTTTAAAGAAGGGAAATGCACTGAAAGATGAAAAATTAATCAATTTCTTAAGGATGCTCAATGTTGCTATTCCTCATAAAAGTTTTGATGATATAAATTCTTATGCTTTCTTTCTTATTGACCAAGAGCGAAATTTAATTGAGGCCACATTAAATAAGTAATTTTATACATTTTCTTTTTTTTTCAGTAAATTTTTATACATTTTTTTAAGATCCAATTAGTGTTTAATTATATTTTATTAATTAAGAATGGTTGAGTTTTCTTACAAAAACGAAGGTAATAGAATGATTGTATTGAGATGTATTGGTCCATCAAACTTCTTTCTAGAGAGAGTTTTATTCCCTACTGACGTTCTCACTTTTATGGCTCCAAATGATTCAAGAGTTGAAATTTGGGGAAATGAATTATATGGCCCTAAGTTAGAGGAGAGAATTAGGATTTCTTCAGAAAATGAAGATTCGACTTTAGTGGCTTAGAAGTTATTTTCATAATTGTCTTAGAGTCAAAATTTTTTACATATACCTATTTTTTATTGATATTATCTAACTAGTTTAAGTTTTTGTAATGTATTACTTCTCTTCTTTTGAAATTGGAGGTTTTGTTCCTTCTGCAGCTATTGCTGGAGTGTTACTTTTAATTGGTTTAGGTGCCTTCTTTTATCTGGGGATAAAGGGTCCTACTGACTATTAATGTTGAATTTATTCAATAGAAAGTCATTGTATTTATAAACTCATTAATTGAACAATTTAATTATGGATTTAACAACTATTTTATTTATATTAAGTTTGCCATTCGTTTTGTTAACTATATACTTTGGCACAAAAAATGATTTTTACGAAAGTGAGAACTATAAAGGTGATGGTTGTGCTCATGATGTTAAAAGGTAAATCTAGTTTTTATTGCCGTTGAATACACAAGTCCATTTACTATCAAATTGCCAAACAGGTTTATATATTTCATTTGTAATTTTTTCTCCTGCTTTTTTGCATGTATCCAAGTCTTTCATTTGAATAGAGTGTAATGAAGGACTAGTAATTCCACTTACCTCTGGTCTACCTCCTGGTCCTTGTCTATAAGTACCAATTATTAACCAATAATTAGCTTTCACAGGGTCAGATAAAAAGAATGGAGAAAAAATAATTAATAGTATCAAAAAAGATTTTTTTATCATTTATTTATATTATCTTTTACTTATTAAATGTAAATTATATTTCTTAAATTGCTATTAATTAATTATCTAATTTTATACCTATTTGGAATATTTAAAGTTTATTTTATATGGTTTAATTCAAGGTTTAACAGAATTTATTCCTATAAGTAGTACTGCTCATTTAAAAGTTATCTCTCATTTTTTTGGAATTGATGATCCAGGCCCTTCATTGTCTGCAATTATTCAATTTGGCAGTGTTTTAGCTTTAATCTGGTATTTTAGAAGTGATTTTTTTAAATTTAGGAATCAATCTTCAAAAAAAATTTTCGATTATTTAATACATCAAAGGTTATTTAGGTCAATTCTGATTGGGACTATTCCAATTATTATCCTTGGCGGTTCCATTAAATTATTTTTTCCTTATTTTTTTGATAATGTTCTTCGCTCAAATTTATCAATTGCACTATTTTCATTCTTAATGGCTATCTTTATGTACATTGCAGATAGCTCGAAAAAAGGTTCTATAAACTTAAAAAACCATCGTTATAAAGATAGTTTGCTGATAGGTTTATCTCAAGCATTTGCTATTTTTCCGGGGATATCAAGATCTGGAGTTACTATCTCTACCGCTTTAATATCGGGTTGGGAAAGAAGCCAAGCTGCAAAATTTTCGTTTCTTTTGGGTATGCCGGCAATCTCTATTGCTGCTATTGTTGAGTTTATTTCTTCTTTTAATGAATTTTCCTCATTTAGTTTTTTCCCTCTAATTGTTGGTCTCATTACAACTTTTGCCTCTTCATTATTAGCTATCGATTTCTTGTTAAAGTATTTTTCTTCAAAAGGTTTGAAAATATTTATTATATATCGTGTTATATTTGGCTTTGTAATTCTCTTTAATTTATAGGTCTTTCTGAAAAAGAATTTGTAATTATGTTTTTGTTGAAAATTAGTAATAAATGAATATCTTAATATCTTTCCAGTTGGGTGAAGTTGAAGTTTCAAATCTAACTATATTGGTTTTAGCTTTTTTTTCTTCTTTTACATTTATAGCAGTAGGCATAAGTTCATATAAACTATACAAATCTCTTATAAATGAAGACGATAAATAATCGGAACGGCGGGATTTGAACCCACGACCCCCACTACCCCAAAGTGGTGCGCTACCAAACTGCGCTACGCCCCGTCTCTTTACTATAAAGTTTAGATTGATTTAAATGTTATTCTTTATAGGATTGTTATCAGATCTCAATACACATTTCTCAACTTCCCAATTAAAGTTTTCCCATATATGGTCTTCTAATTTATAGTTGCTTCCAGTAAAAACTCCTAACTTAACTTTTGTAGGTGAAGCAGAACAATACTGCCTGCTTCCAGCTGATGCAAGATATTGTTGATGGTATTGTTCCGCAAAAAAATATGTATCAATCATTTTTATTTCCGTTTCAATTAAACCAAGATTTTTTTTGCTTAGTTCCGTTTGATATTGTTCCTTACTGGCTAATATGGTTTTAATATTATTTTCATTTTTGTAAAATATTGCTGATCTATATTGTGTCCCCATGTCATTACCTTGTCTGTTTTTTTGAGTAGGATCATGACATTCCCAAAACATTTTTAATAGATCACTTATATCTATTTCACTTTTATTCCATATAACTCTTACAACTTCTGAATGACCAGTTAAGCCAGAACAAACTTCATAATAAGTTGGATTGTTTTTTTCCCCTCCAGCATAACCTACAGATGTTGTGATAACTCCAGGAAGTTTCCAAAAACATTTTTCAGCACCCCAGAAACACCCACATCCAAAAATTATTTCATCTTCTTCTACATTAGGATCTTTTTTGATATCTGTTTTTAATATTCTATGTAATGAATAAGCATCATTAGTTAAATTTACCTCCTCATTATTCATAATGTTTTTCAGAAATTTAAACATAATTTAAATCTTTTTATTATAAGAAAAAAAATTACTTTTAGCTCTTAACAATTCTGGTAGCTAGTTCTCTATCCCAAAGTTGTTTATATAGTCCATTCACTTCTACTAAATCTTTATGAGTCCCTTCTTGTACTATTTCTCCTTTATCCATTACTAAAACCCTATCACATGTAGCTGCAACAGAAAGTTGGTGACTAATCATTATGATTGTTTTATTACTTCTATCACTCATTTCATCTATTATTCTTGCTGCTGTTTTATTATCTACGCTTGCTAAAGCATCATCAAGAACAACAATAGGAGAATCAACAAGTAGTGCTCTACCTAGCGCAGTTCTTTGCCTTTGTCCTCCACTTAATGTAATACCTCTTTCACCAACAATAGTTTTAAACCTTTGTGGAAAACTATTAATATCGTCAATTAATCCAGCTTTTGTTGCGCTTTCTTTAACTAAATATTTAGAAGCATTGGGTTCTCCAAAACTTAGGTTTTCTGAGATTGTAGAAGTAAATAAGAATGCTTCTTGAGGAACGATTGAAATATTTTTTCTTAGATCACTTAATTTTAAAGTTTTTACATCAATTTCATCTAAAAATAATTGATTATCTGGTATTTCAATAGTCCGTCCTAGAGATTTTGCTAGTGTTGTCTTTCCACAACCTACTGGGCCAACTATTGCAATAAGTTCTCCAGGATAAATTTTAAAATTGAGATTATTTAATGAATTAAATTTTGATCCTGAATACTTTATAGTTAAATTTTTTGCTTCTAATAATCCTTTAATCTTTCTTTTTAAAAATTTAGTTTCTTCTCTATCTACAATATTTGGGTTGTTCTGAAAGATTTCTTCAACACGATCTAAACTTACTTGACCAATTTGAAAAGTATTTAAGGTAAAACCTAATAGAGCTGTGGGGAAGACAAGTCTTTCTACGTAAAGAATTAAAGCTACTAAACCACCTATAGAAATAAATCCACTCTCTAATTGAAAAGTTCCTAATGATAATAAAATCAATAATGAAATTGAGGAAATCCCCTGTAACAAAGGGAATAGGGTACTCGCTGTTCTAGCAAGTTTGATCGCTGAATTTCGATAAGCATTATTATATATGTTAAATTCTTTTTTCTCAGCATTCTCTTGGGCATAAATTTTAATGGCGCTTATGCCAGAAAGATCTTCTTGTATTAGATCACTAAGTTTTGATAATGATTCTTGTTGAGCTTTTCTTTGATTAACCATTCTGCCGCCAAATAGACTTACAATTCCAAGGATTAATGGAAAAATCATTAAAGCTGATATTGTTAATGTTTTATTAATTGAAAACATTGAGGGAATAGTGAATGAATAAGCTAAAACAATGTTGCACAAGCTTAAAACTGTAAAACCTAAAAGTCTTCTTATGTTTTCAACATCGCTTGTAGCTCTACTAATAATGTCTCCACTACCTTTTTTTTGGATCCATTCTGGATCTTGAATAAGTAAATGGTCAAATAGTTTTTGACGAAGATTTACTTCTACTTTTCTACCTATTCCGAAGACAATCTGTCTGGAAAATAATCTTATTAAACCCATACAAGTTGCTAGAAATATTAACCATAAAGATTTAGAAATAACAAAATCTGAAGAAAACCCATTTTGTAATTGGTCAATTATATTTTTTACTTCTAATGGTATTACAACACTTAAAATATTTACTACCAATAGAGCTAAAGATCCATATATAAATTCTTTTTTATATGGTCTTAGGTATTTAGATATAACTTTTAATTTTAAATTTTTCATTTTATTTTGCCCATATGATTAAGATAATGTTTCATTTTTAGATATGTGAGCTAATTTTATAAATGATTCAGTATTTATTTATGGGTAACGAACAAACTCATCCTTTACATGAAACCGACAAGAGCATTATAGATTCCCTTATCACTAAAAATACACCAGAAGATCTTGACTATATAAATCTAGCTAGATTAATAAATCGTTATACCAATTTCCCTGGAGAAATTGAAATTAAAAATGATATTGAAAAAATTTTAAAATTTTGGAAAATTACTAAGATCGAACTTTTTTCAAAAACAAAAAATATTTGGTCAAAAAGCTTCAGGCCTTCTAATACAAATAAAGACTTAGTTGGCTCAGGTTTTGATACCTCAAATTGAATTTTATCTTTATAATTTTTCTTCAATAAATAAATGACTTCTAATCTATCAAACGCTGAAATCCTAAATAATTTGTTAGAGGGAAGGAATCTTGATGATTTAACTTCTAGATCTTTAATGCAAAGATGGCTTAATGATGAAATTTCAGATGTTGAAACAGGAGCCTTTTTAAGTGCTTTGAGAGCTAAGAGCTCTACAGGAGTGGAATTAAGTTCTATGGCTGAGGAACTTTTAAATGTTTGTGAATTGCCAGTAGCAAGACCAAATTTGTATTTGGTAGATACTTGTGGAACAGGAGGGGATGGAGCAAATACATTTAATATTTCAACTGCAGTAGCATTTGTAGCTGCATCTTGTGGGGTAAAAATTGCAAAACACGGAAATAAAAGTGCTAGCGGGAAAGTTGGCTCTGCTGATGTTTTGTTAAAACTTGGTTTGAATTTAAATTGCTCATTAGAAAAAGTAATAACAGCCGTAAGTGAAATTGGAATAACTTTTTTGTTCGCACCTATCTGGCATAAATCTTTAATAAAACTTGCTCCTTTAAGAAAGACCCTTGGAATAAGGACAGTATTCAATCAACTCGGACCATTGGTAAATCCTTTAAGACCCAATGCGCAAGTTTTGGGTGTTGCTTCTGAGGATCTTTTAAAACCTATGGGAAGCGCTCTTTTAAAAATGGGGATGAATAGAGCAATAGTCGTTCATGGGTCTGGAGGCCTTGATGAGGCATCGCTTCAAGGAGAAAATAAGTTAGTGTTTGTTGAAAATGGAGAGTTAAGGTTTTCAGAAATAAATATTTCAGATTTTAACCATGAAAATATTTCTAATGAAAAGCTTGTAGTTTCTGATTTTGAGTCTAGTGAGGCAATATTAAAATCTGTTTTAAGTGGTTCTGGTCAAAAATCTCATATTGATGTTGTTGCCTTGAATGCTGCTTTAGTTCTTTGGGCAGCAGGGATTGAGGATGATTTAAATGAAGGATTTAATAAAGCTTTATTTTCGATTTATCAAGGAGATCCTTGGAAAAAGTTTTTACTTTTAAAAAATTATTTATCTACAAATTAATTAATTTCATATTGATGATTAATCCATATAAGAAAAATGCGAAATTAGTTTTAAGTAATGGAATTGTTTTTCCAGGATTCTTTTTCGGTGCTTCTGGTACAGCCATTGGTGAAATAGTTTTTAATACTGGAATGACCGGATATCAAGAAGTTATTACTGATCCAAGTTATTACGGGCAGATATTAACATTCACTTATCCAGAGATTGGCAATACTGGTATTAATTTTGAAGATTCAGAATCTAATATTAATGTTAAAGGTATAATTGTTAGAAATTTTTCATCCAATAACAGCAATTGGAGATCTAAAAAGAGTTTTGATCAATGGTTAGTTGAGAAGAAAATCATAGGTCTTTATGGAATTGATACAAGGGCTCTTGTTAAAATTTTAAGATCTAATGGTGCGATGAATGGAGTTATTACCTCTTTAGATAAAACTGATGAAAGTTGTTTAAAGATAATTAATGATACGCCAATGATGGAGGGTTTAAATTTATCAAAAGTAGTTTCAGCAAAGGAACAATATTTATGGAACAGTCATACGCAAACAATTTTTGATTTAAGAAAAAGATATGCTGAATCGTCTAAAAAATTAAAAATAGTTGCAATTGATTTTGGAATTAAAAATTCAATTTTAAATAGACTTGTATCTCATGGATGTGAAGTTTTGGTTTTACCTTCTCGATCTTCTCTCAAAGATGTTCTGTCTAACAAGCCGGACGGTATATTCTTCTCAAATGGTCCAGGGGATCCTTCTTCTGTTTTAGAAGGTATAGAATTAGCAAAATCACTTATTGAATATGGCGAAATACCTATGTTTGGTATTTGCCTTGGTCACCAAATATTTGGATTAGCATTAGGAGGTTCAACTTATAAATTACCTTTTGGACATCGCGGTTTAAATCACCCTTGTGGTGAAAATAATAAAATTGAGATAACTAGTCAAAATCATGGTTTCGCTATTGATCCTAATTCTCTCTCAAAAGATATAGTTAGAATAACTCACTACAACCTTAATGATAATACTGTGGCTGGCCTAGAGGTTAATAATAAGCCAATATTTAGTGTGCAATATCATCCAGAAGCAGGACCTGGACCACATGATTCAGATTATTTATTTAAAAAATTTGTTTCTCTAATGTTAGAAAGATGTTGACATATTGTTTTCTTTTGATTTGATAATTACATTTGATATATTAATTTTTTGGAGGTATTAGATCATAGAAGATTTCCAGAAGTTAACGGTTTCTTTAAGAGGAAACCTTGAGGTTAAAACAAACATTATTGTTTTTTCTTTTAAGGGCCAACTTGATGCTTTTTCAGAAAAACAATTTAAGACTTTTGTTACTAATAATTTAAAAAATGAACTTCCATTCGTTATTGATCTTGCAAAAATAGATTTTTTAGATTCCTCTGGTCTTGGAGCTCTTGTTCAAACTGCTAAAGAATGTAAGAAGTCTAATCTTGGCTTCTCTGTAGTTGGCAATTCGAGAGTGGCCCAAACAATTAAACTTGTTCGTTTGGGAGATTTTCTTAACTTGAAGTCAAGTCTTGAAGATGCATTAAATTATTTAAAGAATTGAATTATTGGATTCAAAACTTGTCTCCTTATGGATCACCCGAAGATATAGGCGTTATCCAACTTGCTTGGCTTGGAGATTCAGTATGGGAGCTTCATCAAAGACTTAGGCATGTTCATTTCCCTTTAAAATCAAAAGATCTCCATTTATCTGTAGTAAATGAAGTAAAAGCAAAATCACAGGCAGAATCATTAAGTCAAATTGAACATTTATTAAATTTAAATGAAATTGATCTAATTAGGCGTGCTAGAAATAAAACAAAGAGATATCCAAAGTCTTCAGACCCTACCATATACTCTAGAGCAACTGGTTTTGAAACTCTCATTGGTTGGCTATTTTTAAAAGATCCTCAAAGATTATCAACACTTTTTGAATATTTAGAACTAAAAATGAATTAATCCTATGAAAAACTCCTCAAAAAAATTTTTTCTCGGAAAAAATAATAAAAATAACAAAAAAAATTCTGATTTTGGTTCTTACTCAAAAAATAAAAATCGTTCAGAAAAAAATGAAAGATTTTTGAAGAATTCTTTTAAAAATAATAATGTTGATAATTTAAATAAAAATGAAAAAAATAATATTTTTTCATCTTCAAATAAAAGAAAACCAATATTTAAATCTAATTCAGAATTTTCTAATAAAAACCCTGAAATTCAACAAGACTTTACTAATAAAAGAAATTTTGATGATTGGATATGGGGTAAACATTCTGTTTATGAGGCTCTTTGTAGTGAAAGAGCGATTAATAGGATTTGGTGTACTTCGGAAATCTTTTCCTCTGACAAATTCTATATTTTGCTTAAGAACCTTAAATCAAAAGGAGTTCTTATTGAAGAAGTTTCTTGGAACAGGCTTTCGCAACTAACTTATGGTGCTTCACATCAAGGCGTTGTATTGCAGTTAGCATGCTCTAAAACAATATCCCTAGAACAATTAATCGATTTTTCTAAACACAACTGTGCAAATCCCATACTACTAGCATTAGACGGTATAACTGATCCACATAATGTTGGTGCGATTATAAGATCTGCAGAAGCATTTGATTGTAAAGGCATTATTATTCCTCAGAGAAGATCAGCTGGATTGACGGGAACAGTCGCCAAAGTAGCTGCAGGAGCCTTAGAACACTTGCAAGTTAGTAGAGTTGTTAACTTGAATAGAGCACTAGAGGAGCTTAAGAAAAATGGTTTTCTTATTGTAGGCTTATCTGGAGATGGTCAATTATCTATCTCAAATTTTTTAGAAAAAGCACCCTTGGTAGTTATAGTCGGCTCTGAAGATAAAGGTATTTCTTTACTTACTCAAAAAAAATGTGATTATCATTTAAGCATTCCTCTAAAAGGTAAGACTTCAAGTTTAAATGCCTCCGTGGCGGCCGCTATATCACTATTTCATTTGACCTGCAAATAATATAGTTATTAATAATCACTGTTATTAATGACCTCTTAATGTTGTTGTTTCAATATATTTATGTGATTAATAAAAAATTATTGAATTTTCACTACAAAATTGTATAGAATTTAACAAGAATTGTGGTTTAGTAGGCCAAAAAAATTGATTAGAAACTTTGGAAACAAACTCGGATTAGCTTGGTGGGCTAAAATTGAGACAGAAAAACCTAATGGCACCTACTGGTTTGGCCCATTTATTACTAAACGTAGTTTAAAAGAAAATATGTCTTCTTTTATTAATGATCTTTCAGATGAAGGTTTTAAAAATATAAAACATAGTTTGGTTCGCTGCAAAAAAGAAGAACCATTAACTGTCTGATAAATTTAATTTTAAAAAAAATTAAGTAATGAATTTTAATTCTTTAAGAAAAGAAATTTTTAACAATAATGCTTCTGTTAAGGAATTAGTTAATGATATTTTTGCCAAGATAGATCATAAAGATCCTGAAGTTAACTCATATATTTGTATTACAAAAGATAATGCACTTGCACAAGCAGATAATATAGACAAATTAATTCAAAATAAAGAAAAACTTCCTCCTCTTGCGGGCATTCCAATAGCAATAAAGGATAATATTTGCACTAAAGGAGTTGTAACCACTTGTGCAAGCAAAATGCTAAAAAGTTTTGTTGCACCTTATGAATCTACAGCTTCAAGTAAATTATGGTCTTCAGGTGGAATTTGTTTAGGAAAGACAAATTTAGATGAATTTGCAATGGGTAGTTCGACTGAAACTTCTGTATTTGGCGTCACTTCAAACCCTTGGGATATTAATAGAGTTCCAGGAGGAAGCTCAGGCGGAAGTGCTGCTTCAGTTGCAGCTGGATTTTGTGCGGCAGCTATAGGTTCTGACACAGGAGGATCAATAAGGCAGCCAGCTTCTTTTTGTGGTGTTGTAGGTCTTAAGCCTACTTATGGCAGAGTAAGCAGATGGGGATTGGTTGCATTTGCTAGCTCTCTTGATCAAATTGGTCCAATTACTAATACTGTTTCAGATGCTGCTGAAATTCTTTATTCAATATCTGGTAAAGACCCTTTTGACTCAACATGTCTTGATAAACCAGTGCCGAATTATTTGACTGATTTAAATAAATCTATAAAAGGTCTAAAGATTGGAATTATTAAAGAATGTTTTGAACATAAAGGGCTCAATCCTGAAGTTAAGGAATCTGTTCTTTCTGGAGTTGAGAGATTCAAAACTTTAGGAGCTGAAGTTATTGAAGTTGAATGTCCTAGATTTAACGACGGTATCGCGACATATTATGTCATTGCACCTTCTGAAGCCTCCGCAAATTTAGCTAGATACGACGGAGTTAAATATGGCTACAGATCAAGCAAGGGTACAAATCTTATTGATATGACATCAAAAAGTAGAGCTGAAGGATTTGGAGATGAAGTGCAAAGAAGAATTTTGATAGGAACTTATGCTTTGTCAGCTGGATACAGTGATGCCTATTACAAAAAGGCACAAAAAGTTAGGACATTAATAAGAAGAGATTTTGATATTGCTTTTAAAAAAGTAGATATTCTATTAACCCCAACTTGTCCTACTACAGCTTTTTTGAAGGGTGATTTCGTAAATGACCCACTTTCTATGTATTTGTCTGATCTATTAACTGTTCCTGTTAATTTAGCTGGACTTCCAGCAATCAGTATTCCCTGCGGTTTTGATACTAAAGGATTACCTATAGGAATGCAATTAATAGGCAATGTATTAGAAGAAAATAGAATATTGAATGCTGCAAATATCTTTGAAATTGATGCTCAGGTAATTAAGAAGAGACCTTTATTCTAAATTTGTATTAATAATTAATTTGTAATCACAAAGTATAGATCTTTTAGAAATTTTCTCTATCTTATATATATAAATTATTTGAATATGGGTTTTGTTCCGCTTCATAATCATAGTGACTACAGCTTACTTGATGGAGCCAGTCAAATTTCAAAAATTGTAGATAGAGCTTCCGATCTTGGAATGGAATCTATAGCTCTTACTGATCATGGAGTAATGTATGGTGTTCTCGATTTGGTCAAGAAGTGTAAAGAGAAAGGCATAAAACCAATTATTGGTAATGAAATGTACGTAATTAATGGTTCTATTGATGATCCTCAACCTAAAAAAGAAAAAAGATATCATTTGGTAGTGTTAGCAAAAAATTATACTGGTTATAAGAATCTAGTAAAGTTAACAACAATTAGTCACCTAAATGGGATGAGAGGTCGAGGCATTTTTTCTAGACCATGTATTGATAAATCTCTTTTAAGTAAATATAGTGATGGTCTAATAGTTTCCACAGCTTGTCTTGGTGGAGAGATACCTCAGGCTATCTTAAAAGGTAGATTAGATGTAGCCGAGGATATAGCACTTTGGTATAAAAAATTATTTACAGATGATTTTTATCTAGAAATACAAGATCACGGCTCTATCGAAGATAGAATTGTTAACGTTGAATTAATAAAAATTGGGAAGAAGCACCAAATAAAAGTCATCGCTACCAATGACGCGCACTATTTATCAAATATGGATGTTGAAGCACATGATGCTTTGCTTTGCGTTTTAACAGGAAAACTAATAAGTGATGAAAAAAGATTGAGATATACCGGTACAGAATATATAAAAAGTGAATATGAAATGCTTGAACTCTTTAAAGATCATATTGATGATGAATCAATTAATGAAGCGGTGAACAATACAGTAGAAATTTCTCAAAAGGTTGAAGTATTTGATTTGTTTGGTAATTATAGAATGCCAAAATTCCCTCTTAACGAAGATACAGATTCATTTTCATTCCTAGCACAATTATCTAATGAAGGTCTTTTAAAAAGACTTAAAAAGAATGATTTTACAGAAGTTGATGAGAGCTATAAAAAAAGACTATCTACTGAATTAAAAATTATAAAAAATATGGGTTTTCCAGATTATTTTTTGGTTGTTTGGGATTACATCAAATTTGCTAGAGATAACTCTATCCCCGTAGGGCCAGGTAGAGGCTCTGCAGCAGGCTCACTAGTAGCTTATGCCCTTCAAATCACAAACATAGATCCTGTTGAGCATGGATTATTGTTTGAGAGATTTTTAAATCCAGCAAGAAAGTCTATGCCAGATATTGACACCGACTTTTGTATTGATAGGAGAAATGAAGTTATTGATTATGTTACTAATCGTTATGGAGAGGATAAAGTTGCGCAAATAATTACTTTCAATAAAATGACCTCAAAGGCGGTTTTAAAAGATGTCGCAAGAGTTCTAGATATACCTTATGGAGAGGCTGATAAATTGGCTAAGTTAATACCGGTTGTAAGAGGGAAACCTTATAAACTTAATGAAATGATTGATAAGAATTCTCCTAGCCAAGAGTTTAGAGAAAAATATATTAATGATAATAGGGTGAAAAAATGGGTTGATTTGGCATTGAGAATTGAAGGAACTAATAAAACATATGGGGTTCATGCTGCTGGAGTTGTTATCGCTTCAGAACCTCTGGACGAACTTGTACCTCTTCAAAGGAATAATGAAGGACAAATAATAACCCAATATTCTATGGATGATATTGAATCACTCGGATTATTGAAAATGGATTTCTTGGGTCTTAAGAATCTTACGATGATTGAAAAGACAGTTTCTCTTATTAATCAATCAACTGGAAAGAAAATAAATATTGATGATTTACCTCAAAATGACGGTAAAACCTTTGAGCTTATTGGGAGAGGAGATCTTGAAGGTGTTTTTCAACTTGAATCTTCTGGAATGAAACAGGTCGTAAAGGATTTCAAACCTAACTCACTTGAGGATATTTCGTCCATACTTGCTCTTTATAGACCTGGTCCTCTTGATGCAGGCCTTATACCTAAATTCATAAATCGAAAAAATGGGAATGAAAAGATTGATTTCCCTCATCCTTTTATTGAGTCAATTCTAACTGAAACCTATGGAATTATGGTTTATCAGGAACAAATCATGAAAATTGCTCAAGACCTAGCCGGTTATTCTTTAGGTGATGCTGATTTACTTCGAAGAGCAATGGGTAAAAAGAAAGTATCTGAGATGGTCAAACATAGGAATATTTTTGTAGACGGTTCTATGAAGAAGGGTGTAAATGAAAAATTAGCAAATGATCTTTTTGATCAAATGGTTTTATTCGCAGAATATTGTTTTAATAAGAGTCACTCAACTGCTTATGGTGCAGTAACTTATCAAACAGCATTTTTAAAAGCCCATTTTCCTGTTGCATACATGGCAGCGCTTTTAAGTGTAAATTCTGGCTCTAGCGACAAGATGCAAAGATATATTTCTAATTGCTACTCAATGGGAATAGAGGTTATTTCTCCAAGTATTAATTTTTCTGGGCTTGATTTCACTATTAAGAATAATCAGATTTTATTTGGTTTATCCGCAATTAAGAATTTAGGAGATTCTGCAATAAGAAATATAATAGAAAATCGTAATAGTTTTGGAATCTTTAAGTCATTATCAGATTTGTGCGATCGTTTGCCTTCTAATGTTCTTAACAAAAGAAGTCTTGAATCTCTAATTCATTGTGGTGCACTAGATGAGTTTTCAAATGATAATAATAGAGCTCAATTATTGTCAGATCTCGAACATGTTATTGAGTGGGCTTCTTCAAGAAATCGTGATAGATTATCTGGGCAAGGAAATCTATTTGACTCTAAAGAAGAATTTTCTAATGTTGCTTTTTCAGATTCACAATTAGCTAAGGTTGATGATTATTCACTTATTGAAAAGTTAAAGTTAGAAAAGCAGCTATTAGGCTTTTACTTATCTGATCATCCTCTAAAGCATTTAACTAAACCAGCAAAACTTATATCACCTATAAGCGTTTCTCAGTTAGAAGAAATAAAAGATAGAACAAAAGTATCTTTAGTTGGGATGATCCCTGATTTGAAGCAAATCACAACGAGAAAAGGAGATAGGATGGCTATAGTTCAGTTAGAAGATCTTTCTGGAAGTTGCGAAGCAATAGTTTTTCCAAAAACCTATGTAAGATTATCAGAATTTCTCTTGACTGATACTAGATTATTGGTATGGGGTACAATTGATAAAAAAAGTGATAAGACTCAATTAATTATTGATGATTGTAGAGAAATAGATAACCTTAAATTGCTTATAATTAATCTTGAAAGTTCTCAAGCATCAGATGTAAGAGTACAAAATACTTTAAGAGATTGTCTAATTAAATTTAAACCAGATAAAGGTAGATGTGGAGTAAAGATTCCAGTTTTAGCTGCAGTAAGAAACAAAAATAGTGTTACCTATGTTAAATTTGGCGAACAATTCTGTATTGGAGATATTAATGGAGCATGCAAATTACTAGAGGATAAATCATTCCAGGTTAACTTGAAATCTTTAGTTTCCTAGATTAACTTTTATCCTCGAAATTTTGAGTTGCAGGTTTGAAGGCTGCTTTTGCACGTTGTATGTTCATTGGAATATTTTCAATACCAAAAAATGATCCAGGTTCTTTATCCCAACTAGCTGATAATATTCCAAAACTCAATCCTGCTAGTCCTAACAAGAAAAATAATGCTGAAATTGCAATTGTTGAGGAAGGAGGTATTTCAGCTATATTTCTTGTAACGATAATGTAGCTAACAACAAAAACCGACATCCCTAGTATGGTCGGTATTCCTGCTGTAAAAAATATTCTTCTTGCCATTCTATCAGCAACATATTTAGGTATCCCATTTGATGAACGTTTTGGTGTAGTTGTATTATTAGATGTTTTTTCTAGATTAGCAAAGGCAGTTTTATCGGAATAATTTTTTTTCTTTTTAATTTGTGTCTTTTTTTTAGATTGCTTTTTTTTCATTAATTGAAATCATCCTCTGATTCCAATTTTCTTTACTAGTTCTTGATATCTCTGAACGTTTTTGTCTTTTATATAAGATAACAATCTTTTCCTTTTACCAATCATTTTTAATAATCCTTGCCTTGAAGCGAAATCATGAATGTTTCCCTGAAGGTGGTCACTTAATTTAGATATTCTTTTAGAAAGCATTGCTACTTGCACTTCAGCTGACCCTGTATCAGTTGGATGTACTTGGTGGGTTTCAATCAGCTTCTGTTTTTCGGCTGTGTCTAATGACATAGGATTTATTTTCTTTTGTTCTATGATACTACGTTAACTAGCTAAATTACTACTATCCTTATCTAGATAGTTCATAGCTAATTTTAATAAATTTTCAAATGATAAATTATTTTCTTTTTTTGTTAGAAGATCTATTTCTTTAATAAGAATTGGCAAAATAGCCTTTATTTCTTTATTTTTGTAATTTAATGATTGAAGGGTTAACTGAAGGTCTTCCATCATTTTATTAATTTCAGGATTATTAATCTCTAATTGATCATTTCCTTTTTCTTCTTCAAATTGTATTTCATTTTCAAATTTAGTTTTTAATTCTAAAATTAACCGATCACTCATTTTTTGTCCTATTCCAGGTACGGATCTAATTAATTTTTTGTTTTGTGTTTTTATTGCTTTGATAACTTCACTAAAAGAAAATTTATTTAATATCCCCATACCAATTTGAGATCCAACTCCTCGGATACTTAAAATTTCAATAAAAAAATTTTTTTGATCTTTTGATGTAAAGCCAAATAATAAATCAGAATCTTCTTTCTTAATATGTTTTATCCAAAGATTGATGTTTTTATTAGATATCTGATTTGTTTTTAATTTGAGAAAAAAGGACTCCAGTATTTGTATTTCGTATCCTAATCCTTGACAATTTACTAGGACAAAAAATTTTTGATTAGTTTGCCATAATTCAACCAATTCTCCGCTTATCCAGCTAATCAATTAACCACCATCCACCTGACAACCAATTAGAGCTCCTGCAGTTCCTCCAGCTGGTACGGCCCAAAATCTATCTTTTCCTCTAGAGGAAGAAAGTGCTATTCCTGCACCAAGAATACCTCCAATAACAGAACCTTCACTACAATCATTATCATCTATTTTTTCAGCTTGACTTTGACCTCCACAGGGGATAACAACGTCGATTTCATAACTTTTTACATAGCCTGGCTTTGACTTTGTTCCAGGAATATATTCTTCTCTATACTCAGTTCTTGTACATGTCACAGACTTTGGAGTTGAAGCATTCACTTGAACAATAGGAGAAAAACAAAACAAAATAGATAAATAAAGAAATTTCACCATTTTTTTTTATTCTATTTAATATTCTATGTCCTTTTTATTTTTTTGGTAGTAGATATAATAGTTCCTAATAAAACTAGTGATGAACCTAATAAAAAATTTATGTTAATTATTTCGCTGAAAAACAAAATCCCCCAAATTGAACCGAATAAAACTTGCAAATAGTTAATAGTTGAAGCTTCAGAAGCAGGCAAGTTTTTTAATCCTACAGTTAAAAAAGTCTGACCTAATTGAGTAAATAAGCCAATACCAATTATCCAAACTAAATCATTCCAATTTGGGGTAACCCAGTTGATTAATACAATTGGCAATAAAGTTACAAAAGAAACCAGTGGAAAATATTCAATAATTACATAAACATCTTCAGTAAATGAAAGTTTCTTAACTGTAACGTAAGCCAATGCAGTGCAGATTGCTCCAAGAAATGCTATAAAAATCGAAACTTTTTCAATTTCAACGTTAATATTTGATAATTGACTTGGATTTATTATTATTAATATTCCAATCCAGCCAATAATTAAAGCAAAAATTATATTACGATTTATTTTTTCGTTTATAAATATGCCAGCAAATATAGAAATAAAAATAGGATATGTGTACTGAATGACAGTAGATATACTAAGAGGCATATTTCTTATCGCAAAAAAAATACAAATTAAAGCTGAAGTTCCTAAAACACCTCTTATGATAAGTAATGGTTTGTTTTTGCCCCATGGATTTATATTTTTAAGTTTAATTATGACTAATGTAATTATTAAACTTAATAATGATCTGAATAAAACTAATTCATAAATAGGTATCCTTTTATCAATATTTTTTACGCACAAAGTCATCAAACTGAAGAAGAATGAGGCAAATAATAAATTAAACTTATTCAATGAATTAAATTTTTTTTCTAATTCTGTAAAATTTATCATTTTTAAAAAATAGTTTTATTGTGAAATTAAGTAGATTCTTATTTGATTTTGACCTATAACAAATAAATCATTATTTATTTTTTGATAAAAATCTCAATGGTTCATTCTATACACCCCAGAACTATTCAAGAGGTTAAGGAAAAGGCAGATATTGTTGACGTCATATCTGAACATATTGTTCTTAAGAAGAAAGGTAAGGAATTTGTTGGGATTTGTCCTTTTCATGATGATACTAAGCCATCTATGACAGTATCACCAAGTAAACAATTCTATTATTGTTTTTCTTGTGGTGCTGGTGGTAACTCTATTAAATTTTTAATGGAATTTACACGTGCAAATTTTTCTGATGTTGTACTTTCTCTTGCTAAGAAGAATAATATTAATGTTGAAAATCTCGAGGGTCCCCAGGTAGAAGCTTATAAAAAACAATTATCTAGAAAGGAAGAGCTTTATAAAATATTAAGAGTCACTAAAAATTGGTTTAATTCTCAATTAAATAATTCTCTAGGTGTTGAAGCTATGAAATATTTAACATCCAAAAGAAACTTGAGTAATAAAATAATTGATGACTTTGAATTAGGTTTTGCACCAAATTCATGGAATGATTTATTTAACTATTTATCCAAGGTAGAAAAATTTCCTATTAATTTAATATTGGCTTCAGGTCTTGCAATTTCTAAAGATAATTCTGACAAGATTTATGATCGTTTTAGAAATAGATTAATTGTTCCAATTCATGATACGCAGGGACGTGTAGTTGCCTTTGGAGGAAGATCTCTTGATGGACAGGAACCCAAATACCTTAATTCTCCTGAATCAGAGATCTTTGAAAAAGGGAAAATGTTGTTTGCATTTGAAAAAGCATCTAGCAATATAAGAAAAAGAGATAAGGCTATTATTGTTGAAGGATACTTTGATGTAATAGCTCTTCATTCAAAAGGTATTACTAATTCTGTAGCTTCTCTCGGTACCGCATTAAATAAGTATCAAATTTCTCAACTATGTAGATGTACAGATAATAAAAATATAATCTTGAATTTTGATTCTGATAATGCAGGAACATTAGCTACGAAAAGAGTAATAAAAGAAGTTGAAAACTTATCTCTCCAAGATCAAATTAATCTTAAGATACTTCAACTTAATGATTTTAAAGATCCTGACGAATTTTTGAATAGTCATACTCCTGAAGACTATTTTAATTTAATTGATAATTCATCTTTTTGGATTGATTGGGAGATTGATCAGATCTTTAAAGATAAAGATTTAACTAAGTCAGAAAATTTCCAGACTGTTACTTCTTCATTGGTTAAACTCTTGAGCAAATTACCCCAATCGTCAACAAGAACGCATTACTTACAAAAAGTTTCTGAACGATTGAGTAAAGGACAAGCTAGGTTAGCTATACAGTTTGAACAAGATTTAAGAAATCAAGTTAAGGGATTTCGTTGGCATGGTAGATCAAAAAAATTTGAACAACCAAATGAAATTTCTCGGCGTGAGAAAAATGAATCGGAAATAATCTTTTATTATTTGCATTGCCCTGATCTTCGGCTATTTATTCGTGATGAATTTCTCAAAAGAGAAATTAATAGTTTTAATACTAATTATATTCAAGATTTATGGGAAGCTATTTCTAAAATCGAAGAAAATAAATTGGGTTTAAATTATTTAAATGAATTAAAACAATCAAATAGTCAAAATCTTCATAAAGATTTTTCTTCTATTGACTTGATTTCACTTCTTGCTGATTACTTAACTCTTTATAATCCTGAATCATTAAATAAAATTAATAATTTTGTTAATCCAGATGAGTTGTTTTTAACATTGCTCAGTAATCCTAAAGATAATTTACTCGGAACTTTATCACTTCTTGAGAAATATAATTCTTTAAAAAGATGTAGACATTTGATTGAATCTTGGGGATCACAAAGATTAAAAACTTTAGAAAATTGTATATCCATCTTAATTGATAATCCTTCTTCAGGTGTCTCAGGCACTAATAAAGAGATAGATGATCTTTTTAATGATTTAAACTCAGATGCGATTAAATTCCAGGAATTATATTATTTAGAAAGACAACATATAAATTTTTTAGATAAACAACGCTGTGGTAATTTTATTGCTAGTTAACATATTTTATTTAAATCTATAGACAGTATTTTTTAATCATATTTTTTACCTTTTTGGGCTTATCTTCAAGAATATAAGCTTCTACTTCTTTTGCATAAGTTCCAGAAAAATTGGATGTAGAGAACATTAATGATCTCATCTTACTTTGATGTAATTTAGTTTCTAAATTTTTTATATCCCCAACTATCTTATTGTCGTTACATTTTTGTATAGCATGAGTAGCTTCGTGTCTTAATGCTTTTCTTATCGCCAATTCTGTTTTGAAATTATCTTTGTTCGGTAGCCGCTTTTTATTTCTATAATTCGTTTTCCTTTTTGCATTTTCAGTACATATTATTATTTTATTTTCTACAAAATTATGTAGTCCTTTTATTTCTTTATTTAAGAGACATTCAATTTTATTTTCTTCAACTATGTAGTTTGCCTTTATTAATAAGTCAAGAATCTCTTTATCTAATTTGCTTAAAAATATAATAAATTCCATTTTATTTTTTTAATTTAATATAGTCGGGATCTGTTTTATATCAGTTGTAGATGAGCGACTTAAGAAATTCTTATTCATCGTCCAACTTTTTGGCGTTTTTGTGATAGCCCATGTAATTGCATTGTTATTAAATCTTTTATTTAATAAATCAATAGTCCTCATGAGATTTACTGATTTGTTTAGGTCTTTCTGAGATTTGTAATTGATAACTGATTGCTGTAAATATTCGCTATTAGTTAAATCCTGCATTAGAACACCAGCTTTTGAAAATTTATAATCAGGATTGTAAATTTCTTTAGATAATTCAACTACTATTTTTAAAATGCTGTTTGTGTCGTCTGTTGCATTTGTAAGTTTTCTATGAGCACTTCTTTGATAATTTTGATTTGAATATTTACTGGTCCTGGCAAATACTCTAATATTAGATGATTGCAAATTCTGACTTCTCATTTTTTCAGATGCTTTTATTGCGTGAGTTGCCAGTGCTTGAGTTAAGTCTTCTAATTTTGTAACAGGAGTACCGAAACTCCTGCTTACCTGAATTTCTTTTTTTGATTTATTGTGTTTTTCTATAGGCAGACATTTATACCCTTTCAGTTCTAATTGCAATCTTTTTCCTACTATGCCTAGTTTCTTGATGATTTCATTTTCTTCCATATCTTTTAATTCTCTAGCATTTTTAATACCTTTACTTTGCAACCAATTAGAGGTTTGTTTGCCAACCCCCCATATCTTATCTACACTAATTCTTTTTAAATAATTATTCTCATTTCTGGTTCTAGCTAAATCAAATATTCCAGCTGAATAATCAATATTTTTAGCTAATTTATTAGCGATTTTTGCTCTTACTTTATTTTCTCCTATTCCTACTGTTATGGTAATCCCTAGATTCTGATATATTAATGATCTTATGTTTCTTGCCCAAGGATATAGATTTTTGTCATTAGGTCTAGAAATTGAGATAAATGCTTCGTCAATAGAATAAATTTCTATTCCGTCACAGTGGTTTTTTAGTAAATTCATAAGCCTTCTGCTCATATCGCCGTAAAGCGAGTAGTTTGAGCTTAATACTGCTACATCTAATTTATTTAATTTTTCTTTGACCTTAAAATAAGGAGTTCCCATTTTAATTTTTAAAGCTCGCGCTTCAGGACTTCTCGCAATGATACATCCGTCATTATTAGATAAAATTACTACTGGTTTATTTCTTAAATTAGGATTAATATTTTGTTCACATGAGGCATAAAAATTATTAGCATCTATAAGAGCTATAGCATCAATACTTGAAACTCTCATAAATAGCTATGTATTGAATAAATAACAACTCCCCATATCTGTACATCAATATGGTTTTTAAATCTAAAATCAGGATAATTATGATTTTCTGCTTTTAAATATAATTCATCATTTTTTATAGATAATCTTTTTATTGTAAATTCCCCGTCTATCATTGCAATGACAATATTCCCTGGCTTGGCTATTAAACTCTTGTCTACTATTATTAAATCTTTATCTTTAATTCCTGCATTTATCATTGAGTCACCTTTAACTCTAAGAAAAAAAGTGCTAAACGGATTAGATATTAAATGTTCATTTAAATCAATATTTTCTTCCGTATAGTCATCTGCGGGAGAAGGAAATCCTGCAGATATCGAATCATTTAATAAGGGAATTCTGAACTTTTTAGTAGTTGAATTAATGAAATCCAAGACTTAAATTAATAGTATATATGTACTATATAATAAAAATTTAAAAAATAGTTATTTATTAAAGTTTTATAGATTAATTTTATATTAAATCTAATCTTTTTAAGAACGATGGTAAGGGGTGTTGTTAGATATAGAGACAGCTCTATAGATTTGCTCGATTAGGATTAATCTGGCTAATTCATGAGGAAAAGTTAAAGGAGAGAGACTTAGTATAATATCTGAATTTTTTTTTATATCTGAACTAATACCATCAGTATCACCGATTAGGAAATTAATTTTTTTATTCTTAAAATTTAGGAGTAAAGAACATAGTTCAACTGAATTAAACTGTTTCCCTTCTTCGCTTAGGCAGATAATAATATTATTATTGGATCTAAGATTATTTAAATTAAAAGTCTTTAACTCATTAATCATAAGTTCAGGCATTCTTTTTTTGTATTGATTAATTCCATCTCTAATCCAAAGTTTCTTTATTTTGCCTATAGCATAAATTGCTAATCTATTACTTTGAAGCATAAGTAAATATTAAAACTAATTATTCATCAAGAAGATAATTAAATTCATCATATAGTTCATCTTCGGTTGATAATCTCTTGGGAAAATTATCTTTTTTAGAATTCATATTAATGTGATTAATCTCACTTTTTCTTAGTGAATTATTAACATTAGAAGTCTCTTCTAAAGTATCTGAATTATCAATTAATGAATAAAAAATTTGATTGGGATCTTCTGAATTAAGTCGATTGGTGATTAAATTATCATTATTAGATATATTTGTGTTATTTATATTTGTACTTTCGTTATTTAAATTTTTCTTTTTTTTAAATTTATTGAGTTTATCTAAATTTTTTTTTGATAAGCTCATGATATAGAGTATTAAATAAATTCATATTTAATTTAAACATATTATTTATCTTTTGGATGAATTCTAAAAACTATCATCAAAAAAAAAGATTTGGACAACACTGGTTGGTAAATAAAAAAATATTAGAAAAAATTAGAGAAATTGCTGTTCTTAATGAAAATGACTTTATTTTAGAAATTGGTCCTGGTAAAGGAGCTTTAACATCTAAGTTATTAGATTCAGAAATAAAAAAATTACATGCGATTGAATTAGATAAAGATTTAATAAATTTATTAAATGATAAATTCAATAGTAATGAAAAGTTTTCACTGCAGCAGGGAGATATTCTTTCTGTAAATTTAGATTCGATTAATAAGAAGATTACAAAAGTGATTGCAAATATTCCTTACAATATAACTGGCCCAATATTGGATATTTTCATAGGTAGATTGGGCATTATAAAAAACTATAATTACGAAAAAATAATTTTTTTAATGCAGAAAGACGTTGTAGATAGGATTTTGTCAAAAGAAGGTAGTCCCAATGCTGGTGCGCTTAGTATAAGAATGCAACTTTTATCAAAAATAAAAAGAATATGTGATGTGCCGCCTTCATCATTTAATCCGCCTCCAAAAGTTTTTTCTTCTTTAGTAGTTTTCGAACCAATTAAAAATGATTTAAGATTAGATATTAGTCTAGAAAAATATATTGATAAACTTCTTCGAATTTCATTTAATTCAAGAAGAAAAATGCTTAGAAATACTCTTAATTCAATACTTTCAAATGAAGAACTAAATGAATTATCTGAATCTTCAAAAGTTTGTTTTAATTTAAGACCACAAGATATTTCAATTGACCAATGGATTAAGCTTGCAGAAAATTGTATTAAAATTAAAAAATAAAAATTTAAGTATATGCAAGATTTAGCTAAAACGAAAATTAATATAAAATCTCCTGCCAAAATAAATTTGCACCTTGAAGTTATTGGTAAAAGAGAGGATGGATTCCATGAGTTAGCAATGATTATGCAAAATATCGATCTTTCTGATTATTTAGAATTTGAAATTAATAATAAAGGTTTAATTAAACTTGAGTCTGATTGTGATGATTTAAGCTTATCTGATGATAACTTAATTGTTAAATCTGCAAATCTATTAAGGAAAAAATCAAATATAGATTACGGTGCGAATATATTTTTAAGGAAAAATATTCCAATTGGCGCAGGATTAGCTGGTGGATCCAGTAATGCAGCAGCAACATTAATTGGTCTTAATAAGTTATGGGATTTGAAGTTAGATCAAGAAACTCTATGTTCATTAGCATCAACTTTAGGATCTGATATTCCCTTTTTTATAAATGGTGGTATTCAATTATGTTTTGGAAGAGGAGAAATTTTGGAGAAATTAGATTCAAACTTTGAATATGGAGTAATTCTTTTAAAAAATCCAAAAGTATCAATATCTACAGCTCAAACTTATAAAAAATACAGTAATAGTTATTGTGATCAATATCTTAGTGATAGAGAAATGATTGAGAAGATAAGAAAAAATTTAAGAGATAATGTTTTAAATAACTTAAATTTTGATAATCAACACTTATCTATTAAAAATGATTTGCAGTTAATTGTTGAAAATGAAAATGATTCTGTAAAGCAGTCATTATATTTACTATCTAAATTAGAGAATTGTCTCACATTTTCAATGAGTGGATCAGGCCCTACATGCTTTGCACTTTTTAAAGATATAGAGACTGCTAAAAAAGAATTAACTGCAAATTATAAATTATTTAAAGATAAAGGTTACGATGCATGGGTTTGCACTTTCCTTGAAAAGGGAATAACATTCATTTAAATTTTTAATAAAAAATTTATTGTGGTTGATAATAGTAACGAGAATATTGATAAAAACATTCCCGAAAAAGGGCCAATAAATTTTATTGTAGGATCATTAACAAGTTTTTTATTATTTATATTTTTTTATTTTTTAAGTAATAAAATTGCAATTTATTTTTCAGTACATAAACCATCTAATTCTTCTGAAATAGTCCAAAATATTTCTTCAAGTATTAATACCTTAATAATTGGATTATCTTTTTTGCTAACTTTCTCTTTTGCTTTTATAGGTATAGGACTTTTTATTGTATTTATTCGCAGTTTTTTTCTGAAGAAAATTTGAATTGCCAATATTATTAAGAAAACACTTTCTTTGAATGTCTTTACATGACTTAGGCCTTTTAGTTCTTTTGCTGTCACCTGGAATGATTTTATCAATATTACTACTCATAACCTTCGCTGAAGGAGGTTGAATTATTCAAAGTGGTAGGATTATATATGTGATTAATTAGGTAATTAATTGTGGCTGGAACATTATTATTTAATGCTTTGAAAGAGGCAATTGATGAAGAAATGGCAAATGATGTAAATGTTTGCATTATGGGGGAAGATGTTGGTCAATATGGAGGATCTTATAAGGTAACTAAGGATTTATATGAAAAATATGGAGAGTTAAGAGTCTTAGATACTCCAATTGCAGAGAATAGTTTTACTGGTATGGCTGTGGGTGCAGCAATGACTGGGTTAAGACCAATAGTAGAAGGAATGAATATGGGTTTTTTGCTTTTAGCTTTTAATCAGATATCAAATAATATGGGTATGCTTAGATATACAAGTGGAGGAAATTATATAATACCAGCAGTAGTTCGAGGACCTGGAGGAGTTGGTCGGCAACTTGGTGCTGAGCACAGTCAAAGACTTGAAGCATATTTTCATGCAGTTCCTGGCATAAAGATTGTTGCATGTAGTACACCCACAAATGCTAAAGGTTTAATGAAAGCAGCTATAAGAGACGATAATCCGGTTCTATTTTTTGAACATGTTCTACTATACAATTTGTCTGAGGAATTACCTGAAGGGGATTATACATGCGCCTTAGATCAGGCTGACGTTGTTAAAGAAGGGAAAGATATTACTTTATTGACTTATTCAAGAATGAGACATCACTGCCTTAAAGCTGTTGAAGAATTAGAAAAAAAAGGAATAGATGTTGAGTTAATAGATTTAATAAGTTTAAAACCATTTGATATGGAAACTATCTCAAAATCAATAAGAAAAACAAATAAAGTAATTATTGTTGAAGAATGTATGAAGACTGGAGGTATTGGTGCAGAATTAATTGCCTTGATAACAGAGGAGTGTTTTGATGATCTTGATGCCCGACCAATTAGATTATCTAGTCAGGATATTCCAACTCCTTATAATGGAAATCTTGAGAATTTGACAATAATCCAACCACACCAAATAGTTGAAAAAGTTGAACACTTAATTAGTGGGAGTATATAGAATGAAAAGAAGGCAAGGTTGGCTTTTTTTTATTATATTTCTAATTACTTTATCTGTTTATCTATTAATAAATTATCCATTACAGTTGGGATTGGATTTAAAAGGTGGTTCTCAACTTACACTACAAATTATTAAAGAGGAAGGAAAGGTAACAAAAGATGAACTTGATGCAGTTAATTCGGTTATAGATAGACGCGTTAACAACTTAGGGGTTTCAGAGTCAAACTTGCAAACCCTAGGTGGAGATCAATTGATTTTAGAATTACCTGGTGAACAAAATCCATTAGTTGCTTCAAGAGTTTTAGGTAAGACTGCTTTATTAGAATTTAGGACTCAAAAAGAAGGAACATCTATAGATTTAAAAACTCTGCAACTACAGAGATTGAGTATTAAAGAATTAATTGAACAATATTCCTTTGCAGAAAAAAGTCAAAATGATGATAATCTCTTAAAATTTATTCAAGATGAACTTAACGATATAGAGCAAGAATTGAATTACTCATCTACTAATAGTGATTTATATGGGAAGTTAATTGAAATTAAAAAGTATGTTGATAAAGAAATTACAAATTTATTTATTAAAACAGATTTATCTGGTAAGGATCTAATTAACGCTGGAAGAAGACAAGAACAAACAAATAGTAATTGGGAAGTTTTATTAACTTTTAGTAATTCAGGAGGTGAAAAGTTCGCAGAAATTACAAAGTCTATTGCGGGCACTAATCAACTATTGGCTATCATTCTTGATGGCGAATCTATAAGTGAAGCCAGTGTTGGCAGTCAGTTTGCTAATACTGGGATAACAGGAGGATCAGCAACAATAAGCGGTAATTTTAGTGCTGAAAATGCTAGAGAATTAGAAGTTCAACTTAAAGGAGGGTCATTGCCATTGCCAATTGAAATAGTAGAAACTAATACTGTAGGGGCTCTGTTGGGATCTAAAAATATTTTAAAAAGTCTTTATGCAGCTATTAGTGGATTAATTTTTGTTGGTATATTTATGATTTTTAATTATAGAATTCTAGGTTTTGTTTCAGTTCTTTCTTTAGTACTTTATGGTTTCTTTAACTTAGCTCTATATTCTTTAATTCCTATAACTTTGACATTACCTGGAATATCTGGGCTTATACTTAGCATTGGTATGGCTGTTGATGCAAATATTCTAATATTTGAGAGAATCAGAGAAGAATTATATGACGGTAATACTCTTACAAGATCTATTGATAGCGGTTTTCAAAGAGCTAATTCATCCATAGTTGATGGCCATATTACAACTCTACTAAGTTGTTTTGTATTGTTTTTATTAGGAACAAATTTTGTTAAAGGCTTTGCGGCAACATTAGGTATCGGAGTATTAATAAGCTTGTTTACCTCATTAAATTGTTCTAAAACTATTTTGAGATTTTTTACAACATATCAATCTTTAAGACAAAAAAATCTCTATCTACCTAGGAATAATTTTTCAAATTAAATTTTTTATTTCTAATTTTCCTATGAAATACAATCTTGAACTAATAAAAAATAGAAGAAAGATAATTGGTTTTTCAACTGTTCTTATTTTGTTGAGCCTTTTAGGAATTTTATATTCTACCTTTAATACTTCTTACAAGAAACCTATAAATTTAGGGATGGATTTTGTTGGGGGAAATGAACTAAGAATAGAAAGAGTTTGTGAAGATGAATGTTCTAATTCTTCCCCTGATTTAGTTTTAGAAAATTTAAGAGAGATCTCTAAAAATAAAAACTTTTTAAATAATATTAAATTACAATTTCAAAATAATAATAAATTAATTTCTATAAGAACGCCTTATTTGAGTATAGAAGAATCAAATATTCTTATTAATAATCTTGATAAAATTATTGGTCCTCTAAATTATGAGAGTAAGGATTCAAGATTAATAGGTCCAAAGCTTGGGAAAAGATTACTTACTAATTGTGTTACTTCATTATTAGTTTCTTTATTAGCAATATCTTTATATATAACTATTAGATTTGATAAAAAATATGCATTATTTGCATTATTAGCTTTATTCCATGATTTATTAATTGTTTTCGGTATATTCTCATGGTTGGGAATTTTATTATCTGTCGAAGTAAATAGTTTATTTGCGGTGTCCTTGTTAACTATTGCTGGTTATTCTGTAAATGATACTGTTGTTATTTTTGATAGAATTCGCGAGAATTTAAAATCAAAGAATGAAGGCTATAACGAAACTATTCAATTATCAGTAAACGAATCATTTAGGAGAACAACGTTTACAAGTATTACAACCCTTATCCCTTTATTAAGCATAATTTTGTTTGGTTCCTATTCACTATTTTGGTTTTCTTTGGCCTTATCATTAGGAATTATAGTTGGAAGTTATTCAAGTATTTTATTGGCTCCATCTTTCTTACTTAAAGACTGAGCTTAACCGTTTAATTTTATGAAATTAAATTACTATTTGATAATTTTATTTTCTTTAGTTTTAATTGATCTTTCTACTGAGCTAAGAATATTATTTGATCATTTTACTTTTAGTTCACTAAATTTTGCTATTGGTAAACATCCTTTAGCTTTTTTTATACTTTTTTCCTACCCATATTTATATAAAAAATTAATTAAGTAGTTTTTAAATATCTTTAAATGATTCTTTGATTAAAACCTGAATTACAACAGCCAATGGAAGAGATAGTATTAACCCTAATGGACCAAAAATGAAGGTAAATCCAAATTGTGAAATTAATGTTAGCCCAGGAAGTAAATTTGCTTTTTTCTTCATTATAGATGGCATTATTATGTAGCTTTCAATATTTTGAATTATTATATATGCTCCTAAAACGGCCAGTGGTTTCCAAAAATTATCTAGTAGTGCAATTGAGATTGGAAATATACCGCTAATAACTGGACCTATATTTGGAATTATATTAAGAACCATCGCTATTAAAGCATTTGAGACTACATATTTGACATCTAATATAGACAAAACTATTAATGATAATAGACCTACAGATAATGAACTTATGACCATAGAAAAGGTCCAATTTGCTAATGCAATATTGCATTTATCCAGAATATTTCTAAATTTGTTGCGATAATTTTTTGGAATTAATAGAAGTATATTTTCTTTATATTGTTTTGGTTCAATAGAAATCATCAAACTCACTGCTAATACGAATACTAATTTCAAAAGACCTGAACCCAGATTGCCTGCAATATTGATTAAATTCTTAAAACTTTCTTGAATAGCTTTAGCAATAGTTGAGGCATCTGGAATGGTAACTACATTATTTATAAGATTGAATATGTCTATAACATTTTCTGATTTTTCACCATAAAATAAACTATTAAATTTGTCCAGATTTGTATTAATCAATATATTAATTTTTGATAAACCATTTGGAATATCAACGAGTATTTCATTGAATTCATTTATAAACGGAGGCAATACAAGAATAAAAATAGTAAATACTAATACTGATATAACAGTTATGACAAGAAACAAAGATAGTAATCGGGGAATCCTCAAACCCTTTTGCATTTGATTACATAAATTACATACAATATTAGAAATTACTAACGAACAAATTATTAAGAGGAGAAAATCTCTTAAAGTCCATATTATTAACGAAGTGATTAAAATTACTAATAAATTAAAATATGATGAACTAATCAATTTTCAAAATATTTTACTTCTTCTCAGAATATCCTAATCCATTTGATTTTGCATAACTATTGGCAAATCTCATGAATCTATCAAAGTCTGATGTGTTCTTCCAAATATAAACTGCTTCTAAAAATATAGGTTCACCATCAACAAACTTTACTTTGACTTCACGAGTTAATATTTCACCTTCAGAATCAATCATACGCATACCTGTGATTTCACCGTCTGTAATTGAAGATAATGCCTGAGGTTTTTCGAACAAAAATAATGCTTGTCCAGTTGTACCATCTTTACTCCTGGTCAGTCTTATTTCGGGCACTACTGGCTCATCTGTTCCTTCATAAAATTGTATTTTTGCAGTTTTATTTGATGTCATAATATTCTGTTATTAATTTTTTATCTTAGGAAATATTTTTCATATTCGTTTGTAATTATTTTATAAAACATTATTTATTAACTCTAGGATACTTTCATCGTATTTTTTGTCGGTTAAATCTAATAACTTTATATTTGTTTTACCAACCTTTTCATATTCATAACACTTATCGTAATAATCTAGAACTGATCTGCAAACTAAGTCCCATTTCTCATTATTAATTGATTCAAGAGCTATTTTTGTTCTTTGCGGTCCTAATCTTTTTTTTATCCTTAATACAGATTCTTGAAGTTCCTCCTTCTTAAAAACACTATAAGTATCTATCAACTCATCTAACCTGTTAGATTCGCTCCTTAAAATTTCAATTCTTCTGGAGTTTTTCATCTGTTTGAAGAATTCATGAGGAATTTTGCATTTACCTATATTTGCACTTTCAGCTTCTACAAAAATATTATTAGAACATTTAAAAGAATTTAATTTTTCTGCAATTGTATTTTCAAATTGCTCATTTGAAGGTTGTTCATTCATTCCTAAACCTCCAAATGTACTTCCTCTATGACAAGCAAATCCTTCAAGATCAATAGTTTGATATTTATATTTCTCTAGTAATGATAATAATCTTGTCTTCCCAGTTCCTGTCTTTCCGCCAATAACTACTATATTTAATTTTTTTGAGAAACTATCTAATACCCATCTTCTATATATTTTGTATCCTCCATTAAGTGTTATTGGTTTTAATTTATATTTTTCTAGTAGCCAAGCAATGCTTTGTGAACGCATTCCTCCTCTAGAGCAATATATTCTGATAAAAAATTCATTATTTTGATTAGGATTAGTTTTATAAGACTCAATACTCATGAATAAATTATCAAGAAGTAATTCCATTTTTTTTTCAAAAAATTTTAATCCCTTTATAACAGCTTTTTTTCTTCCTTCTTTTTTATAAATCGTTCCAATTATAGATCTCTCATCATTATCAAATAATGGAATGTTAATAGAATTAGGCAGGTGTCCTTTATAATATTCACTCGGGCTTCTAACATCTATAAGTGGTCCTTTAAAACTTCTAAATTTCTCTAGTGCTTTTCTTTTGAAATACATGGATAGTTTTTATTTTATAGATTGATTTTTAAAATGAATAACAAAGAACAAGATAACTATAATAACGTTACATTAGACCTTGTAAAAAAATTTGTAGAATCCAATCAAAGAAAAAGAATAAATTCATTAAATCAAATAGAATCTGAAGTCGAAAATATTTTTAATCTTGGACCTTCATTGTTTGATATCTTTGATAGTGAAGGAGATGACTGGGCTGCTGGTTGGATATTGCAAGTTTTAAAAAAATTCAAGCCTGAATTCTTTGAAAACTCTAGATTTAATAATTGGTTTAATACATATTCAGATATTGATATTAATTATGAAGATTTGCAATTGATGTTGGTTGAGCAAAATTTTGAAGAGGCAGATAGATTAACAAGTTCCTATTTAAGGAAACTAGCTGGTAAATTAGCTGAAAAACGTGGATATGTTTTCTACAGTGAAGTTAAGAATATGTCAGGTAAAGATCTAAAAACAATAGATAGATTATGGACTATTTATTCAACTGGTAGATTTGGATTCTCAATTCAGGCAAAGATATTAAAATCAGTAGGAAAAAAATATGAATTAATGTGGCCGAAAATAGGTTGGAAAAAAGATGGCTTATGGACTAGATATCCTGGATCTTTTTGCTGGTCATTAGATGCTCCTGATGGACACATGCCTTTAATAAATCAACTAAGAGGAGTAAGACTTATGGATTCCATCCTACGACATCCTGCTATTGCAGAGAGACATAATAATATTCTTTAAATTTAGGTATTTAATAAGTTAAAATTAAGACAGTATCAAAATATTATTATGTCCTTATTTCGGGGCAAAAATATTTTAAAAAAGTTATTTAAAAGGCCAAAAATTAACTGGTCAAACTACGAATTCGAATCATCATTAAAGTTAAATGAATTTGTCGATCAACTTTTAGAACCTATTGAAAATTCTCAATCAAGCTATCTTATAAAACTTGGTTTACATGAAGCGTTAGTTAATGCAGTAAAACATGGAAATAAATTAGATCCTAAAAAAAATATTAGAGTTAGAAGAATAATTACTCCTAATTGGTGTGTTTGGCAAATTCAAGATCAAGGCAATGGTTTAGAAATAAAAAAAAGAAACTACAAATTACCAAAAAAAATAAGTAGTGTAAGTGGCCGTGGCCTGTACATAATTAATGAATGTTTTGATGATATTAGATGGAGTAGTAAAGGTAATAGACTTCAGTTAGCTTTAAAAAGGTGATTTTTACTAGGGCAAGGTTGATCTACGTTTATTTCTTTTAACCATTTAATACTTTCTTCTATATATTCAATAGTTTCGTTCTCATTACAAGAAATAATTAAATGACATAATCCCGCCGAAATTAGTTCTGCAGATCGTTTATATTTATTTCCTTTATCTTTATGCCATTTAGAATGATCTATCTTTAATTTGTCATTAAGACTTTGAACAAGCTGAATAGTATCTTTATCCCAATAGTTCATAGAATTTTTTATTTACTTTACAGCAGACCATACTTTGGTCATAAAAAAGGAATTTGATTTTACACTTTTAAACCCTACCTCCTCAATTTTTGAGTCTATATTCTCTTTTATGTAATCACAATAAAAAGGCTCATGAAAAGATTTATAGAAGTTTTCCATTATGGATGTAAAGTCAGGTGAATCACTTATTTGAATTGAATCAGCTATTACTAATATCCCCCCAGGTTCAAGAACTCTAAAAAATTCATTTAATACTTTAGCTCTAACTGTTCTAGGTAATTCATGAAATAAGTAAACACAAGAAATGCATTGAAAACTATCATTTTCAAAAGGTAATTCTTCAGCATTACCTTTAATCAAATGAATTAAATCTCCATCTAAATCTGAAATATATCTACTTGCCTCTTTTAAGTATGAATCAGATAAATCTATTCCTGTAATTCTTTCTTTAGGAAATGCGGCTCTTAATTGTTTTAATGTTCTTCCTGATCCTGTAGCCACATCAAGTATTTTTATAGAACTTTTTTTTCTATCGCTAAAAATTTCAAGTCCTTCTTTTATTGGCTTAATAATTCTTCTCCTCATTGAGTCAGCACTTCCATTAAAAAGTATCTCTACTTGTAGGTCATAAATGCTGGCTGAAAAATCTGATAAATAACCATCTGTTTGATGATGAAAATTTCTCAAGTAATATTGAGGATATTTATCTTTATCAATAGATTTTGGAAGATCATCAAAGTTTTGTTTTCTGCGTCTATCCCATGTATTTGGCATATCGAGCCAAATTTTAGGATATTGAGTTAGATATCTAAGCCATGGCTCATCAAACAATAATTTTTTTGGATATATATTTTTTTCTGCATCATTCCAATCTTCTTCTCTTAAAGTATCCATTGAATTTTGGATTTGCATTAGAAGATCCTTATCTAGATCAAAGTTTTCAAGCTTCGAATCGGGAAGAATAAAATTCATTAATCTTGAACTGATCTGCTTGTGAGCAAAACCTGCGATGCTTTTACTTTGCTGTAGCGTTTTATATGCAATTTTTGAAAAAGATTCCCTAGCCATTTTTCAGTTTATATATCTATATTCCAACAAAAAAAAAATCAATTTGAGAATATTTTGTGATATTTCTCAAATTGATTAATTTAAACTAATTTGTTTTTTTAGTTATGCATCGTAATACATGAAGAATTCATGTGGATGAGGCCTTTGTCTTAGTTGTTGTACCTCTTCGTATTTTATATCGATAAAGTTATCAATAAAATCTTCAGTAAATACTCCACCAGCTAATAGATAATCCTTATCTGCTTTTAGCGCATTAAGCGAATCATTTAGAGATGAAGGTACTGTATCAATTTTTGCAAGTTCATCAGCTGGAAGTTCAAATAAATCTACATCTACTCCATCACCAGGATCAATTTGATTTTTAATTCCATCAATACCAGCTAGCATCATTACAGAAAATGCTAAGTAAGGATTTGCGAGTGCGTCACCTGATCTGAATTCTAATCTTTTAGCTTTAGGGCTTGGACCTGTTAAAGGTATTCTTACAGCCGCTGATCTATTACCCTCCGAATAAACTAGATTTACAGGTGCTTCGAATCCTGGAACCAATCGTTTATAACTATTTGTAGTTGGGTTTGTAAATGCTAAGAATGATGGTGCATGTTTAAGTATGCCTCCGATGTACCATCTTGCTGTTTGAGATAAATTTGCATATGCTCCTTCACCAAAAAATAGTGGCTGCCCACTCTTCCATAAACTTTGGTGAACATGCATTCCTGTTCCATTATCGTTAAATACAGGCTTGGGCATAAACGTTGCAGTTTTTCCATATTTTTTAGCAACATTCCTGACAACGTATTTATAAGTCATTACGTTATCAGCAGAATTTATTAACGAATCGAATTTCATTCCAAGTTCATGTTGACCCGCACCAGCAACTTCATGGTGATGCTTTTCTGTGGGTATGCCTAATTCACCCATTAAAAGTAGCATTTCAGATCTGATATCTTGGGCAGTATCATTTGGAGAAACTGGGAAATAACCTTCTTTGTATTGGATCTTGTATCCTAAATTTCCACCTTCTTCATTTCTTCCTGTGTTCCATGGAGCTTCAATTGTATCTACACTGTAAAAACAGGAACCTTCTTTTGAGTCGTATCTCACGTCATCAAATAAGAAGAATTCTGGTTCTGGTCCAAAAAATGCTGTATCAGCAATCCCAGTAGATTCTAGGTACTTTAAAGCCTTTTGAGCTAAAGATCTTGGGCATCTATCATAAGGCTCACCACTTCTAGGCTCTTGGATAGAGCAAATCATACTTAGAGTTTTATGTTTATAAAAAGGATCTATCCATGCTGTACTTGCATCAGGAACCATTGACATATCGGAAGCATTAATAGCTTTCCAACCTCTTATTGATGAACCATCAAATGCTAAACCTTCTGTGAATGAATCCTCTTCTATCATGTCTGATGTAAGAGTTAGATGCTGCCATTTACCATGAATATCTGTGAATTTCAAATCGATGAGTTCAATTCCTTCGTCTTTAATTTGACTTAAAACATCTTGTGGAGACTTAGACATAACATTTGTAATACCTTATATGAAATTAATAACTTGATGATTCTTATTATGTATCAACCGTAACTTTTTTGAAGACTAGATGACTTCTTTCAGTGTTTCAAGTTATAAGTTTAATAATTGTTTACTTAAATATTTAAATTGAATTAATTTCTTTAAATAAATATCGCTTATGTGGAGATATTAGTCTAATTTAAAAGTAATTGAATGTAATGCTTTGACAGAAGCAAAACTAATTTCGGCTTTAAACGAAGAGAATCTATCTCATTTATCAAAGACTTATGTTCCCTCAAGACTTTTATTAGGTCCTGGTCCATCAAATGCACATCCAGAGGTATTAAAAGCTCTATCGCTAAATCCAATTGGTCATTTAGATGAAGCATATATATCATTGATGTCTGATGTACAACAACTCCTCAGATATACTTGGCAGTGTAATAATCGACTTACTCTCCCAATGAGTGGTACAGGTAGTGCTGCGATGGAAGCTTCTATAGCTAATTTTATTGAAGAAGGAGAAAAAATTCTAATTGCTAAAAAAGGATATTTTGGCGACAGACTTGTTGATATGGCGACTAGATACAAAGCTAAAGTTGACGTTATGGAAAAACCTTGGGGTGAGGCTTTCTCTTACGATGAAATTAAATATGAAATAGAGACTAAAAAACCTGCCATATTTGCTATTGTTCACGCAGAAACATCGAGCGGTGTTCTACAACCCCTTGATGGGATTGGTGATATTTGTAGAGAAAATAACTGCTTGTTTTTAGTTGATGCAGTTACATCTCTTGGCGCTATAGAATTATTGATTGATGAATGGAAAATTGATCTAGCATATAGTTGTAGTCAAAAGGGTTTAAGTTGTCCACCAGGATTAAGCCCCTTTACTATGAACATAAGAGCTGAAGAAAAACTAAGTACAAGAAAAACAAAAGTTCCCAACTGGTATTTAGATTTATCTCTTTTAAATAAATATTGGGGTTCTGATCGTGTTTACCATCATACAGCCCCAGTAAATATGAATTTTGCTATTCGTGAAGGTTTACGATTAATTGCGAATGAGGGTTTAGAGAATGTTTGGAATAGACATAACAGTAATGCAAAGAAATTATGGAATGGTTTAGAAAGTCTTGGAATGGAATTACATGTATCAGAGGATTATAGATTGCCAACTTTAACCACTGTTAAAATACCTCCAGCAGTTGATGGAGAAGGTTTTAGAAATCACCTCTTAAGAAAATTTGGAATAGAAATAGGAAATGGACTTGGAGAATTATCTGGTAAGGTTTGGCGAGTAGGACTAATGGGTTTTAATTCATGTGATGAGAATGTTGATAGATTATTAAACCTTTTTGATACTGAGCTAAAGAAATTTTCTATTTTTGAGTCCTCAACTTTTTAAACCATATCCTTAAAATTTGACTACATTCATCTTCTAGAATCCCTCCAATTACTTCCATTTTGTGATGCGAACTTACATGTTTTGATAGGTCAATTGAGCCACCCAATCCACCTCTTTTGTTATCGTAAGCTCCAAAAATAACTTTACCCATCCTCGCTTGAATCAGAGCTGAGGAACACATCGTGCAAGGTTCTAAATTAGTGATAATAGTACATTCATTAAATCTCCAATCATTTTTTATTAGAGATGCCTGTCTAAGTGCCATTATCTCAGCATGACCTAATGGATCTTTATTTATATTCCTCTTATTTACCCCTCTACCAATACATCTTTCTCTCTCATCTAAAATTATTGAGCAGATTGGTAACTCAACTTTTCCAATTTCTTTTGATCTTCTTAATATCGAATTCATCCACGTAGTGTATTTTGAATTATTTATTTCTTTTTTATCTTTATTACTATTTCCATTTTTAAAAATATAACTCATTTACAAATATTGAGAATAAACTTATTAATAGATATCTTATCTGATGACTGAAGATCTAATTAATAATAAAGATATATACTTCCCTTCCCATTTAGGGACTAATGACAAATTGATAACTCTTCTTAATAGAGCAAGTCGAACACTTTGTGACTGGTTTTCTAAAGCGGATAAAAATGGTCCATTACCTTTTGATGAGAATTTCAAGTGCATTATGCCTGAGGAGGATGGTAACTCTACAGAAGATTTGTTTTCAGAGATTGAATCTCTTTTAAATAATTCATTTAATCCCGTTCATCCTGGCTCACTAGCTCACCTAGATCCCCCACCTTTAATTTTCTCTATTTTAGGAGATTTAATTGCTGCTGGTTTAAATAATAATCTTCTTGCTTACGAGTTATCTCCTAGTGTCACATTGCTAGAGGAATCATTATGTAAATGGTTTGCAATGAAGATAGGGTTTAATGATTCCTCAGGAGGTATAGCCGCTAGTGGAGGTACTTTAAGTAATCTGAGTGCACTCATAGCTGCTAGGAATACTGCCGGATTAGGTTCAAATCCTAACTCTGTATTACTTGTTAGTGAAGATGCTCATTCTTCCTTCATTAAATGTGTAAGAATAATGGGTCTTGATTCTAAAAATCTTGTCAAGATTAAAACTGATAATCAAGGTCGTATGGATATAAACAATCTCAGAAAAACCTTAACTAAATGTACAATAGAAAATAAAAAAATTTTTGCTATTGTTGCCACCCTTGGAACAACTGTAAGAGGAGCCATTGATCCTATTAAAGAAATAAGTGAAATATGTAAAGAAAAAAATATATGGTTACATATCGATGGCTCAATTGGAGGGGTATTTGCTGTAAGTTCTATTCCGATAGAAGGTTTAAATAATATTAATGAGGCTAATTCGATAACGATAAATCCCCAAAAAATAATTGGCATAACAAAGACTTCTTCCTTGTTATTGGTTTCTAATATGAATACTCTAGTAAATACCTTCTCTACTGGGCTACCATACATATCATCTAAAAAAAATATTATAAACAGAGGAGAAATAGGAATACAAGGTTCAAGACCCGCAGAGGTTATAAAACTTTGGCTTGGGTTACGTTTTTTAGGACTGAATGGAATTGAAGATATATTAAAATCATCAATTCAAAGAAAAGATTATTTTATAAAAAATATTAGTAAAAATAAATTTGAAATATATTCTGGTCCTTTACATATTGTTTCATTTCTTCCAAAGGGACTTACAGCAAAAGATACAGATTTATGGACTCAAACTAAAGTCGATGAACTTATGAAAAATAATTTTATGCTTTCTAGGCCAATGTTTAAAGGAAAATATTATTTACGTGTCGTCATGGGCAACTACAATACAAAAGATTCTCATATTGAAGAACTTTTGAAATATTTAAATGCTTATCAATGAATATCGGTAGACCAAGAATTATTGCGATAGTAACAGGTTTTATATCTATAGCCATTTGCATTGCTTATTTAGTTTTAATAACTATATTTGATTTCAGAACTTATCTAAATGATCAGTTATCAAATATTACATAGGAAATGGTGGCAATCTTTTATTTGAATTAATATACTTATTTATTTCAATTTTTGAAATAGCTTCTTTTACGAAGTTATTTAAAATGTCCTCTCTCTTACTTATTTTGTATATCTTATCTACAACCTCCTGAATACCTCCATCTCCCCAATCTTGTCCATTTTTAAAATATTCAATCAAACTAAGTCCTACTATTCTTATTAACCAGCCTGCTGTAATTGATTGTATCGATTTAGATATTATTATTTTAGTCAAACTTGTAGCTAAAGCAGGAGAAAGAATTGCAAGACCCCCTTTTAGTATCCCTTGTTTAGCCAAAGCGCTCAGCAATGATTTCGATAAATCTTTTGCATCTTTTTTAGTAAGTTTTATTTCATATATCTTTGATAATTCCATTATCATTTGAAGATTAACTGATGTAGTAGTAAGGAAATCTACAGCAGGAAGTGGATTAACTAGTATTACTCCTCCTGTTATCCACATATATTTTTTAATAACTTTATTTGACATTAAATATCTTTGTTCTTTTAAGAAATTTTTACTTTTAATACCTAACTTATTTGAGCGAAAAAGTATATTATCTGCCAACAACTCCTCACCATCATTATCGAGCGTTTCAATTATTTCTTTAAATAAACTTCCTACCTCTGGAATCAAAATTAGGGCATCCGACTTAATATAAGTAGATTGTTGTGGTGCTGCAATGGTTTGAACAATTGAAATATTATTTTTTCTAGCGGAAGTTATAGAACTTATATTTTCTTTGATGAGATTATTTTCATCTTTAGACCTTAAATCACATTTATTTAGTACTATTATTATCTTTTTCCCTATATTTAATAACTCTTTAATTAAGTAGTTTTCATATTTATTTATGTCTTGATCTAAAACAAAAAGAACTAAGTCAGAATTAGATGCTTGTAAAATTGTTGTTTTTTCCCTTTCTTCGCCTATTTTTGATGGTTCAAATAATCCTGGAGTATCAATTATATTAATGTTTCTTTTCAAGATTGGGATACGAATTTTATAGCTATTAATTTGCTTTGTCGTACCTATTTTTGCGGAAGTTTGTCCTACAATATTTTTCACTAAAGATCTTGCTATTGATGTTTTTCCTGAAGAACCTGCTCCAAAAAGAGTAACTTTATAATCTCCTGTTTTTAGTTGTGACTCTAGTTTATTTTTTTGATAATTTAATAATTCAACTTTTACTTGATCGTTAATTTTTTTGTTTATTTCCTTGACACCTTCTAAACTTATCTTGGCAGCACCATATGTATTTTTAAATGAAAGTGTGTTCTTTTTATTTTTGAATATTACTTTATAAACAATTTTTTTAAATAATTTTTTATCTATATTATAAAAAATATACATAGTTATTATTAAAAATAAAAGCGTATAAATATTTATTATTCTTATTAATATCGTAAATAAAATATATAGAAATAATATAATGATAAAATATTTTGTATATTTTAATTTTAAGTAGTTCATCTTATCATTTATTTTTAAAAATGCCGTAAAGTAAAAAAATAAAACCAATATTAATAGATATATCAGCAATATTAAATACTGGAAAATTTATAAAATTTAGATTTATAAAATCAATCACATAACCTTTTAATATTCTATCCATTCCATTACCAATTGTTCCCCCAAGAATAAAGCTATAAGATATTAGATCATAAATTTTTAATGACTTTTTTCTTAATATTATGTAAGTAAGTAATATTGAAAAAATAATACTTATGAAAGATAAAAATATTCTATTACCACTATAAATGTTAAATGCCGCCCCATAATTTCTTACGAAGTCTAATCTAAATAAAAGGAAATCTTTATTTATAACCGTTTTATAATTATAAAGCATTAAATATTTCGTTAATTGATCTATCAGAGTAATAAAAATACTGAAAGATAAAAAATATAGTTTTGTTTGTATCTTTATAATCATTATTTGCTCTTTTTTAAAAGTTTAATTGGTTTAATTAGTAATAATAGTGGTAAAAGCATTAAAAAATGATATCCAATTTTCCCAAAAGAGTATTTTCCTAAATTATATAAAAATATATTAAATTGACTGTAAAATATAATTTGTATAAGGTTGTAAAATATTCCGGTTAAATGCATAGCACATATTGCAAAAAAACCTTTTATTAAAAAGTTGCCAACATTTAATTTATTTCTATTATTTAAATTATTAATAATTTTGATTAATGGATATACACCTAATAAATAACCAAAATTTGGAGTGAGTAAATATCCTATTGAACCTCCTTGATGAAAAACGGGAGCTATAAATAACCCAAAAAAAATATATATAGAAAATGCTATGAATACAATTTTTTTATGAAATATAAGTGTTAGAAGGATTAATGTTGGAATTTGCCATGTAATGGGTATCTCAAAATTATTAAAAGATTTATTGATAAATTGTAGAGGAATATGAACAGGCAGCATTGTTGATATTACTAGTGATTGAAGACACACCAGTATCTCAATTAATTTATAAAAATTGAACATGATTATAAATTTTATTTATAAACTTCTCAATGCAACAATAGGATCTAATTTAGAAGCTCTTTTTGCGGGTAAAACTCCAAATATTAAGCCTATTGATCCTGAAATGATCATGGTGGAAAAAGTTGTAGTAATTCCTACAGATGCAGGAAGAGGGGTTATCAGAGATAAAAGAAAAACACCTGATAATCCTGTTGATGTACCTATTAATCCTCCAATTGTAGATAAAATCAATGCCTCAATTAAAAATTGAATTAATATATCTGACTGTTTAGCTCCTATTGCTTTTCTAAGACCAATTTCTTCCGTCCTTTCACTAACAGAAACGAGCATAATATTCATAATGCCTATTCCTCCAACCACTAGAGATACTGCACCTATACCTGCTAATAAAAAGGTAAGTCCACTTGTTATGTTAGTAACTATATTTAACGCATCTTCTTGTGATCTAACTGCAAAATCATCATCTCTTATTATTTTATGCCTTTGTCTTAATAAGTTAGTAATTTGAAATTTAGCGGCACTGGTCGCATTTTTATTTATTGCTTCCACACTAATGAAACTTAAACTCACACCATATGTTGGATCCTTCCCTGTAATCCTATTTACCATAGTGGTTAATGGAATATAAGCATTTTTATCTTGATTACTTCCAAATACAGCACCTTTTGGTTTTAATATTCCGATAATTTCATAAGTATGATCTTTAATTCTGATTTTTTTTCCAAGTGATGAAGATTTATCTTTAAAAAATTCATCTTTAAGATCAGGACCAATTACTACATAACTTCTTGCACTATTAACATCACTTTTAGATAAAAATCGTCCTTTATCTACTTCAAAGCTTCTTACATCAAGAAATTCAGGAGTAACTCCTGCAATTGATATATTTAAGCTTTTAGAATTTGATTGCACAATTTCATTAGCAGAGATTTGAGGGGCAACTTTTTTAACTGTGGGAACTTGATTACTTATTGCTACTGCATCTTCTAAAACAAGGTTTTTAGGAAATGAAATGCCTCTTCTTCTTGTGTCATTGTTTCCAGGAACAATGAATAAAACATTTGCACCTAAATTACTTAATTGGTTTTTAGCTAATGTTTGAGCTCCTCTTCCCAGTCCAACAAGTGTTATAACTGATGCATTTCCTATAATTATCCCCAGCATTGTTAATGAACTTCTCAATTTGTTTGATACTAAGGTTTTTGTAGCCATACCTAAGGCTTCTTTTATTGAGATTTTCCTAGACATATTTATATTTATCTATTGCATCGTCATCTTCAATTTGCCCCATGTATATAACACCCTCATTAAGCTGTAATGTAATAAGGTCTCCATTACTAATTTGATGATTATCTATATTTTCTAAATTACAAATTGTAGAAATCTTTTTTTTATTTTTGTTATAAAAAGCGTAAACATCATCTACATTTTTATTCGTAACAATACCCGCAATATTTTTACTGAGGGGAATCTTTTCCATTAATTCATCTGGAACAAATATTATTTCTCCAGGACAAATTAACGATATATCAAGATTATTTTTTATTATCCTTGCTTTTCCTGTTACACCGATTTCCCCTATTGAAATTCCTCTTGAAACAATCTTCCTGACTAAACCGACTTTTATTAAATCTGTAGATCCGCTAATACCAGTTAATGTACCTGCAGTTTGAACTACTAAATCTCCTTGATTTAGAATCCCCATCTCCTGTGCAATTTGCATCGCTAAACTAAAAGTCTTTGCTGTTCTTTCATCATTTTTAACTACTATGGGAGTAACTCCCCAAACAAGTTGTAGTCTTCTCGCTACACTCCTCTCTGTAGTAGTTGCCAAAATTGGTGTTGGTGGTCTGAATTTACTTACATTTCGAGCAGTAGATCCTGATTTTGTTAAAGGTATGATGGCTCCTGCTTCAAGTTGTCTAGCTATATTACTTACTGCAGCACTAATAGCATTTGGGATGGTACTTGGTAAGTGGCTTTCAATAGCTTTAAGTGGATAATCTCTTTCAATTCTTCTAGCTATGGTTGCCATCGTTTCTACAGCCTCTACAGGATAATCTCCTACTGCTGTTTCGTTTGAAAGCATTACAGCATCTGTTCCATCCAGAATTGCATTGGCAACATCACTAACTTCTGCCCTGGTTGGTCTTGGATTAGAAGCCATAGAATCAAGCATTTGAGTCGCTGTAATTATTGGGATACCTAATGAATTAGCTTTAGTTATTAATTGCTTTTGTAAAAGAGGAACTTCTTCAGCAGGCATTTCTACTCCCAAATCACCTCTAGCAACCATAACTCCATCACATAAGGGTAAAACAGTATCAATTTGATCAATTGCTTCAAATTTTTCGATTTTTGCGACTACAGGAGTTGAATGTCCATACTTGTTTATTAAATCTTTTATCTCATTTATGTCAGATGGATTTCTTACGAAACTTAGGGCTATCCAATCAACGCCTTCAGATAAACCAAATTTTAAATCTTCCTTATCTTTTTCTGTTAATGCTTTTACTGATAATTGAACGTCTGGGAAGTTAACACCTTTATTATTTGAAAGAACCCCCCCTACAGTAACAAGACACTCTAAAAGGTTTGCCTTTATGTCTACTTTTTCTACAATCATTTCTATTTTGCCATCATCTAAAAGTATTCTTTTCCCTTCGCTAACTTCATGAGAAAGTTTGTCGTAAGTCACATTAGCAATAGTATTTGTACATTCAACTTCATTCGATGTCAGTGTAAATTTATCACCTTTCTTAACTTTTACTGGACCATCTTTAAATCGCCCTAATCTGATTTTAGGTCCTTGAAGATCTTGTAATATTCCAATATCTATTTCTAATTTTTTTGAAACTTCTCTTATAGTTTTTATTCTAGAAGCATGATCTTTATGATCTCCATGTGAGAAATTTAATCTGAATGTTGTTACCCCAGCTTTAATTAAATCTGTAATTATCTCTTCAGTTTGAGTTGCAGGGCCAATAGTTGCTACAATTTTTGTTCTTCTTTTTAAATCAATATTCGACATATATAGATAATATTGCTAGATATAAATAAATTTACCATACCCAAAGTTAGTTATTTAAGTCATGGATTTTAAAACTTATCAGAAAAAAGCTAGGGAAACAGCTCAATATCCAGATTTAGGCTCAAATAATATTTATCCAACTCTTGGTTTGGTTGGAGAGGCTGGAGAGGTGGCAGAAAAAGTAAAAAAAGTTATAAGAGATAAAAATGGAATATTTGATAACGAATCAAAATTAGCTATTAAGAAGGAGTTAGGAGATGTTTTGTGGTACATCTCTAATCTTTGCACAGAATTAAATTTCAATTTAGAGGATGTCGCATTGCAAAACCTTGAAAAATTAAAGTTGAGAGCTGCTAAAGGAAACATTAGCGGCTCTGGTGACGACAGATAAATTCAGCTATACCCTAAGCTTGCATACTGAAGATTTGTAATTAAATTTTGAATAACATTTAAAAGTAAAAAAGCTAACAAAGATGAAATATCAAATCCACCTATTGGAGGGATAATACCTCTAAAAATGTTTAAATATGGATCTGTGATGGAAGTTAATGCAGATAGAACACCATTACTCCAATCAATACCTGGGAACCATGTAAGTAAAATTCTTATTATTAATATGAAAGAATAAATTGATAAAGTTTGGCCCAGAACTGCAAAAATCTCAGATAACATTATCCAATTGTAATTTTTTTTATTCTAACATTTACTTATTATTGCTGCTTATTATTGCGATTTCCTATTTTTGAGAGATATTCATTACTAACAGCAAAAGTTTGAAAAAACTTTTCTGATAATGATAACCAATATGATCTACCATCTTTTTGCTTCCGTTTAACAATAAACTTCTTTTCTATTAATTCTTTAATATGATCATAAGCTCCTGAACCTCGTAGAAGTATAAGATCCGATTGAAGTATCTTTTTTTTGATTGCGATGGTTGCCAATGTCCTTAATTCTGATGTTTTTAAATCAGAAGGAAGTAAATCATCTACGAATTCATTAAGATTAGATTTTAGTTCGAGACAAAAACTATTGTTAACTTCATTTAATTCAATAGCTGAGTTTGGATTAGAGTATTTATTTTTTAAATCTGTAATTGCATCATTTAATGAGTTGATATCAGAATTAGTAATCTCTGAAAGATCCTTTTTTGTTATTGGTCTGCCTTTCAAATATAGAACAGCTTCAACTTTAGTAACTAGATCTATATCAGATATTTGGTTGGTATTAAGATCAGATTGATTGATTTTTATTACCGAAATCTTTCCTAATTTACCTTAAATTTAATCTGTTGCACCAAGGAATAATTTATATGTATCGTTTTGAGTTTCATCCCAGAATTTATAGCCTAGAATTTTTACAAATTTATTCCACTCTAAAATTTCATTTCTATCGATTAAAACTCCAATAACAATTTTCCCTACATCAGCACCGTAATTCCTGTAGTGAAAAACGCTTATTGACCAATTTGATTTCATATTATTTAAGAAGTTTATTAATGCGCCAGGCCTTTCAGGAAACTCAAATCTGTATAAAAGCTCAACAAAGTTTCTATTATCCATTTCTTTAAAATTCCTTGGTAATCTTCCACCTACCATATGTCTGAGATGATTTTTAGATAATTCATCATCGCTTATATCAATAAATGAGTAATCCGAATTTTTAAATACATTCAAAAGATTTTTTTTATCATTTAAACCATATACTTGAACTCCTACAAAGATCTGAGCATTCTTAGAATTAGACATCCTATAGCTAAATTCAGTTAAATTTCTATTATCAAGTAATTTACAAAAATCTATTAAACTTCCAGCACGTTCAGGAATTTCAACAGCCATCATTACTTCTTTACACTCTCCAAGTTCTGCTCTTTCAGCTACAAATCTAAGTCTCTCAAAATTCATATTTGCACCACATGCAATCGCAACCATTTTTCTATTTGAATGGTTCGAATTTAAAATATCTTTTTTCATCCCTGCAATTGATAATGCTCCTGCGGGCTCTAGTATTGATCTAGTATCTTCAAAAACATCTTTTATAGCAGCACATATTTCATCAGTATTAACCCTAATCATCTTATCTATATATTTTCTACCAATATCAAAAGTATTTTTACCAATTTTTTTAACCGCTACACCATCTGCAAATTGACCGACAGAGGGTAATTCTACTATTTTTTCTTCTTCCAAGGATTTTGTCATAGCATCTGCATCTTCAGGCTCTACTCCAATTATTTTTACTTCAGGCCATATTTTTTTAACATATAATGATATTCCTGATATCAATCCACCTCCACCTACAGCAATATAAATTGCATAAGGTTTGTCATTAAGCTGCTGCTCAAGTTCAATAGCTATAGTTCCTTGTCCTGCTATAACATCCGGATCATCAAAAGGATGAATAAAGCATAAATTTCTTTCATTGCTAATCCTTATTGCTTCTTTGTAAGTTTCATCATAATTATCGCCATATAATATAACTTTTGCTTTCAAATTTTTTACTGCATTAACTTTTACTATAGGTGTTGTAATGGGCATTAATATGGTTGCCTGGCAATTTAACTTAAGAGCACTAAGTGCTACCCCTTGAGCATGATTGCCGGCGCTTGAAGTGATTACTCCCTGAGCAAGTTCTGAATTACTAAGCTTACTCATTTTGTTATATGCACCTCTTATTTTGAATGAAAATACATCTTGAAGATCTTCTCTTTTAAGAAAAACTTCATTATTTAGTGTTTTACTTAAATTATGAGCTTTGTCTAGCGGTGTTTTTTTTGCTACTTCATAGACTTCAGCTTGAAGTATTTTTTCAAAATAATCATTCATATATATATTTTTAGCATTAATTATTAATCTAATAAAACATTACATGATCTATTTCAAAAAAAATACTCATTTTGCACCTCGACGTTTTAGATTATATAGATACCAATATTTGTTAAATGCTTTTAAGTGAGTTAAGTCATCCAAATCAACTTCATGGCTTAACAGTTTCACAATTAGAGGAAATTGCTTGTCAAATTAGAGAAAGACATCTTCAAGTAGTATCTACAAGTGGTGGACATCTTGGTCCTGGATTAGGTGTAGTTGAGCTTACACTGGCTTTATATCAAACTCTTGATCTTGATTCCGATAAAGTTGTCTGGGATGTAGGTCATCAAGGTTATCCTCATAAATTGATAACAGGACGTTTCAGTCAATTTGATTCCCTTAGACAACAGAATGGAGTAGCTGGATATCTCAAAAGAAGTGAAAGTAAATTCGATCATTTTGGAGCTGGACATGCAAGCACATCTATTTCAGCAGCTTTAGGAATGGCAATAGCAAGAGATAGAAAAGGAGAAAATTATAAATGTGTCGCAGTTATTGGAGATGGAGCATTAACTGGAGGAATGGCATTAGAAGCGATAAATCATGCAGGTCATTTACCAAATACTCCTTTAGTTGTAGTTCTAAACGATAATGATATGTCTATTTCACCTCCAGTTGGAGCCCTTTCTTCATATTTAAATAAGGTAAGAGTTAGTCCCCCATTGAAATTTTTGTCCGATAGTGTTCAAGAAAGTGTAAAAAATATTCCATTAATTGGTAAGGATATTCCAGAAGAACTAAAAAATATTAAAGGAAGCGTTAGACGTCTAGCAGTGCCAAAGGTTGGAGCTGTTTTTGAAGAACTTGGATTTACATATATGGGTCCAATTGACGGACATGACATTGGAAATTTAGTTAATACTTTTAACGCTGCTCACAAACTTAAAAAACCTGTCCTTGTCCATGTTGTTACAACAAAAGGAAAAGGTTATCCATATGCAGAAGCTGATCAGGTTGGATATCATGCACAATCAGCATTTGATCTAAGAACTGGGAAATCTATTCCATCTAAGAAACCTAAACCTGTTAGTTATAGTAAGATATTTGGTCAAACCTTATTGAAAATATGTGAACAAGATAGCAAAGTTGTTGGTATTACAGCAGCAATGGCTACAGGGACTGGTTTAGATATATTGCAAAAAAATATTCCAGATCAATATATCGATGTAGGAATAGCAGAACAACATGCTGTTACTCTTGCGGCAGGAATGTCGTGCGAAGGTCTTAAACCTGTTGTAGCTATTTATAGTACTTTTCTTCAACGAGCATTCGATCAATTAATTCATGATGTTGGTATTCAAAATTTACCTGTATCGTTCGTACTTGATAGGGCTGGCATAGTTGGAGCTGACGGTCCTACTCACCAAGGTCAATACGATATCAGTTATATGAGATCTATCCCAAATTTTGTATTGATGGCCCCTAAAGATGAATCTGAATTACAAAGAATGTTAATAACTTCAATTAACCATAATGGTCCTACTGCTCTAAGAATACCAAGAGGATCAGGATTAGGGGTGGCTGTAATGGATGAGGGTTGGGAACCTTTGAATATAGGAGAAGCTGAAATACTTGAAGAAGGAGAAGATATTTTAATTATTGCTTATGGATCAATGGTTGAATCAGCTATTGAAACAGCGAGTATCTTAAAAAATATGAAAATTAATGCATGTATTGTTAATGCAAGATTTGTAAAACCTCTAGATAAAAATCTTATTATGCCTTTAGCAAGAAGGATTCAAAAAGTTGTAACTATGGAAGAAGGAACCTTAATAGGTGGATTTGGTTCTGCAATAGTTGAATTACTTAACGATAATGAAGTAAACATTCCTGTATACAGAATAGGCATACCAGATGTTTTAGTTGATCATGCTTCACCTGACCAGAGCAAAGAAAAATTAGGTCTTATGCCTGATCAGATGGCAGATAAAATTGTAAAGAGATTTAAGTTAAATAACTAAAAATTTAATAAATAAATTTTTATAAAACACCACGTGAGGCTAATCCTAAGATTGCACCAATTCCGAAAATATGTCCTAGGCAATTAGCACCTACAACTGAAGCGTGACTTAAACCACCATAGAATTTTGAATTAGGTATTTCAAAACCTTCATTAGGTTTTCTTATTGTTGCTCTAGCAATTGCATAAGCAAAAACATTACATGCAATCATTACGACGGCACACTTTGGAGACCAAGAAAAAGTTGCTGGATCTGCAGCTGCAAATAATGTAGTAAACATAAAAAATTGTTATTTTTATATATTCTCTAATACTTTTACCTAAAAAACACAAAATTGTAAAAGGTCTTAAGAGTTGTTTACTTCTAAGCTATTTAATAACTTGATAAATCCATACAAAATAACAAAATCACTAAGAGTTAAGAAGGATTCTGCAAAACCATGCAGGAAATCAATCTCAACAAGGGTTTTATCATAGTAATTTAGTGTAAAGATAGATACCAATATAGTTATGAATACGAATAAAACAGTTAAGGAAAAACCTGTTTTTACAATATTATTAACAGACTTGATTTTATATAGGTAAAACAAAAATATTGCATATGGAATTATTGATACTGCGAACAATAATGTGTTATCAATAGAACCTAATTCTTCTATAAATTTAAAAAACAAATCATTCATAAGTCTCTTTTTCTCTAATAAAAATCTTTATTGCAGCTAAGGCTAATGTTGAATTTCCTATAAATGTAAATATTCCTTGAAGTGATACTAGACCATAAAGATTTTCTTGGTTGTCATAGATATGCCATGTGATCGCACACATAGCACCTATTAAGTTTGGGACCATAGCGAGACTTAACCAAAAAAATAAATTATATTTTTTATATGTTGAAATTTTGTTTATGACTAATATGGCAAAAATCCATTCAATTACTGATGAGATATGTATTAACCAAGTTCCAAATGATAATTCGTGCAAAATCTTATATTTTTTTCTTTAGAACGTTAAGAACTTCTTTAGCATGATTTATAGGTAAAACACTAATCCATCTATAAGAAATTTTCCCATCAGGAGAAATCAAAAAAGTATTTCTATCTGAGAATGGAGGAATCCAGGAACCATATTTATCACTAATAATTCCGTTAGGATCAGATAATAAGGTGTAGTTTATGGATTTCTCGCTGCAAAAACTTTCATGAGAATCTTGATTGTCAGCACTAATGCCAACAATTTCGGCATTATTTTTTGAAAAATCTTTTTTAAATTCTGAAAAACCTTTAGCTTCAAGAGTACAGCCTGCTGTAAAATCTTTAGGGTAAAAATATATAACAAGCCATTTACCTTGAAAATCACTTAATTCCCAAGTTTTTTTTGTTTTTATGTTTTTATTAAAACCTTCTAATTGAAAGTTTGGTGCCATATCTCCAACCTCAGGAGCAAAATCAAAAGAGAAGGCTGAATTACAATTAAATAAGAGAATAAATGGAATTAATATACTTACAACTAAATTTCTCATCAAATTTAGAATTTTTTTAAATCAACTCCATTTGACTTAGCAAATTTATCTAAACCTACTTTTTGTATAGACTTTAGAGCTTTGGTACTTATTTTTATATTTACCCATTTTTTGCCCTCTTCCCACCATAGTCTCCTTTTTTGGAGATTAACTTGCTGTAATTTTTTTGTACGAATATGTGAGTGACTCACTGCCATCCCGTTATTAGCTTTTGCACCAGTAAGTTCGCAAACTCTTGACATATTTATTGAGTTATATCTTTTAAAATCTTAACACATGACTCAATTTGCTGAATTAAGTAATTCTGAAATTAATTCGGCATTATTTTTTTGTAAATTAATTATCTGCTCTTGATCTAATCCACCAACGGAAAGCTTAGCCATATCATAAACATGATTAACAATTTTAGATGCTAATGGATTTTCAATAGGATCTTTTTTATCAATAATTATTTTGTTGCCTTTAATTGTATTAAGACCAACAATAAGTGGATGTTCTTTGTTAATTAAGAGCACATGATATTCAGGTAAGCCAGGCATCTTTTGTTCCATGTAAGCTCCCATATCATTAATTCTTCTCATTTGTTCTGGGAGCAAGATCATCGCTGGTGGAGCATCTTTACTTGAAAGTGACTGCACTTTAACTGTTACTTTCTCATTGTTAAGGGCCTTAACTACCGTATCTTTAAGATTATCTGCATTTGATTTTCCATCTTTATCTACAATTTCTTTAGATTCTTTATCTTCTAGTTCATTTATTTCTGAATCAACTCTTTGGAATTGATAATCTTCATTTTTACTTTCCAACCATGGAAGAAATTGTGCGTCAATTAAGGGATCTGATTTAATAACTTCTTTATTATCAGATAAACAGATATTTAGTGCACTAGACTGTGCAATCAAATCTGAACAGTAAATTATTTTTTTAGAATCAGTTAATTTATTTCGATCTTTGTAATTTGCGAGAGTTGTGAAATATTTATCATTTGACTTGATGAGGGATTTATTTTCAATATCTTTAGTTACGTCTTTCTCTGAATTTATTATTGATTCAAAAATTATACTGTTATTAACTAAATCAGCAAATTTTTCATCTTCGATAGCACCAATTTTAATAAAAGCAGAGATTGAATCCCAAATTTCTGCATAAAATTCTGGAGAATTTTTTATAAGATCCTTCAGTTTATTAGCAATTTTTTTTGAGATAAATGATGATATAGACCTTACTTTTCTATCTGTTTGTAATGCACTTCTACTAACATTTAGAGGTATATCTGTAGAGTCAATAACTCCTCTTAGAGGTAAAAGGTATTTTGGTACTATCTCTTTAATTGAATCGCTTACAAATACTTGATTGCAAAATAGTTTTATTTCTCCCTTTTCCCAATCAGCTCTACCTGACAACTTTGGGAAATACAATATCCCTTGTATATCATAAGGATAATCTGTATTTAGATGAATCCATAACAGTGGATCTCCCTGGAAAGGATAAAGGTATTTATATAACTCAATATAATCTTCATCTTTTAATTCACTAGGTTGTTTTCTCCAAGGAGGATTTTTTTTATTAATAGTCTCACCTTCAAGTAACACGTCTATTGGCATAAAGTCACAATATTTTTTTATTAGTGATTTAATCCTTTCAGGCTCGATAAACTCTTTTTCTTCTTCAAGTAGGTGAAGAATAACATCTGTACCAACTGTCTCTCTCTCTGAATCCTCTAATGTGAAATTTGGCGACCCATCACAAGACCATTTAAAAGCTTTTGATTCCCCAATTGCCGATTTAGTTAATATATCAACTCTATCTGCCACCATGAAACTTGAATAAAAACCTAGTCCAAAATGACCTATGAATTCATCATTATCTTTTTTGTATTTTGTTAGGAATTCTTCTGCACTAGAAAATGCAACTTGATTTATATACTTCTTAATTTCTTCATCATTCATTCCAATTCCATTATCGGAAATTGTTAACATATTTTTTTCACGGTTAATTGTTATTTTTACTTGAGCCTCCTCTGTATTCTCGCAATCACCTGCCATAGAGGCCATTCTTCGTTTACTTATTGCGTCAACTCCATTACTAACAAGCTCTCTTAAAAAGATTTCATGGTCAGAATATACTGCCTTCTTGATAATTGGGAAAATATTTTCTGTATTAATACGAATTTCGCCTTTTTCCATTTAAAAATAAAAATCAAACATACAAATCCTATTTCTTAAAAACTAGTTAATCAAGTTTTATTAGGAGTATTGTCCGAACACTATATGAATTTAAAGTTAAATAAATTTTAGAAAGGGTTTATTTAACCCACAAAATCTCACTACAATTATTTTCTTTCATAATTTGATTCGCTTTAGCCAAGTCCTCACATGGATTTAAATGTAAGACAGCAATATTTCCCTTTTTCTGTTGTACTTTTTGTGCATTCATACCTTTTTCTAACAAATAAGAATCTGTAAACATCAATAAAATCCTTTTTTTATCTGTCTTTTCTTCCTTAATTAAATTTCTTAAAATATCAACTGAAATTGTAAATCCAATCCCATTAAATATTTTCTCATTAGGACTAAAAGATCTTACTAACTCATCATATCTTCCTCCTTTTGCGATGACGCTTTTATTTTTACCATTATCCCCAATTAGTTGAAAAACTATTCCTTCGTATAAATTCAAGTGAGGTTGAAAAGTGGGATCAAGTTGTAATTTAACACCATATTTATTTGATATTTTTGATAATGTTTCAAATAAGAAATTTAAGTCTTCTAAAGTTTTACTATTGCCATATATGGTTTTTAATTTTTTTAATATTGCAATTGGTTCTCCTCGAGTAAATAATAGATCTTTAAGTATATATTTATCATCTTCATCTATTTCTATTTTAGATAAATTATCTTGATCAAAATTAACCAGACTTTTTTTAATTTCTTCAAAATTATTATTCTTATATTTGTTCAGTATCAAGTCCATTATTTTTGTGGTACTAACAAGTAGACATAAATTACAGCCATCCTTCAAATTAATATTATCGATTGCATCAAACAAAATATTAATAACTTCAATTTCTGGACATTTTGTATCATATCCAATTAATTCAATTCCACTCTGCAATTTTTCTTGTAAATTAAATGAATTTTTTTTATTTTGTTTTTTGTCAAAGACCATTCCATTTGTGAATAACCTTATGGGTCTTTTCTTATTTATTAATCTGGTTGATGACAATTTAACAATTGATGTTGTCATTTCTGGCCTAAGACATAATGAATTATTACTTACTATTCCTACAACCTGATTTTCGTCAATTACGCCACGGCCTTTAATCGTCTCTAAAGTATTTATAAATGAGGGTGAAACCTCTTCATATCCCCATAGTTTATAAATACTATTTAAATTATTTATGATGTTTGAATTATTTTTTACATCGACTAATTTGATTTCTTTTATATCTGTCATTTTATTATTTAACTAACTTTATTTACGTATAGAGATTTTTTTTAAGTGGAGAGACTTTATCTAGTTCATTTTTTAATTCATTCTCAAGGCTAGGAGAACAAGCTAAAATTCTTCCTGAACTTAAATTAAATTCGCCTGATGGATAATCAGAAATAATACCACCAGCCTCTTTAACAATAATAGCACCGGCTGCAATGTCCCATACTTCTAGTCCTCTTTCCCAGTATCCATCAACCTTACCTGCCGCAACAAATGCTAGATCAATTGCTGCTGCACCTCCTCTTCTAACACCTCTAGTCTTATGTGTTAAATAACAAAATTCAGCATAATTATTATCTTCTGTCTCAAATCTGTCATAAGAGAAACCAGTTACAAGTAGACTATCAGAAAGATTAGAGGGACTCGATACTTTAAGTTTACTATCATTGCAGAATGAACCTAAACCTATACAGGCTGAATATAGTTCATTTAAATAAGGAACTGATATAGCCCCTATAATTGGCTTATTTTTGTACACAAGTCCAATAGAAGTACCAAAAAAAGGATATCCATGGGAATAGTTTGTTGTACCGTCTAATGGGTCTATACACCACGTTAAATCAGAAGATTTGGTTAATTTTCCCGATTCCTCTGCATTTATAGATATGTTTGGTGTCTCTTCTAATAAATATTCTTTAATTTTATTTTCTACTTCCAAATCTACATTGGTAACTAGATCACCCTTCCTACCCTTTGATGATATTTTTTGAATTTTATTGTAATTAACTTTTAAAATTTCATTACCAATTTGAGCGGAAGTTTTGGCTATTTCATACAAAATGGATAAGTTAACTTGATTTGCAAGTTCCTCTATTTCACATAATTCGAACATAATAGTTAATCTTCCTCAAATTCCCAAGGTGGCGCAACTCTTGTATTTCCCCTCCCAAAATATTTTCCAAATTGTAAATCGTAAACTTCATCTTCATATGTAGTTTCAACCTCAAGATCCGAAGTTGCTTTAGCCACACAAAGAAGTGCATATCCTTTGTCTTTTAAAGCCTGAGATACACCCATTGCTTCAGGTTGTTGCAAGGTACCAGATTTAATTTTAACTGCACAACTTGTACAGCAACCATTTCTACATGAAAATGAAAGCTTGAAACCTTTCTTTTCAAATTCCTTAAGTATATATTCATCACTATTAACCTTCTCTTGGTAGACCTTTCCGGTTTCCTTATTTTTAATAGTAACTGTGAAAGTCTTTTTCAAATAACTTTACTCAAAAATGGGATGATAAAGGGTTAAAATGGACATCTTGGGAGAGGTGGCCGAGTGGTTGAAGGCGCAGCACTGGAAATGCTGTATAGGGGCAACTTTATCGAGGGTTCGAATCCCTCTCTCTCCGTTTTATATTAGTTTATATTGGTCAACTACATCAACAACATTGTTTTAAAATATGTTTTAAAATAAACAGTAATCTTTTTGACAAATTATAAATAATCTTATTTATTTAAATTAAGTTGAAAATATTTGATTTTTACTATTATATGTAAATATCTAAGATAAAAATTAATTTAATTATTAGTAAATTTTGCTTTAATTTAGCGATCTAAAATCATGGGGCAAATAGTTGGAATTGATTTAGGTACTACTAACTCTGTTGTAGGAGTTATAGAAGCTGGACGTCCAATCGTTATTGCAAATTCTGAAGGTTCTAGAACTACTCCTTCAATAGTTGGATTTACAAAAGATAAAGAAATAGTTATAGGAGACCAAGCGAGAAGACAACTTGTCCTAAATCCTAAGAATACCTTTTATAACCTAAAAAGATTTATTGGTAGCGACTGGGATGAATTAGATGAGAATAGTATTTCTGTTCCTTATAACGTAAAGGCTAATACCACTGGAAGCGTTAGGGTTCTTAGTCCGAATACAGAAAGAGAGTATGCGCCAGAAGAATTAGTGAGTTCATTAATCAGAAAATTAATTAATGATGCTGAAACATATCTTGGTGATACTGTTGACTCTGCTGTTATTACAGTCCCTGCTTACTTTAATGAATCACAAAGGCAAGCTACAAAGGATTCTGCAATATTAGCTGGTATTAAAGTAGATAGAATATTAAATGAACCTACAGCTGCTGCTCTAGCTTACGGTTTTGAAAAAAGTTCTTCTAATAATGTTTTAGTTTTTGATTTAGGGGGAGGAACATTTGACGTCTCGTTATTAAAAATTTCTAATGGTGTATTTGATGTTAAAGCCACTTGTGGTGATACTCAGCTAGGAGGTAACAATTTTGATTCAAAAATAGTAGATTGGCTTGCAGAAAAATTTCTTACTAAACATGATATTGATCTTAGAAGGGATAGACAAGCGTTACAGAGACTAACTGAGGCTGCTGAAAAAGCTAAATGTGAATTGTCAGGATTGCAAAAAACAAAAATATCCTTACCTTTTATCACCACTAGTAATGAGGGTCCATTACATATTGAGGAAACCTTAGATAGAAAAATATTTGAATCATTATCTCAAGATCTTCTAGATAGAATATTAGAGCCTGTGCAAATAGCATTAGATGACTCCGGATGGAACGCAGAAGATATAGATGAGGTAGTTCTTGTCGGAGGCAGCACAAGAATTCCAATGGTTCAACAATTAGTAAAGACTCTTGTTCCAAATGACCCTTGTCAATCTGTTAATCCTGATGAAGTTGTAGCAGTTGGAGCTGCGATACAATCTGGAATTATTAGTGGTGATTTACAAGATTTACTCCTAAATGACGTTACTCCCTTATCTTTAGGTTTAGAAACTATTGGTGGACTTATGAAGGTACTCATTCCTCGTAATACTCCAATACCAGTTAGACAATCTGATGTTTTTAGTACGTCTGAAGCTAATCAATCATCAGTGGTTGTTCAAGTACGGCAGGGTGAAAGGCCTTTAGCATCTGAAAATAAATCACTAGGTAAATTTAGATTATCAGGAATACCTCCAGCTCCAAGAGGAATACCTCAAGTTCAGGTAGCATTTGATATTGATGCTAATGGCCTTTTAGAAGTAAGTGCAACTGATAGAACTACTGGAAGAAAGCAAACAGTTACAATTTCTGGAGGTTCTAACTTAAATGAACAAGAAATAAATTCGATAATTGAAGAAGCAAAAGCAAAAGCTAATGAAGATAGAAAGAGAAGATCTGTAATTGATAGAAAAAATAGTGCTTTAACTCTTATTGCGCAAGCTGAGAGAAGACTTAGAGATGCTTCATTGGAATTTGGCCCTTATGGAGCTGAAAGACAACAACGAGCCGTTGAATTAGCCATTCAAGATGTTGAAGAGTATATAGATGATGATGATCCTCAAGAATTAGAAATCTCAGTAAGTGCTCTTCAAGAAGCATTATTCGGCTTAAATAGAAAATTTGCAGCAGAAAAGAAAACTGATAATAATCCCTTACAAAGCATTAAAAATACATTTGGATCATTAAAGGATGAGCTCTTTTCAGATGATTATTGGGATGATGATCCTTGGGATAATCAAATGAATAGAAATTATAGAAATTCGAGGTATGGTAATTCTAGGGACGATGATCCATGGGACAATGACTACTTCCTCTAAAAAAGACTATTTGTCGATTTTGGGTTTATCCCCCGATTTCGATGATAAAGAACTTAAAAAGGCTTTTCGAAAAGAAGCAAGAAAATGGCACCCAGATTTAAATAAAAACGATCTTAATGCAGAAGAGAGATTTAAATTAATTAACCAAGCATACGAATATCTACGCAATCCCAATATAAGAAAAAATATTTCGGATGAAAATATCCATGATGAATATGAAAATAATAATTTCAAGACAGGGTTTCCTGATTTTCAAGATTATCTTGATTCCTTATTTGGATATGAATACTCACCAAAGAATTACGAGGAATATGATAATGAACTATTTGAGGATGAATCAATAAATACAAATAATGATGAATTTAATAATTATGAATACCCTACAACCTCTCCAGAAGAGCCACCTCCAGTTAAACTCCACCAAGATATTGAAACAATTATTGAATTAACTCCTGATGAGGCCTTAAATGGAGCTTCAATTTTAATTGAGCTTGAAGATGAAACCGTAGTAGAAGTCGATACGCCTCCTTTCGCTGGAGATGGGTGGCGATTAAGACTTGAAAATATTGCAAGGGGAGGTAAAGATCATTATTTACAGTTAAAAGTTCAAACCGAAAGTGGTCTAAGAATAGACGGTTTAAGAGTTCTTTATAAACTAGAGTTATTTCCTCATGATGCTCTACTTGGTTGTGCAGTAGAGGTCCCCACCCTTGATGGAAATGTCACACTTCAAGTGCCACCAAAATCATCTACGGGCAGAATGTTACGTTTGAAAGGTAGGGGTTTAACTTTCGAAGATAATGTAGGTGATCAATATGTTGAAATCTTGGTAGTGATACCTGCTGATATTAATGATGAAGAAATTGCTTTATATACAAGATTACAAGAATTATCACTTTCTGATTCTTAATCAAATATTATATAAATAGAAAAATAGATACTTATGAACATATTTGTTCTTTTATATAATTCAGGAACAGATAAGGAAGGAATTCATTCAATCGAACTAAAAGGCAGGACCATTGTTCTTATGTTTGAAGATAAGGATGATGCAACAAGATATTGTGGTCTATTAGAAGCTCAAGATTTTCCTTTGCCAACAGTTGAAATGATCAACATTCAGGAAATAAAAGATTTCTGCATTAAATTAGACTATGAATGCAAATTAGTGGAAAAAAATTTTGTACCTAAAACAGCAGAAGATAGGTTGTTAATTTCACCACCACAGAAAAACCTAGAAGTTGATAATTGGGAGGAAGACAAAAATAGTAAAAAAGATAACATTGATATAAATACCATTAAGGAAAACCTTGAAAAGTTGCTTTAGCTATTAAAATATAAGAATAATTATTAAACAAATAAAACATGACAACTGCATTATTTGAAACAGAAGTAGGGGACATTAATATTGAATTTTTCTCTGGCGACGCACCTAATACAGTTAAAAACTTTACGAATTTGATTAGTGATGGTTTTTATGATGGTCTAGCATTTCACAGAGTTATTCCTGGATTTATGGCTCAGGGTGGATGTCCTAATACTCGTGACGGGGCATCTGGTATGCCTGGGACTGGAGGTCCTGGATACAATATTAAATGCGAAATTAATTCCAATAAACATTTAAAAGGCTCACTTTCTATGGCTCATGCAGGAAAGGATACAGGTGGTAGTCAGTTTTTCATAGTCTATGAACCTCAGCCTCATCTCGATGGAGTTCATACTGTTTTTGGTAAGACTGATGATATGGATGTAGTTCTAAAGCTTACTAATGGTTCAAAAATTCTTAAAGCTACTTTAAAATAGTAACTTAGCCTTCAAAAACAATACTAAATGTCTCTTTATCTAGATTAAATTTTCTTGTAGATGAATATAAGATTTCATTATTAATAGTAAATTTAGTATTGATTAATTTGATGCTACTTTTTGGGTGTAATGCCTGTTCAATGTTTCTAGAAACAATAATTCCAATCTTTGTACTATTTTCATAATTAGATAAAAACTGAATAAATAGTTCTATATTCCTTATTTCTTCATCAGTAATGTTGGAATTAGTTCTATTGTGATCATGTAAAATTCTCCAAATTAATTTTGGTCTATTCCAAAAAGCCAATAATCTTGGTGTACTTTCTAGTTTGATATTAATGTTCTTATAACTACAGAATTTAATAACGTCATTTCTTATCGGAACTAGATCGATAGATTTATATTTTCCGTCAAGAAAAATTGATATAAATGGATCAATATTACTGGAATTAGAATCATCATCATCAATCATGTGGCCTAACTTTGTTTTTTTAACGCTCAAATATTCTGCATTATTATCGTTTGGACAAATAACTAATGGAACTCTCTCAATAACTTCTATTCCATAACCACCTAATCCAGCTATCTTTCTAGGATTGTTGGTTAATAATTTTAATTTTTTTATACCTAAATCAGTTAAAATTTGTGCTCCAACTCCATAATTTCTGAGATCAGCTGGAAAACCTAATTTTTCGTTAGCTTCTACAGTGTCTAATCCACCATCTTGTAAACTGTAAGCTTTTAATTTATTTATTAGACCAATACCTCTGCCTTCTTGTCTCAAGTAAACTACAACTCCTTCTTCCTCCTTTTCTATTCTTGATAAAGCAGCCTCTAACTGGGGTCTACAATCACAACGTAATGATCCAAAAGCATCACCAGTTAAGCACTCTGAATGCATTCTTACAAGAACAGGTTCGCTTAATTTTGATGATTTTTGTTTAACTAATGCAACGTGCTCTGAACCATCTAGTTCATTAACATATCCATAAGCTTTGAAATTACCAAAAATACTTGGAAGAACAGCATCAGATTTTCTAAATACAAATCTCTCAGTTTGAAACCGATAACTTATTAAATCAGCTATTGATATTAATTTCATTCCCCACTGTTTTGCATACTCTTTAAGTTGTGGAAGTCTTGACATAGAACCGTCAGGATTTTGTATTTCACAAATTACTCCAGCGGGATAAAGACCTGACATTGCAGCAATATCTACTGCCGCTTCAGTATGACCAGCCCTTTTTAATACTCCACCTTTTTTAGCTCTTAATGGAAAAATATGTCCTGGCCTCCTTAAATCATCAGGTTTTGTATTTGGGTTTATAGCAACTTGTATTGTCTTTGCCCTGTCTTCAGCTGAAATTCCGGTAGTAACATTATTTTCAGGTCCAGCATCAATTGATACTGTAAAAGCTGTTTGATTTTCATCTGTATTTCTATCTACCATTAATGGTAAATCTAAAGAATCAAGTTTTTCACCTTGCATTGCTAGACATATAAGACCACGTCCCTCAGTAGCCATAAAATTAATTTGCTGTGGAGTTGCAAACTGAGCCGCACATATTAAATCTCCTTCATTTTCTCTTCTTTCATCATCTACAACAATTATGCATTCACCATTTCTTATGGCTGCCAACGCATCGCTGATAGGATCAAATTCAATTTTAAAAGATTCATTTATATCCAAAATTGTTCCATTATTTGATTTGGGACTTGTTTCTTTCATTATTCCTATCAATATAGAAAAATAGTGTTTTAGTTACCTTAAATTCAACACTTTATAATCCTATCTCAAAGTCTGCCAATTCAAAGAAATGAATGTTGCAATAGTAGGTGCTACTGGTTACGGCGGTATTCAAGCAGTAAATCTCTTAAAGAAAATAAAAAAATACAAAATTTCATTTTTAGGAGGTAATAAAACATCTGGATCAAAGTGGAATGATAATTTTCCTTTTATTTATCTAGATAATGATCCTTATATAGAAGAAATTTCCGTTGATAATATTTCAAAAAATGCAGATGTTGCTCTTCTTTGCTTACCAAATGGCCTATCTTCAACATTGACAAGGAAATTATTAGATCGAGGACTTAAAGTTATTGATTTATCTGCTGATTACAGATATAAGTCATTAGATGAATGGAAAAATGTATATTCCAAAGAAGCTGCTATTTATAAAAGGAATGATGATGATTTATGTAAAGAGGCAGTCTACGGTCTTCCTGAAATAAATAAGGAAGCCATTTCAAAAGGAAGATTAATTGCCTGTCCAGGATGCTATCCAACATCTGCTCTTATTCCATTAGTTCCTTATCTTTCGCAAGGAATTATTGAAAATGATGGAATAGTGATTGATTCTAAAAGCGGAACCTCTGGTGGAGGTCGAGAACCAAACCAAAAGCTACTTTTATCAGAATGTGGTGAAGGCTTATCAGCATACGGATTGATAAACCATAGACATACCTCAGAGATCGAGCAAGTAGCATCTATAATTTCTGGAAATAAAATTGAACTTCTTTTTACACCTCATTTGGTTCCAATTTCAAGAGGTATGCATTCGACTATATATGGGAGATTAAGAGATCCAGGATTAACTTCTGATGATTGCAGAATTCTTTTGGATAATTATTACAGAAATTTCAAAAATATTAAAGTATTACCTGTAGATACATACCCTTCAACAAAATGGGTTAAAAATACAAACCAAATTCTCCTTTCTGTTAAAGTTGATATTAGAAATGGAAGGATTATTATTTTATCTGCAATTGATAATTTGTTAAAAGGTCAGACTGGGCAAGCAATTCAAAATTTAAATATTATGAGTGGATTTTCAATGGATGAAGGTCTTGATTTAACTAATAATTTTCCATAAAATTACTTCTTATCAAATAACCAGCTTTTGAGATTGAGTGAGGTAAAATTTTATGCTCAAGCATTTGTATCCTTTTGGAAAGTGATTCAATATCATCATCATCTCTAATTGACAATGCAGCTTGCATTATCAATGATCCACTATCTACCTCCTCTTCAACAAAATGTACTGAACAACCAGTTATTTTTGAACCATTTATTATAGAGTCCTTTATCGCAGAACCGCCTTTATATGCTGGAAGTAATGAAGGGTGAATATTTATTATCTTATTTTTAAATTTATTTATAAAAAATGGAGTAACAATTTTCATCCAGCCTGCCATAACCACAAGTTCAACATCGTAATGCATTAAAGTATTTACAATTTCTAATTCAAATGCTTCTTTTTGCATAAAGTCTTTGCCTTTTATAATTTTGTGGGGTATTTTTTTACTTTCAGCTCTTTTTATACAACCGGCTTCATCTTTGTTAGTAATTAGAACTTTTATATCTATATCTAATGCTCCTTTTTCTGAGAGATTAATTAATTCCTGAAAGTTTGTTCCCTTCCCAGAAGCAAGTACACCTATTTTTAATTTTGGTGAAAATCTCCTAAATTCAGATATCTCAGGTGAAATTATGTAATTAAATGATCTATCCAAATTTTTTTATTTTTTCTAATGATAAATTCATATGAAATAAAAAAAACCCTTAATTTTAATTGTTTATATACAAAAACATATTTATTTGAAGATAATAATTTAAACAAATTTAAATGATTCAAATCTATGTACTATTCGTATAGATATAATTGAATAATAAATAAAAGAAACAAATATATAAAATGAATGAAGATTTAAAATCTTGGGATAAATTTTGTAATTATCTTTGGTTTGATAAAAAATTAAATATTTGGTTAGACATAAGCAAAATTAATTTCACAAGTAAAGAGATAAGAAATTTAGAAGATAAATTTATAGATGTTTTTTCATCAATAAAAGAATTAGAAAATGGTGCAATATCAAATATTGATGAAAATAGACAAGTTGGACATTATTGGCTTAGAAATCCATCAATTTCACCCTCTTCAAAAATAGGAGAGGAAATTAGTGCAGGTATTAATGCAATCTCTGAATTTGGAAAACAAATTTTAAATGGAGATATAAAGAATAAGAATAATCAGCAGTATACTGATGTTCTATGGATAGGAATTGGCGGTAGTGGGTTAGGACCATTACTAATTACAGAGTCTCTGCAGAAGTGTTCTAGAGGCTTAAATTTTTCTTATATCGATAATGTTGATCCTTTTTTAATTAGCGAAAAGTTAGATGAGTTATCTGAAATATTATCAACAACATTATTTGTAGTAGTAAGCAAATCAGGTGGTACGCCTGAACCTAGGATTGCTATGGAAATTATTAAAAGTCACTGCGAAAATAATTCTCTTGAATGGAATTCTAATGCTATAGCTATAACTATGAAAGATAGTAAGTTATTTAAAAAAGCCACTTCTGAAAATTGGTTAAAAATATTTAATTTGCAAGATTGGGTTGGAGGAAGAACTAGTATTACAAGCTCTGTGGGATTACTTCCATTAGCTCTTATTAATGAGAATATATCTGAATTCATTAGAGGTGCATCATTAATGGATGAAGCCACTCGTATAAGTGATTTTAAAAACAATCCAGCAGCACTATTATCATCCGCATGGTATTTGACTGGGGATGGTATTGGAAAGAGAGATATGGTCGTATTACCTTATAGAGATAGGTTACAGGTATTTAGTAAATATCTCCAGCAATTAGTAATGGAATCATTAGGTAAGAAATTTAATAGGAATGGTGAAGAAGTTAATCAAGGTATTTCAGTTTTTGGTAATAAAGGATCTACAGATCAACATGCTTATGTTCAGCAACTGAGAGATGGTATTGATAATTTCTTTTGTATTTTTATTGAATTATTAGATTCTCCATCTACTAATATTTTTGATGAAAAAGAGAATCCTAAAGAATATCTTTCTGGTTTTTTGCAAGGAACCAGATCAGCACTCTCTAGTGAAAACAGACAAAGTATCACTATCACGTTAGAAAAGTTAAATTGTTTTTCACTAGGTGCCTTAATCGCTTTATTTGAGAGGGCTGTTTCCTTCTACGCTGAATTGGTAAATATAAATGCATATGATCAACCTGGAGTTGAAGCTGGAAAGAAAGCAGCCGCAAATATTATTGAGTATCAACAAAAAGTAAGTAATTTATTAGACGAAGGTGGCGAATATTCTATAAATGACATAACGTCATTATTTGATAATTCATTGAGTGAACCTATATTTTTCATACTCCGTGAAATGTGTTTTGGTAATGATAATTATTTAGTTAAGGGCGATTGGTCAAATCCAAATTCATTAGTTATTCAAAAAGTAAATTCCTAAACAACAATATTCATAATTTTTCCTTTAACAATAATTATTTTTCTTATTTTCTTATCTTGTGTCCATTTTAATATGTTAGGTCTTTTAAGAGTCAATTCTTTAATTTGATCTTCACTCATATCATTATTTATATTTACTTTGTCTCTAACTTTTCCATTAACTTGTATAACTAGTTCATATGAATCTTCCTTTAGTGCCTCGGCATTAAAGGAAGGCCAGTGTTCTAAATGCACAGATTTTTTAAATCCTATAAGATGCCATACTTCTTCTGCAATATGAGGTGCAAATGGAGCCAACAAAATACAAAATGTTTTTAAAGCCTCAATTTTTAAATTATTGTTTACGTCATTTATGGAATTTGATAATGAATTATAAAACTTCATTAGTTCTGAAATCGCAGTATTAAATTGGTTATTTAATATGTCATTTGAAATTTCTTTTATAGCTATATTCATTGACTTTATTAAACTTTTTTCTTTATCTGGATAGGAATTAGATTTACTATTAATATTAATATCTTTTGCACAATTTATATAAAGCTTCCAAATCCTGCTTAAAAATCTAAATTGTCCTTCAACATCTGTATCTCCCCATTCCAAATCTTTTTCTGGTGGTGCTTTAAATAATATAAACATTCTTGCTGTATCTGCTCCATATTTTTTTATTACTGATTCAGGGTCTATTCCATTGTATTTAGACTTAGACATCTTCTCGAAAAGAACTTCGAGTTTAGAATTGTCAATTGGATCTGTAGGATTTGATAAGTCAGAAATATCGGAAGGAGAAACATATTTACCAGTTTTATTGTTTTTATAGGCTGCGGCCTGAACCATTCCTTGCGTTAATAGTTTTTTGAAAGGTTCATCAATATCAAATAGTTCATTATCCCGCAATGCTTTAGTGAAAAATCTTGCATATAACAAATGCAATATTGCATGCTCTACTCCTCCAACATATTGATCTACAGGCAACCACTTATTAATTTCATTCTTTTCAAATGGCTTAGTTGAACATTTTGAAGATGGGTATCTTAAAAAATACCAAGATGAACACATGAAAGTGTCCATAGTATCAGTTTCTTTTCTTGCCGCTATTCCACATTTTGGACATGTTGTATTTATCCAATTATTATTATCACCTAAAGCATTAATCTTGTTAGCGGAGATTTCTATATCTTTTGGTAATGAAACAGGCAAATCCGATTGGTTTAAAGGAACAGCTCCACATTTTTTGCAATTAACGATGGGTATCGGACATCCCCAATATCTTTGTCTGGATATTAACCAATCTCTTAAACGATATTGAATCTTATTTTCGGCCCATCCATTATTTACTCCCTCCTCTGAAATTTTTAATTTAGCAATTGTATTTGCTATTCCATTGTATTTTTTTGAATTAATAAGAAATCCATTTTCCACATAAGCTTCATCAAGCTCTTGAGTTTGTTCATTTTGATCCTTTATTATTACCTGTCTAATATCAATATTGTTTTTCTTAGCAAATTCAAAATCTCTTTGATCATGAGCAGGCACGCCCATAACAGCGCCTGTACCGTATTCATCGAGGACATAACTTGCAACCCAAATAGGAATAGGTTCAGAATTAACTGGATTTATTGCTATTAAGCTAGTTTTTATTCCAATTTTTTCAAGTTCATTATTTTTATTATTTTTCAAATATTGTTTAAGATTTTCTATATCTTGTATGGTTTCTTGATCAGAAATTTTTTTAATTAATGAATGATTAACAGAAATTGCTAAATAAGTAACTCCAAATAAAGTATCAGGCCTTGTTGTAAATACAGTTATTTTTTTTTCTGGATTGGTATTGATATTGAAATTAATATTTGTACCAATTGACTTTCCAATCCAATTATCTTGCATTATTTTTACTCTTTCTGGCCAGTTATCTAATTTTTCTAAATCCTTCAATAACTCATCCGCATAATTAGTAATTCTTAAAAACCATTGCTTTAATAATTTTTTTTCAACTACTGCCCCAGATCTCCAGGATTTACCCTCTGAATCAACTTGTTCATTCGCTAGGACTGTATTATCTATAGGATCCCAATTAACTTCTGATTCCTTTTGATATACAAGACCTGCCTTGTATAACTCTAAAAATAGATGTTGAGTCCAAATATAATAATTTTCATCACATGTTGCAAATTCCCTATCCCAATCAACTGATAGTCCTAAAAGGTTTAATTGTGACTTCATATGAGAAATATTTTTTTTAGTCCAGACACTTGGACTAATTCCTCTTTCAATCGCTGCATTCTCAGCAGGCAAACCAAAAGCGTCCCAACCCATTGGATGTAAAACAGATTTACCCTTAAACCTTTGGAATCGAGCTATTAAGTCTGTAATAACATAATTCCTAACATGTCCCATATGAAGATTACCTGAAGGGTAGGGAAACATTGATAAAGCATAAAATTTATCGCTATTCTCAGTTAATTGATCGGTTTTGTATAAATTGTTTTCTGTCCATATTGACTGCCATTTTTTTTCTATTTCAGATGGATTATATAAATTGGTATTAGACTCATATTGTTTATCGGGAGAAATCACTTAATTTTTATTTGTTAAATTATTATTTTAATATCCATTGTATAAAATAGAAATAGATTGTTAAAAGGAATAATTTATAATTAAAATTTAAAATATATTATCTACAAATGAAAAATATAACTTTTGAAAAATATCAAGGTAACGGAAATGATTTCGTAATAATAGATTCTAGAGGAAATGAATTATATAAAAATTACAAGACAAATAAAATATTTGATATAAGAAAAATTTGCAACAGGCAATTTGGTATTGGAGCAGATGGTGTGATTTTTATAGAAGAACCTAATGAAGATAATTATGCAAAAATGGTAATTTTTAATTCTGATGGTTCTGAAGCACAAATGTGTGGAAACGGAATCAGGTGTTTAGTTGAGTATCTCCACGTAAATGATTCAATAAATAATAAAAATATAGAATATAAAATTGAGACTAAAGCAGGTTTAAAAATTGCTAAATATTTAAATGATGAAATTACAGTAAAAATGGGAGTTCCAATATTAGAATGTCAAAATATACCAACAACAATTGAAAAAAAAATAAATTCAATTCCTTCACACGAATTTATTGAGAAAGATTTTAATAATATGGGTTATGCCGTAGGAATGGGAAATCCTCATTTAATATTCTTTATAAAAGAAATAGAGTCAATTGTTCTTTCCAGACTTGGTCCTATATTTGAAAAAAATGAATTATTTCCTGAAAAAACTAATGTGCATTTTTGTCAAATTTTAAATAGAGATAATATCAAAGTAAAAGTATGGGAAAGGGGTGCAGGACCAACCTTAGCTTGTGGAACAGGTGCCTGTGCTATCCATGTAGCAGCTTATAAATTAGGCCTTTGTAATTCACAAACCATAGTTACCTTACCAGGAGGTAATCTTAAAATTGATTGGTCAAAAGACGATTGTGAAGTCATGATGACCGGTAATGCTAAAAAGGTTTTCTCAGGATCAATATTAGTAAATTAATGGAAAATAATTTTATCTATTTAGATAATGCATCCACAACTCCATTATCTGAGAATGTTTTAAATATAATTAATTCAACATACAGGGATTATTGGCATAACCCTTCATCTAAATATGAGCTAGGGATAAAATGCTCTACATATCTTGAAAAAATTAGATCTAAAATTGGTTATATATTTGAAGCAAATCCAGAGGATATAATTTTTACATCTGGTTCTTCGGAATCGACAAATATTGTATTTAATAATATTTATGAGAACTTTAATAATGGTAGGGTTGTTATTTCAAATGTTGAACATCAAGCAACAACTATTTGTGCTAATAAACTAAGAAAACAAAATTGGGATATTTACGAATGGACGGTAAATAATGATGGAATTTTAAATATTTCTAATATCGAAAAAATTTTAAATAATGATACTAAGCTTGTATCAATTATTTGGGGACAAAGTGAAATTGGGACAGTACAACCTGTCCAATTTATTGGTTCCAAATGTGAAGAATTAAATATAATGTTTCATTTAGATGGAACTCAAATATTAAGTAATGGAATATTCAGTTGGAAAGATCTTAAATGTGATTTTTTAAGTTTATCTGCTCATAAATTTGGAGGTCCAAAAGGGATCGGTATTCTTTTAACAAAAGAAAAGTCTAGAAAAATTTTAAAAAATAATGACATATCACTTACTCAGGAATTTTCAATTAGACAAGGTACACAAGCTTTGCCATTAATCGCTGGAATGTATGAATCATTAAAGAATATTAAAGGAAAAATAAAATTATATGATTACATAACTGAATTTCCTTCTAATAATATTAATAAACTTAAAAATTATTTTTTTCAAAAAATTAAAGATAATAATCATATACAGATTACGGGTAGTATTAACCATAGACTTCCCAGTCATATTTCGTTTCTACTATTAAATAAACTATTTGAGCCTATAAGGGCCTATAAGGTTGTTAATTTCATGTCAGAAAATAAAATAGCCATAAGTAGTGGAAGTGCATGTTCAAGCTCATCTGGGAAACCTAGCTCAACACTTAAAAATATTGGTTTAAAAGATGATGAACTATATTCAAATATTCGTGTTACTTTAGGTTCAATAAACAATAAGTCAGAAATAGATAAATTTTTAGAACTTATTCAAATATGTATTGACAAATTTTAATGGAATCCAATTACAGACTACCTAAAGATTTAAATGAATCTCTTAAGAATATGGAGGATGCAATTATTCCAAGTTTATTAGATTCAAATAAAAGATTTACTATAGAATTTAATTTTGAAGGATTGAAGTTTAACAGAATTGGAATAACTATCTACAAGATATTGTCCAGAAATAATAATGTATTCATAACATTTGCTGATCAAGGTGCTGTGGCTTTGGCTCAAAGAGACTATCCAGATATCAAAGATAAAATCTTTACTTTTAAATCATTTAATGAATCAAATAATATAAATAATATTGATAGTGCAATGATATCGATACTACCTCAGCCATATGATTTCGATTCATTTGAACCAATGTCTGATAATTATCAAGGCACGCATTATTCATTAAATCCAAAATTTGAAGATGCCAATATAGGTATAGGAAGTGTTATTAGAGAGCGACGTAAAAACTTTGTCAAAACATGGAAAAATATTTATTTTCTGCAACCTTTAAATAAAGCTGCTCTTATGCATATTTATCCAAATAACTGGTTACTTTTCAAAGAAGAAAATAAAAGATATTTTTTTAAAAAAGAATTTGAAATTAAACCCGACAATGAATCTATTTTTGTAAATTTATAGATTGAATGTGATAAAAAAAATATATTCTTTCTTCCTAATTGTTCTTGTATTAGTAACATCTCCTTTCTTAATAAGATATTTACTAGCAAATCAGAAAATAACTATTTTAAATAATATTTATTTTAATTTCCCAGGAATAATTACTAAAAACAAAATATGTCCTACTTATGATGCTTTATTGAATCAAACACTTGATGATTCTTTTAGTGTATCAATTATTAATAATAAAGGGGAAATAATAAGTTCCTACAATGAGGATGTTCCAAGGTTGCCAGCATCTAACCAAAAATTATTCTCATCAGCTTATGTTTTAAGTAAATATAAATTAAATAATAATTTAAAAACTTCCTTATTTAAAAATAAAAACGATTATTATTTACACGGTCAAGGTGATCCAGATCTTAATTATGAACATATAATCGAACTAATTTCAAATGTTAAAGAAAATAAAATTATTAACTTTAATATTGTAGAAATTGATTCAAAATTATATTGGCCTAATGGTTGGACAAATACTGATAAACTTTACGAATATGGATCTCCAATTACATCTCTTGCAATAGAAAGTAATCACAATAAATATAATGATATTTATGCATTAAAAAATTTTATTAAAAATTATTTAAAAAATAAATTTCCAAATTCAGATATATATATAGATTTTTTTGATTCAGAAAAAACTTTTTATTTAAAAAATATTAAAGAGATAAATAAAATATATTCAACTCCAATTCTTTCATTATTAACTCTAACAAATTCTGAAAGCCATAATTTTACGGCTGAATCTCTCTTTAAAAATGCCTCAAATACATGGAACGATAATAACTATATAAAATTGAAAAGATGGCTTGAAAACAAAGGCCTCCCAGCAAATAATGCATACTTTGCAGATGCTAGTGGATTGTCTCGAAAAAATAAAATTACAACAAGGTTAGTTGTATTGTTTTTAAATAAAATGAGATATTTTCATGATTTCAAAGCTTATCAATCTACACTTTCAATTTCGGGAGTGAGAGGAACATTAGCTAAAAGATTTGTAAATAGTGAATTGTCTGGAAAGTTTTTTGGCAAAACTGGGACTCTTTCAAATGTCTTTGCATTATCTGGATATTTATATAAAAGTGAAAAGCCAATGATTTTAAGCATTATCCAAAATTCTAATAAAATTGATAAAGAAAAAGCTTTTAAATTATTACGTGATCTTTATTACTTGAAATCTTGTTAAAAAAATATTATTTAAAATATTCTTTTAAATCCCTCTCAACAGAGGGGGGTACCATGTGATTAATTTCACCACCAAATTTTGCAACTTCCTTTACTAATGAACTACTAAGAAAACTATAATTTGTATTTGTCGATAAAAATATAGTTTCAATATCATTATTAAGAGATTTATTTGTATGAGCAATCTGAAGTTCGTATTCAAAATCACTCATTGCTCTTAATCCTCTAAGAATAAGATTAGCTTTTAGATCATTTGCACAATCAACAGTTAGACCAGAATAAGAGATAACTTCAATATTAGATAAATGAGAAAGAGAATTTTTTATTTGTATTATTCTTCTTTCAAGATTAAATGTGGGTGTTTTAGAAGTATTTTCTAAAACAGCAACTACTAGATTGCCAAATATTTTTTCAGCCCTTTCTATTAAATCAAGATGCCCATTTGTTAAAGGGTCAAATGTACCTGGATAAAGAATTTTCATGAATTTATTATGATCCAATAAGAAATTTAGTTAAAATAAGATTATTAGATAAATCAATTATGACATTAAATCTAGAAGCAAAAAAAATCTTATTAAGAAAAATACCTCACGGATTATTTATTTGTGGCGTTAGAGACGAGGATAAAAATGAAGTGAATGGATTTACTGCAAGTTGGGTGACTCAAGGTTCCTTCACCCCACCATTAGTTGTAATGGCTGTTAGAGCAGAGGGTTCTAGTCATGAAATAATAAAGTCAACCAATAAGTTCTCATTAAATGTGCTCAAAAGTGATCAAAAGGATCTAGCAGCTGTTTTCTTTAAACCTCAAAAAGCATTAGGAGGTAGATTTGAATCTGTTGAATTTAATTTAGGTGAGCTTGGATTGCCTATTTTAGTTGATAGTGTTGGTGGAGTTGAATGTAATGTTGTTGGAAGTGTTATGCATGGAGACCATACCGTTTTTGTAGGAGATGTTCAATCTGCTTATCTGAATAATGATGTTGACTCACTAAATTTATCTTCAACTGGCTGGAATTATGGAGGTTAATCATTATAAATGAGTAATTCCTTTATCGAAAAAATAGATAACAAATATAATTTAAAAATTGAATATAAATTAATTAATAATAAGGAGTTATTAAAATCAAGATTATCCGAAATTCCAAAGTCATCTGGTTGTTATCTTTTTAAAGATATTGATAATAACTTACTTTATATCGGTAAATCTAAAAAACTACGCAGTAGAGTAAGTAGTTATTTCAATAATTATTCAGATTTAACTCCCCGATTAAGTTTGATGGTTCGTCAAATAACTGAAATAGAAATAATAGTTACAGATAGCGAATATGAAGCATTAAATTTAGAGTCAAATTTAATTAAAACAAACAAACCATACTTTAATATTCTTTTAAAGGATGATAAGAAATATCCTTATCTTTGTATAACTTGGAGTGAAAAATATCCTCGAATATTTATTACAAGAAGAAGAAGAAATAGAAATAATTTAGATAGATATTATGGACCTTATGTTGATGTCGGATTACTAAGGAGAACATTATTTACGATAAAAAAAATATTTCCACTTAGACAAAGACCAAGGCCAGTCTATAAAGATAGAACTTGTTTGAATTATTCAATAGGAAGATGTCCAGGTGTTTGCCAAGAAGTTATATCATCTGACGATTATAAAAAAATTATGAAACAAGTATCTATGATATTTCAAGGAAGAAATGATGACTTAGAAATATTTTTACAAAAAAAAATGCTGCAATTTTCAAATGATTTAGATTATGAGAATGCAGCAAAAATAAGGGACCAAATTTCAGGTTTAAAATTATTAACTGAATCACAAAAAATATCAATACCAGATTCTTCAATTAATAGAGATATCTTTGGAATAGTTTCAGAAAAAAAAGTAGCTAGTATACAAATTTTTCAAATGAGATCTGGTAAGCTCATTGGGAGAATTGGCTATAGTCAAAAATTAAATAATGAAGATGAAAATCTTATTTTACAAAAGATATTAGAAGAGCATTATATGAATGTTGAAGCTGTAGAAATACCATCAGAAATTCTTATTCAATATAACCTTCCTAAACAAGCCACCATAGAGGATTGGTTAACGGAGCTAAGAAAAAAGAAAGTAAAAATCTTAATCCCAAAAAGAAATAAAAAACATGAAACTGTAGAAATGGTTTTAAAAAATGCGAAATTGGAATTAGATAGAATATTAAATGGGATACAAGATAATGAATCATCAATTGAGGATCTTGCCCAAATACTTGAATTAAGCGAACAACCTAAAAGAATTGAAGGTTATGATATAAGCCATATTCAAGGTAGTGATCCTGTAGCATCACAAGTTGTTTTTATTGATGGAATTCCTTCTAAACAGCATTATAGGAAATATAAAATTAAAGATCCAAACGTTTTTGTAGGACATAGTGATGATTTTGCTTCGATATATGAAGTAATACATAGAAGGTTTAAAAAATGGTCAATATTTAAAAAAAGTGGAGGGGATTTTTCAATATTAAATGATAAAACTAATAGTAAATTAGACAATGAACTTCTATCAGATTGGCCTGATTTAATAATGATTGATGGAGGAAAAGGACAGTTAAATGCAGCTATTAAAGCATTAAAAGAATTAAATCTTGAGGAAGAAGTAACTATATGTTCATTAGCCAAAAAAAATGAAGAAATATTTATTCCAGGATTTACTAAATCTCTTGATACTGATGAAAATCAAAAAGGAGTTCTTCTATTAAGAAGGGTAAGAGATGAAGCACATAGATTTGCATTATCTTTTCATAGAGACAAAAGATCTAAGAGAATGAATAGATCTCAATTGTCCCAAATCAGTGGATTAGGACCATCAAGAATAAGAGAATTGCTTGAGCATTTTAAATCAATAGACGCGATAAGAATAGCTAGTAAAGATGATTTATCAAAAGTTAAAGGACTTGGAAAAAATTCAGTAAATGATATATATGAATATTTTAACGAGTTATAAATATTAATTAATTTTTGAAAAATAGATTTCTTGATATTGTTAAATTTAACTATATTAAAAATATATATTTTTAAATTAATCTAGTAATTTGGCAGCTGAAGCATATCTCTGGTTTAAATCACTTCACATTATTGGTGTAATCGTTTGGTTTGCGGGACTTTTTTATTTAGTAAGACTTTTTATATATCATGAAGAATCTAAAAATATGGATAATGAATTAAAAATTGCCTTTAATAAACAATACACCTTGATGGAAAAAAGGCTGGCGAATATAATCACAACACCTGGGATGATATTAGCCTTAAGTATGGCTATTTGCATGGTTATTATGCAACCAAGTTGGTTAAGTGAGAAGTGGTTGCAAATTAAAATATCTTTTGTTTTAGCATTAGTAATTTATCATTCTTATTGTTATAAAATAATGTATTCATTACAAAATGGTACTTCAACGATTTCAGCAAAAAACCTTAGATTATTAAATGAATTGCCTACTTTATTATTATTTATAATTGTACTTTTAGTTATTTTTAAAAATAATTTTCCAACTAGTGTTGCTACATGGAGCGTAGTTGGACTAATTATTTTCATGTTGGCTTCAATACAATTATATGCAAAGATTAGAAAGAAAAATGAAAATTCATTAAGTAATGAATAGGGAAGAGTTAGTAAAATTAACTTCCAATATTAATAAAAATAGTTGTCCTAAAAATATTAATTTTCACTGTCATACAAAATTTAGTGATGGAAGTCTAGAACCATATGAACTTTTAGAACAAGCTTATAAAAATAACCTGAAATTTTTATCCATAACCGATCATCATACAATTAAAGCTCATGAATATATAAAAAAAAATAATATACTCAAAAATTATCCTAAAGATTCTTTTACATTAATTTCGGGAATAGAAATTAATTGTTTGATTTTAGGATGTTTAGTACATGTAATTGGATTGGGGATAGATATAAAAAGTAAATACCTAAATCCTTACATCCTTGGAGAGTCTCCAATAGGTAATGATTTAAATATTAAATCAGTTATTAAAGCAATAAATTTAGCTGGTGGTTTATCATTTCTTGCACATCCAGCTAGATACAGGATTCCCTTTTATAAATTAATTCCAGAGGCCAAATTACAAGGTATTGATGGAATAGAGGTTTGGTACGATTATGAACTTAATGAAGTTTGGAATCCTAGTTTATTTGTATGTTCAGAAATAGATAAATTAGCAGATAGATATTCAATGCTAAAAACATGCGGAACAGATAGTCATGGACTTTCGCTATTAGGTAGATAATTCAGAATTCGTTTTTTTCAATTATTGAATCAGTATTAATAATTATGTTCTTTAAATTTTCAATGACATCTGATGAACAATTATTCCACATTTTTCTATTGACAATTTCAAGAAATCTTTGTGCAATATCTCTTAAAGCCCATGGATTATTCTCTAGAAAGAAATTCCTAAGATCCAGATCACATAACCATGATTTATAAACTTCCTCATAACACCAATCTGAAACTACTTCAGTAGAAGCATCAAAAGCATATAAGTAATCTAGTGTAGCTGAAAATTCAAACGCTCCTTTATAACCATTATCTTTCATTCCATTTATCCATTTAGGGTTAAGTATTCTTGATATAACAACATTATTAATTTCATCTTGTAATTTTGAAATTTTAGATAATCCAAATTTTGATAAATCACCATGATACATTTCAGGTAATTTACCGCTCAATTTTTTTACTGCTGAAGATAATCCACCCTGAAACTGATAATAATCATCAGAATCTAAAATATCATGTTCCTTATTATCTTGGTTATGAACAACTAACTGCACATTTTTAAGAGCATTTTCTAATGATTTTTTATCCTCTATAGGTTCAAGATTATCAGTGTAAATCCACTTACTCCAATTAAGAAAAGATTCTCCAAAATCATCAATATTTTCCCAATTAGAATTTGAAATTAGTTCTTGCAGACCAGCTCCATATGAACCTGGCGCTGACCCAAATATACGATTAATTGAATCACCATCCCTTGATGCCCCAGCAAGAGGGTTAAATTTATCATCCTCATTAAGATTAGAAACAAGATTTATTGCTTTAGAAGTTAATTTAACTAACTGTGGAAATGCATCTCTAAACATTCCCGAAATCCTTAAAGTAACATCAACCCTTGGTCTTTCGAGAACAGATAAAGGAATGATTTCTAGATCAACTACTCTTCTTGAAGGCCCATCCCAAATAGGCTGTACTCCTAATAAATATAGTATTTGACAAATGTCTTCACCACCATTTCTCATTGTGGATGTTGCCCATACAGATATTGCTAAATTTTTTAAATCTTCTCCATTATCTTGTTTGTATAAATCAAGTATTTGTGAAGCAGACTGACAACCAACACTCCATGCTGATTCAGTTGGCAGTCCTCTCGAATCAACTGAAAAGAAATTTTTACCAGTGGGTAAAGTTTCAGTTTTACCTCTCGTAGGGGCTCCAGATGGACCACTTTTTACATATTTTCCATTTAATGAATTAATAAATGATAATTTCTCATTATATGAAGAATTAATGATTGGAATAAGAATCTCTTTTTTTAATAATAAAAAATACTTATAATGTTTTTTTTCATTAAAGAAATAGTCTATTATTTTCTGATTTTTATATTTTTCTAAATTTTTTATATTGATATTCTTTTTGTAAAAAAACAAATATATTAAATACTTTGCTTGTTGTTCCAAAAAATCAATAGCAATTCTAAAGTTTAAAATGTTTTTGTTGGAAAAAGTCAATAATATTTTTTTATCCTTTTCACTTAACATTTGATCATATTGATTTGTCCAAGGATTCAAATCTAGTTGTAAATGTTTTGCTATATATTGAATAACACCAATTCGGTTGGCATTTGGTACTCTAGCAATACACAAGAATAAATTTATTTCATTAATGTCATTCTGCCTATTACCAAAAATATGCAAGCCTGTCCTAATTTGAGATTCTTTAATTTTGCAAAGAAAGGAATCAATTTCTTCTATTTGATTATTTTTATTCTTTAAAGTAATTTCGCTAAAATCTTTTTTAATTAATTCAAAAATGGAATTTTCTATTATTTCAATCCGATTAGAATTTAATAATTTTGCTTCAAAATATTCGTCTAAATAATTTTCTAATATTGAATATTTTCCATATAATTCTGACCTATCCAAAGGAGGGGTTAAATGATCAATAATTGTTGCAGCAGTTCTTCTTTTAGCTTGGGATCCTTCTCCAGGATCATTTACGATAAAGGGATATATGTTTGGTATAGCTGGACAAATAATATTTGGAAAACATTTATTGCTGAGACCTATAGATTTACCAGGTAACCATTCAACAGTCCCATGTTTACCAATATGGCACATAGCATTTGCATTAAATACTTTTTCAATCCAAAAATATTGTGCTAAATATCTATGGGGAGGTGGAAGATCGGGAGAATGAATATCTCTATCAGTGAAAGCGTCATAACCTCGTTGAGGTTGAATCAATAATGTTATTTTTCCGAATCTAATACCATTTATTGAGAAGCCTTTATTATCTAGATCGATCGCATCAGATGGTTTACCCCAACGACTAACAATAATATTTTTGGGATCAATTTCTAAATAATTCCAATATTTTAAATATTCACTAAGTGGTAAGTAATCTAATGGTTTATTATTTTGAGATTCAATATCATTAGTTCTAGTTTTTATAAGCATTGACATTAATTCCGAAGAATCTTGAGGATAATTACAAGATCCAAGGTCATAACCTTCTTCTTTTAACCAATTAAGAATATTTATTATTGAAGATGGTGTATTTAGACCAACGCCATTTCCGATTCTTCCATTCTTTACTGGATAATTACTAATTACTAAACAAATTCTTTTATCAAAATTATTAAGTTTCTGAAGTTTCACATAATTTGTTGCTAATTTTGAAATCCATTGAATACCTACTTGATCAGCTTTGTAACTAGTTATTTCACTATATAGTGTATTTTTCATAGAAATTATTTCTTTAAATGCTGAAGGAGAGGTAGTAATTCTTCCATCAAATTCAGGAATAATTATTTGCATTAATAAATCAGATGAATTCATTCCAATAGATGAATTCAACCACTTTTTTCTTGATCTATTAGAAGAAAGAAGCTGTAAAATTGGAATTTTAAGAGAAGTAAAAATATTTGTTGAATTTTCAATTAAATCATTATTTTTGATTTGAGATGAAGAAAATGAAGTTGTGGTAATTATTAGTTTAATATCTTCTTTTTTAAAAATGTCTATTAATTTCTTCTGAATAATATGATCTTTTAGTGTTGAAATAAAAAATGTTTTAGGAGATAGACCGCATTTTCTTAATTGCAAGTTAAGTTTTTCGTTTACTTCAATTTCATTAGCTAAAAAAAGTGATTTATAGGATATTATTCCTATCTTTTCGCCTTTTTCATTTTTCCAATCATATAAATAGGGATCTGCGTAAAAAGTAATATTCAAAAACTCATCAGGAATTAATTTTTCATCTACAACTAAATAATTTAAACAATTAAGAAACTTTCTATAATTATCCAGTCCTCCAGATCTTAGTAATCTAGAAATATTTAATGCAATATTTTTATCTATACTACTTATTTCACATAAGGAAATTTCCTGATCAATGGTACCTGATAGGATTACTAACTTCCTTTTTTTATTAACTGATTGCCAATTTAAAAGTTGTTCAATTCCATAGTTCCATGTACCTTTATCTCCAAATATTCTAAGTACGACAACTTTTGCATAATTAATTGTTTTTAATAAATAATTATCTATTTGAGCTGAGGAATTTAAATTAGAAATTTCTAAAGCTCTTATATTATTTTTTAATGAAGCAAATTCTTTTTCTATCAATAAGTTTGATATAAGGTTTAAATCTGCCTTGACACTTGTTATAAAAATAAAATCTGCAGCTGGTTGCTCAATTAAATCATTCTTATTCTTTTCATTTCCTGCTATATTTGATATCCTGTGCATTTTTATATATAAATAAGGTTTAGAATACGTAAGTAGGATAAAACAAGTTTACCTTAATTAAATAAATTAAATATGCATGAATTTCTTCCATACGCCTGGTTCGAAGGTAAATGTATTCAATTTAAAGAAGCAAAAATATCAATAGCTACTCATGCACTACATTACGGTACTGCTGCATTTGGAGGAATGCGAGCGATACCTAACCCAACAAACAAAGAAGAATTCCTTTTGTTTAGAACTGATAAACATATAAAAAGATTATCTCAAAGTGCAAAATTACTCTTAACTGAAATTTCTGAAGAATATATTTTTAAAGCCTTAGAAGAAGTTATAAAAAGAAACAAGCCAGAAAAACCTATCTATATAAGACCATTTGTTTATACAAGCGATTTAGGTATAGCTCCAAGGCTACACAATATTGAAACAGATTTCTTTATTTATTGTATTGAACTAGGAGATTATTTATCCCCAGATGGTGTTTCTTGTAGAATGAGTAGTTGGACAAGACAAGAAGATAGATCTCTCCCCTTAAGAGGAAAAATAAGTGGAGCATATATTACTAGTTCATTAGCTAAAACAGAAGCTAGTTTATCGGGTTTTGATGAAGCCCTACTATTAAATTCAAGTGGTAAGGTAAGCGAAGCTAGTGGTATGAATTTATTTATTGTAAGGAATGGAGACTTAATCACTCCTGGTGTTGATCAAGATATCCTTGAGGGTATTACTAGAGCTAGTGTAATTGAATTAGCAAAATCATTTGGAATAAATGTAATTGAGAGGCCTGTTGATAAAACAGAATTATTAATAGCAGATGAAGTTTTTCTAACTGGGACAGCAGCCAAAATTACACCAGTTAAAAAAATTGAATCAACTGAATTAAATGTTGAAAGACCAATAATGAATAAATTAAAAAGTAAACTTATAGAAATAACAGAAGGTCGTTCTCAAGACTATGATAATTGGGTAACAAGAATTTCACTAAAATAAATTAATTTTTACCTAAAATGGAATCTTTCAGAACCTATCTAAATAGAGATGAAAAACCATTAATTATTTTTGACGGAGGTACTGGAACATCTTTTCAGAACTTAAATCTTACTGCAGATGACTTTGGAGGAAAAGAATTAGAGGGATGTAATGAAAACCTTGTTTTATCATCGCCAGAGGTGGTTGAGAAGGTTCATAATTCATTTTTAGAAGCAGGTTGTCATGTTATAGAAACTAATACCTTTGGAGCCTCATCAATTGTTCTTGATGAATATGATATTGCGGATAAGGCTTATGAGATAAATAAAAATGCGGCATTTATAGCAAAAAAAGCTGCTGCGAAATACTCATCAGTTGATAAACCAAGGTTTGTAGCAGGTTCAATTGGGCCAACAACTAAATTACCCACCTTAGGACATATAGGTTTTGATGAATTAAAGCAATCATATAAAGAACAAATTTATGGTCTTATAGATGGAGGAGTTGATCTTCTTTTGATTGAAACTTGTCAGGATGTTTTACAAATTAAATCTGCCTTATTAGCATCAAAAGAAATTCTTGAAAGTAAAAATATTGATATACCTTTAATGGTATCTATAACAATGGAAACAACAGGTACTATGCTTGTTGGATCTGATATTGCATCTGCATTAACAATATTAGAGCCATTTAATATAGATATCCTTGGACTTAATTGTGCAACTGGTCCAGAGCAAATGAAGGAACATATTCAATATTTGTCTGAAAATTCTCCCTTCGCTATAAGCTGTATTCCAAATGCAGGTCTTCCTGAAAATATTGGTGGTGTTGCTCACTATAGATTAAAGCCAATAGAATTAAAGATGCAGTTAATGAATTTTATATATGACTTTAATGTTCAATTAATAGGTGGATGTTGTGGGACAACACCTGAACATATAAAATACCTGTCTTCAATAATCGATGAAATAATTGATAATAAAAGGTCTAACAACAATGGTAAGAAAAATTCAAGCGGTTTTATTCCATCTGCCTCATCAATATATAACTCTGTGCCATACAAGCAAGACAATTCAATTTTAATAGTAGGAGAAAGATTAAATGCAAGTGGATCGAAAAAAGTAAGGGAGTTATTAAATAACGACGATTGGGACGGCTTAGTTGCAATTGCCAAGCAACAACAAAAAGAAAATGCTCACGTTCTTGATGTAAATGTCGATTATGTAGGAAGAGATGGAGTGAAAGATATGAATGAAATAACTTCAAGACTAGTTACAAATATAAATTTACCATTAATGATTGACTCTACAGATGCTGACAAAATGGAAAGTGGATTAAAGTCAGCTGGTGGTAAATGTATTATAAATTCAACCAATTACGAAGATGGCAATGAAAGGTTTGATCAAGTTCTAAATTTAGCGTTAGGGTATGGTTCAGGTCTTGTTATCGGAACAATTGATGAAGATGGAATGGCAAGGAATTCAGAAAAAAAATATAAGATTGTCAAACGAGCGATTGATAGAACAAGAGAATGTGGTTTGTCAGATTATGAGCTATTTTTTGATCCATTAGCTCTGCCAATATCCACAGGGATAGAAGAAGATAGATTAAACGCTAAAGAAACTATTAATGCTATATTAAAAATTCGTGAAAATTACCCAGATATTCATATCATACTTGGGATATCAAACATTAGTTTTGGTCTTTCACCATTATCAAGAATTAATCTAAATTCAATATTTTTAGATGAATGCATTAAAGCAGGATTAGATTCTGCTATCATCGCACCAAATAAAATTTTGCCATTATCAAAAATTTCTCAAGAAACTAAAAAGCTTTGCTTAGATTTGATTTATGATAAAAGAGAATTTGAAGATGATATTTGTATTTATGATCCATTAGTAGAATTAACAAAGGCTTTTCAAGATTTATCTATTCAAGATTTCAAAAAAGCATCTTCAGAAAATAAAAACCTAACTCTTGAAGAAAGTCTGAAAAATCATATTATCGATGGAGAAAAAATAGGATTAGAAGATCAATTAAATAAAGCGTTAAAAAAATATAAACCTCTTGAAATAATTAATACCTTTTTACTAGATGGGATGAAAGTTGTAGGAGATTTATTTGGCTCAGGTCAAATGCAATTGCCATTTGTACTCCAATCCGCTGAAACAATGAAATTTGCTGTTTCAATTTTAGAACCATATATGGAAACTGTAGATGAAAACATATCAAATGGAAAACTCTTAATTGCAACTGTAAAAGGCGATGTACATGATATTGGAAAAAATTTGGTAGATATAATACTTACAAATAATGGTTATGACGTAATAAATCTAGGAATAAAGCAAGATGTTTCAGCAATTATAGATGCACAAAAAAAGCACAATGCAGATTGCATCGCTATGAGCGGATTACTTGTTAAATCAACTGCTTTTATGAAAGATAATTTAGAGGCTTTTAACAATGAAAATATAAGTGTACCAGTAATATTAGGAGGCGCAGCCTTAACCCCAAAATTTGTAAATGAGGACTGCAGCAAAATATATAAAGGGAAAATATTGTACGGAAAAGATGCGTTCACTGATCTTAAATTCATGAATGAATATATGGATAATAAGAAAAAGGGTAATTGGTCAAATACAGAGGGTTTCATTAACAACGAGGGTATAAATATTAATTTAGCCTCATCAAAATCCAACTCTCAAGCTGTTAAAAAATCAATATCCATACATACCGAGACTTCCAAATTAAATTTAAAAGAAAATTTTATAAGATCTAAATTTATAAATGAAGAAGATCCAATTCAAGCCCCTTTCTTGGGAACGAAAGTCTTGAACGATGTTGATATAGATTTAAATAAGTTAATATTTTATTTAGATACAAAAGCTCTATTTAGCGGGCAATGGCAAATAAAAAAAGGAAAAAACCAAAGCGTAGATGAATACAATAACTATTTGAATTCATATGCTAAACCATTGTTAGATAAATGGTTAGAGGTAATTATAGAAAAAAAACTTATCTCACCCAAAGTAGTTTATGGATATTTCAGATGCGGGAGAAAAGATAATAGTATTTTCTTATTTGATGAGAAATCATTAAATAAAATTTCCCAATTTAATTTTCCACGACAAAAATCTGGGAATAATTTATGCATAGCTGATTTTTATTGTGATTTGAAAAATGATAAACCGATAGATATATTTCCTATGCAGGCAGTAACCATGGGCGATATTGCTAGTGAATATTCTCAAAAATTATTTAAAGAAGATAAATATAGCGATTATTTGTTATTCCATGGACTTACAGTGCAATTAGCAGAAGCTCTAGCTGAGTATGTCCATGCATTAATTCGTATTGAATGTGGTTTTAGGTCTGAAGAACCAGACAAAAATAGAGAAATACTAGCTCAAAAATATAGAGGAGCTAGATATTCTTTTGGTTATCCTGCCTGTCCAAAAGTATCTGATTCAAACATACAATTATCATTGTTGGATGCAAAAAGAATAAACTTGACCATGGATGAATCTGAACAACTTCATCCAGAACAAAGTACTACAGCTATCATTTCACTACATTCAAAAGCTAAATATTTCAGCGCTTAAACTAAATTTTTAGTTGTTTTCTAAATATTCAATAATTTCTTCCTGTAGTTCTTCCATCGTTTCATTGTCACCCAAATCAAGTCCCTCACCTGCGGCATCCTGTGTTAACTCAAGATAATATGAAGCACCATCACTAGATAAAAATTCTAATGCGGAAGTTTCATCACTATCTTTAAAAGCTTCATAAAGAGCTTTAAATGCAATGTTTTCAGTAAAGTCCCAATCCATAATGAAAAAAACCTTATTAGAATTATTACCTCCTTACCCCCCATACTCGTCAACCTTTTTTAAAGAAATGTTGGTGTTTTATTATTATTAAAAAAATCTATGACCATAAATAATCAAAATCAGTTAAATGTCCTTGGAGAAAAAATTGAGATTTGTAGTTGCGCACCTATGACAGGGTGGTTCAGGGATGGATTTTGCAACTATGACAAAAATGATGGAGGGAATCATTCCATATGTTGTGTAATGGATGATAATTTCCTGAAATATAGTAAATCACAAGGTAATGATTTAATAACTCCCATGCCTATTTATTCCTTCCCAGGACTAAAGAATGGCGATCATTGGTGTATTTGTCTTGATAGATGGAAGCAAGCATTATTAGACGGTCTTGCACCAAAAGTCATATTAGAATCAACGAATATTGTAGTCTTAGAATCAGTACCTCTGGAAAAATTGAAAGAATATCAATTTAATAAAAAGTAATTACAAGTTTATTTTTTTTTTTAAAATGATAATGATAATTTTTTTTAAATGAGTTTAGAAATATATTGGAAAAAAGCACTAGAACAAACTCGATTATCAATTGATGATGAATCATTATATCCTCTCAAAACTGATATTATTACAAGAGATTTATATGAAAAAGACGACTTCATAATTAGGAAACTCGATACTTCAAAATTTAATAAAAAAAAAATTTATGGTCCTAAGCAAAATCCATTTTGTCCTTGGGAAAAGATACTAGAAATTGATAAAATTGGTGATAATCATCAACTAATATTAAATAAGTACCCTGTACAAAAAGGTCATATTTTACTTATTACAAATGAATGGAAACCTCAAAATGGATGGTTAGATATTAAAGATTGGAGAGCGATCCAAAAAGTTAATAAAGATACTAGTGGATTATGGTTTTTCAATAGTTCTCCAATTGCGGGAGCAAGTCAACCTCACAGGCATTTTCAACTTCTGCGTAGATCTAAAGGTGAGATATCATGCCCTAGAGAAAAGTGGTTTTTAGAGATGAACTCATATCAAGATTTAGATAGTAAGCTTAAAAAAAATATTATTGTATCCAAATTTAATTTTTTAGAAAATCCATCATGTCTTTTTGAATTTTACTTAGAATTATGCACGAAATTAGGACTTGGGGACCCTATTAGTGATAAGAAACCGAAATATCCATACAATATTTTAATAACTAATAAATGGATAGCTATTATAAAAAGAAAAAATGATCATATTCATGGTTTCAGCATTAACGGTTTAGGATTTGCTGGATATCTATTAGTAACTGAAAATTCAAATATTAATTATTTAAAGAAATTTGGCCCTGAAAAACTTCTAGAAAGTTTTGTTTGAATATTAGTTAGTTTACTTCAACTTCCTTATCCCTACTTATTTGGCTTTCTAGAACATCTATAGATGCTGTTACGGAAGCAATTTTACGTTCAAGTGAATCCTTAATATAATTGAGCATTTCTAATTTCTTATGTTGATAAAAACTCTTTTTTTCTTTAGATGACTTGAAATAACAATTAAACATTTTTGTTTTTATTATAAAAAGATACTTAATTACCTTGTGACATAAAAATAAATTGGTTTTAATTTAAAAACAATATTCCGTATGGACTTTCAATTTTTTTTGAATAAAATTAAATAAATTCCATACTATTCAAGAAAATATTATTGAATATTCCTGAAAATTCAAATACAAAAAGAATTTCAATTGATTTACCTGAGGAACTAATTTCTAGGTTTGATCAATTACGAAAAGAGTGGGGATTTAGATCAAGAGGACCTGTGATAGAAAAGATACTTAAAGAACTTCTTCAAGAAGATGATTTACTACCTAAGAACCAACAGCAAGAAATAGACTTTAACGAGAAGAATAATAATGAAAAATTAAATATTGATGAAGATACTGCATTGGTATTAATTAAATCAGACGTAAAAATAGATGTTAATGAGATATCAATGAATAAAAAATTTACAAATAACAACCAATATAAAGAAAAAGCCAACTCAAAAATAAGCTTACCCAATTTTGTTGAAAAAAAAGTAAAGAATTTAAGAAGAAGTATTAATAGTGAAAAATTAAATGAGAATATTAATGATATTCAAATTAATACAATTAAAGAAACTGAATTAATAAAATGTCGAATTGAGTTAATTAGTCATTGGAAAACCTTATATGGATCAGTTCCTAATGATCATGTAGTAGAAGCTTCTATGGATTGGTTTGGAAGGGATATATGGCCAAATCTTGATGGAACTGAAAATCTACCCTTTACGTGGAGTGCAGCCAATAAATTAATGTCTGAATTATGCCCATTTTGGATAAAGAAAAATCCATCCCTTGAAATTGTCTTATTAATGATTGGCGTTTTAGAAGACCCTTTTGCTACATCAGATCTAATTAATAGGATACCAACACTTATGAGAAGGTTTGTAAGTAGATTTAAGCGAAATAACAGATCAAATTCATTTGAAACATTGGACTCAACAATGACAGTACATGGAGCACTTAAATTATTGAATTTATCAACATCCGCAGGATCAGCTCATACGTTGCGTAAAATTAGGGAGGCCTATAAATCAATAGCCTTAGAGACGCATCCAGATGCTGGTGGATCAACAGATCAAATGAGAAAATTAAACGAAGCGTATCAATTGCTAAAAAATCTATATAGAAATTAGTATACTAGTTCTCATATAAGACTTATTATAAGTCTATTTAATAGTCTTATATAAGAATAGTGTAAAGCGATAAATTACCGATCTTCATAAATCATTTATTATCCAAATTTAATGGGAGCAATCATTATGAATAAATGGAAATTAAAATTACATTTACTTCTAAAAATATATTATTTTACTGTTTAATACTTCTCATGTAAGACTCATATTTAGTCTAATATATAGTCTCATAATAGATATATAAGATAATAAAATTTATAAATTTGAATAAATCATACTAATGATTCTTATAAATGGGAAAAATTAAAAAAACAATAATCTTTCAATCAATATATTATGTCCTTTCGATGTCCAAGAATATAATGATGGCTAAGAAGTATTGCAATGAGGGAGTTTTAAGTGTAACCGTACTGCCTTAAAGACAGTACTACTTACTTTGCAGCTTCTGAATAGCAGTTTGTTTATCAATACTAGGGACATCGCTTAAACCGTTTGCATCAAACCAAGGAGCACTTGCCCAATCAAACCCTTCACCAAAAGTGTTGTCAGGTGCTGTTATGTACCAATGGCATGAAGTGTCAGGAACGTCGACAGCACATTTTGACCAATCATCTGACCACTGGGGAACTTGTACCCACAGCACTGAAGATAGTAATAGAGATAATAAATTGATCATGAACTTTATAATACAACATTAATTAGTTTTATAGGATTATTATTTATCTTATATAAGAATTATACATAGACTAGTTTATAGTCTCATATAAGATTAGTAATACATTCAATTCCTCAATTTAGTATTAAAGCATGTTTCAACATTAGAAATGATATTTGAATGTATTGATGTAATGTCCGAGTCAAGTAATGTTTTATCTTTATCTCTATAAGATAATCTAAATGTATAACTTATATGATCATCTCCAAATTTAGAATCTTCAAAAACATCAATTAAATTTACTTCCTCTAAGAGATTTTTTCCTGTTTTTCTTATCTGTGAAGTTATTTCGCTAATTAAAAATTTCTTACTAAAAACAAAATTTATATCCCTTTCCATTTTCGGAACAATTGGATATGGCTTATATATTGGAATCCATTTATTTTTTCTTGTACTAGCTCCCAAAAGGTTAGAAACATTTATGTTAAATAAATAAACTTTTTTTAATGACTTCTTTTCTAAAATTAGTTTGGGATGTATTTCACCAAAATAACCTGCATCTTTCCCTTCAATAACTAATTTGGCTGTTCTTCCTGGATGAAGAAAATTAATTGAATCAGTAGGTTTATCCTCAATTTTTATATTCAAAGATGATAAAGCCTCTTTTAACTTTCCTCTCGCCTGATAATAATTAAGATCGTTATCCTTTTCCGAATTTATCCATTTTCCAAATTTTTTATTACCATAAATCGCACCATTGAGAACTTCTTCTTGAATGAACTCAGTTTTCTTTTGAAAAATATTTCCAATTTCAAATATATAACAACTTGTTTGTCCAGCTTTTATATTACGGTTTACTATCTCCAAATGTTCTTTCCAGATATTATCTCTTAGGCAACTAGTTTCTAATAACAAAGGATTAGATATCTTTATAAGTTTTTCATTATCTTCTGGAACAAGAGAGTAGCTTAGTACCTCGTTAAAACCATTTTCTGTGAAACCATTTTTTACTTTTCTCAATGCCAACTGTTCTGATGACAATTTTCCAGGCTTAATTGGATTAGGAAGGTTTAAGTCAAATCTGTCATACCCTATTAATCTCGCAATTTCTTCAATTAAATCTATTTCTCTCATTAAATCATGTGATCTATTTGGTATTACTGCTACATCCCAGCCATATTCTTTATTCTTTAATGTACAACCTATGAGTGTTAATTTATCAACTATTTCATTATCAGATAAATTTCTTTTTTCAAATTTATCGTTAATTATTATTGGGCCAAGAATTTTATGTATTCGATTTCTTCGTAGTTTAATAAATATATCTTCATTTTTATTTAAATTCGAAGTATTGATAATTGGTGAATTAATAGAAAAATATTCTTCTAAAAGATTAATTGCCCTTGTTACGGCACTTATTGTGTTTTTTGATGAAATCCCTTTTTCATACCTACTGCTAGATTCTGTTCTTATGCCAACCGCCTTTGATGATTTTCTTATGGTAACTGGATTAAAAACGGCGCCTTCAAGGTAAATAGAAGACGTAGTATTACTTACAGAAGTCTCTAAACCTCCTATCACCCCAGCAATAGCAACAGGTTTATCGCAACAAGTAATTACTGTAATATTTTCATTTAAATCATATTTTTTACCATCTAAACAAACAAGGCTTTCGTTATCCTTAGCTTTTCGTACAGAAAAGTCTTCTGGAGAAACTTCCTTTCCTGTGAAGTTAGATAGTTTTTCTTTGTCAAACGCATGCAAGGGTTGACCTTGTTCTAAAAGAATATAGTTTGTCAAATCAACTAGAAGATTAATCGACTTTATACCTGATTTTTCTATACGGTCTTTAAGCCATTTTGGAGATAATTTATCTCCATTTACTCCATCAATACAGCTTATTGTATATATGCAATTAGATTCTATAGCCTCTGGACAAAGTTTAATTCCCTTAAGTAAATGAATTTTGTATTTATGGTTTAATTCTGGAAAATTTAATGTGGATTGTAAAAGGGCAGAAATTTCGCGGGCTATACCTATAACAGACATTCCGTCTGGTCTATTAGCTGTAATGGCTAAATCATATATAAAATCATTTAATTGAAGCAAGTCAGACCCTGGAGAGCCCAATTCATATTTTAAGGCCAAATCTTCATCAATGATCTCTATCCCTTCACTAGAGTCTTCTAATCCAAGCTCCTGCAGAGAGCATATCATTCCTTCACTAATGACACCTCTAATCTCACTTCTTTTAATAGTTAAATCAACTGCATTTAATTTCGCGCCGACAGTTGCGACATAAACATAAATATTTGGTTTAATATTGCGTGCACCACAGATGATTTGTAAATTCTTTGATGTACCAATATCGACTTGGCAAATTGAAAGTTTGTCAGATCCTTCGTGTTTTATAACAGATAATACCTTACCTAAAACAACACCATTTACATTTTCTGAACAATCTTCTAATGATTCAACCTCAAATCCACCAATAGACAATTTCTCAGAGAGATCTTCTGGAGTAGAAGTAATTTCTACTAAATTTTTCAACCAATTTTGAGAAACTTTCATGTATATTTTTTAATCAATGATAATAAAAGAAATGAGCATATCTTCAAAAAAGTTTGTTGAAGATGTACAATAGAAAATTATACAATAAAGTATTAATCAAAATGGCCAAAAAAGGGACAAGAGTTGTAGTGACCCTGGAATGTACTGAAGCTAGGACAAGCACAGATCCTAAGAGATCAAATGGTGTCTCAAGATATACTACTGAAAAGAATCGTAGAAATACAACTGAAAGATTAGAACTAAAAAAGTTTAATCCTCATTTAAACAGAATGACTATTCACAAAGAAATAAAGTAACCACATCAAATTAAATAAAATCATGCCTAATTCAATTTTTAAAAAACAATTATCACCTATCAAACCTGGAGATCCTATTGACTATAAGGATGTAGAACTACTAAAAAAATTCATAACTGAGAGGGGTAAAATCCTTCCAAGAAGAATGACAGGTTTAACCTCTAAGCAACAACGAGATCTTACATTAGCTGTAAAAAGAGCCAGAATTGTAGCTCTTTTACCCTTCGTAAATCCTGAAGGATAATTTCATATTGAATATAGTTGGCACTATAATTAATATCTCAAATATTTGAAAGATTTAACTAATTTAAAAACATATATTATTGACTCTGATGACCCACATGAGGTTGATGACGCTATTTCATTAGAAATAAAAGGAGGAAATAAAAAAAAATTGTGGATCCATATTAGTAATCCATGTAAACTCTTTTTGCATGACTCTAATGTAGATTTAGATGCAAGAAAGAGAAATAGCAGTTTATATTTAATTGATAATTATGTCCCAATGCTACCTAAAGATATTCTTGAAAAGGCAAATCTAGCTCAAAATAAAATTTCAGAAACTATTAGTGCAGCAATAGAATTCAAAGAAAATGGATCAATAAATAATTATGAAATAACTGAAGCAATAATAAAACCAAAATATCAATTAACATATGAAGATGCAAATGAAATATTAGAATTAGAACCTAAAGAAGAAACAGAATTAATTGAGATTAAATATTTATTAGAAAAAAGTATTAAATACAGAAAGAAACAAGGAGCAATTATTTTTGATAGTCCTAATAGTAAAATTAAATTAGATAAGAATAAGATTGTACTTAATAAATTAGAAAAAACAATATCACAAATTATAGTTGCAGAATCAATGATATTAATGGGATATGTAACAAGTTTATTTATAGATAAATATAATTTAGCGGCTCCATTTAGGATTCAGAAATTAAATTGTAATCCATCTGAAATATTAAATAGATACAATGATAGTGATATTAAATATATAATATTAAAACAATATATGGGAAGAAGTTACATAACAACTAAGCCAGAAATCCATGAATCATTAGGTCTTAAAATGTATGTACAATGTACTTCACCATTGAGAAGATATCTTGATTTAATTATACAAAGGCAAGTATATAATAAAATTAATAATTACGAAATTCTAAGTAAAGATTCAGTATCTAAGATTATTGATTATTCAAAGAATAGACAATCAGAGAATAATAATATTATTAAAGTTGATAAATTTAAGTATTTAACATTGTTTTTTAAGAATGAAAAAAAAGCTTTTTATAAAATAATATTCGTTAAGTGGATTAATCATAAGAAAAATATTGCTTTGGTTTATTTTCCAGATTATTCACTAGAAATACTCATTACTCTTTTTGTGTCAATAGAAATATATAGTAATAAAATATATAAAGTTAAATATATACTAAATAATAGTAATCTTTTGGAGTTTATTTATTAATAAAATAATAAATATATTAGGTTGTTATTAGTTTAAAAAATATCTGTTAGTATTAATAAAAAAAGCTTTATGACTTTTGTCATTACTACTCCTTTATATTATGTTAATGATAAACCTCATTTAGGAAGTATATATACAACCATAATTTGTGACTCAATAGCTAGATATAAAAGACTTGCTGGTGAAGATGTTATTTTCATCACTGGTGTTGATGAACATGGTTTAAAAATACAAAGAACAGCAAATGAAAAGGGTATTGAACCAAAATCACATTGTGATGAAATCTCAGAAGTCTTTAATAATAATTGGAAAAACTGGGATATATCCTTTGATAAATTTATAAGAACAACCTCAAAAAATCATGAATCTGTTGTTAATGAATTTTATGAAAGAGTAAAAGCATCCGATGATATCTATATGGGAGTTCAAAAAGGTTGGTATTGTGTCGGTTGTGAAGAATTTAAGGATAATCCAGAAAACTCATCAACATACAAGTGTCCCATTCATCAAAAAAATCTTGAATGGAAAAATGAAGAGAATCTCTTTTTTAGGCTTTCAAAATATCAAAAAGAAATTGAGAAAATTATCAACGAACCTTCTTTTATAGAGCCATTAGAAAGAAAGAATGAAATTATAAATTTTGTATCTAGAGGTTTAAAGGATTTTTCAATTTCAAGAACTAATGTCACATGGGGAATTCCTGTACCTGATTACGATAACCATACCTTTTATGTATGGTTTGATGCTTTACTTGGATATGTAAGCGCCATTAGTTCTGATGCGACAGAACATTTATTGGAAAAATCAATTAATGGAGGATGGCCAGCTGATGTTCATTTTATTGGTAAAGATATTCTGAGATTCCATGCTGTATATTGGCCCGCAATGCTCATTTCTGCCAATATGAAAGTTCCTAAAAAGGTTTTTGGGCATGGTTTTCTTACAAGAGAGGGGCAAAAAATGGGTAAAAGCTTAGGAAATGTACTCGACCCTGATTTATTGCTTACAAAATATGGAAATGATCCTGTAAGGTGGTATCTCATTAAAGACATATCATTAGGTAATGATGGAGATTTTCAAGATAAAAGATTTGTTGACATTATCAATAATGATTTAGCTAATACAATTGGCAATTTATTAAATAGAACATCATCTATGTCTAGAAAATGGTTTGATAATAAAGTGCCAAATAATGAAAAAATTTTAAGTGATAATAAATTAGAGAGTTCTGCCAAAATTGCTGTTGAAAACTATATTTTTAACTTTGATAACTACAAATTAGATCTAGCAGCTAATGAGGTACTTAGCCTAGCAATTAATACTAATTTGTATTTGAATGATAATCAGCCATGGCTGTTAATAAAAGAGAAAGATAATCTACCTCAAGTTAAACAAATTATTTATAACGTTTTGGAAAGTACCCGAATAATAGGATTGTTATTACTACCTTTATTGCCCGAATTATCTACAAAAATCAATGAACAACTTGGATCTATATACAGAGAAGAAATTCCTTGGAAACAACAATTAAGTTGGGGATTATTAGTAAGTAACTCAAGTCTTCCTAAACCTACTCCAATCATAAATAAACTGGAGTATGAGCATCATTTATAGATTAATATTTATACTTCCATTATTTATGCTTGGTTGCGCCCCAAATGTAATTGATGAAAATAAAGTTAAACAAAAAATAGACAGTTTAGATATGACTATTTTCTCTAAAAGTGGAGATAAAATTTATTCAATTACCAGTCCAAATTCAAGTTATGACAATATTGAATTAAAATTCGAATTAAAAAAACCTACCATTAATATCCTCAATGGGGAAGAAACTAAATATATTATTAGTTCAGAAGAATCTTCATTATCAGACAACAATAAACTCCTGAAATTGAAAGGGAATGTTAAGTTAAAAACTCTTAAAAAAAATGGGGATATTTTATATGCTGATAATTTTATTTGGAATTTAGAAAATAATAACTATCTATTAGAGGGTAATATAAGATTTGAAAATCAAAATATCATCTTAAATTCCGGAAAAGCCATATTAGATGCAGATAACATAATTGAATTTTTCAATCCAGTAAAATATATAATAAAAGATGAGAATAACGAAAATAAGTATGAAATAAATTCAGAAAATGCATACTATAATTTAAATACTAAATCAGTAAGTTTTAAATCAAAAGATTCAAGAGTCAAATCAATAATTTATTTTTAAATTTTATTTTTTGAAAAAATATTATTAATTTTTTTGGACCAATTTTTAATCCATTTTTCATCAGACTTCGTAAAACATTTTGCGCTCCAGCCTCCTATCAATATAAAAGCCTTATTATTTATAGGAACTACTAAAATAGATGGAATGTCGGCACAAAAATTAAAAAATTCATCTCTTCCAGGATAAAATTTAGTGTTTGCTAATGATATTAATTTCATATCTTTTATAGATCTCAGACAAGTTTCCCCAGGTTTAAAATCATTACTTGAAGTCATTCCCCTCCTCAATATATTAACGCCATCATTGTGGATTAATATTGCTGCTGCTGCAGTAGAAGTTAATATCGTTTCAGATCCCCATGCAAGTTCATCAATAACTTCATCCGGCATGTTTCTATCGAAGAGAAACTTATTTTCTCCTTTTAAAGCAGCTTTCTCACCAGCTAATGGTTCGAATTGTTTAAATAAAAAACCTATCAAAATAATAATTAATGAAGCTATTGCAGCTAACACTTGTGCTCTTTCAAGCTCAGGAGTGATTGTTTCTATTGAAATGAAATTTGCTATCTGAAAAATAAAGAGTATGGCACCGATTAATATTAATGATTTCCCATTGAATCCCATATTTTAAATATGTTATTTCTAATTAAATTATGCAAATATTATATTGTTTAGTACATTTAAAATTACTCAAACATATGGTTTTTAATATATAATTAACCAAAACCTTAAAAAATGAACCTTAAAATCAATAAATATATACTATCTCTAATCTTTACAGGCTTAATTTTTATTCTTATCCCCTCGACTACATATGCAAATGAAATTAGTAGTATAAATAAATATTTTAGTATTACTCAACAGAAGACTATTATAAATTACGAAAAAAGTCAGCCTTCGTCTATTGACAACCCTGTAGTGGATCCAAATTTTAACACTATGAGATCTAAAGATACAGAGAGTTCAACTGCTACATATATAGTTATAGGTTTGTTAATTGCTGCCACAATTATTCCTTTAGCAACATGGTGGTATTTCTCTAAATAGATAGAGAATTTATGAAATTCGAGGATGTAAGTATTAGTGAATATTCATCTCATATAGTTTTTATTACAGGGGGGACAAAGAGTGGCAAAAGTGAATTCGCAGAGCATCTTGCAAAGAAGGTAAAAAAATTATCATATGTTGCCTTATCTGAAAACAATTTAGATGATAAAGAATGGCAAGATAAAATTAACTTACATCGAAAAAGAAGACCAAAAGATTGGAAAATAATAGAAACGACAGATCTATTAAATATATTAAGGAAAGAAGAAGGTCCATTATTAATAGATTCTATTGGCGGTTTCGTTATGAAAAGTATAGGTAAGGAACAAAATGAATGGTCAACAAAAATGAATTTACTTATAAGTCTCTTAATAAAAAGAAAAAGCATAACAATTATTGTTGGAGAACAAGTAGGTTGGAGTCTGGTCTCTGAATATAAAATTGGTAATACTTATATTGAAAGAATCGGCGAACTTCAAAAGAGAATAACCAAAATTTCAAAAGATAATTGGCTGGTAATAAATGGTAGAGCAATCAAAATAGATGAAATAAGTATTGAAATACCTACTTAAAATTGGAAGTCGCTCTTTTTGAACCTAGAATCCCACAAAATACTGGTAATATTGCCAGATCATGTGCTGCATTTAATATACCTCTAAATCTTATAGAGCCATTAGGTTTTAAACTAGAAGATAAATATTTAAAAAGAGCAGGATTAGATTATTGGCCCCTAGTTACTGTTAATAAGTATGAGAATTTTGAAGAATTTTTGGCTTCAAAAACAACAAAAAGAATAATTTCTTTTAGTAAAAAAAATGGATTATATTTGAAAGATTTTAAATTTAAGAAAGATGATATTTTGCTATTTGGGAGAGAAGATTCAGGTTTACCAGATTCCATTATTGATAAAAGCGACTTTTTAATATCAATATTTATGCCGAATTTACAGACTGGAAACAATGATCAAAAAGGTGTTAGAAGTCTAAACCTTTCTGTAGCTTGTGGAATTGCAATATATGAGGCCCATAAACAAATAAATTTTCAAAATCGTAATTAAGTCAAACAATGCCTTACAATATTCCCATGTCTCGGTAGCTCAGCTGGTTAGAGCGGCGGATTCATAGCCCGCAGGTCGCGTGTTCAAGTCACGCTCGAGACATTTTCAATTGAAGATCACAGGTGAAATTTTAATTTAATTAAACTATTAAAGACAATAATGTTTAATTCACTCGGCACAGTCTTAGATCCAAAGAAATCTAAAGAAAAATATCCAGAAGCAAGGGTTATAGTTCTTGATGACAATTTTAATACTTTTCAGCATGTTGCAAATTGTCTTCTAACAATAATCCCAAACATGAGTGAAAAAAGGGCATGGGATCTAACCATCAAAGTTGACAAGACAGGATCGGCGGAGGTTTGGAGAGGTAATCTTGAACAGGCAGAGCTATATCATGAGCAACTATTCAGTAAAGGATTAACAATGGCTCCAATTGAGAAAACATAGAATAGGTAAGATTGACAGAAAATTTTTGGCTTATAAATTCGAATCGTTCAAGGGTTAAAAGGTTTTCAAAGAATAATCAAAATAAAGATAAATTTTTTGAATATATGTTTATTGACTCTGGAAGAATTCTTGGTGTTTTAGGGAAAGAACCACCTCTTATGACAACCAGAGAAGAATTTAAAGTTGATAAAGCTAGAGATGAATGGAAAAAGTTAATCGCTCAAGGTTGGAGGAGAACCAATCCTGTTTGGGAAGACTCTTAGTAACCAATATTGTTACAAGGGTTAGTTATATAAATTATAAGATGAAGGACGTAGTTAGCGGGTAAATTTAATGGCTTCAAAAGTAATAATGCCATTCCTTGAGTCACATTAAATTCTTTATTTTTCATAAAAAAAGAAAAGTCTCTTTTTTAATAATAAAAAGACTGTCAAATACAAACTAAACATACTGAAAAAAAGAGATATGAGCATTTATAGATTAATGATTTTCAAGATAACTTATATCTTAAAATTATTTTAAAAATTTATAGATATAGTGTTACTTATTATTTTTTTTTAAACAAAAAAACCGACTTAATAATCTCATAATTCCTACTATTTAAAAAATATAAATACCCAATGAAAAATCCTATCTCAAGCAAAAGATCCAAAATTGTATTTGGTATTGGAATAGTTGCTATAAGTATTGGATTAATATCAAAAAAAGTAATTAATTATCCAGCTGGAGGTTGTATGAAAGGGACTCAAGAAATAACATTTAATATCTAGCCAATAATCATTATTACCTGTTCCTTAATTCTTAAATCCAGTCAACTTTGATAACTATTTTAGTGATAGTAGACCTAAAATTAGTTCTCCATTTATTTCCCGTATGGGAAACCCTTTAATTTTTTATCAATGCATAATTGAGTTTGACTGTTTTATGATCTTATTCACATTCAACTACATTAGGTTCTCTATAAGCTTGCTTACCAAATAATTGACTTTGATTAAGGCAATTAGGACACAAATATGCTGAATATTTAACTACACCATTATCTTTAGTTATTTTGCTAACTCGATAGATTCCCTATTACTTTCTGAGGTGACTATAAGTTCTCTCTGATTATTTAAGTGGGAGCTATGTACAACACTTGGTAAAGTAAGCAAAACTAATAGTGGGATTAATAGACGTTTCATTTATTTACTACTTTTCCTCCATATTTTCTAACTACCTTATCAAGCAAAATTCGTATATCTTTATTTTTAAGTTTCTCTATTTGCTGAAGATTTTCAAGAAGATCACAAATTTGATCCAGTGTATCTTCATTTAATTCACTTACTGCCATTTATATTTAGAGTTTTTATATTCCAATTTTAAATCAAAAGTAAATTTACATACTTATTGTATTTATATTTTTTTATTGCTATTTTTTTAAAGCGGGCTAAGGTTCATATCTCCACGAGGATTTAGTCCGCTCAATTTTTAAAGATTAAATTTATTTAGGATCCCTCTTTAAGAAGTTGATTAGAAATATTCAAAAATATTTATCTTTGCTTAATTTCTAAATTCCATTAAAAAAGCATTCTCATATAAACATTAATAGTGTGACACTATTTATTCAATAATGTTGTTATTTTGCTTCATAACTTTCTTAAAATACTTAAACTCAATAAATTCATGCATCATTTTGATATCATCAGATAATACTTTTTTATTAACTGCATATTCGTCCTCATTAAGTGGATAATTATTATTATTAGAAAAAGTTTCTTGATCAAAAGAAAAGTTTATGTAATCCTTTTTATCATAATGATTTTGACCATAAGATTTATTTAACACACCTCGAGACCTCAACGCTTCCTCAACCAATAAACCTGTGACTTTTGACTGACTAAACTCATTAGCTATGCACAATTTTTCAATAATTTCATGTACTTCTTCACTTGGCAAAAAACCAATTCTTTTCCTCGGAGAGGGCATAATTAAAAAAAATTAGTGTCACACTTGCACATTATAAGTGTTGCACTATATTTGATTTAAGTCAACTAATTTTGCTATGCATATTTTATTATTTCCTGTCGGATTTATTCTTTGGTATCTAGCTTATGAAGCAAAACCCATCATTAATGATGAAGTAACACTTAATTGGGAAGAAAAAAATACAATTAAAAGAAATAAACTTTTAAATATAATCAACGAACGCTTTTAAAATTTACTGTTAATCGATTTTGACCATTCCTTGTGTTTACTATCTAGATCTGAGATTAACTGTTTTTGATAAATAAATTTTAGTTGATTTTCGTTAAGTGATTTTTTTGTGATAATCATCTCCTTAGAAAAAAAATAAGGAGTGTTAGAACTACTAATTTTTTTTTTGACTTCCATATAATTAATTAATCTATTTTTTTTATATGACTTAAAAGGTTATAGTCTCAATATTTTTATATTCTTTTTATATTTCCTTCATATGTGTTTTTAGCACGTTTGTAAAAAATATTAGTTTATTAAATAATAAAGGGTATATTTAAACAAAATATATCTTTTATCATGAATCTAAAGGAGAGAGGGATTACTGTTGGAGATTTACTAATAATACTAATAATAATAATCACTTCTACAATATTAATTAAATCATTTAGCAAAGATAAGCAAACAACACTTAATTATAGTAATCAAGATCAAGTTTCTTATAAGAAAAATTACTATCAAAAATTTATTTGAATAGCTTATATAAATTACTTATAAAACTCTTAATTAATTCAATTAACTACTAAGTATCTCTTATGTAAATTTCAAGAATTAATAATTATCAAACAATCGGTTTATGTATTTTAAATATTTTAATGGAATGATTTAGAACATTCCCATTTCAAGTTATCCTTTAAATCATTGATATCATTTGATATTGAAACTAAATTCACCATCTGAAGAATTTGACTTTTATTTAGCCTATTAATAATAATAAGTTTATTAAGCATTTCTAAAACAGATTTATCATTAATATTCATTGTTTGTATAAAAAACTATGATCCTTCAATTCAATTACTTTATCTTAAAATTATAAAAATTTCTTTTTAAATTTCATTATATATTTAACGCTAAATATAAAAAATATTTATAAAATCATCAAAAATAAAACTGTTACTTATAAGAAAAAATCTTAAGCTCACTTTCTTTTAAATTCGTTTATTGTAAAAAGAAAAAAAAATGAACAAAAACTCCAAGAAAGAATACCTTAATAGAGATGAAGTTAATGAAATGATTGAATCAGCTTTAAGGAGACATAATAGAAGATCTACAATAATATCAAGCGTACTTGGCTGGATACTAATAGGAGGTTATTCGTTTGGACTTTTTCAAGCAGTTCAGAATGTCTAATTAATCTTTTCTTTAAAGAAGAACTTGCTAGATGATAAATTAATATAAGACTAAGTATTTATTATGAGGGAATATATTGAGGCAAATCTTACAGTGATAAGAAAATATTTAAAAAAACGAAAAAAGTATACATCAAAATTAAATAATGCTTCGATAATGGAAGAATTCAAAGAATGGATCAAAGATCCATTATCTGAGACAGAATCAATTTGGACTTTACCTGACTTAACGAGAAATGAAAGACTAAAAAATTTTTGTCGCTCAATTAAGAAGGAAATAAGATGAGTTTTTAACTACCAAGTTGTATATGATTTACCTTTAAGTAAAAATAACCCGCAAATCCAACTATATTCAAAATCACAACGAAAATCCAAGCTCCTATTGGCTGATTAGAATCAAATTTTTTTATTTTAACTTTTTCCTTTAATCTTTCAATATATTTAGCCATAATTAAAAATATTAAAAAAGAATATTTCTAATTATAGAGAGTTAAATTTTAAGGAATCTTAAATAAAATAAAATTTCTCTTAATTCGAATTTTTATTGTCAAGCCTTTTAATTGGATATTTAATTAACTCCTTTTTGAGATTTTTTAAAAGTTTATTGTGATTCAAAATTGTAAATTTCCTAGTAAAAGAATAGTGCCATTTCATTGAATTAAAAAAAAACTTGCTAATTCATTATCAATAAAATTATAATGCTTATTACGGTCATTCAGACCATACATAATTTAAATAAGGACAAATTTTTTCATGAGCTTAAGAGTTGGCCAAGAAGCACCAGATTTTAGTGCTACAGCAGTATATGATCAAGAGTTTAAGGAGATTACACTTTCAGGTCTAAGAGGTAAATGGGTTGTTCTATTCTTTTACCCACTAGATTTTACATTTGTATGTCCAACAGAAATCACTGCATTTAGTGATAGATACCAAGATTTCTCGGCACTTAATACGGAAATACTTGGGGTATCAGTTGATAGCAAACACTGTCATTTGGCTTGGATACAAACCCCAAGAAATGAAGGTGGTATAGGTGATATTAACTATCCGTTAGTTTCTGACTTAAAAAGAGAAATTTGCCAGGCGTACAATGTTCTAAATGATGATGGGGAGGCTGATAGAGGTTTATTTCTTATCAATCCTGAAGGAGTAGTTATGCATACGACTGTTAACAAGGCTCCTGTAGGTAGAAATGTTGATGAAACGCTAAGGATTCTTCAAGGTTATCAATATGTTGCGGCAAACCCCGATGAAGTATGTCCAGCAAACTGGACCCCCGGGGAGAAAACAATGTTAGAGGACCCCAAAGGTAGTAAGGAATATTTTTCTGCACTATAGAAGAATTAGAAACATTTAAGTAAGTATTGAGTAGTAAATAACTATAAAAAAATAAAAAATAAATATATTCAAAAAGGGGATAACATCCCCTTTTTGGGGTTTGGGCACGATCCAATCGCTCAAATTAGTTTTATATGATAAGAAGGACCACATATAAAAAGAAATTTCTATGGCGACTAGGATAAAAATATTAATTAAATTTAAGTCATTTAAACCAAAATATCTATAAATATGAAACTGATCATCAACACTAATATTATTAATTTGAAGATGCCAAAGATTGAGAGAAATCAAAATAAAATTCACCAATATTATTTTTTTTAACAGAAACCTAGATTTCTTAAAAATTAATAGGAAAGAAATTAAAAATATGAAAAGAGTTAACTGCGGAATATCCGGTTTTGGTACATTAATTCCTTCAAGAAATAAATTAAATATAAGATCAAAATTTATATATATATAATCAGCTATTAAGTAAGAGAGAAATATTAAATTTATTGCTACTAAGAATAATAATCTTTTTCCTTTAATTATTTTTATACTATGGATTTTATCTTTTGTAAAACTATAGTATGTATAGTTTTTTAAAGAGTTTATATACACCAACGACGGACATATTGCTCCGCTCAAATAGTAAAGGATTGAATAAAAGGAAATATCATTAATATTGAGTGAATACAAATTAAACCATTGTTTTTGTACAAATGGAAGAATAAGTAAAAATAAAAGTGTTACTAATAACTTCGTTGTATTGTTTTTAATTATCAAGAAAATATTTTTTAAATTTAAAGCAATTAAATCACACTTTCAACAATTTAGAAGTTGTTAATTTAAAAACTTTTTTATCTATAGTTTCTTGATTTAAAAGTATATCAACTAATTTATCTAGTAAGACTCTATTCTTTTTCAATATTTTTATTGAATTATTTAATGAAATTTTAGAAATATTTATGATTTCATTATCTATTCTAGAACTGGTATTTTCTGCTATGAGAGGCTTTCTTCTAAATAATCCATCTCCTAAATACATTTCATTATTATCAGAATCCATTGAAATTGGACCAATAATTGAAAATCCATATTTTGTAACCATTTCCCTTACGATATTTGTCGCATAAGAGATATCATTTATGGAGCATTGTGTAATTTCGCCTTCGCCAAAAACTATCGTTTCTGCTGCTCTTCCAGCTAGAGCAATTTCAATTTTTGAAAATAATAATTTTTTTGAAATCAATCCACTAGAAATTACATCTTCGTCAGGGCATATTTTTGTATATCCTCCTATAGATCCAGATCTAGGTAAAATCGTAATTTTATCAACTGATTCAATTCCATTTCTCACAGCAGATACAATTGCTCTACCTACTTCGTTATAAGCAATAATTTTTTTCATATTAGGAGAAGTTATTAACGAGCTTCTCAGGCCAATGGTAATCTTATCAAGAGCATTTTCTATATGAAGATCACTAATTAATTTAGATTCGTCTCTTGCACAGTGAATAGCACTTTCGTTCATCAAGTTTGCAAGATCTGCTCCCGAAAATCCAACTGTTCTAGAAGCCCAATATCCTAAGTCAACTTCGCTTGAAAGTGGTTTGGAAAGTGAGTGAACTGAAAGAATTTTTTTTCTTCCATCTAAATCTGGAAGCATTACTTCAATTTTCCTATCAAATCTACCTGGTCTTAATAATGCTGCATCCAAAATATCTGGTCTATTTGTTGCTGCTAAAACAATAATCCCAGAATTATCAGCAAAACCATCTAATTCAGTTAGAAGTTGATTAAGGGTTTGTTCTCTTTCATCATTTCCACCTCCGATTCCAGACCCTCTTTGTCTACCAATGGAATCAATTTCATCAATGAAAATTATACAAGGAGATTTTTCCTTAGCCTTAGAGAACAGATCACGAACTCGGCTTGCTCCAACACCAACAAAAAGTTCTACAAACTCTGATGCCGATATTGAAAGAAAAGGCACTCCTGATTCACCAGCAATTGCTTTAGCTAATAATGTTTTACCTGTTCCTGGTGGGCCTATTAGAAGAACTCCCTTAGGAACTTTTGCTCCAAGATTTTCAAATTTCTTTGGTTCTTTCAAAAATGTAATTACCTCTTTTAATTCCTCAGCAGCTTCAGGGACGCCAGCAACATCATCAAATCTCGTTTCTACATCATCAATAGTTACAAATTTAGCTTGTTTTTTGGTAAAACCAAAAGCTCTGGAAGCCAATTTTGATGTACTCCTCAAGATTAAGACTATAGCAAATATGAAAATCAGGAAAAGACTTATTGAAGCAAATGAATTAGCAGCTGAGGCTTCTTTTCTACTATTGTTAATAGTTAGATCTACCTTATTTTCAGTAGCCTTTTCAAGGATTAATTGATCGTTGTAAAGGATAGGTATTTTAAATTTATCGCCATTTTTATACAGAACATCAATTTCTCTCTGCCTTGGATAGAAAAATATTGATTCTATTTTCCCCGTCTCTATATCTTCTAGAAGATCCGAATAACTTGATTTAGAATCTGAATATGAGAATTTTGATCTAAACACTAATCTTTATAAGTGATTAATAAAGCATATATGCTTATTTAAAAAATTGACGTATATAAACAAAATATACTCAAAAGTTTTGGAGATAACCAGTTAAAGGTTATATTATTATATGGAAATAAAGAAACAGAATGGCTGTACCAAAAAAGAAAAAATCAAAGAGCAAAAGGAACCAAAGGCACGCTGTTTGGAAAGGAAAAGCAGCAATAGCAGCTCAAAAAGCTATATCTTTAGGTAAATCAGTTTTAACTGGGAAAGCTCAAGGATTTGTTTATCCTATTGAAGAAGAAGAAGAAGAGTAGCTTTCAAGATCCTAATTTAAATGCTTCAAGTATAACAGCATAAATTGCACCAATTCTTAATTTATCAACTACGGTCCATAGATAATAAAATTTTGAACTTTCGGGAGGTTTAATTCTTATAATGATTTCAATAAAAATAATAATTATTGGGACCATTATCAACTCATTTTTACCTTCAGATATAAATTTTGTAATAAAATTTGCAAACAAAAAATAACCTGTCAAAACAGAAATTAGACCAATAGATTTTGTTCTCCAAGTATCACTTATAAAACCAAAAAATAAATTATTTAACTGAGAGGTAATTCTTGAAAAATTAGTTTTTTGCATTACTAAAAGATACTAAATAATCACTTAGAAAGTTATAGTCAACATATGATTTTTTTAGTTTAGGGCCTTTAATTACATTTGCCACATTATTCTGATCACCAAGACTGTCTAAAATACAATCTAATTTAATATTTTCCTCAAGAACAATTGGGATATTTGAAGGAACAAAAATTGTTGGCAAGTTAGCTGCCAAGGAAGATTTCAATCCTGGATTGGAGTCTTCAAAAACAATTGAGTTGTTTTTGTTTATACCACTTAATTGGATTGCCTTTAAATATGGTAATGGATTTGGTTTCTTTAATTCAACGTCTTCGCTTGAAATAATAAACTCAAAAGGGTTGAAGCCATTAAAAAGACAATCAACAAGTAGATTGACTTGAATTCTTGAACTTGAAGTGACAATAAATTGTCTTACTTTTTTTCTATGTAATTCATTTATTAATCTAAAAACACCAGTTTTTAAACTAACGCAATTTTTTTTTATAATTTCTAAATAATGAAACTGCTTTGTTTCATGAATTTTGAGAATTAAATCTTCTGAGAAATTATCATTATTAGATTTAGCGTAATAAGCAATCCTATTTTTGCCGCCATTTATATTCAGAAGTTTTATATATGTATTAGTATCCCAATTCCAATCAATCCCAAGGTCATTAAAAGCATTATTAAAAGCAGGTAAATGGGCCTCTAATTCAGTATTTGCGATGGTACCATCTAAATCCCAATAAACACCCTTCAGGTAAGTCACCAAAAAGAATTTCTTTTATTTACGATAAAATACAAGAGCAATAATTGCTGGTCCTGCTAACGCAACTACAGCCAAAGGAATAAGTGTTGCCATGATTAATGAATATGTTTTGTGATACTATTTTTACAAATAAAAGACGAAACTGTACTGATACGTTACAAGATTGAATTAAATTATGAAATCATGGACATGTATAGAAAATTGTGGAGCTTGTTGTAAATTCGACTTGAACGAAAGAAGCGATTTGGCTAACAAACTTAACAAAGAAGATATAGCTTTGATAAATTCGATGACGGCTAAAGACGGTTGGTGTAAAAACCTGGACAGAGAAAATAAAAAATGCTTAATTTATGAAACCAGACCACATTTTTGTCGGGTAAGTGAATTTTCAACTTCATTTAAAGGATATTTAAAATCTGGTGATAAATTTTTAATAGATTGCTGCAAACAACATATTTCATCAAATTATGGATACCAAAGCAAAGAGATGAAAACTTTTAGAATTGCTGTTTCAGGAAAATGAATAGTAAATTAGAAAAAAAAGAAAACAATCTAGAAAAAAGTTTTTTTTCAATATTTATAACGACTTTTACAACAATTTTTATTGCTGAACTTGGCGATAAAACTCAGATAGCCACATTAATGCTTTCTGCTGAATCGGGCAGGCCAATAGTTGTTTTTCTTGGAAGTTCTCTAGCATTAATAACTTCTAGCATAGTAGGAGTTCTTATTGGTAAATGGGTATCAAAAAAAATATCTCCTAGCAAATTTGCTTTATCTACTGGTACTTTAATGATATTGATAAGTATATTTTTAACTTATGAAATATTCAAAAATTATTATTAAATGGTTTTAAGTTTATTACTATCAACATTTCTAACCGTTTTCATAGCTGAATTAGGTGACAAAACTCAACTAGCTACTTTAACTATAAGTGGCACTTCAAATAAACCATTAGCAGTTTTTCTAGGATCTTCTTCAGCACTTGTTTTTGCAAGTTTACTTGGAGCTTTAACAGGTGGTTCTATTTCAAGTTTTTTACCCGAAGTAGTCCTTAAGTCAATAGCGTCCATTACATTTTTCATCATTGGTATAAGGCTTGTTATCAATTCTTTCACCATCGAAAAAGAAGAAAAAGAAGAGAAAGAAAAAAATTAGTTTTAAGCTTGGATAATAAGGTGTAATAATAAAGTGTATACCCCTAAATAAATTTATAATTTCATTTAGATCATGTTCACATCATCTTCAATAATTGATAATCTTAATCAGTCAGAAGGGTTAGAATATAAAAAATTATGCAGATTATTAAAAATAACTAAGAAATCTGATAAGGATAAATTAGATATTGCTTTAACAGCTCTAGAAAAACTTGAAATAATTAATAAAAATGAAAATGATGAATATACCTGCATAAAAGATAGTGATCACCTTGTTGCCAGGATAAGATGTAGTAGCAAAGGCTATTGCTTTGCTGTGAGAGGAAAAGATAAAGAAGATATTTATATTAAAGAAAATCTACTTAATTATGCATGGAATGGAGATAAAGTTTTAGTAAGGATAATAAAAGATGGTTATAGAAGAAGATCACCAGAAGGAATAGTTGATTGTATTCTTGAGAGATCAAATCAAATTCTTCTTTCTAAAGTTGAAATAATAAATAATAATGTATATGCAATCCCAATAGACGATAGGATCCTATCTAAAATTAAACTTCCAAAAGAGAATAAAAAATTTACTTTCAAAGCAGAAAATAAAAATATAGTAAAAGTTGAGATTGATAGGTTTCCAATAGGTCAAGATGAAGGAATAGGCCATGTTATACAAGAACTAAACCTAAATAATAATGAGGAATATGATGCAGATTTTGTTTTATCCAAAAGCAATCTAGTCAAATCATACAATTTAAATCGTATTGAATCTAAAAAATTAGAAAAAAGGGAAAGGATAGACCTAACAGATAAAAACTCTTATCTATTCAAAAGCTGGAATTCTAATAATTCTCCGATGCTTCCAATGATTCAAATAGAGCAGGGGAAAAATAAAAGTACTAAATTATGGATACATACTAATAATCTTGCAGAAAGAGTAGATCTAAATAGTAAAAAATCTCTAGAAATATTATTTAATGGCTTCGAATCATTACCCTTATTAAATGATTGGCAAAACTACCTTAGTGAAGCCATAAGAAATGATTCTGAATTTAAATTTGGTGAAAAGAATGAAGCAATTAGCATCTGTTTGCATTTAAATAGTGATAATAATATAACTGATTGGTCATTTCATCTTACTTTAGTAAAATGCTCTCTTATTGTTGAAAGTGACCATACTGACGCGCTTCTATCTAGAAAAAGTAAAACAAGAATAACCTCTCGGGTATTAAAACCTATAAAGGAATATATCGACGATTTAGATAAAATACTGGAAATTTCTTGTTCATTCAGACAAAAACATCTTTTGAAGGGTAATGTTGAAATTCCTGGCCCACTCAATAATATAGAATTATTAGAAGAATTTTTTATTCACAATCCAGCTGATTATTCAAAAGGATATTTTGCTTCATTAAATAAAGAAGATTGCCAAACTTACATTTCACCAATACTACACGAAGCTAATTTAATATGGTTCAAACATTCAAATAAATATGGCTTAAAAAGCGCTGGATACATCTCAAAAGGAATAGATTACGTTAATGCAAATGAAATCATCAAATATTCAGAATTTATTGATAATGATATAGAGCTTAATGAAGATGGCAATTTGTCATTTAGTAAAGTAATTAAATTATGTGGGGATGATAATAAAAAAAGAATCTTACATAAACTTCTAGTTAATGAATTTAAGGACAATGAAATAAGGTTGATTTCTAAAAATCCGGGTAATGACGAATCAAAACAATTATTTATTTCTCCATGGACAATTCCTGGATTTGACTTCACTAATCTTATTAACCAGTATTGTATTTTTAATATGATAATAAATGGTAAGAAATCAAAGAAAAATAATATTAATGCAATCAATATATCGGAAAGTAATTCATTAGAATTAGTAAATTGGGATATATTTAATTCAACAATTTCAAATAATTTAAATACATTATTTAATAATTTCGTAATAGAAAAACTTAATGAATTCAAGTACAAAGTTAACCAATATAAATCTAATATGATAAATATAAAAAAAGTAAGAAAAGCAGAAAAACTACTAGGTAATATTTATAATGGGTTTATTTTATCAGTGCAATCATATGGTTTCTTTGTTGAGATATCAGAACTAAATGTAGAGGGTTTAGTACACGTAAGCACTCTTAATAATGATTGGTATGAATACAGGTCAAGGCAAAATCTATTGATTGGAAGAAAATCTAAAAAATCATATAAAGTTGGAGATGCAATAGAAGTAAAAATAATAAAAGTCGATATTCTTAAATATCAAATTGATTTAGAATTAACATAAATAAATTTTCATAAAATATATTATGGAAATATTAACCAAAAAAATTTAAGAAAACTTTTTATAATTATGTTTAAGAAAAAATATTTACTTTTAACTCTTTTTTTATTAATAATTTTTCAAATTTTATTATATATAAATAATAATCAGAAGACTTCATTTAGATACTTTAAATGGACCATCCAAGAAGTAAGTATAGGTAAATTAATCAGTATTTCGTTTTTTTCTGGTTTATTAGTAAACACTTTTTTGAATACAACTATTACTAGTACTAGTTTCAGAAAAAAAACTTTCGAAAATGTGGAAGATGATTTTGTATCTAATAATGAGGAAGAAATGGAACCAAACGTTGAGATGCCGCCACAAAGGGATATTAGAGAAGCCCAACCAACAATTTCTGTTAATTACAGAGTAGTCAAAAATATGAATGATAATAATTTAAAAAAAGATCAAAGTTATTCAAATCAAGATATTAAAGATGACTGGGATAATGCTGATAATGATTGGTAGAAAAATAAATTAATTAAAAAATGTTTTTTTAATTTATAATAGAAGAAATAGTTTTTTTTATGGAAGAAAATTTAGACAAAAATAATGAAGTAAATAAAGAAATATCTGACAACACTACTAAATCAAACTCTCATGAAATAAAAGAATCTAAATCAGAAAAAGTTATCAATATGGATATAAATAATGGTGATTCTGCTAATAAACTTGTTACAAAAAATGAAATTAATACTCCCGAAAAACCTATAACAAAACCCAAAAAGGAACTCCCAGTAGAGAAAAAGCCTTTTCAAGAATTTATTAACATACACCTAATTCCTTCACTTACTGAGGAAATTAATCAAAGAGGATTAGAAATTACCAATATTAACCTCACTAACACAAATAGACCTATTGCTGGAGATAAATGTTGGGTAATAAATTGTGAAATTAAAGATACATGTAACTTTTGGTTATCCTTTGAGAAGGATGACATTAGTTCATTAAAAAGTATTTCTTTATCAAAACCTAATCAAAAACCAAGTATTATTGAATCTTTTCTTATTGACGAAAAAAGAATAACCCTAAAATTAATTATTTCAAGAGTACTTCAAAGATTGAACGGGCAAAAATTAATAGGAGTTAATTAGAAAAACAATAACACCAAGTTAACTTTTCCCTCGAAAATACAAATCATAGTAAATAATAGTATTAATAAACCGAATAAAAAATGGCTCAATCAACTGTTGAATCAAAAAATAAAAAAGATATTAATAATGGAAAGATACCAGCAAAAGAAACAATTTTGTCCCCAAGATTCTATACAACAGACTTTGAGGCCATGGAAAATATGGATTTATCAATAAACGAGGAGGAATTGGAAGCTATATGTGAGGAATTTAGGAAAGATTACAATAGACATCATTTTGTACGAAATAGTGAATTTGAAGGGGCTGCAGAAAAATTAGATCCTGAGACAAGAGAGCTTTTTGTTGATTTTCTCGAGGGAAGTTGTACTTCAGAATTTTCAGGTTTTTTACTTTATAAGGAACTTAGTAAGAGAATTAAAGTTAAAAACCCTCTACTTGCTGAATGTTTTGCTCATATGGCCAGAGATGAAGCAAGACATGCAGGTTTTTTAAATAAATCCATGAGTGACTTTGGACTTCAGTTAGATTTAGGTTTTTTAACAGCCAATAAAGATTACACTTATTTCCCTCCAAGAAGTATTTTTTACGCTACTTATTTATCCGAAAAAATAGGTTATTGGAGATACATAGCAATTTATAGGCATCTCGAAAAGAACCCTGATAGCAAAATTTTTCCTCTATTTAATTACTTTGAAAATTGGTGTCAAGATGAAAATAGACATGGAGATTTCTTTGACGCATTAATGAAAGCACAGCCACGTACTGTTAAATCTTTAAGCCAAAAAATTACCATTGGCGGCTCTACTTTTACACACCCATTATTTGACTACTTCCATAGGTTTAGATATTTTTTGAATAATCATCCATTAACATCCAAGTTATGGTCTAGGTTCTTTCTATTAGCTGTATTTGCAACTATGTATGCAAGGGATTTGGGAATTAAAAAAGATTTCTACAGTTCTTTAGGTTTAGATGCCAGAGATTACGACCAGTTTGTTATTAATAAAACAAATGAAACTGCAGCTAGAGTTTTCCCTGTAGTAATGAACGTTTATGATAAATCTTTTTATGGAAGATTAGATAAAATAGTAGATAATAATAAGGTTCTTTCCGATATTGCAAACAGTGATCGAAATAAAATATCTAAAACTTTTAAAAAATTACCTAAATATTTATCAAACGGTTACCAGTTATTAAGACTATACTTATTAAAACCTCTTGATAGCAAAGATTTCCAACCTTCGATTAGATAATCTTGAATAAAGAGAAGATTTATAGACTCATATGTTTTCGTCACAAATCAAATCAAATGAAATCGTTTTTGGTAGTTGCAATAAAGATTTATTAGAAGAAATTATTTTCTACGGCATTGGACTTGGTGCTGATTTTGTAGAAATATTTATAGAGAATACTGACAACTCGAGCGTTTTAGCTGAAGAAGATTTTATTACTAGTGTAAGTCCATCATTTGGAAGAGGTGCTGGCATTAGAATCTTCAAGGGACAAAAGGATGGATTTGTAAGTACAAATGATTTAACAAAGCATGGCTTGATGAGATCTGTATCTCAGGCTATTGAGATGTTAGACATAACAGACAACAAAAGAGAAGTATTTAACGGTTTAAATAAACATAGGGACTATAGTTTATCCAAGAAAAAATGGATTAATGAAGTCCCATCTATTCATGAGATAAGTGAAAAACTACTAGTTAGCACAAAGTCTTTAAAAAAAAATAATAAAATAATAACTAGAAAAGGAAGTTACTCAAGAAATCTTCAAGAAGTAATTATAGCCTCCAGCGACGGAACCTATGTCTCAGATATTAGATTGCATCAAACAGTTGGACTAAACGTAATTGCTAGTGATGCCCAATATAGATCTAGTGGAAGTAGAAGATTTGGATCTTCAGGAATGCCTAATGAATTCAGATTATGGGATCACGAAAAAGCAGCTAATGATGTGTTTGAAAGTTCAATGAACATGTTGTACGCAGATTATGTTGATGCGGGACAAATGCCTGTCGTATTAGCTAATAAATTTGGTGGCGTTATATTCCACGAAGCCTGCGGTCATTTACTTGAAACTACTCAAATAGAGAGAGGGACAACACCATTTGAGAATAAATTGGATGAAAAAATTGCACATGAATCTGTAACAGCAATAGACGAAGGAATTTCAGAAGGATCCTTTGGTTCATTATCAGTAGATGATGAAGGTATGGAACCCGAAAAATCAGTTCTTATAAAAGATGGAATTTTAAAAAAATTTATATCCGACAGGGCAGGTGAATTAAGAACTGGCCATAAAAGAACAGGAAGTGGAAGAAGACAAAATTATTCTTTTGCTGCAGCCTCAAGAATGAGAAATACTTATATAGCTAAAGGAGAACACTCGAAAGAGGATTTAATCAATAGTATTAGTGATGGTCTTTACTGCAAATCAATGGGTGGTGGCAGTGTAGGTGCTACTGGACAATTTAATTTTGCGGTAGAAGAAGGATATCTTATTAAAAATGGAAAATTAACTAATCCAGTAAAGGGAGCAACTTTGATTGGTGAGGCTAAAGAAGTTATGCCAAAAATATCAATGTGCGGAAATGACCTCGAATTAGCTCCTGGATTCTGTGGATCCATCAGTGGAAGTGTCAACGTAACTGTTGGTCAACCTCATATTAAGGTTGATTCAATCACTGTTGGCGGGAGATAGGATATGAATTCAAAAGAAATAACAACTCAAATCTCTGAAGCGGCAGATTCTCTAAATCTTAAAAAATGGGATTATGGTGCAAGCTTTTCTAATGATTATTCTGTGCAAGTAGATAAAGGTGAGGCTAAACAACTTAAGGCATCACAAAAGCAAATTTTAACTATAAGAGTTTGGAACAAATCTAATTTAGTTGGTATTACAACAACTAGTGATATCAGTGAATCTGGTATTAAAAAAGCTCTAAATCAAGCAAATATTGCATCTGATTTTGGCAACAAGAATGAAAGAACAGAATTCTCACCACTAGCCAAGGATCCTATTGATGTTCAGGACTCAAAAAAAAGAAATCCTGTTGGAATAAAAAAATTACTTACGCTTTTAAGAGATGCAGAAGTGAGACTATTAGAAAGCCATGAATCCATAAAATCTGTTCCTTATAATGGTCTATCTGAGAGTTTTTATGAGAGAGTTTATGCAAATAGTGATGGTGCCTTTCGGAGTTATACCAAAAGTCAAGCTGCACTTTATTTATATGCAAGAGCAGAAGAGAAAAATAAGAAACCTCGTAGCTCAGGCTCTGTAAAACTTGGATATGGAGTTGAAGATATAGATATAGGGTCGTGTATTAAAGAGGCTTCTAATAAAACAATTTCTCACTTAAATTATTCATCTATTAAAACTGATAAATATTTAATATGTTTTTCCCCAGAGTCTTTTTTAACGATAATTAATGCCTTTAGTTCAATGTTTAATGCTAGAAGCATTTTAGATGGAATTAGCTTATCTAATAAAAATTCTATTGGAGAGAAACTATCTACAGAAGCACTTAATATTTATGATGATGGTCTTCACGAAGAGAATATTACTTCATCACCATTTGATGGAGAGGGAACTCCTACTAAAAGACTATGTTTAATTAACAAAGGGAGACTTGAAAATTTTATACATTCTGAATCAACTGCAAGAATATTTAAAACAATCCCAACAGGCCATGCTGGACTAGGGTCAAAAGTCTCAGTATCTCCTGATTGGATAGTAGTTGAGAAATCAGAGGAAAACTCAGATCTAAAAACATCATTAGATCACTCTACTTATGAGGGAGAATTTGTTTATATTGAAGAATTAAATGCAATCCATGCAGGTGTCAAAGCAAGTCAAGGTTCATTCTCTCTTCCATTTGATGGATGGCTCTATAAAAACGGTAAAAAAATCTCAATAGAATCTGCAACTGTAGCAGGTGATATCAAATATCTTTTGAAAAATATAGTAAATATTGAATCAAATCAGGAAGTAACAACAAGTGGGATTTCTCCACATATATGGGTAAATAAATTATCAATAACTGGTGACGCGTGAGAATTATATTCTGGGGAACACCTGAATATTCAATTGCGAGCCTTGATATTTTTATTAAATCTAAGCACGAGGTAATTGGAGTAGTTAGCCAACCCGATAAGAAAAGATCTAGGGGAAATAAATTAATATCCTCACCTGTTAAAAGCTTTGCGGAGCAAGAATCTATAAAAATTTATACTCCAGCAAAAATCAGGGACAATATACATTTTATAAATGAACTTAAATCATTATCTTGTGATTTATTTATTGTTATAGCTTACGGGAAAATATTACCCAAAGAGATATTGGAAATCCCAAAATTTGGATGTTGGAATGCACATGCTTCATTACTTCCAAGATGGCGTGGTGCAGCCCCAATCCAATGGTCCTTAATAAAAGGCGATGAATTTACTGGTGTAGGAATTATGAAAATGAATGAGGGACTTGATACTGGCGACTTATTATTGGAAGAAAAAATTAAAATTGATAATGTTGATAATTTAAATACACTATCGGAAAAACTTAGTATTTTATCTGCAAAATTATTTTTAAATGCTACATCACTACTCGAAGAAAATATTAATAAAAATACTAATTCTCAACTAACAAAACAAAATACCCTTGGAAGAGAAATTACTTACGCAAGAATGATTGAAAAATCAGACTTTAGAGTTGATTGGAATAATGAGGCAATTAAAATTTCTCAAAAAATAAAAGGGTTATACCCAAGAGCAAATACAACTTTTAGAGGTAAGAACCTAAAAATACTTAAAATCAAAGTCTTGAGTAGTGATGAAATTAAAAATAAAAAAGACCTTTTCACGAGCAATTATTCAAGACCAGGTATTATTCTTGCTGTAATAGAAAATGAAGGAATAATAATTTCAACTAAAACTGATCCGATTATCTTGTTAGAAGCAAAACTTGAAGGCAAAAACATTTCTAGCAAAAAGCAATTAATACAACAGTTAAAGCCATCAGTAGGTGAATATCTCTCAGATCAAGTTTTAGATTCTTTTTTAGAGAATCCCCAAGTGAAGGCAAAAAGAATCAAAAAATAAAAATAATAGTCTGGAAGAATAGATTCTTTAATTAATGTATTTAGTAAAAGTTTAATCCCAACTATTAAAATTGCTACGTAACCGGCCGTTTCTAATCTAGAAAATATATCCAGAAGTTTTAGAAAAATCCCCGATGTAAATCTTAAGGCTAATACTCCAATCACTGCTCCAAATATTATTAATATGTATTGATCGCTAATAGCTACTGCAGTAGTGATGCTGTCTATGGAAAAAGCAAAATCAGTAATTGAAAGAAGCGCTACAACCCTTAAGAACCTAAAATTATTTTTTTTATTATCTGTCCCATTTTCAGCGTTTTCTATATCTGAATTTAAAAAAACATTAGAGAAGAATAAGTATATTAAATAAAAACCAGCAAAAACTCTAATAATAATAAACTTTAGAAGAACATTAGATAATATGATGAGAATAATTCTAAATAATAAAGATATTGTTATGCCAATATTTAAGGCTCTTGACCTTAATTCTGAACTGTCGAGGGATTTAGTAAGAGAAGCTAGTGCGACTGCATTATCTGCCGATAATAATAATTCTAGAGCAATTAATATTGGTAAAAGTGTAAAAATTTCGTACCAACTGTCTACCTGATCTAGTGTGGGTATAAAAGAATTTATTGCGGCTGAATCCATCAAATATTATTCACAATCAGTATAAAATCTAATATAATGTATCGGATATTTGTAATCAAGATTGATAACTATAAATGAGTTTAAATACTTTAGTCGATTATATTTCTAACTCACAAATTACTTCTGAATTAATAAAAAGAATTTCGAAAAATAATGAATTAAATATTGTTGGTTCAAGTAGATATGCTAAATCAATAATTTTAGAAAGCATCGCAAAAAAAGAGAAAAAAAATATATTATTAATTTGTCCTAATGTAGAAATTGCCTACAAATGGATTGGTTATTTTGAAAGTATAAATAATAAAGCAGTTTTATATTATCCTCCAACAGAAAATCTACCATACTCATCAATTAATAAATCCAAAGAGATTGAATTTAGTCAGCTTACTGTTTTATCCAAATTAATAAAAAAAGAGGAAAATGAACTTAATATTGTTATATCAACAGAGAGATCACTACAACCTCATCTAATAAATAAAAACTTATTAATTGAAAACAAGTTAGATTTGCAAAAAGGAGTTCAAATCGAGATTCAAGAATTAGCAAATAAGCTTACTTTGCTGGGCTATACAAAGGAAAATGTGACTTCAACAGAAGGATTCTGGAGTAGAAGAGGGGAAATAATAGATATTTATCCTGTAAATAATGAGTTTCCTATAAGATTAGAATTTTTTGATAATGTAATTGAGAAAATAAGAGAATATGATCCCCACACACAGAAAACATTAGAAAGTATCAATAATATTGAAATAATACAGGCTGGATTTGATTTACTAATAAAAGATAAGTTAAATAATTTATCTAAGAACAGTATTTTTAATTCAGAAGATATAAATAAAAATAATCTTGATCGTTATTTAGGAATAATTGAAGAACAGCCTTCAAATATAATAGATTTTATAAATAGGGAAACAATTCTTGTAATTGATGAATTAGAAGATTGTAAAAAATTTGCAAATAATTGGTATCTCGATTCAGAAAGTAATTTTGATAATTGTGCGTATGAATTAAATGAGAACCTTAAAAATAATGAAATAAATTTAGAAGCTAAACCTAATTTGCATTTAAAGTTTGACGAAATATTAAATTCACTGAGAAATTTTAATATAATAAAATTTTATGAATTTGAATCTAAAGTCAATATTGATAATAGGTTTTTGTTAAACGATAAAAGATTAAATTCATACTCTAAAAATATAGGAAAATTATCCAATGATATAAATAAAAATATAAAAAATAATGAAAAAGTATGGATATTATCAGCACAGCCATTGAGAACAAGGACTTTACTTTTTGAGCATGAATGTAATACAAATTTCTTAAACAATCCTAATGATATTAATGAAGCATTTAAGTCAATTAATGATTCAACTCCTTTAATTTTGAAAAATAAGAACAATTATGAAATCGAGGGTTTTTATCTCCCCATATGGAAAGTTGTCCTGATAACAGATAAAGAATTATTTTCACAACAATCTCTTTTTAATAATGTTTTCATAAGAAGAAAAAAAAGAAGTGTCAATTCAAATATAAATGTAAATAAGATTAGTCCCGGTGATTTTATAGTTCATAAAAATCATGGGATTGGAAAATTTTTAAAAATAGAAAAAATAAATATAACAGGAGATTCAAGAGATTATTTAGTCATTCAGTATCAAGATGGGAAGATAAGTGTTGCCGCTGATCAACTCGGTAGTGTTAACAGATATAGATCAAGCGGAAAAATAAAGCCAAAAATAAATAAATTAGGAGGCACAGAATGGGAAAGAATAAAAGATAAAAATAAGAAACAAATCAAAAAGGTTGCTCTCGATATATTAAAACTTTATGCAAAGAGAGAAAAATTAAAGGGGCACATATACCCAGAAGATGGTCCTTGGCAAGATGAATTAGAGGAATCATTCCCTTATCAACCAACCCCAGATCAAATTACTGCTGTAAAGGAAATAAAATCTGATATGGAAAGCGATAAGCCAATGGACAGGCTAGTTTGCGGAGATGTAGGATTTGGTAAAACAGAAGTCGCTGTTCGGGCTATTTTCAAGGCTATAACATCAGGCAAACAGGTAATATTACTAGCACCCACAACAATCCTAGCTCAGCAACATTGGAGAACAATAAATAATAGATTTTCACCTTATCCAATAAAAGTATCATTACTCAATAGATTCAAATCCATTAATGAAAGAAAGGAAATCTATGCCGGTTTGAAAAATAACAAAATTGATTTAGTTGTAGCAACACACCAAATTTTAGGAAAAGAAATAGAAATTAAAAACTTAGGATTACTTGTTATTGATGAAGAACAAAGATTTGGAGTAAGGCAAAAGGAGAAAATTAAAAAAATCAAAACCAACATAGACGTTTTAACTCTCTCAGCAACTCCAATTCCAAGAACTCTGTATATGAGCTTATCTGGACTAAGACAAATGAGCTTACTAAATACTCCTCCTCCATCAAGAAGATCAATAAAAACATATTTATCTGAAATAGATATGGATGTTATAAGAACTGCAATTAATCAAGAACTTGATAGGGGAGGTCAAATTTTTTATGTTCTTCCAAGAATTTCTGATATAGATCAAGCTGTAGACAAATTAAAAAATATGTTTTCCAGCTTAAAATTTATTGTTGCTCATGGGCAAATGAACGAAACAGATCTTGAAAATGCAATGATTGCTTTTAATAATGGAGAAGTTGATCTAATGATATGCACAACGATAATTGAAAGCGGATTAGATATTCCTAAAGTAAATACAATCATTATTGAAGATTCTCACAAATTTGGCCTTTCACAACTTTATCAACTTAGAGGAAGAGTTGGTAGAAGCGGTGTACAAGCACATGCTTGGTTATTTTATCCAAATATAAATAAAATTAATGACGCTGCAAAACAAAGATTGAAAGCGATAAAAGACTTTTCGGAACTAGGAAGTGGATATCAACTTGCAATGAAAGATATGGAAATAAGAGGTGTTGGAAGTTTACTAGGAGAAGAACAAAGTGGAAAGGTTAATGCGATTGGTTATGATTTGTATATTGAAATGCTTCACGAAGCAATTTCAGAAATCAGTGGACAAGAAATACCTGAAGTTAGCGACACACAAATTGATCTCCCAATAAATGCATTTATACCAGCAAATTGGATATTGAACAGGGAAGAGAAGCTTGAGGCTTACAAACTTGCTACTGAATGTTCTAACAATATTGAATTAACTGAAATAGCTACAGATTGGGTAAATAGATATGGAACAATGCCAAAGCCTGTAGAGTCACTAATCATGTTGATGAGATTAAAATTACTTGCAAGAAAATGTGGATTTAACAAAATTAAACTTAAAAAACCCAATATTGTTATAGAAACTAAATTAAAAAAATCTACTTTTAAAATACTAAAAAATACATTACCTAGTAGTGCTCAAAACAAATTTGATTATAAGGAAGCGGAACAAATTTCATTTATTACCATAAGAGGTTTAGGAGTTACTGAAGTTCAAAATCAAATTGATCAATTGATGTATTGGTTTAGTTCCTTTGTTGAAGAAATAAATAATTTTGAAAATGAATTACTAATAAAAAAAGAATAAATTATTAAATAAATATTTAAAATCCGCGAAAGAGTTTAATTTCGGTTAGGTTTATAAAAATTTTTAATTATTCATGGGTGAATTTATCGATGTAGGAGCTCAAAACTCGATTATACCCTTAACAATAATATTGTCCTCTCTTTTACTTGGTATTTATGCACTTTTCGGGGTCGAGACAGAAAATGATGATGATGACTCTGATTCAGGTAGTGGTGGCTTAATGCAACCAATTTAAAATTATTTATAAATAATTTGTTTTGACTTTCTATTAAAGATTCGAAATAATCGATAAAATGAACCTATAAGTAACATTAAAGAAGTAAAAGCAGAAACAAAAATAAAAATTACCAAAAATATTTCATAGAAATTTGAAAAGAGCTCAACTATTAATAAAAAAGATTTATTAAAATTAGTTGGTAGATTTTGTAAAAGAGAGTTTTTATTAGGAATTAAATAATTTATATAAACCAATAAAAGACTCAAAATAAATAATAAAACAGATTCAGTTAATAGTCTTCTTTTAGATTTCCTTCTTAAACTTAATTTTTTTTTAAAAATATATTTATCAGACTTGTTATTCAAATTTGGGATGTTTAAATCTGCCATACACTAACTATCAAAGAATAAATTAATAATTATTCAAAATGAAATTAATCTATACTATCGTGTTTGACTTAAGGATGCTAATGGACCTTTATCTTGAATTTATTAAATCGTATTTTCTTTATCTTCGACAGGACTATAAAAATAAATATAAGCAGAAGAGAATAGCATTAAAGAACAAATTGCAAAAAGCGGCGGAATAATAAAATTTAAAAACTTAACTTTGTTATTTAAACTAAATCTTACTTTTTTTGGAATATTTTTATTTGCAAAAGTATTTTTTATTCTAACTTTTGATGATTCATTTAACTGATCAAAACAATTTATAGTGTCTGACAACAACGAATTACCAATCTTTAAAATTAAGGGTTTTACATTTGGTTTAGTGCTCTTAAGAACAATATTATGTATGTGAAGATTGTCAGCTTTTATATCAATCAATTTAGACTCATATATTGGAATTTCGTTTGTGATTAAAAGATTTGAATAAATATAAAATGCATCCATAATAGGGACTAAATGATCAATTTTGCCCTCAATAAGTGGTTTGTCAATTATGGTTAATTTCCAATGTGAAATTATTGATATTTGATCTTTATTTTCATTATTTGAATAATCTGGCAATCCGATTATTTCGAGGCTTACTGAAGATTGATGAAATGATAATTTATTTTGCATAATATTAAAAATTAAATAAAAGATTCTTTAATTTTTGATAACCCTGATTTGAGGAACAAAGTGTTAATGTAAGCAAACATTTTATAATTATTTCATCATTTTCAGTCTGATTTAATAGTTTTTTCACTCTAATACTATCTGTGTTAAATCTCTCGTTAATTAACTCAATAAATCGCTTGTTAAAATCATTCCAAATAACTGAATTCTCTTCATGATCTTCTTTAGATTGAAGTATTTCCCTCATATAAGGATATAAATATTTAGACATTTCGACTGTGATTTTAATTAAAGCTTCAAATTCATTTAGTTTAATATTGTTATGCACATAAGATTTTCTCAATGGGTTACTATTCCTTAGTTTCCAGATAGTAACTTTGTTTGGCAAAAGATGATCTAAATCAAGTCGATTCGATAAAACGTATAGAGATTGTATGCCATTTAAATCAATAGTCTCTAGGATTAATAGTAATAAATCCAGCTTCTCTATAGATTGTCTTGATACCTGATTTCCTTTAGTTAAAACAGTAATTGTTCTCGCTTAAAACATGAATAAATTATAACAGAATTATTGTTCCATTTTTTGAAAAAAAAATGAATATAACTCATCAAGTTCTTCAATAGTTAACATACCATAACTCCACAATAAGATTGGTAATGGAGTCTTATTTTTTATAGATAATTTTAGTCCAAGTTCAATAGATGACTCATTTAAACCTATTTCATTTAGTAAATAAATTATCATCTCTTTAGATACATAATTTTTCATGATTTTTATTTTATTCTTGAGTAAATTAGAGACTTTGTCATTTGATTAAGAACTAATTTTCTAACAAAAAGAAAATTATTTAAAAGTAAAAATGAAAATCTTCTTATTGGAAATAAAAATGGGTTTCTATTTGCAAAAATCAATATCAAGGCATCAGTTATGAGCATGGTCAGAATAATATCTAAAATCCTGCTTGAAAGATACTTTAATTTAAATAAAATTAAATTCATTTTTGTGATTTCACTTTTTTTATTAAAAAGATCAAAAATAGTATTAACATCTCTCCAACAAGTATTTAGACCCTGACCACCAACAGGATGAAATGTATGAAATGCATCTCCTACAAAAACTAATTTTTTAAAATTTAAAATTGGTAAATTTAACGATAATGAAACAGGAAAAATATTAAATTCTCCAATTATTTGGTCCAACTTAAATTCATCTGGCAAGATTGTTGATAAATTATCCATTAAAAAATTCTTGTCAGAATTTAACCTTTCAATTGCTTTTAATCTACTGGAAGTCCAAATTACTTGATATAAGTTTTTTTCTAAAGGTAATAATGCAAGTGGGCCTTCTTTTCTAAAAATTTCATAAGCACGCTTTTCACAATGACCTCTAAGTGAAACTTTAAAAGTTAAACAAGACTGACTATAAGATTTTTTTATATCAACAAAATCTAAGAAATTTTTATCAATTGAGTTTGCTCCTGTTGAAAAGAATTGATAATCAAATAATATTTTTTTTCGTAACAATCTCTGTGGTGTCATAAAAAAAATATTTTCATAATTATCAATCTCATGAAAAAATAAGTTCATGAGATCCGAATGTTTAACTACCCAGCCTATATTTTCAGCAGAACTTATATCATCATCTAAGTCATAAGTTGATAAATTGGTAAAAGCAGAAGTTACGCTATCTGAAATTGAAAGGGTATCAAAGCCAAATAAAAATGGTTCTAATTTTTCCCAAAGTCTGAATTTAGATAAGATTTTTCTTGTTGAGTGAGTAATCGCATAAGTTTTATCTTTATCAATTAATCTATCTTTTGTTAATAAATCAGTTAAAAAAATATTGCAATCAAATTTTGAAAGTGCAATTGAAAGTAATAAACCTGTGGGACCTGATCCAACAATTTTAAAATTGAATTTATTTTTCATCAGACTATATAAGCATCAACTATTTATTCAAATAAATATAGCAAATTTCCTCAAATGCTGGTCTTAATAAATAGGGGTACTCACCAACCCATAAGTTAATTTCAGGAAGCCAAGCATCGGTCAAATAAAAATCTCTGTCAAAATTACGGTTATCAGATGTTATTAAACATCTAATACTCGAGCCGACCCTAATTTGACTATGCTTATTTTCCATAGGAAAACTTAATTTTTCCAAATAACCATCCTCATCTTCTAATTCAAGTACTAACCAAGTCCTTTTGTTTTCGATAACTTCTAATCTACCTTGCCTATTAGATTGTTCTCTTGAACTTTCAATCTTTTCTGTTTTATAGATATCCGATACATAGCCATCAAATATAGAAAAAAATTTATATTTTCTTAATTGCAAATTTTTTCTACTTGATTCAAGAATTGGGCCCCAGATGATATACAAAAAGAAACCTACACATAGGAATAACCAGAAATTATTAGTTTGATCTCCAGTTGTACTAATAATTAAGGAGATAAATCCACCAATTGAAGAAACTATTACTCTTTGAAGAATTTTTCTTGGATTCCCCAACGCGTACTTATATTGACCTCCTGTACCAACTGCAGGAATAAGTTTTGAAATTTGACTTGAATTAATTGGAATTAACATTTTAAAAAATCAATTTTTCAAGTCCGTAAACTAAAGTTTCATAATTACCAATTTTTTTAATAGCCTGTAAAACTCCTGGCATATATGCCTTTCTATCAATAGTGTCATGCTTAATTGTGTAGGTTTCACCTGGAGATCCCATAATTACTAACTGATGAGCAAGTAATCCTGGTAATCGTACAGAATGTATATTAATTCCTGAATCTCTGAGCCCACCCCGTACACCTTTCATTGACTCAGACTCTTTTACTAAATTCTGATTAAATTTCTTTGGATATTCTTCAATCATTTCTGCAGTTTTTATACACGTCCCACTAGGAGAATCAGCTTTTTGATTATGATGCATCTCTATTAATTCAATATTGTCATAAAACCTTGCAGCTACTGATGCCGCCTGCTGAAGAAGAACCATACCTAATGAAAAATTAGGAATTATTGCACAACCAACTGAGGCTTTCTGAGCAAAAACAGACAAGTCTTGTATTTGCGAAGGGCTTAGACCTGTAGTACCTACGACTGGTGATACACCATATGCGATAGCTGATCTGGTATTTTCATACACAGAATCAGGGTGAGTAAAATCAACTAGAACAGGTTTAATTTTTTCATTTCTATAATTTTGACTAACAGAACATAAAGTCCCTTCAAAATCATTAGAAACAAAAACATCGCAATTTTTTACCTTCAATAATTCAGAAATATTTGAGCCATTGTTCTTTTCATTTATGTCAATTGCTGCAACAAGTTCACAATCTTTAGAGTTTAATACAGCATTAATAACTTCGCTACCCATTCTGCCTAAAGCTCCGGATACTAGTACTGGTATGGTTTTTTTAGAATTTTCAATCATTTTTTTAAAAAATTTTTTTTTTAAAGGTTGTTACACGCTATTTATATTGCACACAATAACGTCTTTTCATTCGTAGGCTGGTAGAAATACTTAAAGAAAATCAATGTTTACGCAGGTCCGCTCAGCAAACCGCAGAGTATCTCCTGTTGAGGATAACAAACACAAAGTTGTAATAAAAGCAGTTTATGTTGTCCTTGAGCCACAATACCAAAATTCCTTAACGGAAGCTGCAAAGTCAATAAATGATATGAATGGCCCCATAGGTATAGACCTTAGTGGCTATCTTATCGAAGAACTTAGGAATGATAGTAATTTTGAAGATTTTAAAAAAGATATAGCTAATGCAGATATATTCGTTGCTTCTCTAATTTTCATTGAAGACCTTGCTCAAAAAGTGGTTGATGCAGTATCTCCATATAAAGACAAACTTAAAGCATCAATTGTTTTCCCCTCCATGCCAGAGGTAATGAGATTAAATAAGCTAGGTTCATTTAGTATGGCCCAACTTGGACAATCTAAAAGTATTATTGGAGATTTAATAAAAAAGAAAAAAGAATCTGATGGAGCAAGTTTCCAAGATTCAATGTTGAAGTTATTAAATACACTACCTTCAATACTTAAATATCTACCAGTAGAAAAAGCTCAAGATGCTAGAACATTCATTCTGAGTTTTCAGTACTGGTTAGGAGGAACTACTCAGAACTTAAAAAACTTCTTGTTAATGATTTCTGAAAAGTATGCAGTTTCAGAGACCATAAAAGATCAAATAGAAGAATTCAAAATTCAAGACCCTGAAACATTCCCAGATTTAGGAATTTGGCATCCTCTTGCTCCTTGCATGTTTGAAAGTCTTAAAGAATATCAAAATTGGGAAAATAATAGGAAAGATATAAATCCTAAAAATGAGAAAACTCCAACGATAGGTTTAGTTCTTCAAAGAAGTCATATTGTTACTGGAGATGATGCTCACTACGTTGCCGTTATTCAAGAATTGGAATACAGAGGTGCGAGAGTTCTTCCTATCTTCTGTGGGGGTTTAGATTTTTCTAAGCCTGTTAATGAATTCTATTATGATTCCATAAATAAAGATCAACCTATTGTAGATGGAGTTGTCTCTCTAACAGGATTTGCACTAGTTGGTGGTCCAGCAAGACAAGATCATCCTAGAGCTATTGAATCTCTAAAAAGGCTAAACAGACCCTATATGGTTGCACTTCCATTAGTTTTCCAGACCACTCAAGAATGGGAAGATAGTGATCTAGGTTTACACCCAGTTCAGGTAGCACTTCAGATTGCAATTCCAGAGCTTGATGGTGCTATTGAACCTATTATTCTATCAGGTCGTGATGATGCTACAGGGAAGGCACATACTCTCCAAGATCGCGTTGATGTAATTGCTGAGAGAGCAATAAAGTGGTCAACTTTAAGGGTAAAGCAAAGAAAGGACAAAAAATTAGCTATTACAGTATTTAGTTTTCCTCCAGACAAAGGAAATGTAGGTACTGCAGCATACTTGAATGTTTTCGGCTCAATTTATAGAGTACTTCTTGAAATGAAATCGAAAGGATATCAAATAGATGAACTTCCAAGTAATTCAAAAGAATTAATGGAAAAAGTAATTAACAACCCAGAAGCGATGGATGGTTCCCCGGAGTTGAATATTGCTCATAAGATGTCTGTAAAAGAATACGAAGAGTTCACACCATATTCACAAAGACTTGAAGAGAATTGGGGTAAACCTCCTGGCAACCTTAATAGTGACGGACAAAATCTTCTTATCTATGGAAAACATTTTGGAAATGTTTTTATAGGTGTTCAACCTACATTCGGTTATGAAGGTGATCCAATGCGATTACTTTATTCGAGAAGTGCTAGTCCTCATCATGGTTTTGCTGCTTATTATACCTATGTAGAAAAAATCTGGGGGGCTGATGCTGTTCTTCATTTTGGAACTCATGGCTCACTTGAATTTATGCCTGGGAAACAGATGGGTATGAGTGAAACCTGCTATCCGGATTCTCTAATTGGATCATTGCCAAACTTGTATTACTATGCTGCAAATAATCCTTCTGAAGCAACAATTGCTAAGAGAAGAGGGTACGCTTCAACTATTAGTTATCTGACTCCTCCAGCAGAAAATGCAGGACTCTACAAAGGACTTAAAGAACTAAGTGAACTTGTTGGTTCTTATCAACAACTAAGAGAAAATAGTAGGGGTATTCAAATAGTCAATGCAATTGTTGAGACTTCTAAACAATGTAACCTTGACAAAGATGTAGAGCTCCCCTCAAAAGACGTAGAGGAACTTTCAATAGATGAAAGAGATTTATTTGTTGGTAATATATATAAACAGTTGATGGAAATTGAAAGTAGATTATTACCTTGCGGTCTTCATACTATTGGCGAAGCCCCAACAGCAGAAGAAGCTGTTGCAACACTTGTGAATATTGCATCTTTAGAGAGAGAACAAGAGGGATTAAGATCTCTTCCTGGATTACTCGCAGAATCCATGGGTCTAACTATTGAACAAATTTATGATGGTAATAATAAAGGTGAACTTAAATTTGTAGAGTTAAATGAAAAAATCATAAAGACAGCAAGAGAGTCGATTTTTGCGATGGTCAACTCCTTAAAAATTATTGATGGCAGAGTTTATTTAGAAAAATCACTACTTTCCAAACTTTTTGACTTACTTAGAGTTTTTGGTCTAAATTTACCTACCCCTTGGCTAAGAGTATGCAGATTAAATGGATTTAATGAAGTTAATCAGAAGGAATTAAATAAATTATTTGATTACTTACTTTTCTGTCTGGAACAGGTCTGCGCAGACAAAGAAATGGATAGCCTCATTAAAGCACTAGATGGAAATTATGTTTTACCTGGACCAGGTGGAGATCCCATAAGAAATCCAGGTGTATTGCCCAGTGGTAAAAATATCCATGCTCTTGATCCTCAATCAATACCAACTACAGCGGCAGTTGCTGCAGCTAAATCTGTTGTTGATAAATTAATTGAAAGACAAAAGGAAGAGCAAGGCACTTGGCCTGAAACAATCGCTTGTGTTTTGTGGGGTACAGATAACATCAAAACTTACGGTGAATCACTTGCTCAAATCTTATGGTTTGTTGGGGTAAAACCAAAACCAGATTCTGTTGGAAGAATCAACAAATTAGAATTAATCCCTTTAGAAGAATTAGGTAGGCCAAGAATAGATGTAGTTGTTAACTGTTCAGGAGTATTTAGAGATCTATTTATCAATCAAATGGCACTAATAGATCAGGCAGTTAAATTAGCAGCTGAAGCTGATGAACCTTTGGAATCTAATTTTGTAAGAAAACATTCATTAGAACAAGCAGAAAAAGAAGGCACTTCTATTAGAGAAGCATCAGCCAGAGTGTTCTCTAATGCAAGTGGAAGCTACAGTTCAAATGTTAATTTAGCTGTAGAAAATTCAACTTGGGAGGAAGAAAATGAATTGCAAGAAATGTATTTATCACGCAAAACATATGCCTTTAATGCTGATAATCCAGGTGAAATGAATCAAAAAAGAGAGGTATTTGAATCAGTAATGAAAACAGCAGATGTTACATTTCAAAACCTTGATTCCTCTGAGATTTCATTAACAGATGTAAGCCATTATTTTGATTCAGATCCAACCAAATTAATTAAAACACTGAGAGATGACGGGAAAGAACCAAGTAGCTACATAGCAGATACTACAACTTCTAATGCTCAAGTTAGAACACTTGGAGAAACTATCAGATTAGACTCAAGAACAAAACTTTTAAATCCTAAGTGGTATGAAGGTATGCTCAAATCTGGTTACGAAGGGGTTAGAGAACTTTCTAACAGACTTAATTACACTCTTGGTTGGAGTGCAACAAGTGGTCAAGTAGATAATTTTGTATATGAAGAAACTAATGAAACATTCATAAATGACGAAGAGATGAGGAAAAGATTAATGGATCTAAATCCTAATAGTTTCAGAAGAATTGTTGGAACTTTGCTAGAAGTTAATGGTAGAGGATATTGGGAAACTTCAGATGAAAATATAGAACAGTTGAAAGAACTATACCAAGAGGTAGAGGATAAAATCGAAGGCGTTAAAGAATAATAATCAAATTAATTTCTGTAAATCCTATCAGCAACTTTGAGAATTTGATAATTTAGTTTTACGTTGTGAACTCTTACAATGTCAATTTTAAATTGTGAACAGAGGCAGCTTATTGCAAGTGTTCCAATATCCCTTTCTTTTGGATTTTTCTCATTCAAAATTTCTCCTATAAATCTCTTCCTTGATGAACCTATCAAAATTGGTAATTTCCATTTTTTAAATACATCTAAGTTTCTCAAAATTTCCAAATTTTGATTTAGATCTTTTGAGAAGCCTATTCCAGGATCCACTATTATATTTCTTTCAGATATATTTTTTTCTAAAGCATTTTTTATTAGATTATCAAGAGAGTTCTTAACATCACTCAATACATTCTGGTAATTAGAGAGTTCATTCATATTTTGACTGTTACCACGACTATGAGTTATGACAAAAGGGCAGTTAAATTTTGAGACAACATCCAAAATATTCATATCTCTTCTTCCTCCAGTGACGTCATTAATCCAATTAGCGCCATTTAAAAGAGCTTCATAAGCGACCTCAGAATTAAAGGTATCAATAGAAATTAAGATCTCTGGATATTCAGATCTTATTAATTTTAAAATTGGGATCAATCTTTTTATTTCTATATTAGAGCCAACTTCTTCAGCCCCAGGCCTTGTACTCTGGGCACCAAGATCAACAATATCGACACCATTACGTAAAAAATGATTAACCTGATCCAAAACTTTTTTTGAAGAGTTTAATTCTCCACCATCACTAAATGAATCAGGAGTTAAATTAATAACCCCCATAATTGAAGTTTTTTGTCCCCAGCCATTTGGCCATGGATCTTTCTTATTGATAATTTGCAATTCTTGCAAAACTTTTCGGATCTAATGAAGCCCCTCCAACTAACACTCCATCTATATCACTCATTGACATTATTTCGTCAATATTATTAGGTTTAACAGATCCTCCATATTGAATAATCACTTCGTCAAAACCTATTAATTTCCTAATCAAAGAGCATATTTTATTAGCGTCCTTAGCCTCACATGTTTTACCTGTCCCAATTGCCCATATTGGTTCATAGGCAACAATTAAATTTGATGGATCTGTATTTTCTAATCCTTGTTCAACCTGTCTAGTAATAACTCTATCAGCCTCTCCTCTTTCTCTTTGTTCTAGTGTTTCTCCAACACAAACTATCGGAGTAAGTCCACTAGATTGAGCAAAAACTACTCTTTTATTAATTTGTTCATCACTTTCACTAAAATACTTCCTTGGTTCACTGTGACCAACTATTGCATATGAGACCCCATGTTCAAGAAGCATTTTTGGAGATATTTCTGCAGTAAATGCTCCTTCATCTTCCCAATGAATATTTTGACTAGAAATATCTAAATAATCAAAATCAGAATGATTAGAAAAAGTTGAAATAGCTGTAAAAGGTGGCGCTATAACAACTTTACGATCATCCCTTATGTTTTTTATTAAAGGTATAAACTCTTCTAAATAAGCCTTAGCTTCAGCACAAGTCATGTGCATTTTCCAATTACCAGCAATAACAGATTTTCTCAAAATACTATCTCCAAGAAAATTATATTAATATAAATTGAGTTGAATAGGCCAACTATTCAAAGATTAATTCATTTTTTAGAAATATAACTTTATCTCCTTTATTTAATTTTCTTCCTCTCCTTGTCTCTATTACACCATTAACTTTGACAGACCCAGCTTTAATAAAAAATTTGGCCTCTCCACCAGAAGAAACCAAATTTTTCCATTTTAAAAATTGATCTAATTTCATTATTTTTATATTCCCAAAGATATTGATAAAGTAGGATAAATAATTAAATATATAATATCTTGAGTCTTATCCCATCAGTCAGACCATATTCAAATAGGTTTATAAAAGGTTTTATATGCATGCTTATTTACGTAGCTTGCTGGCCTTTATTGGCTTATTTAGCTGGAAACTTAATCCCAGCAATTGGATCTGGTGATCTCTCAAAAGTTTCCAGCATAATAATTAAATCTCTATTAGTATTTTTAATTCAAAAAACTGCTCAATTTGGACAAGATGTCTTCATAGCAAAACCATCTTTAGAAATTAGTGAAGTAATGAGAGGAAGTTTATTTAGCAAAATACAAAAAATAAATATGAATTCTTTTGAAAAGATTTCAGCTGGAGATATTACATATAGACTTACAGAAGATGCTGATAGAGTAAGCGAAGTTATTTATAAAACAGCTCAAGATACTATTCCGTGCACCTTACAATTATTAGCGGTAGTTTTATATATGTTTTATTTAGATTGGTCATTAACATTATCAACGTTTGTTTTAGCACCATTAATTATTCTTGCAGTTAATAGTTTTGGAAGAAGAGTTTTATTCGCATCTGAAAAAAGTCAAGAATCAACAAGTAATTTAGCAGGATTAATAGGTGAATCTATAAATGGAATGTCGACGATAAGAGCTTTTGCCGCTGAAAATTGGATTGAGAATAGATTTCATAAAAGGTTAATTGCAAATAAAAAAGCAAAATATAAAACATTAAAATTACTTGCATTTCAGCATCCAGTTGTAGGTTTTGTAGAAGCATTTGGAATATTAGCAATACTAGGTTTAGGAGCCGCAAGAATTAACCTAGGACTTCTAACTAGTGAAGAATTTAGTAGTTTTTTTGCTGCAATATTGATGCTTATTGATCCAATAAGCCATATAAGCACAAATTTCAATGACTATAAACAAGCAGAAGCATCAATAAAAAGGTTGAAATATATAAATCAAGAGCCTATTGAAAATGATAAAGAAAATTTAATAAAAATATCAAATATTAATGGCAACATAAAATTCAATACTGTTGATTTTGAATACAAAAAAGATAATCAAGTTCTTAAAAATATAAATTTAGAAATCAAAAAAGGTGAAGTTACAGCTTTCGTTGGAGCTTCTGGGGCAGGTAAAAGTACAATGATGGCATTGATATTGAAATTTATAACTCCAAATAATGGAGAAATCTTAATTGATGATAAGAATCTAAAATTATTAAATACAAAAGATATAAGAAAAAATATTGCACTAGTACAACAACAGCCTTTTTTGTTTTCAGGAAAAATTATTGATGTAATAAGAATGGGAAGGCACTATACCAAAGAAGAAGTTATTGAATCCGCAAAAAAAGCTAATGCTCATAATTTTATTCAAAAGCTTCCTGACAAATATGAAACTAAGATAACTGAAAGAGGATCGAATTTCTCAGGGGGACAGATTCAGAGGATAGCAATTGCAAGAGCAATATTAGGTAATCCATCTATTCTCCTCTTAGATGAAGCGACAAGTGCTTTAGATGCAGAATCAGAATCAGAAGTTCAAGAGGGTCTTAATAGAGCAATGAAAAATAGAACTGTTATAGTAATCGCTCATAGGTTATCAACTACCCAAGAGGCCGATAAAATAGTTGTCTTCGATAAGGGCGAAATTATTGAGGTTGGTAAACATTTTGATTTACTAAATAAAAAAGGTATTTATAAAGAATTATGTGAAAAACAATTGATTAAGAAATTATAACCCTATCTTATTTGTAAAAAGTAAATCCATGAATGAAAATACAAATGATTCTGGCAACCCAGTTTTAACCTTTGAAGGGAAGAAATATTTGATCAATGAACTTTCTAAAGAAATAAAAGAATCTGTAAAGGCATTACAAATAGCAGAAACACAACTTAAAATGCATGAAGATACATTCAAATTACTTTCAATAAGTCGCAATACTTTAGCGAATCAATTAAGAGAAAAGCTAAAAAACATAGCGTAAATTTTTAACAATTATGAATTTCCTGTAAAGAATAAGTATCAATTTTATTATTTCGCAGTGCTTTTATTGCTTTAATAGCTGCTTTTGCTCCAGGTATGGTTGTAAAAGTTGGAATATTATATTCCAAAGCTGCACGTCTTAAATATGCATCATCATGAAGAGCCTGAGATCCTATTGGAGTATTAATTATTAATTGAACAAGTCCAGAACGAATTAAATCCTCTATATTTGGTCTACCTTCATGAACTTTAAGTACTTCTTCAACTTGGATTCCTAAATCAATCAAATATGAAGCTGTACCTTTCGTTGCAATTAATTTAAATCCTAAAATCAACAATTCCTTAGCAATTTCATCAAGATCTTTTTTATCTAAATCATTAGTAGACAAGAAAGCAACTCCCTCAGAAGGAACACCATTTCCCGCTGCCAATTCTGACTTAGCATAAGCAATTCCAAAATCTTTTGCTAAGCCCATCACTTCTCCAGTAGATCGCATTTCAGGACCAAGAAGCGTATCAGATCCGGGAAATCTTTTAAAAGGCAAAACAGCTTCTTTTACTGCCTGAAATTTGGGAGAAAATTCTTTTGTAAAATTTACATCGTCTAAAGTAAAGCCTTGCATCAATTGTGTGGCTAATTTCGCAACTGGTTTGCCTATTGCCTTTGAAACAAATGGGACCGTTCTAGAAGCTCTAGGATTTGCTTCAAGAATAAATATTTTATTTTCTTTGTTATTTAAGTTCGTCACTGCAAATTGCAAATTAATTAGACCAATAACATTTAGTCTTTTTGCAATTAATTTAGTCCAGTTTTTTACAGTATCTAGAGTAGAATTTGAAAGAGAAATAGAAGGTAAACAGCAAGCTGAATCTCCAGAATGAATTCCAGCAGGTTCAACATGTTCCATTAGACCAGCAATCACTACAGAACCTTCAGAATCACATAAAGCATCAACATCGACCTCAATTGCATTATTCAAATATTCATCAAGAAGGATTGGATGATCAGGCGATACCTTAACTGCCTCAGAAATATATCTCGATAATTCATTCTCATCTTTTACAATTTCCATTGCCCTGCCGCCTAAAACATAAGAAGGTCTTACAACTAAAGGGAATCCTAATTTTTTTGCTACTGCTTGTGCTTCAATCTCGTTACGCGCTATTCCATTTAAAGGTTGTCTTATATTTAATTCCTCAAGTAATTTTGTAAATTCCTCTCTATCTTCAGCTAAATCAATTGAGATTGGTGAAGTTCCAAGTATTTTTGTTCCAGTTCTAACTCCATCATTCGATTTAAGCCACTCAAGTAAAGGTAAAGATAATTTAAGAGGAGTTTGACCTCCAAATTGAACAATCAAACCATAAGGATTTTCTGCTTCAATTATGTTCAGAACATCCTCCAAAGTTACTGGCTCAAAATATAAAATATCGCTAGTATCATAATCTGTTGATACGGTTTCGGGGTTACTATTAACCATTATTGTTTCGTAACCATTTGTGGAAGCTTGATAAGAAGCATGACAACAGCAGTAATCAAACTCTATCCCTTGACCAATTCTGTTTGGACCTCCTCCTATAATCATAATTTTTTTTGAATTATTATTGGAAATCTCGCTATCAAAAATTTGAGAATTTATATTTACAAATGACTCTTCATAAGTTGAATAGTGATATGGAGTTGAGGATGAGAACTCTGCTGAACAAGTATCGACAGTTTTATAAATTGGTATTATGTTAAGCTCCTTTCTGTATTTTCGTACATTAAAAAACTCAGAATTTGTTAACTTTGCTATCTGTTGATCTGAAAAGCCTAATTGCTTAGCATGTAACATCAAATCTCTATCTAAATAATTAAGTTCTTTATCTTTCAAAAAATCATATTCAAAATTAAAGATATTACGTAATTTCTCAATAAACCATAAATCAATATTCGTTATTTTTTGAATGTATGAATTAGTTTTTCCAAGATGCATGGCTTTTTTAACAATTAAAATTCTTTCAGAGGTGGGGTTTCTTAAATTGTTCTGTAAGTCATTCTCGTTCTTAAATTCATCTAGTGAATCGCATTCCCATCCATAAATACCTACTTCCAAGGACCTTAATGCTTTCTGAAATGATTCTTCAAAAGAACGACCAATTGCCATTGACTCACCAACGGATTTCATGGCAGTACTTAAGGTGTTTGATGAACCTTTAAACTTTTCAAAAGCAAATCGAGGTATTTTTGTAACAACATAATCAATTGATGGTTCAAAACATGCTGGTGTTTTTTTTGTAATATCATTTATGATTTCATCCAGCGTATAGCCAACGGACAATAAAGCTGCAATCTTAGCTATAGGAAATCCAGTTGCTTTACTTGCTAAAGCAGAAGACCTACTAACTCGAGGATTCATTTCTATTACAATTACTTCTCCATTAGCTGGATTTATCGCAAATTGAATATTACTTCCCCCAGTTTCAACTCCTACCTCCCTAATAATTTTCAATGATAAGTCCCTCAATCTCTGATATTCTTTATCTGTTAAGGTCTGTGCAGGAGCTACAGTAATCGAATCTCCAGTATGCACACCCATTGGATCTAAATTTTCAATACTACAAACTATTACTACGTTATCTGCTTTATCTCTCATAACCTCTAGTTCAAACTCTTTCCATCCAATAAGAGATTTTTCAATCAAAATTTGATTACAAGGGCTTTCCTCTAAACCTGTTTTACACAATTCAAAAAATTCTTCAAGATTATATGCAATTCCACCTCCTACACCACCTAAAGTGAATGCTGGCCTAATTATAAGAGGATAAGAATTAATTTTTTTTGACACCTCGTGGGCTTCATCTAGATTAGATGCTATTCCCGATGGACATACATTTACATTTATTTTTTCCATAGCTTCTTTAAATAATTTTCGATCTTCAGCTTTATTAATAGCTTTTAAATCAGCACCAATTAATTCAACATTATTTTTATTTAAAAAATCTGACTCAGATAATTTAACCGCAAGATTTAATGCGGTTTGACCTCCCATCGTAGGAAGAATTGCATCAGGTTTTTCTCTTAAGATAATCTGAGAAACAATTTCAGTAGTCAAGGGTTCGATATATGTTTTATTTGCAATTTCAGGATCAGTCATTATTGATGCAGGATTTGAATTTATCAAGATAATTTCATAACCTGCCTTTCTTAAAGCTTTACAAGCTTGGGTACCAGAGTAATCGAATTCACATGCTTGTCCTATAACAATTGGTCCTGAACCTAGAATAAGTATTCTTTTAAGATCACCTCGTTGAGGCATAATTTAAACCATTATTTATTTCATGCTACTTATAAATCATCAGATGTTAATCAAGTTACTTGAAAAGCAACATTTGTTTCTATAGTATTGGAAGAAATTAATTTTTTATGAGCGAACTTCAGCGACTTAAAAGTTTGTTGCCACCAGAGAATGAAAATTGGGTATTTGTTGAAGCTGCTGCCGCTATAGATCCCCCTCTCATAACACTTGAAGAAATAGGTCGTGATGAAGTTGAAATCCAAATAGATTTAGATGAATGGGATAACTTTGCTATTGACCACAGAAATTTATTATTTTGGCATGAGGTAGGGAAAATTCAAAATGATTCAATACCCAGAGATGGATGGGAAATGGCAGCCCTTGCAATAGGACTTGGAGGTGCAATAGGAGAATTGTGGGTCCAAGATGGATTACTTTTATTATTAGCACTTGGTTTATCAAGTTTTGCAGGGTATAGATTATATTTAAAGAATAATTCTGAAAAAAAACTTCAAGATGCTATTTTTGCAGATGAAAGAGCTATAGACCTAGCTTGCAGATTTGGATATAGTATACCTAATGCTTATAAAAGTCTCGGTGGAGCATTAAAGGAATTAATTGAAAAAACAAGAAAGAAGAAAAAAAGAAGTTTTTTTGAAGACAGATTAGATGCTCTAAGGAAAAGCGCAGAAAAAGCTAGATCCGAATTATCTCAGCAAGAAGGTTCAGGAAAATCAGTCTCAAGTGAAAATGTATATGGACAATAAAAGTTTAGTTTTAATGGCTGCTAAAGCTTGCGATGAAAAAAAGGCTAAAGATATTAAGCTAATAAAAATTGACGAAGTTTCTTTTATCAGTGAATGGATATTAATCGCAGAGGGATTATCTGATGTTCAAGTTAGATCAATAACTAACTCGGTAGAGGGAGAGTTAAGAGAAAAGGCTAAAATTGAACCGCTAAGAAAAGAAGGAGTTAGCGAAGCTAAATGGGCTTTACTTGATTATGGTGATTTAATAGTAAATATTTTTCAACCAGAAATAAGAAAATATTATGACCTTGAATCATTCTGGAGCAATGGAAATAATCTAAATTTTCCATAATATTTTTTTCATGAATGAATATAAATGTCCAGTCCCTAAGGAGCAGCAACCAACTAATGAATACATTGAATTATCAAAATCCATCATTTTTTCATGGCCAAAGACTAAGAAATCACTAATTATTGTATTAATTAAATTCTGGCTAGTTACTTTTGTTTTATTTCTCGTTATTTCTTCTGGAAGTATTTATTTCAAATCAGCTATTTTTAAATATATTCTAATAAGTTTTTTTAGTAGTTTATCAATACCTCTCTTAGTTTCTTTAAGATTATATCTTGGCTGGAATCATGTATTTAAAAGATTAACTTCCGAACGAGTTGAGTACGAAGAATCTGGTTGGTATGACGGTCAAGTATGGATAAAACCACTTGTTTTAAAAGAAAAAGAATCGCTTATTGCTACAGTTCAAGTGAAACCTATTTTAAATAATTTAATTCAAATTTTTTCTATTATTTTAGCCTTAGCTTTATCAGGAATACTTTTTTTTCAGTACAACAATTTCTAAATGAGTTCAAATTTTAAAAACCTTTACACATCAAATAATCCTCCCTTAATAGCAACTTTAATTAGAGGTTCGAACATTGAATCAATTCATAAAATTCATGCAGTAATTAGTGACAAAAAGGGAAGAGTATTAATGTGCGCTGGAAATCCAGAATATAAAAGTTTCATAAGATCAGCATTAAAACCATTTCAGGCTATACCTTTTGTTAGCAGTGGAGCAGCCTCAAAAATCAACAACTTTTCAAAATCAATCGCAATAGCATGCGCTTCACATAGTGGATCAAAACTTCATGCAAGAGAAGCCTTCAAAATTTTATGGGAATACGACATCGACATTAAAAATTTAAAATGTCCAAAATTGAATACAAGCCCTTTAGAACATAATTGTTCAGGAAAACATGCTGCTTTTCTAGCTACGTGCAAAAAATTAAATTGGCCAATAGATAATTACTTAAAGGGTGACCATCCACTTCAACTCGAAATATTTAGAATTGTTTCCGAATTACTTGAAATTCCAATATCTGAAATAAATGCTGAACGTGATGATTGTGGTGCACCAACCCTTTATTTAAAACTGATAGAAATGTCCAGGTTATACTCACTTCTAAGTAGTTCGGAAATTGCTGAATTAGAACAAATCAGCAGAGCTATTACGACCAACCCATTATTGATAAGTGACAAAAACAAATTTGATACAGAAATAATTAAAGCTTCTCATGGACAAGTTATAGGTAAAGGTGGAGCTGAAGGAATACAGTGCCTATGCAAGGTTAATGAAGGTATAGGACTGGCTTTAAAAGTAGAAGATGGTTCAAAAAGAGCTAAGCATGCTGTTAGTCTTCACTTACTAAAACAGTTGGAGTGGATATCTGACTTGCGAATACAAGACATTGAAGAAAAGATCTTTAATCTTTCCGATGGAGTAAGAATTGAGGTTAAAGGTCAATTAAAATTCCAAGAATCCTAAAGAATTAGAAAAATAACACTTTGAGATGTATGCTATGTATATGACGCGGGGTAGAGCAGTCTGGTAGCTCGTCGGGCTCATAACCCGAAGGTCGGAAGTTCAAATCTCCCCCCCGCCACCATTTAGAAGCAGCTTTAAAGCTGCTTTTTTTTGTATTTGCAGTAGTTACAGCAATTTTAAAAATAAAGATAATAACGTCTTAATTAAAAGAGTTTACTAAAAATTACTTGAGATCTTTTTGAATAGAGAATTTAAAGTCAACTCTAACTAATAAACCAATAATGATAAAAAATATTCCAATGTATGAGTTCAAAGATAGATCCAAAATATTAATTTAATTTTCTAACTAAATCTTAGCTTATAAATCATTTTTATTAAATGTACTATCAACAATGAATTTAAACAAATCTGAATTTTGAATATTTTCATCTTGAATAAGTAATTTAATAAAGTAAAATTAATTCTAATTTGGGAAATTATATGCAGGATTTACTACAGCGTGATTTAGGTTCAAGCTTGTTATCAGTAGCTGTCATATTAGGATGGTTAGGTCTGTTTTTTGTATTTTTGAGAGTATTAACAATTTCAATAAAGAGAATCCTTGAAGCTGTTTTCAAAAAATCGTAATTATTGAAATAAATCAATAATTCTGAATTAATCGCATAAACCCTTTATCACTAAGTATAATAACCTATAAAAATGTCAATTTTAGATAAGGTTAAGATAGGAAATGATGTTCAAGTTAACCTAGAACTATCAAAGGATAGACTTAACAAAGAAACTATTGATGCGATAAATGTTTCTTCATTGGGTAAAATAAGTGATTTTAGAATAACTGATGGCAAAGGTATTGGAGTTGTCTTGGAATTATCTAATGGGAAAGAACAATGGTTTTTTGAGGATGAAATTGATCTTCTCGACGAAAATGGTAATGTAATTAAAAAAAATAATGATAACAAAGAGAATAGTAATTTTATATTTAATTTCATAAGAGGATTAAATTATGAAAATAAAAATAAGGTAAGCGAGTTACTTAATCCAATTAACTTTTTTATCTGGCTGGTTGTATCGTTTAAAGATATTTTTTAATTGGTTAAAAAATTTTCTAAAATAAAAATAATTCATAAATTTATTTAAATATAAAATTTCAATAATTTAAAATTTTAAATGGTAAAAAATATTATCGATGTAAGAAATTTATCTAAGTCATTTGATATCTCTTCCAAAGAACCAGGCTTAAAAGGAACAATTAAACATTTTTTTAGAAGACAAACAAAAAGTTTAAAAGTTATAAAAGATATAAGTTTTGAAATTAATGAAGGAGAAATAGTGGGTTTTCTAGGTGCTAATGGAGCTGGGAAAACAACAATATTAAAAATGCTTTGTGGCTTAATTTATCCAAGTGAAGGTTCGATTTTGGTTTCAGGCTACTTACCATTCAGGAGAAAAGAAAATTTCCTAAAGAATATCACCTTAATAATGGGACAAAAGCAACAGCTTATTTGGGATCTTCCACCAATAGAATCATTCTATTTGAATGCATCAATATATGACTTAGATAAGTTCGAAGCTAAAAAGAGAATAAAAAAACTATCGGAAATGCTTGAAATTGATGAAGAGCTATTTATACCTGTTAGAAAACTTTCACTAGGTCAGCGTATGAAATCAGAATTACTAGCAGCTTTATTACATGAACCAAATATTCTATTTTTAGACGAGCCGACACTCGGATTAGATATTAATGCACAGAGAAATTTAAGAAAATTCCTTCAAAAATATAATAAGGAAACTAATGCAACGATATGCCTAACCAGTCATTACATGAAAGATATTACATCGCTATGCAAGAGAGTTATATGTGTGCACGAAGGGGCAATATCATATGACGGAGAACTTGACCTATTACTAAAAAAACTTTCTCCTGTTAAAGAAATATTAATAGTTTGTCGTTCAGAAGAGGATGCAATTAAATTAGAAAATTCTGGTTTTACTGTTAAAAATAAAATAAAGAATGAAATCACTATAAAAATTGAAAACAACTCTATTACCTCTTCACTAAAAACTATCCTAAATAATTTCGATATTGAAGACCTTTTTATAAATGAACCACCTATAGATGAAGTAATTGGGAAGGTATTAATTAAAAAAGATTATGATATCTAATTTGATTAACCGTAAAATATTCACCTTATTAAAAGTCCAATATTCAAACATGTTGGAATATAGGGTAGAAATTGCATTATGGGCAATTTCAGGGATTATTCCTTTTTTCATGTTAAACATTTGGACAAACAATAATCTTAATGAATCGATAAACATTAGTGATGTTATGCTTTCTAGGTATTTCTTATGTGCTTTTTTTGTAAGACAGTTTTCTGTAGTTTGGGTTGTATTTAGTTTTGAAGAGGATTCTCTCATGGGAAAAGTATCTCCGTATTTAATCCAACCTTTAAATCCATTTTTCAGATATTTTGCACAACATCTTGCTGAACAAATAACAAGATTTCCTTTCGCACTAATAATCGCATTTTTCTTTTTTATTTTTAATCCAGAAAGTTTATGGATACCAAATTTAGGAATTTTACTCTTATCGATAGTATCTACTTTCTTATCCTTCTTGATTCAATTTTTAATTCAGTCAATAGTTGCATGTCTATGTTTCTGGACAGAAAAAGCATCATCGATAGAAAGATTGTTATTTATTCCAACTTTATTTCTCTCAGGTCTTTTAGCACCAGTAGTCTCATTCCCCGCATATGTTAAATCTTGGATTTATTTGACTCCTTTTCCATATCTAATTGATTTCCCTGCGAACTTACTGTCAGGTAATGAAACAAATATTAGTGGAGGCTTAAGTATGCAAATTCTATGGATTGTTTTACTTTTCCCATTATTTAAGAAAATCTGGTCTGAAGGAACGAAAAAATATACAGCAATGGGGTCATGAATTTAAGAAAATATTTAAAAGTTTATAAAAAATTCCTACATACTTCTTTAGCTTCTGAATTGGAGTATAAGACAAATATATTAGTTGATTTAATTACTGCAATTTTAAGTTTAGTAGGGAGTATTTTTCTACTATCTATTTTCTTTCAAAATAATGGATATATTGGAGGGTGGGAATTTGAACAGGCACTAATAATCCAAGCTATTTATACAATTTTGAATGGAATAACAAATACATGGTTCAATCCTAATCTTACAGAAATAGTTAAACACATAAGAGAAGGAACATTAGACTTCGTACTTTTAAAACCTATTGATAGTCAATTTTTTATTTCATTAAAAAAAATAAATCCATCTGGATTTTTAGAAATTATGCTTGGATTTTTCTTGTTGCTCTTCTGCATAAGAATAAATCAAATAAATTTAAGTTTAAGTTTTCTAAGCCTATCCTTGATTACGATAAGCTGCTCGATTTGTATTTTATATAGCCTATGGTTCTTTATATCTACTACTACTATTTGGTTTGTTAAGACTTGGAATGCGATAGAAGTATTAAGATCATTTCTTTATATTGGAAGATTTCCTCTAAATTCATTTTCATTTTCTTTAAGAGTTTTTTTTAGTATTTTCATTCCTATCGCTTTTATAACTACAATACCTTCTGAAGTTTTTCTAGGACTTTCTCAAGTGTGGAAAATATTGCTTGAAATTGTTGTTGCCATAATATTCCTTATTACTTCGAGAAAGTTCTGGTTATTTGCATTAAAGTTCTATACGTCAGCATCTAGCTAAATATTATTTAACAACCTCTCTGCAGAATTCCCAAATACTTTGTTTACTTTTCAAATTAGAAATCCTCGATATTTCCTTAAAAATAGGTTTAGATTTTTCAATAGATAAAAGTTTACAGTTGTATTCAATTTGATAATATCTTGAAATGTTCCCAAATTTGACGGCGATATCACAAAAGATAATTATGAGCGCAAGTTTAAAAATAATCCTTAAAAAACCTAAGAATGAATTTGAATAATTATCTTTTTCAGTTTTTACTTCAAACTTCATTATTTAACTATATGCTGAGGACACTTAATTGCAGCAATAGCAACAGCTGTTACTTTAAAATTTTCTGACTTCTCAATAACCTTTTTTACTTCTAATGGTCCAAATTTATGACTTGCATCACTGTAAGAAAGGAGTAAAGATTTATAATTATCATGTCCTAAATTTCTATATTCGCAGAAATTATCTCCAACAAAGTTCAAAAGAGTTAGTAATGTCAATTCAATCATTAAAGCTTTTTAACTAACAAATTTTTCAAATAATACAAAGCATAACATTTTAAACATATTAAATTACTAAAAACACTAGAAATCATGAAATAAGAAGTTCACTTATAAATTTATAAAATACTTAATTTTCAATAAATGCAAGGGTTAAAAAAATTAAAATCATTAAACCGCTATCTGTAGTGTGTATTGGGTATTTAATTTGCACTACTTATAGGGGGTTGCAATTTTTGGGAAATTGGTTTAAAAATAAGATTCCCCATCACCCGGCCCCACATATGTGAGGCCTTTTTTTTGATTTTAAATAAAGTCTAAAAGTATTATTAAATAAAACGAGTAATTCATTAACCCCTTTATATAAAGTATAAAGATAATAAATAATTTATTTTTTAATTTATAATCCTGATTTAGAATTTTTTACCAAAATGTACTACTTTCCTCCAATAATTTTATAAAAAGCTTTTTATGGATTTAATCAATAAGCTAATACCAACCAAAATACAAACTGTTATAAAAGTTTTCTTAATAAGTATATTCCCATTTAATTTTGACAAGTGAGCTCCGAAAAAACCTCCTGTAAAGGAACCAATTATTAAAACTATCAATAAATTTAATGGAACCGATCCTATTCTTGCCAAAAATACTGCTCCGACAAAATTCCAAAAAATCCCAACAGTAAAAAATGTCATACTTATGGCCCGAAGAAAATCCATTTCAAAAGTTTTTATTAATAGTATTGTTACAAGCAATCCAGTTCCTGAAGAAATAGAACCATTTAATATACCTATAAGAAAAATAAAAATTAAAAATCTAATTTTATGAACAAAATTAAGCTCTTTATTACCAGATGTTAGACCTAAATCTGGTTTAAGGAATGAGTAAAAAGCTAATAATATGGATATTATTCCTAAAATTAAGTACAAATAATTTTCAGATATAGATTCAACTACAGAAGCCCCAAAAATTACTCCTGGCAATCCAAAAATTAAAATTTGACAAGCAACACTTATATCATTACCTAAAGATTTGTAATTTCTTAAGGAACCCCCTATTCCTAGTGCTACTGTTGCTAATTTATGACTAGCCAGAGCCTGATAATAAGGAACTCCAGATAAAATCAATGCAGGCAATTGTAATAATCCTGCTCCTCCTCCAGAAATCGCTGAGAACGTATTAGAAAAAAACGATATCAAAAAGATATAAATACTTTTAAATATAGAATCATCAAAATCTACTAATAATATTGTTAATAAATAAAGCATTAACTATAAAATGTCCTTTGTATTAATAATTTAAAATTATTCTCTTCATAAGAAGCATTTGCTTTAAGAAGTCTTATATTATCTTTTTCAATCATACTTTAAAAAAAACTGTTATTATCGAAAAAATTATCAAGAATTTTATGCATAGACAAGATGCAATTTATCTTGATCAGTTTTGCCCCAAGATAAGTAATAAAAATTGGAGAGAGTCACTTAATAAACTTACTAATTATAAATGTATTTATTGCGGTAAGCCCTCAGAATCTCTCGACCACCTTCACCCAATGGCAAAAGGGGGGATTAGCAGTTCAAGTAATTGCGTACCATGTTGTTTGTCATGTAATGGGAAGAAATCAGATTCAGAAGTTCTTAGTTGGTACAGAAAACAAAATTTTTATGATCCTCGAAGAGCTATGGCTATACGAGCATGGTTTAATGATGATTTAAAACTAGCTTCAGTTCTTTTGAACTACTTAAATTAAACGATGAATGATAAATTGATTGAGATACAAAAAAATATTTTTGTATATCCTTAAACAGGATCCTTCATTTTAGTAAGAAATGGTTTATTAAATTATTCTTATTCTTTCTGAATTAATATTATTGCTCTTAAAAATCGAGATATTAGAATAATCATCTTTCCACATTATTGGTGAATCTATAATCTTTCTCTCTGGAGACTTTACTGAAAAAATCAATCCAAATACAAAAAGGATGGTAATCAAAATTATAGTCAATACTAATTTGTCTGAAATATTATTCATTAAACTAATCTATCTTGAAAAATTTATGTCAGGAGTAGTTTTTTCGTAAATTTCTAGAAAATATGATTTAAAATAATCAACTCCCTCCTTTCCAATTAATCCAAACGACCATCCACAATCATTTACTACTTGCAATGAAATTTGATTTGCTAAGTCACTTTTCTCAATCCATTTTTTCTGAGGATTGTAAGAGAAAGATATAATGTTTTCAGTTTTTACAATAGCTGATTTCATTGCTTCGTCTTTAGAAAGACCATTTTGGATGGCATTACAATATTTCTTAGAGAAATTATTAGAAATCCTATTTTGTAGCAAACTAACACTAGGATCGGATGTATCAAAAGCCAAACCTATTGCAGGTTTTAATTGAATAATTATAAAAAAAAGTAAGACAAAAAGTAATTTTAACAACAGCTATTAAAAAATAGTTTATAAGTAATATAATAATATTTTAAAATTGTTTTTCAATTAAATTTGATAATTATTAAAAGCAAATTAAATTTCAATTTATTAATAATTAAAAGTATTGCGATAAGTTCAGTAATAATAGTCAGAGGTTTATTTGACTACAAATATGTACGAATCATTGATGACATTGCTATTTTTTCCTGATTGGACAAATGGATTACCTTCAGATTTCTTAATTCTTCATTTTTTTGTAGGAGCTGTGATTTTCCCATTCAACATGATTCATGCTAAAGCAAGAAAAATTGACAGTCAAAACCCACAGGAAGCCGCTAATGGGTATAAAAATTCTGACAATGCAACATTTTTTGGATACGAGGAAATCAATTAGATTTCCATAAAATTTATTTAAGGAATTAGTTTATTGATGATAATTTCCCTAAATACAGCTTTAGATCTTAAAATATTTAGTCCAAGTGAACCTATAGGAATATTCATAATTTTTGTAGGATTAATATTTACTGGCATGATTTTCTATATTATTTATGCTGTAAGTACTAATAAAGAATCCTTAGAGGACAAAAAAATAAGAACTAAAAAGGAGTACTTACAAAAGGAGAAAATAGGAAAGTTATTTCCTAAGAAAAAATAAATTTAATTACTTTATTACTATAAAGATATTTATTTATATTATTAATTATTAAATCAGTAGGATCTAAAAACATTAGTTTTAATTCTCTTAAATCAAACATTTTCTAAAAAACTAACTATAACAACAAAATTATTTTTACGAGGACTTCATACTTGTTAATTGCTCAGCTAAATTATTTTCATATCAGGCAAAAAATGTTAAAAATGGAAAAAATAATTTGAAATCTTGGAAAATTCACCTCAATATCTATTTCTTGCTAGTGGAGTGAATAATGGGGAAGGGTTTTGGATTGTGGGAATAAAAAATTGCGATGAAAATATTCTTGAGGATGAAAATCTTTTAGATTGCCATAGAAAAGAATTAATAGGTAGCGATTCAGCAAAAGATATTCTTTTAGCTATAAATTTAAACGTAAATAATTTATTAAGTGAACTAAGAAACAAAAATTATTTAATTACAAGACCTTCAATGGGGATTCCCTTTGATATCCCTTTAGAAATCTTGGAAAATATTTTTGATTTTTGGTTAGATATTTATAAAAATCATGAAGCCTGGGAAGCTTGTTTAGGACTTCTTAAAGTTAGGAAAAGGATTCCCCTAACAAACCTAATTGAAAGCAATAGTTTAGTGGGAAACTCTAAAAAATGGGCTATAAAAATTGAAACCTTACATACTTATGTTCCTTCTTCACATAAAAATGAAAAATTAAATGACCCCATGTGGGAATAATTTTATCTTTAAATACTAAAAATATTTACTTCATTGGATATTTAAGTAAAAATAAAATAACAAATAATATAAAAATGAATAAACCATATTCTTTTAGTATCGATCAAATGAACGGGATAGTTGAGGATACATACGCCAAGATAATAAATGAATGTGAAAATTTAAAAAAAAATACTAATTGTCCAAATGAGCAAGTAGTAGCACTTTTAAGTGTAATTGCTTCAAATTACGCTACTACAACAGAAGAAAAAGAAAATTAAGATGATAAGTTATTTTACTTGGAGCGAATTTGATAAGAGCGTAGAAGAAATAGCTGAAAAATGTAGGTTTAAGGAGTTTTCTGGAATATATGGAGTTCCTCGGGGTGGATTATGTCTTGCTGTAGCACTAAGCCATAAATTAAAAATTAAATTAATTTCAAAACCTATAAAAAATTCACTAATAGTTGATGATGTTTATGAAACTGGTCTTACATTAACGACCTTCAAAGATATTGAAGGAGCAGTGTTTTTTGTATTATTTAGTAAGATTAAACCTACATGGTGGAATACAGTACACATATCAAAAAAAAGCCAATGGGTAGTTTTCCCATGGGAAAATACTTTAAATTCAAAAAATGACCGCGAAGAATATATCAAAAAAAGAGGTTTAAGTTGAAAAAGAAATTATATTTGGCAAATCCATATGGATTTTCAAAACAAACTAAAAGTCTCTTAAATGAATTTATTGAAATCTTCAATGATTTAAATGTAGAAGTATTTGAACCTTTTGAGAGAGCAAAACCATTAACACAACAAGAAAGTGAATGGGCATATGACGTTGCAAGAAGTAATTTCCATGATTTAAAAGAATGTGATTGTATTTTTGCGATTGTTAATGGAAATCCACCAGATGAAGGTGTAATGATTGAACTCGGTATCGCAATTGCTTTAAAAAAGGAAATCTTTTTATTCAGAGATGATTTTAGAAATTGTTCCGATAGCGATCAATACCCATTAAATCTAATGTTATTTCTTGGACTGCCTAAATATGATTGGGAAAAATATTATTTTGAATCATTACAAGATATAAAAAGTAATAAAAAAAGATTTGTTGAGTGGGCAAAAAAATAAGCTTTATAAAACATCAATTCTTGAGTAGAAGTATGAATTTTAAATTTATCTAATGAGGTGCTAGAATAGTATTTATTTAGAAAATTTTGACACAAGTAACAGTTGGAGAGAATGAGGGAATTGAGTCAGCCCTTAGAAGATTTAAAAGACAAGTATCTAAATCTGGAATCTTTGCAGATTTAAAAAGACTTAGGCATCACGAAACTCCTATTGAAAAATACAAAAGAAAGTTACAACAGAGAAGAAAAGCAAGAAGAAGATAATCTCCTAGAACTTATAAAGTTTTTGTAAATTTTTAATATTATTAAAATTTATAGAGGTTAAAAAAGATTTAACTATTTAAGTTTTTTAAGCTTCTTAACAAGATTTATTCCAACTCCTGACACAGCAAGAAGATCTTTTTCATCTGCAGCAATAACTGCCTTTGTTGTTTTAAATCCAGCTTCATACAAAGCTTTTGCGCTTTTTGCTCCAACACCTGGAAGTGTAGTCAAAGTTTCAATATTTTTCTTAGAGTTTACCGCTTTGTTTTTTGTTTTTGTTTTTGTTTTTGTTTTTGTTTTTGCAGACTTTGCTGCTTTTTTTTCTTTCTTTAAAGGAGTTTCAGGAGTTACTGCACTTTTAAATAAAATTGATTTTAGTTTGCTGAGAAATTTAGAAATCATTGCAATATATAAGTAATAAAATTAACTCTTCAATTTAATATTATCAAATTCCAGAGGAATTAATAACTAGACAATAACTAATTGAATAGAAATAATTTATTTACAATTATATAAAGACACACATTTAATATTTATGCAAGCTTACCAGCCATTGCACGGTATTTTAAATTATTTTTAAAAACTTTTAAAAAGATAAAATGTTTATTCAAAATTTAAAGGTATTTATTAATTAGTAAAGTTAAAATCTTATTAAAGAACAGATCATAAAAATGAAGCTTATTTTTATAAGTGGACCTTCAGGAAGCGGGAAAACAACTTTATCAAATCAAATAATAAAAAAAAATAAAAATGGTATTGTGTTAAGTACAGACAATTACTATAAGACAGGGTTAATAAGTAAATTACTACCAAAATTTGTAGAAGGTTTCTTTGATAGAAGTATTAGTTTTAATAACAGACTATTCAAAAAAGATTTTGATTTTATTTATAAGAATGGAATTTCAATCTGTGATCGTTATTATAATTTCGAAAAGAAAACAATTCAAAATATCTTAAACGAAAAAAATAATATTAGTTTTTTAATTGTTGAGGGTATATTTGCTAAAGAATTTTCAAACACTTTAAATAATAAGGATTATGTTTTTTTAGAACTAAAAACTAAAAAATATGAGTGCATGAAAAGAGTTGTCCAAAGAGATATAAAAGAAAGGGGGAAGGGTAAAAAACAAGCTCAGAATGATTTCTTAAAATCATGGAGCATTTATTACGAAAAATTCAAACCTAATAGCATAAAAAATAATACAAATAAATTCATTATTGAAAAAAACACTGATATTGATCACATTCTGAAAAAATTATTTAATTAAGTCTTTAATTTTTTTCTCTAATATTAAAGCACTTAAAATTGAGCCTTCAATTCTGCCAAATCCATCTCCTTCAAACCAATCTCCGCAAAATCCAATTCTATATTTTTTACTAAATTGTAAAGATAATGGTACGGCAAGGCCAGAAGGTTGTGAAGCTCTCCATTTCATAATAGATATTTTTTCATCAAAAGTTAATTTACGTACTACAGAATTCTCTTCAAACAGTTTATTGAAATTTGTAATTATTATTTGTTTAAAAACTTCTTCATCTTTTGCACTTATATAAGAATTAATTAACTCTGGGTCTTTTGAATGTACTACAATCCCTAATTTATTATTATCTTGCAGCTGAAAAATAATTCTTTCAAATTTATATTTTTTTTCTAAATTATTTTTTAAATAAAAATACCTTTGTTTTTTAGAATAATAATCTTTATAACTATAATTTTCATTTGTATAAATTAAAAAAGTTAACCTAGGAATAAATGTTTGTTCTTCTAAGAAATTTAATAGTAAATCTATTTTTTTATCATTATTAATAGGAATAGCTTTTCTTAATGGAATTTGATTTACGTTTAATATTTTTAAAGACCTCTTATGTAACAACAAATTGGTTGAACAAATTAGATATTTAGACTTGAATTTTTCGCCATTTTTTGATGTTAGTAACCATTCCTTATCATCAAACTTCATATCTACTATTAAAGTTTCAAAGAAAAAATCAATTTTCTCTTTTAAATTATTTGACTCAATTATCTTTCTCGATAATTCACTCATGGAATCTAAAGATAGATAATTAACCCCGCAAGAAAATTCAGATGTTTTTATGGTTTCTAAATTAGAATCTTCATTTAGAAAATATAAGTCTGAGTCGTCAATTTTTATATATTTATTTTCCAATAATTCATCAATATAACTTTTTAATAGAAGATTATTTTTACTGTTAGATATATTAAAATTTGGAGAACCGTGGTTTAGTTTCCATCCTTTATATTTTTTGCTTATTCTTGTACTTGATCTCCCTCCCAGTCCACGACCAATTTCAATTAATCCAACTTTTTTTGTAATATTATTTTTCAGATGCTTCGAAGCGAAAACACAAGCAGATATTCCTCCACCTATTATTAATAAGTCATAGGTAAAATCACTTTTCATAGGTTTAATATTGACAGAAATTATCTTTCATTTTCTAAAAAACTATAAACAGAATCAAGTTTCTCTAATGATGAAAAATCAGATTCAATTACAGGAGTAATATTATTATTTTTATAAAAACTAACTAAATCACTAGTAAAATCAAAAAAATTATCTAAGGCAAATAAACACTTTTCTGATATGTATACCTCTTTCCAAGGACGAAATTTAAACCGCGCTATAAATTGTTTAGAAGGAATAAATAAACTTCCAAATAGATTTAATTTTTCATCCTTAACTATTTTCTTGAGATAAGTCAACTCATTCTGAAGAACTTTAATATCTGTGCCATATTGAAACCAAATTGAATTTATTAATCCAGTCGAAATTTTTCTTTCGAACCTTTCTCTTTCTGAAGAAATATTATAATATTTTTTCAAATATGGATTATAAGCTATACCTAATTTAACTTTTAAATTTTTTTCTTTTTCTAAATAAGCTAATACATCAACTGAGTCAAAGTTTTTTTTCTTATTTGATCCCGACACAAGTAGAATTTCATAATTTTTATTAGTCTGAGAAATTTTAACAAAATCCAAAAAATCCTGATACGATTTTTCTTTATTTTTTGAATATTGATGATAAAGACTATAGTGATAGGTTACATTAAATTCATTATAATTCTTAGATATATATTTAATAGTTGAATTAAATAAATCCTTCTTTATAATTCCTTTACAGGGAATATTGATGTTGTTTATATTATTTAATTTGCAGAAATTAAGTTTATTGTCTAACTGAGAAATATTTTTAAACGATAATTCAAATCTTATATTATTGTTCATTATTTAGTATTCATATTTAATCAATCAACATATTAACGAAAACACGCATCTGCTACGATTCTTATTTTGGAAGTCGTCTTTTTATTCTTAGCCTTTAGAAAATAACTGGGAGAAATCTCTAATGCAGCTTTTAAAGAAATTTTATCTTCTGCAGATTTTGCAATAATTTGTTTAAAACATTTCCAATTTTCTGGTATTACTAAACCGGGCCATGATAAATAAAGTCCTAAAAAAATACCGAAAAATAAAAACAAAAAAAACCTCATAACAAATAGAATTTTTAACTTTACTAATTAAAATAAAAAAAACAATAGTTCAATTGTATTGGAAAATAATTAATAAATTATTTCCTTTCTTCTTATCGCAGATATTTAATCCATAAAAGATTTTCATGAACTCGAGAGGTTAGAATAACAAATAAAGTATTATTTTAGAATATGGCTAGCCAAGATTATCTAATTGCAATAGCTTTAATAGAGCAAAACTTAGTTAGAGCAATGCCTCTTGGAGGTAAAGAAATTAAAGATAATTTAGAGGAATCAGAAAATTTCAAGAAACTTGGGGAAGAGGTAATTTTAAATCTTCTAATGAGAGTGTTTCAAAGAAGTGATGAAGGTGCTTTAAAAAGGGCTTCTGAAGAAAAAGGTTTGCTCCTTGTTCATATGCATCCTAAAAGAATGCAAAAAGAGCTTCCATTTATCAAATCTGAATGGATAAGAGATGGAGATACACAACAATTTCTAAAATACCTTAGCAATCTTTCCAAAGAAGTATGGACTGCATCTTTTGTAAAGTACAAAGGGATTGAATTTACTTCTATTTCGAAGAATGAAGAGATCTAAAATATATTAAAAATATTTTCTTTTCAAAGAATTTCTTTCTTTACAATATTATTTTCCCTTGTAACTCTAAAGCAGTTTCTACCATTACCAAAATCAATTGAGGAATATTCAAAATCATTTTTAATATGCAAGGCACAATTGCCCTCAATACATATACAAGATTCAATAATTTCTCTCTGAATAACATCATTAACGTAAGGTTCCCTCTCTTTCTCTTCATCGAAATGCGGACAGGCAATACCTTCAACTATACCTAAGCAATCAATTATGGCTAATTCTTTAGCATAAGAATCAGTTATACCTTTATCAAACCAACAAATAGCCCCAGCACTTACACCACTCATTACAATTCCTTTTTCATAAGCATTTCGCAAAATTTTATGTAAATTCCATTCTTTCCATACAGCTAACATACTTTTTGTATTTCCTCCACCGACATAAATGATGTCTTGAGTTAAAACTATCTCTTCTAAGTTTTCTGTTCTAGAAAAGAAATCAATATGGCTTGTTATACAATCAAGTTTAGAAAATGCTCTATAAAAATTTAGTTTGTACAAACTACTATCGCCAGATGCTGTTGGAATAAAGCAAATTTTAGGTCTTTTTTTATTAATCAATGAAACTATATATTTTTCAATTTCAAGAGAGCCTATTGAACGTCCAAACCCTCCTCCCCCAATTGCGACTATATTTTTACTAGGCATATTAAATAATAGATTTGTATATGAATTTAAGACAAATTACCATTAAAGATCAACTGGAATTAAAGAAGGTTTATTTTGATTCAATTCAATCTTTAGATGAAAAAATTTATAGTAAGGAACAAAAAAGAGCCTGGTCAAGCCAAGCTTGGAATAACCCAAATTTTGATAAGTCAATAATTAAAGGAAAAGGATGGCTTATAAGTAAAAAAGGAATTATTATTGCTTTTGCTACAAGATATCCCACCGATAGAATTGCGCTATTTTACTGTAAAGGTAAATACCAAAGAAAAGGCTTCGGGTCTAAGTTACTTCATAAATTAGAAGATGAAGCAAAGAAAGAAAGTTTAGACTCTCTTTATACTGAAGCAAGCTTAATAAGTTATGAATTATTTCTTAAAAATGAATGGAAAATTAAACGTAAAGAAAAAATAATTATAAATAACATTTTTTTTGAAAGATATAAAATGACTAAAATTATAAAAAATTAATTTATTAATAATGTCTAGTAAAAGCAAGTCGTTAATTCTGGTTAGAAGACTTCTAGTTTGGACTTTATACTTTTTTTCAGGATTTATACTTTATTCATACAAAGGTTTTTTACCTTCTTTTTTAATTACTTTTTCAAGAATTATTTATCCATTATCTATTTTTTGGCTGCAAATAAGATTAAAAAAAAGAACCAATTTTTTACATATCGATTCAAAAATGACAACATCGCAATTATGGTTCAATTTATTACCTGTTATTGCATCTCTCCTAACAGTAATTTTTTCTCTAATAAATACATTTTTTTATTTTCTAGCAAAAATAATTAGCTCTTAATTTGAATAAGAGAATTATCTGATTACACTAATAATTTGTTTTATAAAAACATAATGTAAAGAAATTTGCCTTTTACTTAAATTTGTTTAAATTTTAAATAGTGATCAATATTAATAGTGAAGAATATTTCATTAAAAAGAGGTATAAATTTTGATAATAAAGAAGAAAAAAGAACCGATTATGAATTATTCTCTTTAAAATTCACAGATAGCTTATATAAAAAAGATATTGGAAAATTTTTAGAGACGCTTTCTTCTCATTTTATTTAGAAATATATTTTTATTCTGATCTTCAAATTCAAACAGTCTTAAAAATAAATAGTTTTTTGAAGGATAATATAAAAGATTAAATCTTATTTCTATGCAATTATTTCTTGCTGACTGCCAATTCCCAGATATTGAAAATCAAATAAAAGCTTATCAACTATTTGTGGAAGCCTGGGAAAATGGTGAAATGGCAAAATCAGATAAAACAGATAAGTTTGAGATGTTATTTAGAGTACATGCTCCAGGAGAAGGGAGAGTAGTTTGTTTATGTAGGGCGCATAGTGATAAGGAAATTTTTGCGCATTTTGCCCCATGGAGAGCAAAATTCGGAATTCATATGGAATTTACACCTGTAATTAGTTGTCAAAATGTAGTTGATTACCATAAAGATTTGTTCAAAACCTTGGAATAATAACCTAATAACTAATTTTCATTGTGATTAAACCTTTTCCTAATCTTATTTTTAAAAAAAAAGATAGAAATTTGTCTTCTTCAAAAAGTAATCTTAAGAAAGAAGAAAACTTAAAATCTAAACCATTAATTATATTTGGTTTTATCATCTCATTAACCTCCATCTTTTTGCTTTTATTTACCATTAATAATAAATTTGGATGATTTTTGAGTAATTAGAACTATTACTAGGTAACAAATATGTTCTATTATTAACTTAAAATAACTATCTATATGGCATTTAACGAAGGGGGGATGGCATCAGGCCTTCTTATCATTGCAGTATCAATTGTTTTTGCAGCTGGTTTTGGATTTTTAGTATTGCATTTTGTACCAGGGACGCCTTTTTAAGAAAACAAATTCAATAAAAAATCTTGATTATCTTAAACATTAACAGTTTCTAAATCCTGCATTTGATTATCATCAGGATTAGATTCCTTCTTTAACCTATAGGCATAAAATAAAGATCCCAGAGCTATGGTACTAGAGGCTAAAATCCCTGAAATGAGTATCAAAGCAAAAAGACCTCCTATTAATCCCCCTTTTAATCTAAGCAAATTTGATTTAATTAAAAGAATTGACAAAAAAACAATAGTTGCTTTTAGAGAAGAGATTTTCAAGAAAGTTAATGGATAAAAAGGATTCAACAACATTTCTTTAGAAGAATATAATTAAATTTAATTCTAAAAATAAATTTTAAAAACTGCATAAAAAAAAGACCCAGTTGAGTCTTTTTTTTTAAAACTATATTAAATTTGAATATTTATGCATCAGGGTCAAAATTCTTAAGGTTAGGACCCGCAACAAGACCAACAAGACCAAAAAGGACTAAAGAACCAATTCCGAACCCTGCTGCCCAAGGATTGAAACCACCTAGAGCAAAAGAAGCTAATAAATTCATGATTTTAAAACATAATATCTCCGAGTTAGCATACAGATTTTTATGAAAAATATACCTATTTTGAGACATTTCTTCGTAATTATATGCATCTTTTAGCTAAATTCATCTATATTGCAATCCACAAAATTTTTATTTTTTATTTTATTATCAAGGAATAACCCGTCTTGTAGCTAACTTTAAGACGAGTAGCCCTCTATTTTTCTAATGACTTCCAACTATACCTTTATTTATGATGGAGAATGTCCCTTCTGCAATCATTTTGCTGAACTCTTAGAAATCAAAAGCAAGATAACTAATATTAAGATTCTTGATGGTCGTAAAAATTTAACTTTAATTGAATCGCTATTAGAAAAAGGTTATGACCTAGATAGAGGAGCTATCCTACTGAAAGATGAAGATATCTTTCATGGGGCAGATGCAATTAATAATATTTGCAAGCAGATAAGTAATCCCTCAAGCAGTTTACTTTTGTTACTTTCTAGAGTCTTTAAATCAAATAAACGAACAAACGTAATATTCCCGTTATTAATCATAGCTAGAAGATTCGCATTGATATCAAAAGGGATATCAACATCTCTTGTTTAAAAATAAAAATTTTCTAAATAATTAATAACATATTTATAAGCTTCTGTATCAATCAATGATAATTAATTATTTCTTAGCTAGAACTAGTAGGTAATCTTAAATTTTAATGATAGAAAACTTCAATCCCTTTATTTCATTGGGTGGTGACAACAAAAAAGTTAATCATATGGCTGAAGCAGCACTTGAAATGAATTTAACTTGTAATGATTTGAAGAAGGATTTAAATTTAACTGATGGAGATGTAGTGGATATGTTACAACTAGTCATGGATAGGTTTAAAAATAGTAATTAAGTTTATATCGTTATTAATTATTCGTCATTTATATAATATTATTAATGAAAACAGTAAAAATTGAGTTTTCAAAGTATGAACCAGTTACCTTTTTATGGCCTGAATTAATAGAGGATTACGGATTTGATAAAGCCAGAAAAATAGTTTCTCAAGCTATTGACTTACAAAAAATGAGTGGAACGAAAAATAACACCATGCCAATCATATTTTCAGGAACAGGAGGATTAGCTCTAATTCCATTACAAATGCTAGAAAAAGAAGACTTTAAAATTAGTTATAAAGATAACCAAGTTTTAATATTTAATTTAAAAAGTAAGTCATTTCAAATTTTAAATGATGCAAACTAAAAAACTAAATTAGTAACTTCTCGATAAATCCAAAATTACTTTATTATTTAATAAGACATTTTTATAATAATGGCTTTTGAAGCGACCTACCTTGGATCAAATGGTTGGCTTATAAAATTTCCAAAAACTAGTTTGATTATTGATCCTTGGCTCAAAGGAGATTTAATATTTCCACCAGGTGAGTGGTTTTTTAAAGGATCATTAGAAAAAGAAATTTCAATAGATAAAGAAATAGATATTATTTTATTAACCCAAGGATTACCTGATCACTGTCATGTACCAACATTAGAAATGTTCAGAAAGGATATTCCTATAATTTGCCCTAAAAGTGCTATTGAAACATTAAAAAAAATTGGTTTTAATACAATAAAATTGCTTAAACCAAACGAAAAGACTAGTCAATTCAATTTAAGTTTTGAAGCCACTGCTGGAGCTCCAGTACCACAAATAGAGAACGGATATATTGTTAAAGACGATCAAGATAATGGTTTTTATATAGAACCCCATGGATATCTTGATAAAAATTTAAATAAACAAAATCTTGATGCAGTCATTACTCCTACAAAAAATTTAGAATTACCCCTTGTAGGTTCTTTTGTGAAAGGTGCTGATGTAATACCTAAATTGATTAACAAATTCAGTCCTAAATTTATACTTTCAAGTACCGTGGGCGGAGATGCAACATATTCTGGTTTTTTAAATAATTTTATTTCAGTACAAGAATACAAAGAAGAATTAAATAGTAATCTAGTAGATCTAAAGAGTATGCAATCTATTATGATTTAAATTAATCCAAAAAGATCTTTTATTTAGTCATTTAGCTTGGAATTAAATCTAGTATAAAAGGAGTTCAAAAATTCATTCATTTTTTTTTACCTCAATACTTTTATTAGCTTTAAATAGTAGCTATGTATGTGAAAATTCAAAGCTTGATCTTGTTATGAGAAATAATATTAATGGTGACTTTTCTATAGTAGAAGAGATATCTGAGTTAAGGCCAGGAGCATTTATAAATATTAATTGGAATAAAAAAAAGCTTATGCTTCCATACTCTCTAAGGAAATATTATATTTCCTTTACAGATAAAAAATGGGAATGGAGGTACCAATTTAATAAGGATGGATCGCCTGATATTGATAATCCTTCTTTATACGAGCTACTTCCTTCTGGAGAAATTAAAACACATTTTTGTGAAGCAGAAAATAATATGTCAAACTTATAATTTCAACATAAGTTTTCTAGATTATTTAACTTCTGAACTTCTTTGTAAAAATGAACAATCCCAAAAATCAAAAGAGTTTTTCTAAATATATAAAACTTGAAGACTACAAAGTTTTTGATTATGAAATTCCAGAAATTTTTTTGGACTTCGTAATTAAGAAAAATGCTGTTAATGTTACGACAAAACTAAAATTAGTAAAAAAAAATAAAAAAACCAGAAATCTTATTCTTGATGGTAAGGATATATTAATAAATAAAATATTTATAGATGACTTACTACTAGAAGAGAAATACTACAAACAGCAAAAAAATAACTTAAAAATTAAAAATATAAATAAAGATAATTTTTTATTAAAAATAGAAGGAATAATTAAACCGAAGGAAAATACATCCCTTTTAGGAATGTATGAAAGCAATGGAATTATAACTACGCAATGCGAGGCAGAGGGATTTAGAAGAATAAGTTTTCACTCTGATAGGCCTGATATTCTAAGCAAATACACGGTGAGAATTGAGGCAGACAAGAATGATTATCCTGTCTTACTCTCAAATGGTAACGTCGTAAAAGAAAATAATCTTCCAGATAATAGACATGAAATAATTTGGGAAGACCCATATCCGAAACCCTCATATCTATTTGCATTGGTAGCAGGCAAACTTAATTGTGTAAAAGACAATTTCATAACAAAATCAAATAAAAAAGTAAAAATAAATATTTATGTTGAATATGGCGATGAACAATATGTTCAACATGCAATAAGTTCCTTAAAGAAATCCATGAGATGGGACGAGGATAAATTTAACCTTGAATACGATTTGTCATTGTTCAATATAGTCGCAATAAGGCACTTTAATATGGGAGCCATGGAAAATAAAAGTCTCAATATTTTCAACTCAAAATTAATACTCGCTAATTCTGAAACAACAACTGATGAAGAATTAGAGAGAATAGAAGGAGTGATTGCCCATGAATACTTCCATAATTGGACAGGTAATAGAGTTACTTGTAGGGATTGGTTTCAATTATCTCTAAAAGAGGGTTTAACAGTATTCAGAGATCAACAATTCACTGCAGACCTTCATAGTCATGAAATCAAGAGGCTTGAGGATGCAAAATTTCTTAGAAGAAATCAATTTAGAGAAGATTCAGGTCCAACATCGCATCCTGTAATGCCAGAAAAATATCAAGAAATAGACAATTTCTATACCACCACGATATACGAAAAGGGGGCAGAAATAATTAGAATGCTTAATAAGCTTGTAAAAGATGAAAATTTCTATAAAGGATTTAGTAATTACATCGCAATATATGATGGGAAGGCTGCAACAATAGACCAATTTGTCGATAAAATTTTAGAGGAAAATAAAGAAATCGATCCTAAAGAATTTAAAGTTTGGTATAAGCAAAATGGCACACCAAAAGTTAAATTCAAGAGAATCTGGGATCAAACAGACGAAAAACTTACCATTCAGGCCTCACAAAGTAATCCAACAAGGAAAAACCCATATAATGATTTACCTCTAATAATTCCTATAAAACTGGCTATATTTTGCGGTGAAAATAAAAAAATTGAAAAAACAGTTGTTTTAAAAACAAAAAAACAAGAATTTATTTTTAGGAATGTAAGTTCTCACCTCCAAATCCCTTTAGTAACTTATTTTCGCGAATTTTCTTCACCAGTAGATTGGGAATCAGACACTACCTTGGATGAAAAATTTTTAATCTTAAAATATGAAAAAGATTTTTTTACACTATTCAATACTATAAAATTATTTTATAAAAAAATTATTTTATGCAGATTAGATGAAAAACCAGATCATAAAATTGAAAATAAATTAATAAGCACCTTAATATCATTCATAAAAAATAAAGATATTAATTTATCTCTTTTATCAGAATTACTTAGTATTCCGACGTTTGCTGAAATCGAATCTGAGATGGAAAATATAGACCCTTTAAAAATATATAAAACTATTGACGAATTAAATCATTTATTCGGTACCAAATTAAAAGAAGAATTATATTTTAAGCTCCAAGAAATAGAGAAAAATCTAGATAAAGTTTGGCCAGAAGGTAAAAATGAAAGAAAACTAATCGAAACTATTTGGAAACTACTCTTGCATAGTGATGATGGGGAAATTAAATGCAAAATAACTAATTATGTTGATAGTAATTCGATGACGCTAGCAAAAGCTGCATTGAATTCTTTCAGTAGGATTAATTGTCCTGAAAGAAAAATTATTTCAAATATATTCTTCAATAAATGGAAAAATAATAGTTTAGTTTTGGATAGTTGGTTCTCATTCAATGCATCTATAGAAATTGATGAAACAACAAAAAGCATTGAAAAATTATTTGAAAATAAGTTTTTTGATGCAAAATCACCAAACACTTTAAGAGCTATATTAAATACTTTCGTAACAAGAAATAGTACTTTTCATGCTATGGATGGTTCTGGTTATAAATATATTGCAAAAAAGATAATTGACTTTGATAAATTAAATCCAATCGTAATTTCCCGTTTTGTTAAAGTATTTAGTAGATATAATTATTATTCAGAACCTTACAAAAGCAATATGATAGAAACAATAAAGCAGATAAAAAAAAATAAACTATCAACAAATACTAAAGAAGTATTAGATGCAATAATAGAGTGATTAATTGATAATATTTAACTAAACATAATAATAACAATTGTAAATATTAAAAATAAAATAAATACAAGATACTTATTAATAAAAATATAAACTAAATTATTATTATCTTTATTCCACTTTTTATTTACGTATTCCTTCGTTATAAATTTATTAGGTCTGCCACAATATAAACATGTTGGGGAAGTTTTTAAAATTAAATTTTTACATTGTGGGCACTTTTTTTTTTCCATAATCTAATCTTACTGAATAAAATTGAAAACAGAAACCATCAATAAAATAAGTAATTTAAATTTTATTTAATATATTTTGAATAATTAAATATCATTGCAAAAAAGAATTGGATTCTAACTATTTAAAAAAATTTAATATAATAAAAAATTACTATTTGGTTTAAAATGTTTGCTATTGCACTTGGAATGTCCCCTGTCGAGAAAATAACTGTTGCAATATCTGCTTCAATTTTTATAATCGCTTTTACATGGGTATCTATTAAGGGAGATTTAAGAAAACTTGCTAATGAACTAATTGAAGATAATGAAAATAATCAGGATAATTAAAAAATCTTTTACTCTACTTTGCATGCAAACTAGGGTAATCAATAATATGCCTAATTTCTTTTAGAGAAGAACCATAGATTTTTTCACCATTTAAGTGAACACCAATCCATTTTTCCTCTTTTTTAAAAAAATTACTTTTAGTAGTATTCATCTCGAAATAATCTTTATTATCCCAATTTAAAGTTATATCCCAACCTTTATAATTTTCTATCATTGTGAAATACAGAACATAATTAAATAATACCCAATGAGACATATAACAAAAACAAAGGAAATAAGTATTTTTTTCGTTATTTTTTTTTAATATTTATTTAGAACTGACTTTTATTTTACGAGCAGCTTCATCTGCATTTTTTCTAGCCAAATTAATGTCAGGATTTGAAGAGAGAACAACACCCATTCTTCTACCTTTTCTAGAAACTGGTTTACCAAATATGAGTACTTTAGTCTTTTCAAATTCTAATGCTTCATTAAGACCCTCATAAATAGGATTTAGATACTCTTGGTTAGAGAGTATAACTCTAGTTGCAGAGGGTTCTATTAGATCTATATGCGGTATTGGTAAATTTAAAAAAGCCCTTAAATGTAATTCAAATTCATTAATATTTTGACTAACTAATGTAACCATACCTGTGTCGTGTGGTCTTGGTGATAATTCTGAAAATATAACCTCACTTCCTTTTATAAAAAACTCTACTCCGTATAATCCAGCTCCATTAAGGTTATTTAATATTCTACTTGTCATTCTCTTAGCTTCAATAATTAAGGACTCTTTGATCTCTATAGGTTGCCAACTACATTGATAGTCACCATTAGATTGAAGATGTCCAATTGGTAAACAAAAAATATTTTCACCATTTTCTTTTCTTACAGTTAAAAGCGTAAATTCAAAATCAAAATCAATAAATTCTTCAATAATTACACCTTTAACCTTTCCTCTTGAATTTGATTGTGCCTGTTTCCAAGCATTTTGTAAATCATTTTTTGTTTCAACCAAACTCTGTCCCTTTCCCGAAGAGCTCATTAAAGGCTTCAGTAAAAATGGGAATCCAATTTCATCTGCTTTTTTTTCTAAATCATCAAATTCAAAAATATAATCAAACTTTGCAGTTCTTATTTTTAAATCTCTAGAAGCTAAGTCTCTAATCTTATCTCTATTCATTGTAATTTCTACAGTTCTGGCGTTGGGAACAATATTGAATCCTTCATCCTCTAGTTCTTTTAAGGCCTCAATTGAAAGTGCCTCTATTTCTGGGACAACATAGTCAGGTTTAAATTCTTTTATAACATTTTTTAAAATATTTTTATCTCCCATATCAATTACTCTTGAATAATCAGCAACTTGCATTGCAGGTGCTTTTTCATATCGATCAATTGCAATAACTTCTAATCCTAATCTTTTGGATTCTATTACTAATTCTTTTCCAAGCTCGCCACTACCAAGCAATAAAATTCTCTTTTTAGAAAAAATTGACTCTTTCATACAAATAACACTTATTCTTCATCTCCAGAAGGTTGTGAAGATGTATCATCTGTAAATTTTTTATTTTTAGAATAACTAAATAAAAAGTATCTACTAAACCAATTTTGACTTCGCATACTATTAGTTATTGACTTTGAAATTGCACCTAAAAAAAAGAATCCAATCATTGCCCAAATGATTCTTTCTAAAGCAATTGCAGGTGAAAAACCTTGGCCGGAATTAATAATTTCAGTAAGAGGGTCTAAAGGGTCCAAATTTAAAATGATAAATAATATTAATTATAAAGGGTTAAATAAATGAAAAATTAAAACTTATAAAAGAAATAACCAAAACCATCATATAAATTAAACACAATAAATTCTATACAATGCTATCTTCAAGGGGTGAATTTTTTTTAGACATGCAAGTTGACGTGCAAAATACTACAGTTCTTTCTGCAGATGGATCATCCATAAAACTAGGTAAATATTCAGGGGAAGTAATTTTAGTTGTAAATGTAGCTAGCTATTGCGGAAATACTGCTCAGTATGAGGATCTTCAAAAGCTACATGATTTATATTCAAGCAAAGGCCTAAGAATACTTGCATTCCCTTGTAATGATTTCGGAAAACAAGAACCCGATTCTCTTTCAGAAATAAAAGATTTTTGCACAACAAATTATGGAGTTAAATTTGAAATCTACGAAAAAGTTCATGCTAAAGGCAACACCACAGAACCATACACAACCCTTAACAAGGTTGAACCTGAAGGAGATGTTGAATGGAATTTTGAGAAGTTTCTGATAGGAAAAGATAGTAAAGTAATAGCAAGATTCAAACCAGGTATTAAACCGTTTGACGAAAACTTAATAGCAGCTATCGAAGTAGCTTTAGATTCATAACAATCTTCTTATAATTCAAATTAAAATGTTTAAATTTAAGATCCTTTATATTGAATTAAAAAAATAAACATATTATTCTAAAAAATATCCTATTTTTAGGATTCAAACCTTTCTAATATTATTAAATTTAATTTAAAATTTTATTTATTATCAGAATCAACTTCTACGTCTATTATTTCATCTTTAACAGTTCTTTTTTTAGGTTTAATTGATTTTACCTCAGGCTCTATTTTTTCTTCTTTAACAGTTCTTTTTTTAGGTTTAATTGATTTTACCTCTGGCTCTATTTTTTCTTCTTTAACTTCAATTTCTTCTGGTGCCCCTGCCTTTACTTCTGATTCTACTATTTCTTCTCTAACTTCAATTTTTTCTGGTGCCTCTGCCTTTACTTCTGACTCTACTATTTCTTCTTTAACTTTAATTTCTTCTGGTGCCCCTGCCTTTACTTCTGATTCTACTATTTCTTCTCTAACTTCAATTTTTTCTGGTGCCTCTGCCTTTACTTCTGACTCTACTATTTCTTCTTTAACTTCTAACTTCAATTTTTTCTGGTGCCTCTGCCTTTACTTCTGACTCTACTATTTCTTCTTTAACTTCAATTTTTTCTGGTGCCTCTGCCTTTACTTCTGACTCTACTATTTCTTCTTTAACTTCAATTTTTTCTGGTGCCTCTGCCTTTACTTCTGACTCTACTATTTCTTCTTTAACTTCAATTTTTTCTGGTGCCTCTGATTTTACCTTTGAATTAGCTAACCTTTGATCTTGATCTTTACTAAAGAGGAATTTTAATAGTTTTTTGAATAATGAGAAACCTTTTTCAATTCTTTTAGGACCTAAAATTGAAAGCAAAATGACTAAAATTATGAATATTTCAGGTGAATTTAAACCTAATAGTTTCATAAAGTAATGAATTCTATTTATATTTTAGTACATGCTAAAAATTTAATCTAATTATTCTCAAAAGTTGGTAAATAGAGTTCCCTATTTGATGCAATTAAACCTTCTTCTTTAAAAAACATCTCTAGGTCTTTTAGATCATTTAAATCTACAAATTCACCACAATTATCTAATATATTATTATGGGTGAAATTCCATAAATTATCCAAATATTCGTCATCGTCTGGAAATGCTACAAATTTTAAATATGTATTATTCAAAGCATATTCACTAGCAAAATCAGAATCTAATCCTTCTCTCTTAGCATCACAAAAAACTTTAGCAAATCTTTTGCCTACTGAAGTTTGAGCACTCGATAAATCTAAATTACCTTGTATAGCTTTTACATTTATTGGTGCAATAAAAATAATTATTGAAAGAAAAATAGATACTAATATAAACAAGAAAGAATTTCCTTTTTAAATTTAAACTCAATATAAACTAACAAAAAAAGTAATCAATTAGGCCAATTTAAGTAAAAGCACTTATTATTAATTAAGAAATAAATAGAAAACATAAAATCAGCTCCATATTTGAATTTATAATAAAAAAAAGATTAAATAGATTTAAAATTATATGTCTTCAAATATAAAACTAAAAGGAAGGGGAGTTAATAGGATAATTACGAGTAAAGTCATGCTATCTCCATTAGCAGGAGTTACAGATAACATTTTTAGGCGACTTGTACGTAAATGGGCGCCAAACTCTTTACTTTTTACAGAAATGATAAATGCCACAAGTCTTAAAAAGGGATTTGGAACACAAAAAATCAATCAAATAGATTTAGAAGAAGGTCCAATTGGAGTACAAATATTTGATAATAGGCCATATGCCGTTTCTGAAGCCGCGAAACAAGCTGAGGACTCTGGAGCTTTCTTAATTGATATAAATATGGGATGTCCAGTAAAAAAAATTGCAAAGAAAGGTGGAGGCAGTGCTTTAATTAAAGACCGCAAACTTGCTATAGAATTAGTCAAAAATGTCGTAAAAGCTGTCAAAATTCCAGTCACTGTAAAAACTCGACTCGGATGGGATAGTAAAGAAGAAAATATAGAGGATTTCTTATTAAAGCTTCAGGATGCGGGAGCAACAATGATCACACTTCATGGAAGAACTAGAAAGCAAGGTTTTTCAGGCAAGTCAGATTGGGAAATGATCGGGAGACTTAAGAGGTTATTAGAAATTCCAGTAATTGCTAACGGAGATATCAAAAATCCAGATGACGCTCTTAATTGTTTAAAAAAAACAAATGCTGATGGTGTAATGATTGGACGAGGGATTTTAGGATCACCATGGAAAATAGGAGAAATAGATTATGCCATTAGAGAAAATAAAAACTTTAAAGAACCAAACACTGAAGAAAAACTATATTTAATTATTGAGCATCTTGATGAATTAATAAAAGAAAAAGGAGATCACGGCTTGCTTATTGCCAGAAAACATATCTCATGGACATGTAAAGACTTTAAAGGAGCATCAAATTTGAGAAATAACTTGGTTAGAGCTGTTGATAAAAATGAAGTTAAAAATTTAATAAATAAAATGATTAAAACTTTGGAAAATGAAAAAAATATATTAGTGTAAAACCAATCTATTCTTTAAATGAAAATAATTAGTAAAGAGACAAGTAAAAGAGTTTGTGATCATATGAACAATGATCACATAGATTCAGTTCACAAATATCTTATTCATTATGGAAAGATATCAAACTTTGATAATGCATATATGGAAGAAATTAATAATAGTTATATAAAAATCAATTACGATGGCCAGTCAGCAATTATCAACTTTAAAAATGAAATATCTGAAGAAGAAATTCATTCAACCTTAGTATCAATGATCAAAGAGATTAAATAATAAAGTAATTTATACAAAAAAATCTAATTTTTATTTTCATAATAATCAGTTATCTTCTTACATTCTTCAAATGAAAGCATGCTTAATCTAGATGTGGCTTTTATTTTTAGAATCGCACAAACAGCTAATAAATCTGAGATATCAATATTAATTGCTTCAGAAAGCTCTAGGACCCTAAGACCTTTCATTAGTATGAAAAAAAATCTTTTTCTAAATTATTAGAAACTTTGAAATCAATGGGCTGCATTTTTCCCTAAACCTGCAACAAATGGAAAAGTTTGTTCATCCCCAAATATATCTTCTACTGAAGAATTAGAAATATTATTTTTTTTATTTTTATCAGGCTTAATATCTTCAATTTCATTAGAAATATTATCTTTAATGTTATTTCCAATTTCTTTTGCTAATAAATTATCCATATTAGAAAATATTGAAAAAACTAAAACAAATAAAAACAAAATAATTCTTTTCATAAAAAAATTTTATCTAATACTATTGTCATATGCCAATAAAGTTATTTAGAAAAAATATATAATTTTAAAACAAATCTAAATAAATCAAAGTAAAAATTATTCATCTTCCCAACTTATTTCTATTTTTAAATCTAATTAAAAAATAAAGACCTAATAATAATAGAATTGCCAAGGAATACTGATTAAGAAAAACATAAACTATATATACGAGAAAGGGGAACAAGCATGCCCTCTTGAAATTTAATTTCTGTTCTTTTGACATATTTTTCCAATTTAAATATTCTTCCCATTGAAAAATCTTCTTCATTTTTCTACTTCTATTATTACGATTAAACATAAATTTATAAATATAGTTTTAGTGATTCTTATATTAATAAACAATATTAATCTACAATATCAAAATAATTTTTTTCAATGAATAAAAGTAATTTTTATATAAAAAAATGAACTCAAAACCAATTTGGAAAATAGAAAAAATTGTTTTACCTCAACATGCCGACCATGCAGGAGTAATGTGGCACGGTACCTATTTTAATTGGCTTGAAGAAAGCCGAATAAATGCACTCTTAGAAGTAGGTACAAGTTATTTTGAACTAACTAAAAAAGGCTTTGATTTGCCTTTAATCAATACTTCAATAAAATATAAATCCCCTTTATTACTTGGTGAAAAAATAACAATAGAAAGCAAATTCAATATTGAAAAAAGTCCACGGATTAATGTAATTTCAAAATTTCTTAATAAGAGAAAAGAAATCTTAACGATTGCTGAAGTCAATTTAGTCTTAATAAATAAAAGAAATTTTTCTATAATAAGAAAAAGGCCAGATTTCCTATCGGAAGCATTTATTAAATTAAACGGTTGAAATTATTATCCGTTAATTGAAAGATTTATTAAATTATTTATTATGAATATATTTCAAGTTATTGACTCTTACCAATATGAAATGGAATCAAGATATCAAGAAAAATCAATGCTTACAAATCTTTTTACAGAGCATAAATTCATAGGATGGTTAGGCTTGTTTATAGTATTTTTCTCTATCTTTGCAATTTTTGTTTTTCAATTTCTTGAGTGGGAAAGTAATGACAATAAGAAAAGTTAAGAAGATTTAATGCTTATAATTCAACTGAATGATTTAAAAAATGGCTATTTACCTAAAAATAACTAACCCTACAGAGGTTGTAAAAAAAAAGACCTCAAAATGGCTTACAGATATTACACCTGAAAGGATTGATAGGAAATTGGTCGAGGATGAAGTAATAAAAGGCATTATCGAACAATTAACATTAGAAGGCATAAAAGGAGAGATTTCAGCAATTAATGGGTTTGAAGTAAATGAATCATCAGTAATAACAAAAAATAATTTTGTTATTAGAAAAACAAAAACTTTCTAGATCAAAAATAAAAATCATTAATGAAAATTATTATTTTAATTATTTTTATCATTTTTCTAATTTTTATAATCATAAGGAATTATCAAATTAAAAAGAAAAAGATCAAATTAAATAATGCTTTAAATTCCAATTTATTTATTCAAACAATTAATAATTTAATAGAAGAAAACAAATACAATTTGTTAGAGGAAAGGATTAGATTAAGAGAAATAGATGCTTACGGTAACGAGGATTATAAAAAATGGATTGGCAATCCACCCCTTGATGAAAAAGCTATAGAGAAAAATATATTAAATGGCTCTAAGCGATTTAAAGAGGGAATTCCATACTTTTGGGAAAAGGTAATTTTAAAAAAATTTGGAAGTATGGAATTATTTTTCGAAAAGTGGAGATCATATTGTAATGAAAATCCTAATATTGATGATGAGATAATTGGATCTATTAGAAAGCTCGAGACTGAAGATTGGTTTGTGTTCATAGCAAGTCAAATAGAGAAATCATGCTTAAACCTAATAGAAAAAAACTACTCAAGTAAAAACAAGGAAAACTACAAAAAAGGTATTAGATTTGAAAATCATTGTATGGAAATTCTCAAACAAAATGGCTGGGAAGTAAAAGAAACCCCTAATACAGGAGATCAAGGGGTTGACTTAATTGCTTCGATAAATGATTTGAGAATATGTATTCAATGCAAAGATCATGAAAAAGCTATTGGAAATAAAGCAGTTCAGGAAATTTCAGCTGGTAAATTATTTTGGAAAGGTACACATGCAATAATAGTCTCAAAATCAGGCTTTACAAAGTCTGCTCATCAACTAGCAAAATCAAATAAAGTGGAACTAATCAATGAATATCAATTAAAAGATTTAGAAAAGTTTATTGTTTAAATAATTTATATCAATTGTGTTAATCCCTCTTTGTAAAGTAAAAGTGTTGTAAAAACTCCTGAGGCCCACATTAAACCTCTAGCTGTTGGGATATTAAATACATATGCACCAATATAAAAAAAACGAAAAATAGGATGAATCAATGCTGCAATTATTGCAATATTAGAGTCAGTCAAAGTAATCAAACAAAGAAGACATGCGGGTGCATGTAGTGAAATACTTTCCCAACAATTTTGATGACACCAAACTGCTCTTTTTCCAAATGAAGGTAATTCATCGAATAAAGCCCTTGGAGCAGACATATTTTCAACAGAATAACCTGCTTTAAGTCTCCCTATAGTTAATGGAATAATTGACAATAAAACAATTCCTACTGATAGACAAAGGCTCCAGGCAAAAGCTACTTGCATATAATTTAAATAATATTATTAGCTTAATAATTGAAGCTCGTTATCGTGATAAATGAAAAATCATTACCATAGATTAAACTTTGCAAAAAATGGTTTAATTTATATTAAAAAAATCATTTATGGATATTTCAAAGGTAGTTTTAATTTTTGTCATAAGTTTACTAATATATTTTGCTTTTCTGTTTTTAGGATTTTTTCTTAAGGATAAAAATTTAAAGGCTCAGAATCTAAAAAAAGAAGAATAGATAATTAATACCACAAAAATTTACTATTTTCTCAATATTTTTATATCTTTTTGGATATATTTCATGGAAATAAAATTTGATCCAAATAATAATGAGGCATATTGAAATTCAATAAGAAAGTTGACGGTATATGAAAAATTTTTATAAGTTTCTTAAAAGTTTTCTATTTATATCACTTTGGCTTATTTTATCCTCATTTTTAACCCAATATTGGAATACCTTTCATTGGGAATATATTTACTTAAACTTCAGAATTATATTTGATAAAGAATTTTGGTTTGTTGTAGAAAAAATTCTTTTAGGATTTGATATTGGTTACTGGTTAGAAGAAGCACTGAAATTCTTAAGTTATGAAATACCTAAAGAATCTTTTAAATATTTTCCAATTTATTTCGTATTAAAGTCTATTTGGATAAAGAATTAATTTATATATTTAATAGATTTTAATAAATTCTTTAAAATTATTGAATAAAGTCGGAGAATTTATTTTTCTTAAAACAAATAAAGTTCCTTTATCACCTCTGCAAATTCTAAGATTATTACTTAAATAAGTTATCTCTAACCACCCTAATTGTTCATTATTTATTTCTTTCATAGCTTTTATATTTTTTCTTCCAAACTTAGGCCCTATAACACCAGCATGTGTAAATTTTACCCCAATTCTTTTTTCATTTATATAATAAAGACTTATTAAAATACCAGTACCAATAATTGATCTTATTCCTCTCGGTTTAAGTAGATTAAGACCATTCAAATTAAAAGGATCAAGAATTTGAAGGTTATCAATAAAAGGCGAATATTTTAAAAAAGAACTATTAGAACTACTCCACCGAAGCTCCCAGACGCCCTTTAAATCATTTCTATTTTTGCTGAAGGAAAAATTATGACCAATTTCAAGTTGTTTGGCAATAGTACTTATACTCTCTGAATTTGGAGATTTAAGAAGTAAATTTAATAAATCATCTTCGGAATACATCTTATAAACGCTGAATATATAATTAAGGATAAATACTTACCTCTTTGTGCTATATTCTACCCAGAATATGTTGATTTGATGACAAAGAGCTATTGGCTAAAGAAAATTTCAATTCCAAATGCTGATTTATTTCTGGAATATATAAGGACAGTATTACCTTGGATTAAATCTGTGGGAGGAGTAATAGTAAAAAGAGATTTGATACAAGAATCAACCTCAAATGAATGGGACGGAGGGCAGCTTGGATTAGTAATAGAATTCGAATCAAAATTTGCTGCTAAAAAAGCATTTTATTCTGAAGTATTTCAAAAATATTTGCAGTCCAGAGATTTAATGGAACTAGTTACTATAAGTACTCTTTAAAAAATCAACCATTAGCGATCTCACTCAAACAACTTATAAGTATTTATTACTATTAAATTATTTATGTAATATTTATAACTTCACTAGCGATAGCATATTTTGCAAAATTTAATTGTAAAAGTAATCCGTTAATCAAATGAACTATTCAACAGAAAAGGACGATTATTTGATGACAACTCCATATACAAAAAAAATTCAGCAAAAATTTGAAAAGGTTAAATCTTTTTTAGAGCAAAATGGATTTAATCCTTCATCAGAGAGCTTAATGCAAGACATAGTTAGCTCAGAAGAATATATTGCTAAAAATGGCTTATAAAATATCAGAATATATTCAAAGTCCTTAAATAATAAAAACCGCCTATTAGAAAAGGTAATAATATTCCAATAAATAAAAATATGGATTTCTTTGATTCGCCTTCTGATATAGGGTTAATTTCTGGTTCAATTGCAAAACCATTTTGTCTACCACCGCTTTCGGTTGTATAACCTTTTTTATTCATAAGAAAAATAATCTAAGCAGATTATCTCATGTAAAAACTTATTTAAAAAATTTTTTTACATTTAGAATTAAACTAATTTTAAGATCTAATAATTGATTTCAATCTGAGATTTCAATTTGGCAGCTTTTTTTAAAAGACCTACAACTTCCTTACGGCCATTAGCAAACTCAGCCTTATTAAGTAACTCGCTATATTTTTTTGTGATTTCTCTATGATTCATTTTGGATGATCTATTCAATAAATTATAAAGTTACTAAAAATATTTTTTGTATAAAAGATATCAAAATAGAGTTTAAGTACCTTTACCTATTTAAACCAACCTTTTTTCTTTGGTTTAATCTCTTCTTTAATAACTTCTTTTTTTCTCCCAAATAATCCCTTTTTTTGGACTGGTAAATTCTCTTCAACAGGTTTAGATTTTCTATTAAATAAGCCTTTTTTTGGTTCTTTTTTAATTGATTCTTTTGTGTCGGAAATCTTTGTTTTTTTAGGATTTGATTTTGAATTCTTAGGTTTTCTATCTGCGAATAAAGTTTGATATACAAAAAAACCAAAAACAGCAAAGAAGCCTAATGCCTGTACTAGAGCAGTTCCAAGATTATCAAACATTTAGGCCTCAACTTTGTATAGTGATTCTTTTTCTTTCGCTTCTATACATTTTTTATCATCAGACAAGCATTCAATTTCTGCCTTATTCTCAGTATGAGAACTGCAACCACCTGCATTTGCATTAGATATTGAAAACAAAGTTAGTGCCCCTAAAATTAAGGCGCATGATGTGTTAATCGGTTTCATGAGTTTTATTTTTATTATGGAAAAATAATTTCCCAATTGCGAAGATAATCTTCTCTTCTGCTAAAAGTATCCCCTTTTTATATATCTATTTGTAGTAGTTAACTAAATCGATAATTAATATTGCTAGTAATGAAAAACCTAAAATGAAAGGTAAATAAGGATATTTATTTAAAATTTTGTTTAGTTTATTTTTCGATGTTTGTTTTTCCTTTTTCTTTTCTCTAGGTGGTAAGCCTAACTCTTCCCTTCTCTTAGCTTCTCCCATAATTTTTAAAACTATTTAAGACTATTTTATATAGTTAGTGGTAGTAGTGTATTGTTCTAGATTTAAATTATTAACGGTTAATTTAGTTTAAATTTTGGATATATTAAAAATATATAAAAAAAAATACATGATTGAAGTAGTTTGGTCAGTAAATATAATGATTGCAATACTTATTATTGGTGTTGCCTGGGTTCTTTATTACATATTTACTTATGATCAAAAATTTACTTCCTAGATAAATGTCAGATAAAGATCTAAGTAATTTTCTAAAAAAAATAGAGCAACTTAATCAAATTGCTGAGCTAATAAAAAATAATCCTAGTAAAAAGTTATCCCTTTCAAAATGCAAGAATCATGATGAAGTAATTAGATTAACCACTGAATGGGGTTTTGACATTGGTAAAAGGTGGGGAGAATATTAATTGATTTTATTACCAGCATTATTAAAATTGCCATCAACTTCAAATTAAATTCCTAAGATTAATTAGTATTTCTTGTATTGGAGTTATGAAAGAAATTGAAGAGATAAAGTCAAATATATATAAAATAGCTGCTGTTACAGATAGAGGGCAAAGATTAAATAAATTAATTTCTCCTATGTATGAGGAAAAAGCTAATGAAATGGATGAATTGATTGATGCTCTTAAAGACTTTAGTTTTGAAATATCAGAAAAATTATTGTCTGGAGAGTGGGAATTGATTTTTTCTAATGTTGAATTATTTCGAAGTTCTCCTTTCTTCCTTGCTATTGAAAAGGCATTAAATAATGAATTTAAAAGTAATCTTTTTTTTAAATTACATCAATTGCAAGTAGGGTCCTTTGGCATATCAACTATTGGGAGAATTGCTCAAAAGATTGATTTTGACAAAAAAGAATTTATATCTAGTTTTGACACTACAATATTTGGGCTAACAACAATTCCTATCTTAGGTTGGTTCAAACTATTGCCTACTTTTGGTGGAAGAGTAATAACTCTAGCAAGTGATTTAGTTTTAAGAAACAATTTGCTTGATATGAACTTACAAAAGACAAAAGTTTCCAAAGTTGATGGACTTAATAAGATTCCATTATTTAGTGAATTACTTATGGATAGATGGTATCCAGTTAAAGAGGTATGGAATAAGTTACCTTGGAATAAAGAATCGCCAAATTGTCAGGTTTCAATTGTATATTTAGACGAAGAAATGAGAATTATGCAGGATATGTATGGGTCTATTTTTATTTATATAAGGCCTTCAATTTCCTTGTTGAATTCAAATACAATCTCTAATGATTAATTAAAAGACTGACTAATATTTTTAGTAATTTATGGATTAAATCCATTGAAATTTTATTTTAAAGATTAATTAATAAAAACATTTCGCATCTTGAATACAAATAGGTTATGTTCATAGTGAACATTTTTTTATTATGCTCAGAAATCAAGAAAAAAATTCAGTTGTTAGAGGAATATTCTTAATAGGAGGATGGGGATTAGGTCTAGACAGATTCTACGAAGGAGATAAAAAAGGTGGTTTTTTATCAATCATTGGTTGGAGTATCACATTTTTTAGCTTTATCTTTCTTAAATGTTCAGGTTATAAATATGTTGAGGGTGTGAAAAATTATTCAGATTATTCTCCTAACCCATTAATAGTATTACCTTTACTAGCAGGAGGATATGGTGGCTTTCTAATAATTAAGAAGGCATTTAGATTAGCTAAGCAATTTGAAAATGCAGAATAATACTAACTGCAGGTAAATTCAAGATAACAATCCAGATCCTTTCAAATAAAATTTAAATAAAAGAATCACTAAAAGGTTTACAATTGCTAAGGCTACTAAACCATTTCTGTTTTTTACATCTAATTTCTTGACTAAATTAGAAAGATAAACTACAGGATTTTCTGGCTCTTTATTATCCAAGTTTTATTTAAATATTAATTTGACAAGAAAATATCACAGTTTCATTTGAAGAATCAAAATTGTAAAGATGAATATCCAAAAAGAAACAAATAATTTCTAACCCATTATTCCTGCATTTCTTAAAAACGCTTTACCCATATTGCCAATTACAAAAAATAGAGACAAATTAATTAAAAGGATTATTAATAATGCCAACATTTTATAGTTTGGATTAGTTGAAATGCCATCAAATCCATTATTAAGAAATCTTTTAAAAAGTGATTTGTCAATTTTTAGTTTTTGTTGCTCAGAATCAAGTTTTACTTTTTCTTCTGAAGAATCTTGGTTACTTGCTTTCTCTAGAAATTCTGTAAATGCCTTAACATTTTCTTCTTTTTTATTCCCCTCATTAAGATCTTTATTGTCTTCATTCAAATTGGGGGACGATTCGATTGAATTATTTTCCTCAGGATTAAGTTTTGAATCTTCCAAATTAGTAGTAAATGCTAGGAGTATATTACACCATAAAAAAAACCCACTCGATCAATTGAAGAGAGGGTTAGCTAAGGTTAAAGTTCTTACATAAATAATAATTTATTTTAATTAAATTTGCGTTTGTGGCATTATGAAGTTTTAATTTAGATTAAATTCAAGGTGATTTTTTATTTCATATGTTAGATGCTAATACTAAAAAAGCATGTAAAGATGATCCCTCAATAAGAGAAATTAAAATTAGAAATATAGAACATGCTATTGAACAAGCAGAATTGATGATAAAAGAATCAAAAATGAGCCAAGAAGAATTAATCTTCTTAAAAAGAAAAATATCGGACTCAAGGCAGGATTTAGAAATACTTTATTTAATGAAAATTCAATGAATATAAATTTTTTAATCTTTTAAAAGAATTGAATTTATACAAAGAAAATTAATTTGTATATTTGAAGACTTATAAAGTTTAAAGAGAATGTAAGAATTTTTATAAAGGTTCTAGTAATGTCTAAAAATAATCTCTATATACCTTTAAAGGTTGTTCCATACATCTTCATTTCAATTACTGCCATAGCAATAACAGCAGCTACATATGTAATTACTTAGTTCTATAAGCTATGTAAAGTTTTTAGATATTAAATAAATTAAAATATTTGTAATAACAAATTGTATGAATAAATTTAAAATAACAATTTTTACAATATTAATTATCATATTTTCCCTTATTGGGATTAAAAAATTTATTTATATAAATCAAGTTAAAGATTTAAAAAACAAAGAAGAATCATTCTTAAATGAATCTATACGTGTTTTAAACGTATGCTTCGATCTAGAAAATAAAAATAAAAGAACTCTTAATAAATCAATTGAATTAATTGAGTATTGCTTAGAGGAATATGGATATAAAAACTGATTTCAAAACTTGAATGATGAATTTCCTTAATACTCCACTAATATGCAAATAAAAAATTTCTGATCAATAATCTTATTATGTTCCATAAATTTTTTGTTATTAATAATATTTTCCTAATTTAATTTTTTTAAAATGACTAAAGTGAAATGTTCTTATTTAGGAAATTTAAACTGTGAGGCTATTCATCTACAATCTGGGAGTCTTATTAGAACGGATGCACCTTTAGATCACTGTGGTAAAGGTGAAAGTTTTTCCCCAACTGATTTATTAGCAACATCTCTAGGTACTTGCCTGCTAACAATTATGGCAATAAAAGCTAAATCGAAAGGATTTGATTTGAAAGGAATACATTTAAATATTGAAAAACTAATGACACAAAATAGCGAGAGGAAGATAAAAGAACTAATAATAGATATTTTTATACCAGAGAACACTTCTAATGAAACTATTGATTTTTTGAAAAAAGCTTCTAAGGAATGTCCAGTTACAAGAAATTTATCTCAAGAAATAGATATTAAGATTAGTTGGCATTATGAAAAATCTTAAACATAGTAATTACATAAAAAAATATTAATGAAATACTTTATTGGAATAGTCATTCTTTTATTTGGAATATATATAATGACAGACTTGGCATTAAAGACTAGGTATACAAGAAAAAGACTTTCAAAAGGGAAAAAATAAATCTTATAAATCATAATATTGCAGATTAAAGAATTAGATTTAATTTTTACTAAGAATTAAGGCATATTTTAGTTTTTATTTTTTCACTATTTTTTGATCAATCAAACTAATCAAAGGGATCATTAAATTTACATTTATTCCAACAGTGCACCATGCGTAAATAATAAGAAAAAATATTTTTATAAATAAATTAGGGGGTAAGGTGAAAAATATTTTGAAAAACCCTCCAATGAATAACACCAATATTCCAATTTGAAAAAGACCTTTGATTATCCATTCAAGTCCATTTTTTTTAATGTTTATATAAAACCAGAAAAAAACAAAACCAGATAACAATAAATATATAAAATTTATGATCATCTTTTTAGAGAAAATCTAATAAATTTGCCATTACTAAGGCATGATGATAATTATCACTTTTTATCTGCTAATTTTTTTTAAAAATGGAAAAGTTATACAAAAAACAATAATAATAAATTATTTTTTTATCTTTTATTCTTAAAACATTTTCGATTTTAGTAAATCAACTCTTTTTTGATTCACTCCCAAATCACTTTCTCCGACTCTTGATTCTGATCTTATTGATAAGACGTTTGATTCAGGAAGAAAGGATACTTCTAAGTCGTCTACATACTTCATCCATTTACTTGTTGCCTCTGCATGGAGATAATCACCATCAATTTCTACAATCTCAGTTCTTGGAGTGTTTTCGATAAATGTTTTAATCTCTTCAAAAGGTTTCTCAATATTGTTAACCTCCCATTCTTCTCGTACACAATGGGCAATATCTACACAAGGTTTTAATTCTACATGTGAGGCAAATGATGAAGAAGGGAATAAAAAGCTTGAGCAAATTAAAATTCCTAAAAAAAGTATTTTCATTAACAGGGGTAATTAACGATCCATAATCTAACGAATTAAATTACTAATTTGTAATTACGTATCTCATTATTTTTGAAGATAGCAAATATGTTTTAATATTCAGTATTTAACATGTATTTCTAATAATCAAAAAAAAAAGACCTCTTGAAAAAGAGATCTTTTAAAATTGATTTATAACAAGTGTTTCCTTGTTTCCACTGAAATAAATCAATTCCTCCTACACACAAATCTAATATCACACTTAATTTCAAAATATGTAATAACTAATAGACCTCTATCTTAACTGTCACATCGCAAAAAATACAAAAGTACTCAATCATTTCGATTGAGTACTTTTAAAGTTATCAGAAAAAAGTGTGTGAGGAGTTTCTGATATTTTTAATCTACTCCGTAGGTAATTTAAAAGGCTACAGTATAAATTACTAATTATTTAAATCTTTCAGAAAAATTGGCCGTTGATGAAAAAAATAATCAAAAACATAAAAAATTCATGAAAAGCATTTACAAAAAAATCATTTTTATTATTTCGGCAATTGCTCTTTTTTCAGTAATAGTGGGTGTTGTCAAATATTCGCTTATTTATATTGAAAATAATCCCGAAAAATACTTACCTACACAAAAGTAAGACAAAAATTAAGTATAAATTCACTTCAAAAAATCTATAAAGTGTCTTAAATATGTTTTACATAGACAGCTTTAGTCATGAAAATAAAAAATACTTCAGTTCTTAATCAGAATAATATTCATTTAATTCAATTTAAAAATAAGCATAAATATCAAATACTTGAGAATTACTGGGAGAAAAGAAAGAAAGAATGTGAAAAAAATCTTTCAAAATTTTGCTAACCGATAATTATGAATTTTATTTTTTCTTTTTTATTAGCATCTGTAATGTGGGTACAAGTTCCACAGTGGGAAGCTGACTGGTCAAAGTGTGCTGTAGATGTTCCCGATTCATCCTGTCACTGGTACGTAGCTGCTCCAGATAATACGTTTGGGGAAGGATTTAATTGGGAAAACGCACCTTGGTTTGATGCTAATGGATTACAGGATGTAGCTAAAATTGAGAGAGAATCTGTAGTAGAAAAACTTCAAAATAACTAAAGTTTCTATTTCATCAATTAACTTTTAAAAGTATTTAAATTTAGTTGCTTAGCGGTTAACTTTTGATTAATTAAAAAATTTTTATGCGTTTCAAAGTAAGTCTCAAAAAAAATGGAAAGGAATTTGATGAAGTTGTTATAGCTAATAATAAAAAAGAGGCTATGGAAGTAGCTTTAAAAAACAATCCAGAAGCTCAAGCATTAAACTCTGATTGGACATTTAAGATTTAATTATTTGCGAAGTTTAGGAATTAAAAGAGAAGCGACACAAATAACACTAATTGCAGGTCCAGGCGATAAATTAAAGACTATAGAGAGAGTAAAACCCAGAAGTGAGATGCATAATCCAAAAAATGAAGACCTCATCATTGCAATTCTTAAACTATGAGCCTTATTTAGCCCTAACAGAGTTGGGGTAGAAAGAAGAGCAATAACAAGAATTACTCCCACTGCTGACATTGAACTAACAATTACTAATGCCGTTGTAAAACTTAAAGCAAGATTTAATAAAGAAACGTTTATACCACTCGCGGATGCACCTTCTGGATCCAATCCCACATAAACAACCTTTTCATATCCAAAAGTCATTAAAAGTATAAATACTAAAAAAGCAATTATTGTTCTAAGTAAATCTCCAAAATTTGCTGTCAATAAATCCCCAAATAATACTGCCTCCAAATCAATCCTTATTCCGAGAAGAGGAATTATAAGGACTCCAAACCCAAGCATTCCGGCTAAAATTGTGTTCATTATTGCTTCATAATTTTCACTTTTTCTACTAGTTAAACTTTCCGCAATTACTGAGCCCAGAAGACCACTTATAACGCCACCAATTGAGGGATGTATTCCGAGCGCTAATGCGAGAGCAAGTCCAGGCAACACACAATGAGAGATTAAATTAACTTGTAATAATCTCTTATGAGTGATTAATACAGTTCCCATAGCTGGGCATAAAATCCCAGAGAATATAGTTATTATTAATGGAACCAGCCACCAGTTGTTATTAATAAAAGACATTATTCGAAAGATTCGGTATGATCAAAAATACGAGACAAAAAATGATTTCGGAAACAATGGTAACTAAGTCTGACATTACCAAAAGACAAGAACAACTTCTTGAAGAACTTAATAAATGTGATGATGAATTGTCTGGTCAAGAGTTGCATAGACAATTGATAGAAAGCGGAAAGGCTATGGGACTGACGACTGTTTACAGGAATCTTCAAGTTCTGATAAAGCATGGCTTAATACGTTCTAGACATCTCCCAACAGGAGAGGTTCTGTACACTCCCGTAGATAGAGATATTCATCATTTGACCTGTGTTCAATGTGGTGAGACATCAAAAATGGAAGGATGCCCGGTAAAAGATATTCATACACCCAAAACAAATCCAAAGAAATTCCAATTATTGTTTCATACCCTGGAGTATTTCGGACTTTGCCAAAACTGTTATCAAGCTCAGAATTAAAAAGGAACATTTTCTAATCACAGAAATTATTTTCGTTTATAGAGCTAATGTTTATAGCCTCTAATTTATCTTTTATTTGGTCAGGACTACCAACTGCCAAAACACTTTTATCAAGAACGATTACTTGATCATAGTTATTTAAAGACTCGCCCCAATCATGGCTACTTACGAGCAAAGAAAGTCCCGCATCCGCAAGTTGACGAACAATTTTTAGAAAATCTTCCTTTGCAGGTGGGTCCAAAGCTGCACAAGGTTCATCTAAAAGAAATATTTTTGCAGGGGACATAAGAGTTTTTGCTAATAGAGCTCTTTGCTGCTGTCCTCCTGAAAGAGAATCGAGTCTTCTATTAGCCAAATTTGCAATACCTACTCTTTGCATTGTCGCCTCTAATTCACAACATTTATTAATCCAAGAATTTGGATATGCTAGAAGAGTCTTGATTTGAAAGGGGTTATTACTTCTTGATTTTGAATACTTTATCTGACCAAGAGATACCAATTTTTCAACTGTAATGGGGAACTTCCAATTCATAGAACTTCTTTGAGGCATAAGTGCCACAAGAGCTCTAGATCTATACAAATTTTCACCGTCAATTTTTATTTCGCCTTTATCTGGAGTATTTTGTCCTTGCAATATTCTCAAAAGAGTTGATTTACCAGCGCCGTTTGGGCCAACTAACGCTGTTAGAGTTCCAGGTTTAATCTCAACCGATACCTTATTCAAAGCTGGCTTACTTTTTTTTGTGTATGCAAAGGTTAAATTTTCAGCAACTAAAGTAGCCATTAATTAATCTTTTAAAAAAGTCACTTTACAAGCTTACCAATAATACAAATTGCGTATTATTTTCATAACATTTGATACCTTTACTTGTCAGACATTATGAAAATGATTATCATTTTTAAGTGTTTAATTATTTTTCATGTCAATTTTTAAAAGACTTTTAACAAATAGAACAGGTTCGAGTAAGTCGATTATTAAAAATTCAGTAATCGCTGGAACGATTATATTTTCTGGTTTTGGGCAGGATGTTATGGCTAAAGGAAAATCATACGTAGCAGTAGAACCACTAGTTTGTGATTTAGTTAAATCAATTGCATTACCATCTGACGAAGTTACATGCTTAGTAGATAGAAAACAAGATGTTCATGACTTAAAGATCAATCCAAGGCAAGCTCAATTACTAAATAGCGCAGACAAAGTATTTACTCTTGGTAAAGAAATGACTCCAAGTATGAGAAATTGGGAAAATAAAAAGAATACTGTTGTTGTAGGTGTTAGTGCAATAGACGTAGATGATCATTCTGATCATGGAGGTCATGATGATCACTCAGACCATGGTGGACATGACGATCATGCTGAACATTCAGCTAAGGTAGACGACCACTCTGATCATGGAGGTCACGACGATCACTCAGATCATGGTGGACATGATGATCACGCTGAGGGTGCTTTCGAATGGGCAGGCAAATTCCAACTTTCTAAGGGTTCTTACAAATGGTCATTTGAAAAAGTCGATGGAGAATATGCAGATCCTGCAATGAAGATGGTGATTCTCAAATCTAATGACATAGAAGGGTCTGAAGATTTAGCTAAAGAACTATTAGGATCTAAAGAATCAATAAGCAGAAAAAATGATGGTACTTTGATAGCCAGTAATAAAGCTTTTGTTCTTAACTTTGATCAAAGAAAAGAAAGTACTGTTTTTAACGTGGATATCAAAGAAGATGGTCAATATATATTTTTTACTGAACACATGCCTTTTGAGTTTGAAGCAACTCAACACTTTTTTAAAGACGTTTCAAATAGTGATGTAGAACCAATAGCACAAGTACCAGACGAAGGAGAGGGGCATCATCATCATGACCATGGAGGACTAGATCCTCATGTTTGGCATGATCCACATAACATCATAAAAATGGGAGATCTTATAAGCAAAAGTTTAAAGAAAGATATTTCAGTTTTTAATAGAGGTGACAGAAAACTAATTAATGAAAGATTCGAAAAAGCTGATTCTCTCTTAGAAGGCTTAGATAGTTGGATCGTCGAACAAGTAAGCTCTATTCCTGAGGAAAACAGAGTAATTGTCTCTAAACACAAAGCAATGGAATACTACGGGGATGCATTTGGTTTTGAAACCATTAGTTTACTTGACTTTCTTGGAGACTCCTCAAGCTTAAGGCCAGACAACATAAGTTCTACTTTAAAAATGTTAGATGAAGAGAAGGTTCAGGCAATATTTCCTGAACAAATTCCAGCATCTAAGTTATTAAGGAACTTAAGTAGACAAAGTTCAGTTCCTTTAGCTTCTAATCAAATATTCGTTGATGGATTGATGATGAATGGTAATACGGTTTCAGTAGCCGTTCACAACACTTGTACAATTGTTGATTCATTAGGTGGAAGCTGTGATAAAGAATCTGGCTCAAATCTTGAGTCTGAATGGTACAAACTTTCAGATTAAATTTTTCTAATAAAAACGGTTTTCATTTCTTTTTATTACTATTATTAAACTATTGTTTATTTAGTAGAAATCAGTAAATGAGCATCAAAGATAAAGTTCCCGTTACTATTCTCACTGGATTTTTAGGTTCAGGGAAGACTACTTTGCTTAATAGAATATTGAGTGAAGAGCACGGGAAAAGAATAGCCGTTATCGAAAATGAATACGGTGAAGTAGGTATAGATCAAGGACTCGTAATAAATGCAGATGAAGAAGTTTTTGAGATGTCAAACGGTTGCATTTGTTGTACTGTTCGCGGTGATTTAATAAGAGTCCTTGGCAACCTTATGAAGAGAAGAGATAAGTTTGACTATGTTTTAGTAGAAACGACAGGATTAGCAGATCCTGGGCCAGTTGCTCAGACTTTTTTCATGGATGAAGAGATTAGTTCTGAATTTACTCTTGATGGAATTGTAACTTTAGTTGATGCTGCCCATATTGATCAGCAGCTAGGCAGGAGTGATGAAAGTTCAGAACAAGTTGCATTTGCAGATGTTCTTGTCCTTAATAAAACTGATTTAGTCTCTGATGATGCACTAGATACTCTTGAATCAAGATTAAGAGACATGAACCGAATGACTCGAATTATTAGAGCCGAAAATGCCAAAGTACCAATTGAAACAGTCTTAAATCTAAGTGCATTTGATCTTGATCAGATCCTTAAACGCAGACCAACATTCCTTGAACCAGAATATCCTTTTGAATGGACAGGTGTTTACGATCTTGATGCAGGTAAATATGAATTAATGCTAGAAGAAGGACCCGATCCAGAAATGTCCTTGGTAGCCCTTTCTAACCAAGGGGAGAGTGAAGAGGAACTTTTAGATGGTGCCGAATCCTCCGTGAGACTTTATGCAGAAAAAGCTAATACATTAGATCCTGGAAATACCATCTCATATGGAGAACATATAAATCTCAAATTGGAGGATAAAGGAAATAAATCCTTCATCCTGAACATAGAAAAACCTACAAAGATAGGTTTGTTTACACAGCACACTGCTGAAGAATTCAATATGAAAGTCATTAAAAGCGACGAAAATAAAGAGATCCCATTTAATACTGAAAGGTTCTGGCAAGCAGAGCACGAACATGATGATGAAGTTGGCTCAATTGCTATAGAGCGTTTTGGAGATGTTGACCCAGAAAAACTAAATACTTGGATGGGAAGACTTCTCTCAGAAAAAGGGGTAGATATATTCAGAACTAAAGGTTTCATTAGTTACTCAGGCAACCCAAGGAGAATAGTTTTCCAAGGAGTACACATGTTGTTTACTGCACAACCTGACAAAGAATGGGGTAATGAACCTCGTAGAAATCAACTTGTTTTTATCGGTAGAAATCTGAATGAAAAAGAGATGCAAGATGGTTTCGATAAATGCCTGATATAGAACCATTTAGCCCAAGAGGCATGTTCCATGAAGGATGGACAGCTGAAGTTAACGATTATGCCATAGCATGTGGCTGGGCTCTAAAAGGAAAACAATTTATTGTTGGCGACGTGGCAGGTGGCATTTTTGCATTCGAAGGAGATACTGGAAAAATTATTTGGGAAAAAGAAAATACTCACTCTGGTGGTCTACTAGCGATGGCAATTCATCCAGAGGGTGAAATTTTTGCAACATCAGGTCAGGATGGAAATGTTCAAATTTGCAATTGCCACGAAGGTAAAGTAATTAAAACGCTTGATCTTGGCAAGGGTTGGGTAGAACACCTCAAGTGGTCTAATGACGGTTTATTTCTAGCTATAGCTTCCTCAAAAAAAGTATATGTTTTTAATGAAATTGGAGAAGAGAAATGGATCTCAGAAGACCATCCAAGCACAGTAAGTGCAATAACATGGTCAAATAAAAATGAGTTGGCAACTGCATGCTACGGCAGAGTGACATTCTTTGACATAGTTAATAATAAAACGAATCAAAAACTCGAGTGGCAAGGATCATTGGTCTCTATGGAATTAAGCCCCGATGGAGATATTGTCGCCTGTGGGAGTCAAGACAATTCAGTTCATTTTTGGAGAAGATCAACAGGAATGGATGCTGAAATGACTGGATACCCTGGGAAACCAAGTCACCTTTCATTTGATGACAGCGGAAAATTATTAGCGACAAGTGGCAGTGAAAGAATCACAGTATGGAGCTTTATAGGGAATGGTCCAGAGGGCACTATGCCAGGAGAGCTATGTCACCATACAGAACCTATTTCCAGCCTAGCCTTTTCCAATAAAGGTATGCTTGTAGCCTCAGGATCTAGGGATGGTTCCGTTGTCGCAAGTTTCCTCAAGAATGACGGCAATGGTGATCCCGTTGGGGCTGCATTCGCAGGAGATTTAGTAGGGGCAATATCTTGGAGACCTGATGATTGTGCACTTGCAGCAGTCAATGCAAAAGGTGTTGTAAATGTATGGAAATTTAAAGTTCGTACTAACCTTTTTTCAAAGGGATTTAAGTAAAAAGTAGAAATTTATTAATTACCAATAGTTAGTTTTTAAATGTCTTTCCATACAAATGACCTCACAGTCATTATCTATACCTTTTGGGTGAATATCGCAATATGAGAGACATTGAAAATATTCGTCTATGGGATTTGATTTATCAGTTTTACTAACTTCTTTCGAATGATTCATAAAAGGTTTCCTCAATTACTTAAAATTAAGATAGACGAATTAAATATCAAAAGAAATAAGCAAAACTTACTAAAAATATCTCAAAAAAATTAGCACAATTGATTCCTACTCTCGGACATTTTTAATTAAAAAGCAATGCGTATAAAAACGGATTGTCTTTAGAGAAATATTTTCCTAATTTTATATTGTTGAGTTCTAGGAGGTCTTTCAAAATGATCGATAGCCTGCCTGAAATTTCGGAATAAACCGAACTAATTTAATTAACTGCTCCAATTATTTTTTATTAATGTCTAAGCTTCCTTCTTCTGCATCGTTTAGGTGCCCTTTGAGAAACAAGCTTAATTCTAGAGTTTTTGCCCCAGTTAAAGACAATTAGTTAATTTTAGTGAGCATTAGCTTAATAGAAGTTAGCAACAAGGATCAATGATTTAGGTGCGTTATTAACTTCAGTAAAAAATATAAGTAAGAGATAAAAGAGGGCTTAAATAAGCCCTCTTTTTTTTGTTATAGGATGACTTTCTTCTAATTTTATAGATAATGATTAAAGCAATAAATTTTTAAAATGGTTCAATATTATTGCCCATATTGCAATCCTAAATATCAATTTCAAAAACAATCCTCAAATGGTACTTTGATTTGTGGCTTGTGTGGAGAGGATCTTGTAAAAAAACCATTTATTAGGTTGAACCAGATAATTGCTTTAGTTGCTGCTTCATCATTACTTCTACCGTTAGTATATACTTTTATTTTTTTAATTAAAAATCAAATAAATCCTCCTAATAAAAATTATCAAGCAAATAGTAATTTAATGATAATTATCAAAGAAACACTTTCATAAAACAATTACAAAAATCTCGAGAGGTTAACCTCTACAAAGTGATTTATTTAAACAAGAATTTTTACTCTCAATATTTATTTGATCATCAATATTTTTTAATTTGTTTTTATTACTTATTACTTTAACTTTTTGGCCGCAATGTTCTTTGCAACCACCATTAAATAAATTATGTGCATACAAATTAGAAATATTCGTAAGTAATAAAAGAAAAACTATTTTATAAATTTGATAAAAATAAGACTTAATTTTTAATATCATATTCTCAGAATTAGTAAATAAATAATATCAGTTAATTCCAAGGAGTGTTTATAAGTCCCCAGATATCGAAGAAGAAAAATAAAACTGCAATAACAACAAGATCCCATGCTCTTTCCCTAAAAGCCCAAGGCGCAATAAAAACTTCCCCAAGTCCATGAAGTGCCGCACCTACTGGTAGATGATCAAGAACCAGCAAACTGTGAGAGAGGATAAAAAGAAAGCTTGCGAAATATCTAAAAAAAACAAATTGCCAATTACTAGAACTCATGCCTTTTAGATTTTTAAGAAATATACTTCAATGATTAAAATAATGATATAGATCTAGTTAAGAGATATTATTTTTGGTAGCCATAAATACGAATAAAGATATAAAGCTAAAGTAAAAGTTACTAAACGATGAAATATATGTTTTCAAGTTATCAGCCTAAAAATAGTTTTGATGAATACTTTAAGGATAATGTTAACTCTGCTAGAGAAATATTGATTCCACTTCTTTCATCCTTAGATAATATGGGACTTGAGGAATTAAACAGGAATCATTCTGCCGCAAAAAAATTATTACTAAGACATGGTGCAACTTTTAGATTAAATGATACTGGTTTAAAAGGTACTGAGAGAATATTACCTTTTGATCCACTTCCAAGAATAATTAGTAAAGATGATTGGGTAACTTTAGAAAAAGGGTTAAAACAAAGGCTTGAGGCAATTGATTTATTCCTAGATGATATTTATAATTCTCAAAAAATAATTAATGATGGAATAATTCCAAGAGAATTAATAGAGAGTTCAGAAGGTTGGAGACCTCAGATGATAGGTTTCAAACCTCCACTAAATAAATGGTGTCAAATTTCAGGACTTGATTTAATAAGAGATAGAAAAGGAGATTGGCATGTTTTAGAAGATAATTTAAGGTGCCCTTCTGGTGTTGCTTATTTTTTAGAGAATAGATTAGTCATGAAGAATATTTTCCCTAATCTTTTCTCAGGAAGAATAGTTAAACCAATTGATGAATATCCATCATATCTTTTAAAAACTCTTCAAGAACTAGCTGTTTGGACTGACACTCCCAAGATAGTTCTACTAACTCCAGGAATTTTTAATAGTGCTTATTTTGAACATAGTTATTTAGCTCAAGAAATGGGCATACAACTAGTTCAGGGTCATGACTTAGTTTGTAATGATGATTATGTATATTTAAAAACTACCTCTGGATTAAAAAGAGTAGATGTCATTTACAGACGAATTGATGATGATTTCTTAGATCCTCTTAATTTCAGAAAAGATTCCTGCCTTGGTGTTAGCGGATTACTTGATGTTTTTAAGGCAGGTCATGTTGCTTTAGCAAATGCACCTGGGACTGGAATAGCAGATGACAAAATGATTTATTCTTTTGTTCCAAAAATGATTAAATATTATCTTGATGAAGAAATTATTATTAAAAATGTAGAAACTTACATTTGTCATTATCAAAAGGATCGAGAATATGTTCTAGAAAATTTATCAAAACTTGTTGTTAAGTCTGTCGCAGAAGCTGGTGGTTATGGAATGTTAATTGGCCCTCACTCAACAACGAATGAGATAGAAGAATTCGCTAATAAAATTAAAAATAATCCTAGAAATTTCATAGCACAACCAACATTAGAATTATCTACTGTGCCCTCGTTATGTGATGGAGAACTATATCCATGTCATGTTGATTTAAGACCATATATCTTAAGAGGAAAAGATTCATGGGTTAGCCCAGGCGGGCTTACGAGAGTAGCATTAAAAAAAGGATCATTAGTCGTTAATTCTTCTCAAGGTGGAGGATGCAAAGATACATGGGTTGTAGGTAAATAATATGCTTTTAAGTCGTGTAGCAGAATCTCTTTATTGGATTAATCGTTATTTAGAACGTGCGGAAAACATATCTCGTTTCGTCGAAGTAAGCGAAGCTATGTCATTAGATTGTCCACCAGGAAGTGCCGAACCTTGGCTCCCTTTAATTGATGCTTCAAGTGACAGAGAATCTTTTGATAAGAGATTCCCAGAGAAAAAACCAGATGACGTTATTAATTTTTTAATAAGAGATCGTTTAAACCCAAATAGTATAATTTCTTGCATTCAAATGGCAAGAGAAAATGCGAGACAAATCAGAGATGTCATGACCACAGAAATGTGGGAACAAATTAATATTTTATATTGGAATATGCAAGAAGGAGAGGCAATATGGAATAAACCAAGACAAGAACAATTAAGTGAAATAAGGAGGGAATGTCAGCTTTTTTATGGAATTACAGATGCGACTCTAAGCAAAGATCTTGCCTGGAGATTTAGCATTCTTGGAAGATTAATCGAAAGAGCTGACAAAACATCAAGAATTTTGGATGTTAAATATTATTTACTCCTACCCAGCTTAGATGAACTTGGAGGAGTCCTTGATGAGCTGCAATGGATAGCACTTTTACGTTCAGCTGGAGCTTATCAAATGTTTAGGAAAGCAGTGCAAAATTCTATAAAGCCTAATTCAGTCGCGAGATTTCTTTTACTTGATCCAATTTTCCCTAGATCAGTAAGATACTGTCTTGATGGGATAAGCAATACACTTAAAACGATAGACACCTCACCATCTACTGAAAATCCTTCAGAATTAGAATGTATGAGAGGTTTGCTTAAAGCAAAGTGGAGTTATATCAGAATTGAAGATATAATCAATGATGGTTTACATGAGGCAATCGATTCATTGCAAATGGATTTAAATAAATTAAATGATCTCATTCAAGAAAAATATTTTATTAATTAATAAGTTTATTAATGAGAATTAAATACATTCACAAACTTGAATATAAATACGAAGACCCTGTTCAATTAGGCGAGCATAGATTATGTATAAAGCCAAGGTCAAATGGATTCCAAAAGCTAAAGAATTTTGAATTAAAAATAACTCCAGAACCAGAAATTATTTATCCATTACTTGCTGCCAGCGGAGAAGAGATTAATAGAATCAGATTCAATGGATTAACAGATAATTTAACTATTGAATCAATCAGCGAAGTTGAAACTATTAAACATCCAAACATTATTGATGGAGTTAAAAATAGAGATTTAACATTACCTTTTTGTAGAAGCATTATTAACAGAGATTTACAAGGAGCATTAGAGGGATGGATGCCAAATGGACAACACGATCCTTCTGCAGTAGAACTTGCCCAAGAAGCCTTAGCAGGAAGCATTAATAACGCATTATCATTTACATACCAACTAATAGAAATTATTCAAGATCGGGTTAAATATACCAAAAGACATACTGGTCCAGCATGGCCTGCTAGCAGAACGCTTAGAGAACGTATAGGTTCATGCAGAGATTTAGCAATGCTAATGGTTGAAGCTTGCAGGTCTATAGGTATCCCAAGTAGGTTTGTGAGTGGTTATCATTTTGAAGATCCCTTACCCTCTGAGTTGGATTTACACGCTTGGGCTGAATTATATATTCCAGGTGCTGGTTGGAGAGGTTTTGATCCAAGCGGAAAAGGATTAATAGATGATAGATATTTAACATTGGTATCCTCTTCAAAATCTAATTTAACCTCTGTAATTACAGGAAACTTTATAGGAAAAAATAATTTAGAAAATACTTTATCCTGGGAAATCAAACCTCTTGAAATTAAATAAACACTAAATTTTTAATCTTTTAAAATAACAAAAATATAAATAATAATATGTTTCTTTTTTAGTGTTAATTGATACGTTCTTGGTTATATATATCTGTTTTCATTTGTTTAATCTTTAAAGAAAATTGAACTCAAGTTTAGAAATTCCAGTTATCAAATCAAACAAATCGAAAATGTTTGAATTGATAAGTTATGAAAAATTTCGCGATACAAAAGATGTAAGATTTTTTGATATTAGTGTTAATGAATCAAACTATAGAGATCTAGTTATTCACAGTGGGGCTGCAGTTAGTCCTCCAAATGATGAAGAATTTAAGAATTGGCAATTTTACATACATCACAATCAAGAAGATAATCTTCTGGCTATCTCCGGGGGAAGAACATTTTTTCTTGTCAATTTTGGGTGGGATTATCCTTTTTATAAAGTTAGATTAGAATCTTGCGGATACATTTTAAGAATACCTAGAGGAACTTTTCATAGATCAGTATCTGACGAAAACGGTTCCATAGTTTTAAATCAAGCTATAAGAGATAAAAAGGGTACAGTTGAATCTGAATTCAAGGTTACGAATAGCAAAGATAACAAAAAACTTCTAGATTGTATAACTAATTTAGAGCCTAGATTCAAAATTTATAGTGTTAAATAATTTTAAAAAGGAGTTCCAAATATAGTCATCAATTTTAAAAATTATCTAATTGTTATAAGATAATAATGTTTGAATTCTCTAGTATGAAATTTTTCAGATTTTTAAAATATTTTTTATGCATAACTTTTTCTTTCTTAGTTTTATCCTCTCCAGTTTTTGCTGGGGCAAATGTAGCTGTTAAGGGCGAGGGAGATGAAGTTCCAAGTTATGTAAGATCTAATATTACTGGATTTGATTTCCATGGAGAGGATCTTCATTTGTCATCTATAGCTGGAGCAGTTGCGAGAGATGCGGATTTTAGTGACGTTGATTTACATGGGACAACCTTAACCCTATCTGATTTAAAAGGTTCTAATTTAAATGGAATCGACCTGACCGATACTCTTTCTGATCGAGTTAATTTCCAAAAAACAGATCTTAGAAATGCTGTTTTAATAAATATGATCGCATCAGGTAGCAGTTTTGCAGGAGCTCAAATAGAAGGAGCAGATTTTTCTTACGCTATTCTTGACAGCGAAGATCAAAGAAATCTTTGTGAAATTGCTGATGGGATCAATCCAACAACAGGCGTTTCAACCAGAGAAAGTCTTGAGTGTAGTTAGAACAAAAACTATAAGTAAACTTATTATAAATAAACTTTCTTACCATTATTAAATTTATAAATCCTTTGTTCATCATCTTGAAATATCATTTCACCATTTAATTTGGATTTCTTAAATTTTGAAAGCCTTGCTCTGTGAATATTAGATTTCCTATTAATATTTTCTTCGTTATCATAACTCCCAATATAGATATTTATATTAGGGTTTGAAAAGGTTTTTTCTTCCTCTCTTAAAAAAATTCTTTCAATATTTGTTTGCGTGCTTTGAAGTTTATTTTTAAATTTGTTTAATTTTAAGTTCTTTGGTTTTTTAGATTTAATTTTTTTGTAGACCCAAAAAATAACTCCTAAAATTAGAAAAAATAAAAATATATTCATTAACTATTTAATTTTTATTTTAATATCTACTCCTAAGTTACTTTTAGTAGTTAATATTTCTTTTCTTAAGATTCCATAAGTAAAAATTCTAGATAAAGTTTTCAAAGATTTAAAAAACAAAAAAACAGTAAATAAAAAGAAAACAATAATATTTTCTACAAGAATATTTTTATTTTTATTATCTAGATTGCTCATGTAAGTGTTAATTCAATTATTTTTCATCATTATTTGCATATGGTCCGAAAAATTCACTAGCGTCTCTTCCCATTACTTTAGCAAGATTTAAACTTTTATCTATATCCCATTTAGATGCCATTCCATAAAGAATACCTGCAGCAAAAGAATCACCACATCCATAAGAATCAACTTTTAGTTTTTTGTTTTTAAGAGCCTTATATCTTCCTCCTGGGAATATAATGCCTCCCTTCTCTCCCTCGGTTTTAATAGTATATTTGGGTTTTAACGATAATTCAGAAAAAGAAAAAACTTCTCCGGGATCAAGATTACTGCCTATTAATCCATCTAAAAGAACATTTGAATTATTAATTGTATTTAATCCTACCCTTGGTGTTGTACACAGTGTTGAAGCCGATCTAGCTATTTTAAAAATCTCTGAATCAGATGCAGTAATAAAAATTCCGTCCATTTTTTTTAAAATGTTCCATTCTAAATTGTCTTTATGAGTTGGAGCTAACCTTTCTCCAATAACTGTTATTGCTCTTTCACCTTGAGAATCAATTAAACTAAATCCTCTTCTAGTTGGTTTATCACGCCAAGCTACATGTAACTTAATTCCCATATTTGAGAGAATCTTGAAACACTTATCTCCATAATCATCATTACCTAATGACGTAAAAAAATGAATTTGGCTTGAAGTTAAATCAGAAAGTATTTTCGCGATAATAGATCCACCACCAGCTGGATAATCAAGGGACTTTTCAGAATGAGAAATGACTCCAGGTTTTGGTAATTGATCAACCATTAAAAAATTTATCCACTCAACATGACCAACAACGGCAAAATTTAAATTTCCTTTTTTAAATTTATAGTCTTCAACTTTATTATTCTTTTCAACAACCATAAGCTTTTAAATACTATTATTAAAAGAAATATTTTTGACAAGTGAATTCATTTAACATTTTAAAAGATAATAAACAGATACTATCTTTTCTTTACCTTTTTCTATCAATTTTGGGGGCTGTTCTGCCAATGTTGGCAAATTTCGAATTTGCTAGGGAATATGGAAACAGCTTTGATATAAATAACTTCATTTCTTTAGCGAATGCAAACCCTGCAGCTCAGTCAATTTCTAGAGACTTATTAGTAGGTGCAAGCGCTATTTTTATATGGATAGTAAATGAATCAAAAAAACTAAACATGAAGAATATGTGGGTTGTATACATTGGAACTTTTCTTATAGCCTTCGCATTCTCTGCACCTTTTTTCTTATTTCTAAGAGAAAGAAGAATTATTGAATTAGAAAAGATTAATTAAAATAATCTCTTAAATAGAATTGTAAATGCAATAAAGCAAAAACAAGAAATTGAAAGCCAAATTATTGAAGCATAACCAAATAGATCTAATATGCGTCCTGAAATAAATGGTCCAAAAAAATAACCCATAGCGAAACATTGTGAAAGTAAAGCAAGTGCAAAACCTTTTTTCTTTGAAGGAGCTATTCTGAAAACCACATCTGTTGATGTTGGAAGAAATGATGCAGTCCCTAAACTTACTAATATCAATGAAAAAGAAATTAAATAAAAAGCTGAGATATTTAAGTAACTAGAAATAAATAATAAAAATGAAGCTAAAGAGAAATTTATTAAACTAAATTTCAAGCCATATAATCTTTCTTTCTTAGATATCCAAGAACCGACAGGCCATTGTAAAAACAACAATAAAATTAACTGAATAGAAATTATAAAACTTATAATTTCTTTGCTTAATGCATTACGATAAACTCCACCTTTAACAAGATCTAGTGGCAAAGTTACTTGAATCAAAGCTAAAGAGGTTGTTATCAATAAAATAGATAAAATTATTATTATTGAATTTTTATTCCATTTCAATTGTTCTTGATTAATTGGATCTACTCTTTTTTTTTGGAAATTTTCTAAGTTTCTTTTTATAGAAGAACTATTTCTAGATATTAAATATGTGATAACTAACATGCAAAATATATCATTAATAAAAATTGATTTGGAATACAAAAAATTCGTCATATAACCCCCTAAGAATACCCCAAGAAATATTCCTAAAGCCTCAGAACTTCTAACAAGAGCATAAGCTTTGCGTGTTTCGATAGGATGGCAAAAATATGGCACGCCAAACTCGGCAGCAGGCCAATATATTCCTGCAGCAGCCCCAACAAATGATTGTCCAATTATGTACAAAAAAGTATCTCTTGAAATAATGAGGCATAAGCTAGCGAAAATACTTAGTATTGAAGAAGTTACTATTGGAAATTGTATTTTCCCTGTTTTATTAAGATAATTACCCGTAAAGAGTCTTGTTAAGGTTCCAATTATTGCTGAAATGGTAAATCCCACGCCAATATCTGTTGCAGATAATCCTAGGTTATTAAAAATAAGTGATGTTAAATAAATAACACCTCCTGCTCCAAATGCAGCAAAAAATCTTATCTTGGTTATTAACCTTAAATGATATGGAAATTGAATCCACCAATTTTTGCTAATTTGTAAACTATTTGGATTAATCACTAGTGAAATACATTTTTATAATTTTTTTTAGTTTTTGTGGTTTATTTTTTAATAATGGTTTAAAGGCTGCTGAAAAGATAAATATTAAGTTTGAAGAGATGGAAATCCCTCTTACTATAGAACAATTATTAAAATTAGAAAAATACAAAGATGATTCAACAGAATTAATAGAATGGTTAAAAAAAAATGGATTAATAAGAATTTTTGAATTATCAAAATTTTTAGAATTTCCAGTTTTCAAGGAAGAGGGATTAAATAGAGAAATATTAAGAAGTTGGATAGGGCGTAAAATTCTTACAGAATTAAGCAAAAGCATTGAAGTTCCAAATGACAATAATGGAACAGAAATTTATAACACTATAGAAAATTTATTAGATCAAAAAAAAGAAGTTTCAACTTTAGAAATTATAAAAGCATTACCATCAGAAGAAATTTCACTTGATATTGATAATTTAATTTTAATAATTTCATCTTGGAAAAATGAATTATCAATGCAACAAGAACTTTTATCCAAATTAAATAAACTTGAAAGAACGAACCAAAATGCCTTCAAAAATACTGAAAAAAAATCAACTCAAGATCTAATAAAAATTGATAAAAAAATTTATGCTCCTCACCGAGTGAAACATTTTGAAATTGAAATATGGAAAAAAAATAAAACAAATGATGATAAAGAGCTAATAATTTTTATGCCAGGACTTGGAGGCGAAATTAATAATTTCAAATGGATAGGAAACGAATTAGCTAAAAGAGGTTGGCCAATATTATTCATAGATCATAGAGGGAGTAATTTAGAATCATTTATAGAAGTACTCGAAGGTAAGGAAACAATACCAGGAAGTGCAGACTTTTTCTTATATAGAATTAAAGATTTAGATGCTGTATTAAAAGCTCATGAAAAAGGAGAATTTGGTTTACCTAATGATTCTTATATTTTAATGGGGCATTCACTTGGTGCTTTAATAGCACTTTTATATGAAGGCAATAAACCTACTGAACAACTGGAGGATAAATGTGATTCGGCATTAAAAGACTTTGCGGTAACAAATTTATCTAAATTACTTCAATGTCAGTTGAGCGAAATACCATTTCCTAAGAAAAATAACACTAATAAGGCCAGTGCAATTATAGGTTTTAATTCATTTGGCAGTTTAGTATGGCCAAAAGAAAATAGTACCGGAATTAGAACACCAACTCTTCTAATAGGTGGCACATATGACCTTATCACACCATTAATAAATGAACAATTTAGAGTTTTTTCTGCTTTAAATAATCCATCAAATAGATTTCTAATTATTGAAGGAGCAAGTCATTTCTCTCCAATAAGAATTAATAAAAGCTATAAAAAAGATAATGATGTCTACAAAATAAGTGAATCTTTTATTGGTTCAGAGCCAATATTAGTACAAGATTTATCTACGAAATTTATAGTTGAATTTTTAAAAAATATCAAAGACCAAAAGATCCCTAAAGTAGTTAAAAACCAAAGATATTTGGGACTTGATTTCCATCTTTTAGATCTTGAAACAATAAAAGAAATTTCCAAAAATTAGTACTCTATTCGTGGATCTAAATATGCGATTAAAATATCCACTAAGAGATTTAAAGAGACTATGAGCATAGAGGTAAAAATTACAATTCCTTGAACCAAGGTATAGTCTCTTTGAGAAATAGCTTCATGTAATCTTAAAGCTATACCTGGCCATGAAAAAGTTACCTCGAACAATAGAGCACCTCCTGCTAATGAGGCCATAGTCAAGCCAGAAATAGTGACGATTGGCAATAGAGCATTAGGCAATGCATGGTTTAATAATATTTTTTTCCTTGATATTCCTCTACATATAGCAGCATTTACATAATCACTTTTTAATGTCTTATCCAAATTTACTCTTAATGAGCGGCTGAATATACCACTTAATAAAAAGCCAAGGGTAATCGAAGGAAGAGCGAGATGATAAAGACTATCTTTCAAAGCAATAATATTATTTGAAATAATACTATCTAAAACTAGAAAACCTGTAATTTGAGGTTGTTGATGAAATATTGGAAATCTACCGCCAATTGGGGAAATATTAAAAAACACAGAAAATAATAATTGCGCTAACATTGCACCCCAAAAAGGAGGGATCGCATACGTAGCAATTCCTAATATTCTCGCAATATAATCAGTCTTTTTCCCTCTATTTCTTAAGCCTATTAATCCCAGTGGGAATCCTATTAGTGTGGCACTTAATATTGAAAAGAATCCAAGCTCAAGACTTGCAGGCAATGCCTTAATAATAATATTTAGGACTGGCTCTTGGGTACTAAGAGATTGACCGAAATCTAAGTGCAATATATTTTTAATATATGTAAAGTATTGATTTATTAAAGGTTCATTTAACCCCAATTTATTTCTTAGAAATTCCCTAGAAACCTCATCTGCACCAGATCCAAGTATGGCATCAACAGGATCGCCAGGAGCAACTCTTAATAAAATAAAAACTAATGAAGAAATAATCCATAACATTATCGGTATTAACGAAATTTTTAATAGGGAATAATTTAGTAGTTTATTTAAATTTCTACTCATTAATTAACTCAAGATCACTCAATGAAATTATTCCTGCACCATTAAAAATAGGTTTTGATATTTTATTTTGAGACCATGCTTTTTGAGAGGATATCCAAATAGGAATATAAGGTATTGAACTTGCTGCTATTTTTTCAATTTCAACAAGTTTTTCTAATCTTTTAATACCACTTATTTTTTCACTCTCAAGAAATAAACTTTCCACTTTATTAGATCCCCAAAAACTACCGCTGTAAACGGATTCTCCTTTTTTACATATACCATCAACTATTTCATTACAACTTAAAAGAGGGGTGAGATAGGCCTCGGGATCTGAATAAGCCCCAGTCCAATCGAGAAGAACTGCCGTATAAATTCCTAAACTTAGATTCTTATAAACTGTTGTAGATTCAACCCCATTAAGTTCAATATCAATACAATCTTTCAAAGAACTTTTAATTTCTTCTTGCCATGTCAGAGCAATAAGCTTGTCAGCTGGTACATTCGATCTATAAGTAAGGGGTATTTTTAGAATATTTCCATTGCAATAATTTTCTTCTTGCAATAATCTTCTCGCCTCTAAATAATCATATTTAGGCCACAGTTCTTGATTATTTTTTTTTAATATCGGAGGAATAATTGATCTAGATGGCTTCCTTAATCCATAACTTACTTTCTCACTAATCAATTTTCTATTAAGACTTTTTGCCAAAGCCAGTCTTAAATTAAGATTACTTAAGGGATAAGAACTAGTTTTAAGGCTTATAAAACTTAATTCGGTGAAAGGGCTATTACCTTCATTAAACTGTTTATTTTTACTTAAATTATTTAAACTTTTTCTCTGACTATCATCAATTGAGTTTGATAAAAGCACATCAATTTGTTTACTTTTTAAAGCCCCAAAAAGAGAAGATGAATTTGAATATCCCACAAAATTAACGCCCTTATTTAAGGGCTTTTCACCCCAATAATTTAAATATGGTTCAATTGATTGAACTTCATTAGAAAAACTGGTCAGCACATACTTCCCAGTACCAACGAATTTTTCATTTAGAAACTTATCAGAATATTTTTTGTAAAATGTAGGAGATATTGGAGTTAAATTTACTGATGTGAGTAAACCATTTAAAGAACTTGATGGTTTATTCAAATTTATTATGACTGAATATTCACTTGGAGTTTCTATTGATTTAATCTTATTTCCTAAAATATAATTCATCGTTCCAATTCTTTTGAATCTATCAAAAGTAAATTTTATAGCATTTGAGTTGAATGCAGTTCCATCGTGAAAAAAAATATTCTTTCTTAAATTGATAGTTAATTGAAGTCTATCCTTTGAAATAATTGGCATCCCCAAGGCCAATTCAGGGATTAATTCTCCATCAGAATTTAATTCATATAATGTGTCTCCTAGAGAACTGATTAATTGAATTGCTTTAAGAGTATTTGCTCTAGCTGGATCTAAAGATTCAATTTTTCCTGAACTTGCTACTATGATTTTTTTAGATATTCTTTTTGAGCCGCAAGAATTCTGTAAAAAAGAAATTAAAATAATAAATATTGATAAAACAAATTTATTTTTCATATTTTGTAATTACTTAATTTTTCTGAAGAATTATTTGAGCAAAAAATTTGAAAAGTTATTTGACTTATTTCTAAAGCAAATGTTTTTTTAGAATTACAGGCAAAAGGCCACTCTCTCACCCAACAAATTTCTTTACCTATATTTAAACCAATTACTTGAAAAGTCTTATTGCTATTTTTAATTTTTACACAAGCACCTTTATAAAGGTTTTCAGAAAAAATTAAATTATTATCTTCATTATTATTATCTAACAGTTTTGAATGAATCATTAAGATGATAAAACCAAACACTTACTTTCTTCGGTTTACCAAGCTATAAAGAAATTTGCAAACTATTTTTTTAAATACAACTTAATTGACTTGCAATAATTTTGACTTCAATAAGTGAATTTATTTCTTCTTTCGATTTCTCAAAATCTCCATTATTCACCTCATGAGTAATAACGACAATTTCAGCTTTGTCCTCACTTGCATCTAATTGAACAATCGATTCGATGGATACATTATTTTTTCCAAAAATATCTCCAATCTTTCCTATTACGCCTGGACTATCAAGACAAATAATTCTAAGGTAATTTTTTTTATTTATTTGTGACGCTCCGATTATATGACAATTTCTCCAGAAATCGAATGATAATAATGGATCGATTGAATTATTATTTTTTACTGAGGCAGCATGCAGACTTAATATATCTGATACTACTGATGCAGCAGTTGGGCCACTCCCTGCACCTGGACCATACAACATTATCTCTCCAAGAGGATCAGCCTCTATCAATAAAGCATTGTTAACGCCCTTTACTGTTGCCAATGGATGAGATTTTGGAATCAAAGAGGGCCCTACCCAAATATTCAAAGCAAGTGATTCATTACTATTAATTTGTACCCTTTCGGAGAGCGCTAAAAGTTTTATTTCAAATCCTAATTTATTGGCATATTCGATATCTTTGAGATTAATTTTACTTATGCCTACAGTATTTATATCATCTCTTTGAATTTTTCCTCCAAATGCAAGTTCACTAAGAATTGAGATCTTATCAGCAGCATCATGGCCCTCAACATCTGCAGTTGGATCGAATTCTGCATAACCAAGGCTTTGGGCCAATTTTAAGGTTTCCTTATAATCAGCTTTCTCATTTGTCATCTTCGAAAGAATAAAATTTGTTGTTCCATTTATTATCCCAACCATTTTTTTTATGCTGTTACTTTTTAATGATCTTTTTAAGGGTTCAATTATGGGAATTCCGCCGCAAACTGCCGCCTCTGACAATATATAAACTCCCTCTTTAAATGCAGTTTTATATATCTCTTCGCCATATCTTGCAATGACTGCTTTATTTGCGGTAACAACAGATTTACCTACCTTTAATGATTGCAGAATAATATCTTTTGCCAAATCAACCCCACCCATTACTTCAACAATTACATCTACAGAGGGGTCATTAATCAATTGAAATGGATCATCAGTTAATAAATTATTATCAAGCTCAATATCTCTTTTTTTACTAAGATCTTTAACTGCTATTTTTGCAATTTCTATTTCTTTTAGAATTGGATGGGAATCAACTTCGGAACTTAATATTTTATAAATCCCTGAACCTACAGTTCCAAAACCTACAATCCCAATTCTACATTTTCTCATTTTTTATTTCTTTTGTCATTGAGTTTAATTTTATATTATTAGACCTCCAAAAATTCATTTGCTTGAGACTGCATTTTCAATAATATGTTTAAAAAACCATTTGATCGTGAAGGAGTTAAGCTTGCTTTCAAACCAGTATCTTCAATAAATTTCTTATCTATTTTAATAACTTCATTTGGTGTTAATTCATTTAACCCAGTGATTAAAAATGCCAATAAACCCTTTGTTATCAGGGCATCAGAATATCCTTCCCAAAATAATTTACCACTTTTAATTTTTGCCTTGACAAAAACTTCTGAAACACATCCTTTAACTTTATTTTCTTCAACAAGGATTTCACTTTCTGGTTCTTTCAATTTTTTTCCTAACCACAAAATGTATTCATATTTTCTTTTTGGATCTTCTGATTTCTTCAGTTTTTCTAATAATTTTGATAAGTTATTGTATTTTTCCTGATTTTCCATTTTTAAAACTATAAATTAATCACTTTATGAATTTTTTTATTATACAAATATTTCTTTTTCTGTGATAAAGCCCGATAAAGGAATATCCCACTTAGCTCTTGTTAATGGAATAGGACTTACACAATTAGAAGTTAATACTCCAATGCATGGAACATTTCTCCAATCATTATCTCCCCTTAATTTATCAAAATAACCTCCTCCATAACCTAATCTTGTTAAATTCTTATCAACGGAAAGACAAGGAACAAGTATCATGCTTATCTGCAAATGACTTAATGGAGAAGAGTTATTTGGACTTAGTATCCCCTCAGAATCTTTGGTAAGAGGCTTTTCATCCCATGGATAAAATAACAACTCTTTTTTACCTTTACATCTGGGCAAAGCTAAAGTAAATTTTTTCTTGAGACTCCTTATATCTACTTCATTTTTTAGAGGCCAATAAATTGCTATATAACCAATATCTTTACATCCCTTCACAAATGAATCAACAAAAAATCTTACATTCTTTTCTACATTTTCTCTTTGTTTAAAGGAAATCCCATCTCTTAGTTTTCTAAACGTATCCCTCTCCAATTTCTTATTTTCAAAGATCTTCATATTAAATTTTCAGTTAAAGCCATCTTCATTAAGTTTTGTGAGTGCTATAGCCAATGCATCTGCTGAATCATCAGGTTTTGGAGGTTTGTTAAGCTTTAAGTTATACATAACAGCATCAAGAATATCTTTCTTAGATGCCTTTCCAGAGCCAGCAATTGTTAATTTTATCTGAGCAGGTGAATATTCACTGACATGAATTTTTTTAGAGGCCAACACCATCATAATCACGCCTCTAGCTTGCACCACACTAATGGTAGTGCTTGACCTGTAAAAGAAAAATTTTTCTACCGCCGCTGCAGTTGGGTTCCAATGATTTATTAATTCATTAAGATCTTGGAATATCTCATAAAGTCTATCTTCTTCTTTTTTATCTTTACCTGTCTCAATAACACCGCAATCTAATAATATCTTTCTTTTATTTTCTATTTCAATTATTCCATAACCAACTCTAGCTAATCCAGGATCAATTCCAATTATTCTCACTGTTATTAAGCTTCAGCAGACAATTGAAATTTTGAAAGATTTTCTTTTTCATCTAAATCGAATACTTTACAAAAAGCTTGGATGACTCTTTCACCTGAATCAACTTGTTCTAGAGGATCTTTTCTTAGCCTATGTCTTAAAGAACAAGAAATAACTCTTGCTATGTCTTCTTCTTGCACTTCAGTTCTACCTTCAAAGGCTGCAATTGCCCTTGCAGACCTATTTGTAACAATATCTCCACGTAAACCATCAACATCTAGTTCTCCACAGATCGCAGAAATATTCAATCTTAGATCATCGTCCATTTGAACAGAATTTAATATTTCTTGTGCTTTAATTACCTTTTGTTGAAGTTCATCCTGTTGTTTCTCAACACTCAATGAAAACTCATCAGGATTATCGTCAAAAGAAGTTCTTTGATCTACTACTTGAACTCTTAATTCAGCATCTCTAACTGTCTTAACCTCAACACTCATACCAAACCTATCCAATAGTTGAGGTCTTAATTCACCTTCTTCTGGATTTCCTGAACCAATAAGGACAAACCTCGCAGGATGTCGAACTGAAACTCCTTCCCTTTCAACTGTATTCCATCCAGAAGCAGCCGAATCTAAAAGTACATCAACTAAATGATCATCAAGCAAATTTACTTCATCCACGTATAGTAAACCCCTATTAGCTTTAGCCAACAATCCAGGTTCAAATGCCTTAACACCTTCACTCAAAGCCTTCTCTATATCAATGGTTCCACAAAGCCTATCTTCAGTAGCCCCTAAAGGTAAGTCAACCATAGGTACTTGTTTTCGAATACTCTCTAGATTTTCTCCTTGAGTAAATTTTTCCAAAACTTCTTTACTTTGTAAATCAGGATCAACTAGAGAACTATTGTATGGATCATCTTTAACAACCTCGATTGCAGGCAACAAATCAGCTAAGGCTCTTATTGTTGTAGACTTTCCAGTCCCTCTATCACCCATTATCATGACTCCACCAATTCTTGGATCAATAACATTTAACAAGAGAGCCAATTTCATTTCTTCTTGACCAATTACTGCTGTAAAAGGAAAAACTCTTCTTTTCTTTGTTGTAGGCACAGTTTTAGTTTTCTTAAATATTCAAATAATCAATAGATGCTACTTCAGAAAATGCTTTTAGTAAATATCCCTGTAGAATTAAAATTACAAGTTAATAATAACTAATCAAATTTATACTTAACTTAATTTTTTTTTGAATTGTTTAAAAACCAGTTTATTTGATGGACAATTCCTCTTAAAACATTTATTTCGTGCATTGATGTATTTGCCCTTAAAATCGAATTCTTAAATTTACTGATTTTTGGCTTAGAAGTATGTTTTAAGAGATATCCAACTCGCAAAAGCATTTCCTCTATCTCCACAAATGTATCATGAACTTCTTTCGATGAAGCTAAGTTAAAAACTTTTAATTCATTATTTAAATTCTTTTTAGAAGACTTATTTAATTCATACAAAACTATTGAAACAGCGTGTGAAAGATTTAATGAAGGATTATTCTGAGAAGTTGGGATATTAAAAGTTTTATTTGCCAGAAGCAATTCACTGTTAGTTAAACCTCTATCTTCTCTTCCAAATATAATTGCTAAATTATTTATCTTCTTAAAGGATGTAGTCCAATCAAATATATCTTCAGAAGATCCAAAAAATGAATCTTTCTTTACATCAATTCTTCCACAAGATGCTAGAACTAAATCACAATCGAAAATTGCTTTTTGAAGATCATCAAAAATCTTACAATTTTCAAGAAATTTTTGACCTTTAAGGGCCATTTTTTTTGCTTCTAAAGAAAATATATCGCATTTCGGAGAAACAATTCTTAATTCATTAACTTCAAAATTACTGCATAATCTAGCAACGCTCCCTACATTTAAAGGGCCATTTGGTTCAACTAATATTACCTTTAAATTAGAAAAATTTCTTCCCAAAATCATTCAAGGCTATGAAGATACTTTAATAAATTTGACATATTTATAGGATCAATTTCAAAACTTGGCATAGGAGGTGTTAGGCCTCCAGTAACTTGTTTTATTATCTCTTTATCATTCAAACGTCGAGTTATTGAGTGTAAGTCTGGGCCCACTAATCCTCTTGCTGTAATTCCATGACATCCAACACAATTTATCTTAAAAAGAGCATCTCCTTCCTCAGCAGAGCCATCAAGCTCAAGAGTTTCAATTATATATTTGTTATTCTCTTGATGATTTAAAAAAAATATTGAGAAACAAATCAATAAAACTCCAAATACAATAAAAACAATTTTCAAAAATTCTCTTTTAAAGTCTCTTTCTGCTGCAGTTGATGAAGATGTTGACACAAAAAATAGTCTCTATGTAACAATTGTGAATAAGAAATTCAAATAAGGCAAAAAAATGATCGAGCCTCTTCTATGTGGAATTGTTTTAGGTTTAGTTCCAATAACTCTTCTTGGATTATTCGTAAGTGCATGGAATCAATACAGAAGAGGTTCAGGGATGCTGGACATTGATTAAAAATGTTAATCTTGACTGCCCATAATTTCTTACATCTATAGTTTCCCACAAATTACTTTTTTTAATAAATAGGTTAGGAGAATGTTCACAAATAACTATTGAATCTTTTTTTAAAAACTCACAATTGAATAATTGATTTAAAACTAATTCATGTAAATCGACATCGTATGGAGGATCTAGATAAACAAAATCAAATTTTAATTTATTTAAATCCATATTTCTAGATGATAAGTTTCTCTCATAATTTGGTTTTGTCCATTTCAAAACGTCTTTACATATAACTTCGATATCATTTCTCCTGTTCTCTATATTCTCCAACGAGAGTAAATTTTCTAAGCAAATTTTTGAGTTGATTTTATTTTTTTCAATTGCAAGTATTTTTCTTGCCCCGTGATTATATGCTTCACAAGATATGGCCCCTGTCCCACTAAATAAATCTAACCAGTTACTATTTTCAACTTTTTTGTTCAATATATTAAATATGGCCTCTCTTACTCTCAAAGTTGTAGGTCTGGTATAAGAATTATTTGGACTTTGGAGTTTTTTACCACCTATTAATCTTAAGTTTGTCTTCATCAGTAATTATCAATTATTGAATATTACTAAGCCATCGTCTCAAAAGTTTTTCACCTGTTTTTCCGGATTTTTCCGGATGAAATTGACAGGCTAATAAATTATCATTCTCAATCATTGCAGTTAATTTTTCCGAGCCATAATCAACTTGAGCTGCAATAATATTTAGGTCATCTGGGATTGCATGATAGGAATGTACAAAATAGACCCAATTATTTAATTCTTCAAGCCCAAATAAAGTATTTTTTTTTGTAGGTAAAAGTTGGCACCAACCCATGTGTGGGATTCTTTGGTTAACAATATTGGGTATTTTTTGTATTTTTCCTTTTAAAATTCCCAGTCCTTGAACTTTTCCTTCATCACTAGATTCAAAAAGGAGTTGGAGACCTAAACATATCCCAAAAAAGGACTTCCCACTTTTAATCCAATTTTTTAAATCAGTTATCAAATCAGTATTTATAAGATTATTCATCGCTGGATCAAACGCTCCAACCCCAGGAAGTATTATCGCCTTACAAAGATTAGAATCATTAGAGTTTTTAATTAATATAATCTCTTCTCCAAGACTTTCTAGAGATTTTGTTACGGAATGAATATTCCCCATTCCATAATCTATTAGTCCAATTTTATGCAAAGCTTTTAAATTTATAAATGCTTAGTTAAAGTGCTCGAAAGAGTTGCTTTTGGCACAGCACCAACAACGGTATCAACCTTTTGACCTCCTTTAAAGATCATTAATGTAGGAATACTTCTAATTCCGTATTGACTGGCTACATTTGGATTCTCATCTGTGTTTAATTTAAAAACTTTAATTTTCCCTTCAAAGTCTTTTGAGATTTCTTCTACAACTGGTGCGACCATCCTACATGGTCCGCACCATGGTGCCCAAAAATCAACCAATACTGGTAGATCACTTTGCAGTACATCCTTGTCAAATGAAGAATCAGTTACGGCTGGAGCTGATGACATAATTTAAGTATTCCTTTTTGAAAATTTAGCAGGCAATTCTTTTAAGTGATGATTTCATTACAGATAAAATAATATAAGTAACAAAATATCTAAAAAAGCCCGATTAATCGGGCGATTTAGTGTGTGAGGAGTATGGGGTTTCCCCCATCAATTAATAATAACTCCTAAATAGAAATTTTTTCAATTAAAAACTTAATTCACTAAGGTTTTATACTTTTGCTCTAAATAAACTACTTACCCATCCCAAGCTGCTGAGCTTTTTGATAAACCTTACCCTCTGTAAGAAGAGATGGTGCTATAACTATTTCAACTTCTTGCATTTCTTTAATGTTTTTTGCCCCAAGAGTACTCATTGAGGTTCTAATGGCTCCTAATAAGTTATGTGTCCCATCATCAAGCAAGGCCGGGCCCTTAATTATTCTTTCTAAGGATCCTGAAGAACCAACTTCAATTCTTGTACCCCTAGGCAATACTGGACTTGGAGTAGCCATACCCCAGTGAAATCCTTTACCTGGAGCGTTTGAGGATTTAGCTATTGGGGATCCAATCATTACAGCATCTGCTCCACATGCTAAACATTTACAGATATCTCCGCCCGTCACAATTCCTCCATCACCAATAATAGGAATATAACGACCACTTTCTTGAAAGTAATCATTTCTTGCCGCACTACAATCAGCAATTGCAGTTGCTTGAGGGATTCCAATTCCCAATACTCCTCTTGATGTACATGCCGCTCCAGGTCCTATCCCAACCATTAATCCTGCAACTCCAGCATCCATAAGAAGTTTTGCAACCTCATAAGTAACACAATTACCAGCTATAACTGGGACATTCAAAGATTGGCAGAGATCTTTAATGTTTAAGGTTTCCTTACCTTCCATACCAAGGTGTTCAGTTGAAACAACTGTTCCTTGAAGAAAAAATAAATCTATTTTGGAAGTATTAAGTGTTTCTTTAAACTTAATAGCAGCTTGAGGGGTCCCACTAAAAGCTGCGATACCTCCTCCTTCTTTGACCTCCTTTATTCTTTGTAAAATCAACCCCTCCTTTACAGGTTCACTGTATATCTTCTGCATTAATGGAACAAAATCGTTCTTACCGACTGATGCTATTTGGTTCAATATTTCATCAGGGTTTTCATATCGTGTTTGTATTCCCTCCATATTAATAACCCCTAGGGAACCTAATTTTGTGAGTTCTATAGCCGTATTAACATCGACAACACTGTCCATGGCACTAGCTACTATCGGAACTTCTCTTTTAAAATCACCTAAGGCCCAAGAAGGATCAGTCAAATCGTAATCAATCGTTCTATTACCAGGGACTAAAGCTATTTCATCAATACCATAAGCCCTTCTGACTTTTTTATTTAAACCAAGTTCAATATTCACGGAATTTTTCTTTTATTCTGATTAAATTAACAACTAAAGGGGTAATAAGCCAAGGTTTATTTAAAAACAACAGGTTTTATTTTGATTTGTGTTTAAATGTGAGTATTTGGGAATTAAATAAATCTTTTTTTTTATTCATTATGACAATCAGCGATTATTATTAAAGAAAGGATTTTTGTATGTCTGATATTTTAGATTCTGATAACTCAGGATTAAACGAAGATAACGACCGAATTATTCAGACTGACTTAAGAAATGAGATGTCTCGCTCATACCTTGAGTATGCAATGAGCGTTATAGTTGGTCGTGCTCTTCCAGATGCGAGGGATGGCCTAAAGCCTGTTCATAGAAGAATTCTTTATGCAATGTATGAACTTGGTTTGACTAGCGGGAGACCATACAGAAAATGTGCAAGAGTTGTTGGAGAAGTACTAGGTAAATACCACCCTCACGGTGACACTGCTGTTTATGATGCTTTGGTAAGAATGGCTCAAGATTTTTCCATGAGGATGCCCCTTATAGACGGCCATGGAAACTTTGGTTCTGTAGATAACGACCCTCCTGCAGCAATGAGATATACAGAATCTCGTCTACAGTCTCTTACTGATGAAAGTTTACTAGAGGATATTGAATCAGAAACTGTAGATTTCGCTGATAACTTTGACGGTTCTCAACAAGAGCCAACAGTTTTACCTGCAAGAATTCCTCAGCTACTTTTAAATGGATCATCTGGAATAGCCGTAGGAATGGCAACTAATATTCCTCCCCATAACTTAGGAGAATTAATCAATGGTCTCAAATCAATCATTCAAAACCCTTCTCTTGAAGATAGAGAACTTTTTGAACTAATTAAGGGTCCTGATTTCCCCACGGGTGGCCAAATCTTAGGAAGAGATGGTATCAGAGAAACCTTCAAAACAGGAAGAGGTTCAATAACTATGAGAGGTGTAGCAAATATTGAGCAAATTAAATTAGCTGGCAGAGCAGAAAAAGATGCAGTAATAATTACGGAACTTCCTTTTCAAACTAACAAAGCTGGCTTGATAGAGAGAATTGCAGATTTGGTGAATGAAAAGAAATTAGAAGGTATTTCTGATATTAGAGATGAAAGTGATAGAGATGGTATGAGAATTGTTATAGAGTTAAAAAGGGATGCCTACCCACAAGTTGTATTAAATAATTTATTTAAATTAACACCATTACAAAATAACTTTAGTGCAAATATTCTGGCTTTAGTTAATGGGGAGCCCACAACCCTTTCTCTGCGAAGAATGTTAGATGTATTTCTAGATTTTAGGGTAGAGACAATAAGGCGAAGAACACGATTTTTATTAAAAAAGGCAGAAGAAAGAGATCATATAATTAAGGGTCTTTTATTGGCCTTAGATGCTATGGATGAAATTATAGATCTAATTAGATCAGCAAAAGATTCAATATCAGCTCGAGAAAAATTACAAAAAGATCATGAGTTATCTTCCATACAGGCAGATGCAATATTACAAATGCAATTAAGAAGATTAACAGCTCTCGAAGCCGATAAAATAAAAGCAGAACATGATGAATTAACTCAAAAAATTGCCCAATATCAAAAAATACTAAACAGTAAAGAAAGAATTTATGAAATTATTCTTGAAGAACTTAATAAAATCGATGAAAGATTCTCTTCTCCCAGAAAAACAGAAATATTAGATTTAGGTGGCGGATTAGATGATATTGATCTCATTGCTAATGACAGATCTGTAGTTCTATTAACTGAAGCAGGTTATTTAAAAAGGATGCCTGTTAATGAGTTTGAATCTACCAGTCGTGGATCAAGAGGTAAAGCTGGGACAAAAACCCAAGAAGATGATGATGTTAAATTATTTATAAGCTGCAACGATCATGATAATCTTTTGCTTTTCAGCGATAGAGGAGTAGCTTATGCTCTCCCAGCATATAGAGTTCCTATGAGTAGCAGAACAGCAAAAGGTACTCCATCAGTTCAACTTCTCCCAATTCCAAGAGAAGAAAAAATAACTTCACTAGTTGCCGTCGATTCTTTTGTTGACGATCGTTTTTTATTAATGCTAACCAAGGCTGGCTTTATAAAAAGAACTGCACTTTCTGCTTTTTCAAAAATTCGATCAAATGGATTAATTGCAATTAATCTTGAGGATGGAGATGCCCTAACCTGGGTTCGATTATCAAAAGAAGGAGATAGTGTTCTAATTGGATCAAAAACAGGAATGGCTATTCATTTCAGGCTAGATATTAATGAATTAAGACCACTTGGTAGGACAGCAAGAGGAGTTAAATCAATGAACTTGAGGGGAGGAGATAGTCTGGTTTCCATGGATGTATTAACATCTAATTTGGTTGATCAATTGGCTAAAATTGATGAAATCTCAAAAGAAATTGATGATAATATCGAGGAAAATTCAACAGATGGTCCTTGGGTATTAATAGCTAGTGCATTTGGGCTAGGAAAGAGAGTACCTGTGACCCAATTTAGATTACAAAAAAGAGCAGGAATGGGGCTGAAAGCAATAAAATTCAGAATTAAAAATGATGTACTAGTTTGTTTAAAAGTCCTTGGCGTAGGAGAAGAACTACTTCTAGTAACAGAAAAAGGCGTCATAGTAAGAACAAATGCAGATAAAATTTCTCAACAATCCAGAGCGGCTACTGGAGTAAAATTACAAAGGTTGGATGAAGGTGATCATTTATCAGAAGTGGTATTAGTTCCTCATGAACAAATAGAGGAAAAAGAACAAGTTGGCTCAGGTGAAGAAAATTAAAATAAAAATGGTTAATAAATAAAATGGAAATACTTGATATTTTAATTTTAGGTTCTGGTCCTGCAGCTTTATGTTTAGCTTCTGAATTAGCAAAGCAGGATCTTAAAATAAAGGGAATATCGACCAAATCTCCAAGTGAAAAATGGGAGAATACTTATGGTATTTGGGCATCTGAATTAGAGGAATTAGGATTGGAATCTTTGTTATCTCATAGATGGTGTAAGACAGTTAGTTTTTTTGGAAATGGAGAAAATAAAAAAGGGGATACTCCTACTAAACATAACTACGATTATGGTTTAATAAATCAAGAAGCCTTTCAAAATGAACTTTTAAAAAAATGTAAAGGGATTGAATGGTTGAATGAAACAGCAAAAGAAATTAAAGAAAAAAATAAACTATCTGAGGTAATTTGTTTATCAGGTGTAAGAATAAAGGCGAGGTTAGTTATTGACGCAAGTGGTCATAAAAGTAATTTTGTAAAAAGACCAGTACAAAATGAAATTGCTCAGCAGGCCGCGTATGGAATTGTTGGTAAATTTACATCGCCACCTGTTAATAAGGAACAGTTTGTTTTAATGGATTTTCGTCCAAATCATTTAAACAATAAAGAAAAGTTATCATCTCCTTCCTTTCTGTATGCAATGGATCTTGGAAATGAAACTTTTTTTGTTGAAGAAACATCACTAGCTAGTTATCCTGCTTTATCGCGAGAAAAACTCAAAAAAAGACTTTTTAAAAGACTAGATAGTAAAGGTATCAAGGTGAGTGAAATTTTTCATGAAGAGAATTGCCTTTTCCCAATGAATTTACCCCTCCCATTTAAAAAACAATTTGTACTTGGTTTTGGCGGGGCCGCAAGTATGGTGCATCCTGCATCAGGATATATGATCGGTTCTTTATTAAGGAGGGCTCCACTCCTTGCAGAAAAATTAGCAATCTTTTTAAAAGAACCTCATCTAAGTTCCTTTGAACTAGCAACAAAAGGTTGGGACATCTTATGGCCTTATGAGTTAACGCAAAGGCACAAACTTTACCAATATGGTCTTAGAAGATTAATGAGTTTTGACGAAAGTAGATTAAGAAGCTTTTTCACAAATTTCTTTAGATTATCGACCAATGAATGGGTAGGTTTCCTTACTAATACACTTCCACTTCCAAAACTAATTTATGTAATGAGTAAGATGTTTATAAATTCACCTCTAAAAGTAAAACTAGGAATGCTCAAATTAAATTAGTATTTTATTTACGCCAATCATCAATACTAATATCTGGGAACAACTGATCTTCTTCCTCAATATCTTCAAGAAATTTTAAATTGATATTGGAATGATTTTTAATCATTTCAACTAATTTCCAGAAACGGAATAAGTGTCTTTCTATCCTCTCTTTTGCAAGCTCAGTTGTAGTTCCAGCTCTTAAGATAAAGCTCCAATCAGAAGACTCAGAAAGAAGTAGTTCTCTTGCTGCTTGTTTGAAAAGTCTTAAGGATATGTCATTATGTATATTTTTTGAACATAAAGCAACAAAAGTTGAGCCTGCTTTAGTGATTTCTGGAACGATCCATGCATTTGAATCATTAATCCAGTAATTATGGTAACCACCTTGTCCCCAGCTTGATGGCGACGGATCACAAATCTGAAGATTTGGCTTTTGAAGTAAGAATTCTTTTAAAGTTGTAAGCTTAATTGAATATTTACTAGAATTCTTTAAAATATTTTCAATAAAACAAGGTCCTTCATACCACCAATGTCCAAATAACTCGGCATCAAAAGGAGCTACCAATAAGGGATTAAAGGAAGAGGATAAAGTTATTTTTTCTAATTGTTTTGATCTCGCTAGAAGATAAGCATCAGCATGTTCTGCTGCCTTCTCTTTGGCTTCATTTTCTAAATAAAACTCCTTTTTCCCTAATGGAACTTTTTCATCAGTAATCTTATGAAACTTTAAACCTAAAGGTCTTTTGGTTGAAATACCCTTCTCTTGAAGCTTAGAAATAGGCAACTCCCAGCCCAAATCTTTATGAAATTCTCTATAAACTCTGTCTCCCGGGAATCCATCCTTAGCAGACCAAACGGGCAAGGTTGACTCACTATCTCTTCCGAAAAAAGCAACTCCTTTTTTAGAGCAGATTGGTGCGTAAACACCATACCTAGGCCTTGGAGTGGCATTTAAAATTCCATGTCCATCTAAAATCGCATATCTAATACCAGAATTAAATAGTAATTCATCCAAATTTTCATAATATGCACATTCAGGCAACCAAATACCTAAGGGTTTAGTTCCAAGAATATTTTCATGGCTCTTGATGGCTGTATTAATTTGTCCATTAACAGTTTCAGGGTTCTCCCTTAGAATTGGGAGATATCCGTGTGTTGCTGCACAAGTAAGAATATCCAAATTTCCAGAATTATTTAAAATTCTAAACTTCTCAATTAAATTTCCAGAACATTTTTGCCAATATAAGTATTTGTCATTAAGATTTTTTATTAAAAATGTAGAAGCACTTTTATCTTCTTCTGGCAGTTCGTTTAAGAAATCATTCCTTGTTTTAATCCAGCTTGGGAAAGTTTCCTGAATTTGTTTATTACTTAGAAGTGATAATAATGTTGGAGACAAACTAATAGTAAGTTTTGTATTAAAAGGATTTTCATCTCTGGAAGTTTCTATTGATTGAAGTAGTGGTATGTAACATTCCAATATCGCCTGAAATAACCAATCCTCTTCTAACGAGTTTTTTTCATTTTTTCTGACATAAGGAAGATGAGCATGTAAAACTATCGCTAACTGGCCTAAAAAATTTTTTTTGGGGTATTGCCCATTCATACTTTTTAAAATTTATGCCTGTAATTCTGTAGAAAATCAAAATTAACCTTTTACTTATAAAAAGTAAACTTTAATTTTAAAAGAATACTTTAATAACTTAATTATTTTATTTTTTTGTTCAGAATTTTAACCAATATTGTTAAGTAATAAACCTTTAGCAAGTTTTTATTGAACAAATCTAGTCAATTTTTTTTTATTAGCTTAAAATAAGTTTAAGTAATTTTCTCTAATGTCCAAAGATCCTGGAAGAATTTTGATCTTTGATACAACTCTTCGAGATGGAGAGCAATCTCCTGGCGCAAGTTTAAATCTTGAAGAAAAGCTTGCTATCGCACATCAACTAGCAAGATTAGGGGTAGATGTAATTGAGGCTGGATTCCCTTTTGCAAGTCCTGGAGATTTTAAAGCTGTTAATAAAATTGCCAATTCTGTCGGGAAAGAAAATGGTCCTATAATATGCGGTTTAGCTAGAGCATCCAAAGGTGATATAAAAGCATGCTATGAAGCAGTAAGTCCAGCTCCTAAGAAAAGAATACATACTTTTATTGCCACAAGTGATATTCACCTTAAACATAAACTTAAAAAATCCAGAAAAGATGTTCTTCAAATAGTTCCAGAAATGGTTAATTATGCAAAATCATTGGTAGATGATGTTGAGTTTTCTTGTGAAGATGCCTCAAGGAGTGATCCTGATTTTTTATACGAAGTGATTCAACTAGCAATTTCTGCAGGAGCAACAACAATAAATATCCCTGATACTGTTGGATTTTCAACTCCAAGTGAATTTGGGAAATTAATTAATGATATAAATAAAAACGTCCCAAATATTGATGAGGCAGTAATCTCGGTTCATGGTCATAATGATTTAGGTTTAGCAGTAGCAAATTTTCTAGATGCTGTAAAAAATGGAGCAAGACAACTTGAATGTACTATTAATGGAATTGGGGAAAGAGCCGGTAATGCCTCTCTAGAAGAATTAGTAATGGCATTGCATGTTAGAAAAAGTTTTTTTAATAGTTTTTTTAAAAGAAATCCAGATTCACCAACTCCTCTTACGGCAATAAGAACAGAAGAAATAACAAAAACCTCTAGACTAGTTTCCAACCTAACTGGAATGACTGTACAACCTAATAAAGCAATTGTAGGTGCTAATGCTTTTGCACATGAGTCAGGCATTCATCAAGATGGAGTTTTAAAAAATAGATTAACTTACGAAATTATCGATGCAAAAACTGTTGGTTTGAGTGACAACAAAATATCTTTGGGAAAACTTAGTGGAAGAAGTGCAGTAAGAGCAAGATTAGAAGAAATGGGATATGACTTGAGCCGAGAAGATTTAAATGATGCTTTTGCTCGTTTTAAGGATTTAGCTGACAGAAAAAGAGAAATCACTGATAGAGACTTAGAAGCAATTGTTAGTGAACAAGTACAGCTACCAGAAGCTAAATTTCAATTAAGTCTTGTACAAGTAAGTTGTGGTAATGCATCTAAACCTACTGCCACCATATCGCTTCTAAATACGGAAGATAATACTGAGGATACTGCTGTATCAATAGGGACTGGACCCGTTGATGCTGTATGCGAAGCTTTAAATAAATTAGCTAAAGTACCTAATGAATTAATTGAATTTTCTGTCAAGTCGGTAACAGAAGGTATTGATGCTTTGGGCGAAGTAACAATAAGAATAAGGAGGGATAATAAAATATATTCTGGTCATTCTGCTGATACGGATGTAGTAGTTGCTGCAGCGAACGCTTATGTTAATGCTTTAAATAGACTTGTCTTCTCTGAGAAAAAAAATTCAATTCACCCACAATTTGATGATTTAGAAAATCCTAATAAAACATTTATATCTAATCATGCAAACTAAATTTTTTCTCAGGAATATTAAGTAGCCTCAAAAATAGACTCTTAATATTGTAGATTAATTTAAATAGTTAAAGCAGCAAATAATGAGAGAAAGATTATTGGGATATTGGGCGCTTTCTTGGGTTGGGTTAATCAGCAATATAATTGCACTTCCAATAATCGCATTAATAATAAGTTATGGGCCCCCATTAAAAGTTGCGAATATAACTCTTGCTATAAGTCTTGGTTGGCCTGCTGCGATCGTTGGAATAGTTTCTTCAGCAGCTCTTTTAGCAGAGAGAAAATGGGGAGTAACTTTAACTCTAGTATCTCTATCAATGGTAATTTCTGGGACGGGTCCTTATTCTGTGGTAAGACTCATAACTCTCAAAGACATTTTTGGTATTGGTGGCTTTACTCTTTTAACAACCTTTTTAAGTACATTAGCTCTTCTATATTGGTGTAATCCAAAACATCGAAGAAGTATTAGGCTATAAAATTGAAAATCAAGAAAAAGTATTATTCTTACTTGTTGGATACTGAATTCTTCTATGTCTAATTCTTTTCCATACATTCAAGAACGCCCTTTGAATTAAAAAGATTTCTCCCTTTGATAAATTACTATCATCTAGTTGACCATCTTTCTGACGTGAATAAATAATTTTAGATATAGTTTCCAAAGCTTCTTCATCAGAGGCATTAATATTCATAGCTCTTAATGCTGCTTCACATCCATCAGCAAGCATTAAAATAGCTGTTTCTTTTGATTGAGGAATAGGACCCTTATATCTAAAATCATTTTCATTAATTTTAAGATTTTTTTCTTTAGCTTTATGAAAGAAATAACCCATTTTTAAAGTGCCCTGATGTTCTGGGATGAAATTGGTTATCGGTTTAGGTAGTCTGTTTTTTCTCGCATACTTTAATCCTTCATCAACATGCGCTTGTAAAACCTTTGCACTTCTAATAGGATCATCTATTTCATCATGTGGATTTTTTGAACCATCTTGATTTTCAATAAACCAATTAGGGGCATGTAATTTACCAACATCATGATATAGAGCTCCGGTTTTAATTAGATCAATATCACCACCTATCATTCTTGTTGCTTCCTCTGCCAAACCACATATCAGTAAGGTATGTTCAAAAGTACCAGGAGCTTCGAGAGACAATCTTCTAATTAGAGGTTTCTCTTTATCAGCTAATTCGAGTAATCTTGCTTTAGTTACTAATCCAAATATCGACTCAAAAATAGGTATAAATAAAATAGTAAAAAGCATTACAATTGCCAATAACAAAGAATCTGAAAAGATATTGCCGTTTGCAAAAACAAATTCTTGTTTATCAATAAGGGATATTTTATCTTTATCTATCAATATCCATTGACTCAATAATGATCCGATGGGTACAAAAATTGATAGTTGGAGCAATTGAGCTCTACTTCTTATTCTTCCTCCAAGAAGAGATACCACTGAAGCGCAGATTAATATAATAAAAAATAAATGAATATTTAAAGCAATTGCTGGGTCTGGCCAACTAAGACTTGCAATTGATACCCAAGCCAAAGCCGTTATACTTCCCATTCCTTGAGATATTATTAACGTAGGTGGAATTATCATTGATAATGGACTAATGATTGATGATAAGGCTAATTTCGAAACCTGTACTGCTAAAAGAAGAGTTAAGATCAAGATAATTTGTCTTGAAGAAATTGTAGGATTTTCCTTTTTTGAAATTAGTATCAAAATCCAAGAACTTATTAATACTTCAGTAAATGTCAAACTCCAAGAAAAAATATCTGAAATATTTAAAGGCGAAATAAGAAGAAATTTATAAGAAGAAATTATTGAAATCAAAATGCATACTAAAAAAATTATGAGATTATCAATTTTCGAAATTCTAGTTGGTTGTTTAATTGGGACTTGAATCCTTCTCCAAAGATAAGATAATTTTTTTAAGGTGGTTGTAATGTTTTGCACAGAATATAATTAAATCTATTTGAATAATTTAAAATTATAGGCATGCTAGGAGTAAAAAAGGAGATGTTTTTCTAAATGTCATTAAAATTAGACGGTAAAAAATTATCTCTGGAAATTGAGGAAAGATTAAATGACTATATTTCTAGTAATATAAAAATCGCAAAAAGAGCTCCCGGTTTAGCTGTAATAAGAATAGGTGAAGATCCAGCGAGTGGTGTTTATGTCAATAACAAGGAAAAAGCATGTTCAAGGGTAGGAATAAAGAGCTTTATCTTTCATCTAAAAAATAACGTAGAGCAAAAAGAAGTAGAAAAATTAATAAACAAGCTAAACTTGAACAAGGACATAGATGGAATGTTGCTACAACTTCCCATCCCAAAGAAATTTGATGAACAAAAGCTTATAAGTCATATCGATCCAAACAAAGATGTAGATGGATTAAATGAGATAAATATCGGCAAATTAGTAAAAAATGAGCCTGCTATGAGATCTTGTACGCCAGCAGGAATTATTAATTTATTAAAATCCCAAAATATTACAATTGAAGGAAAGAAAATTGTCGTAATAGGAAGAAGCTTACTGGTTGGGAAACCTCTATCGCTTATGTTATTGAATCTAAATGGGACAGTAACAATGACTCATTCAAAAACATTGAATTTACATAAAATCTGTATGGATGCTGACATATTAATTGCAGCAGCAGGAAAACCTAATCTAGTAGATTCTAGTTTTGTAAAAGAGGGAGCAGTGATTGTTGATGTAGGGATACATAGATTAAAAAGTTCTGATAAAAATAAATCAAGATTATGTGGCGATGTATTATTAGAAGATGTAATTCCTAAAGTATTTGCTTACACACCTGTTCCAGGAGGGGTTGGTCCAATGACAGTCACAATGTTACTAGTAAATACTATTTTTAGCTGGCAGAAAAAATTTGGTTTATCATCAACCCTAAATGAACTTTTGCCATAAATCTTAAGATGAAAAAATTATTTTTAAGAGTATAAAATGACTGACGTTATTGATAACACTTCAGATTTTGAAAAATATCTTAAAGGCACAAAAAAGATTGTAGAAGAAGCACTTGATTTTTCCTTGGGTCCTGAGAATCCAGAAATATTAAGAGATTCAATGAGATATTCCCTTTTAGCTGGGGGGAAAAGAATACGTCCAATTTTATGTTTAGCATCCTGCAAACTGGCTGGAGGAGAACCCTCTCTTGCTGTTCCTACTGCGGTAGCCATTGAGATGATACATACAATGTCACTTATTCATGACGATCTGCCAGCTATGGATAATGATGACTTGAGGAGAGGTAGGCCTACAAATCATAAAGTTTATGGAGATGCAATAGCTATTCTCGCAGGAGATGCTTTATTAACTAGAGCCTTCGAAATGGTCTCTTTAAGAAGCCCAGGAGTCGATCCAATTAGATTATTAAATGTAGTTGGCGAATTATCACTAGTAGCTGGTGCACCAGGCTTAGTCGGGGGACAAGTTGTTGATTTAGAGTGCGAAGGCAAAGAAGTAGACCTTGAAACTCTTGAATATATTCATCTTCATAAGACTGGGGCTTTATTAAAGGCTTGCGTAAGAACAGGTGCAATGATCGCAGGGGCGAACGAAAACATACTACAAGCTCTAACAACATATGCAGAGGGAATTGGTTTAGCCTTCCAAATAATAGATGATATTCTTGATTTAACTTCTAGCAGTGAAAAGCTTGGTAAAACTGCTGGTAAAGATCTTTTAGCAGACAAAACTACTTACCCTAAATTACTTGGAATGGAGGAGTCAAAGAAAAGAGCATTTGATTTAGTTGAAAAAGCAAAAAAAGCAATTGAACCTTGGGGGGTAGATGCAAAGTATTTAATATCACTAGCCGACTTTATTACAAATAGAGATAGATAAAAATTTTTAATTTATGTCTGAGTTTTTTTCCTTTTTTAATAATTCAGTTCTTTTTTGGAGCTTATTATCCTGCTTGTTAGCTCAGTTTTTTAAAATTGTTTTCAATTTCTTTTCAACTGGTGAGATAAGATTTGGAATTATGTTCGAGACGGGCGGAATGCCTTCAAGTCATTCCGCCTTAATAACTGGTGCTACATCTGGTATTGGTTATGAATTGGGATTTGATAGCTCAATTTTCGCATTATCAGTTGCTGTAGCACTAATAGTTATGTATGACGCTAGTGGTGTTCGTAAATCAGCTGGGATTCAAGCTGCAGAAATCAATAAACTATCAAAAAAACTAGATCCTCAATCTAAATTACTTTTAAAAGAAACCCTAGGCCATACAAAAATTGAGGTCATGGTGGGGAGTTTTTTAGGACCATTAATTACTTTGCCTGGAATGTTTTTTATTGGTTCTCCTCTCAAAATAATTGATTTGATAATAAATTAAGAATCCTTTGAAAAACTAATTTGGGTGGCATCTATAAAGTTTTTTGCAACTTCTGGAGAACTTGGCAAATGTAAGTGAATCCAACTTGCATGTAATTTTTTATCAAAAAAACCTTCATTTTTGTATTCAGTTTTCCAAGATTTAATTTTCCATGGAGAAGTAAGTTCCTTCGGATGTTCAGCTTTTCTTAAATCAAGTTCAGATATATTTTTTTCAATTTCCCAATAATGATATTCATGTCCTCTAATTAATTGCTTTTGTTTAATTATCGGAGTATCTTTTAAACCCTCAATGTATCTATAACCCACTGAAAGTTTACTTTTTTTCGATCTAAAAGGTAGGATACCACTCATTTTATGATCATTACCTTTTTCATCTTTTATTAAGTCTCCTAAAATCATCATACCTCCGCACTCTGCATATATAAATCCATTTTTGCGGAATTTCCTTAACGAATTTAAGCTTTTTATAGAGTTACTAATATGATCAGCATATTTTTCGGGGAACCCTCCAGGAATAATTAAAGAAGAAGCCTCATTAGGAATTTCTTCATCATCATAAATACTCCATGAAATCAATGGAATTCCTATTTCACTCAAAAACTCCTTAGTTTCAGGGTATTGAAAATGAAAGATTTTATCTTCTACAATTGCGATGGGTTTACTTTTGTCTATTTTAAAATCTTCAAGACTGATAGAATTAAATATTTTCTTTTTAGGAGATTTCATAAATTTTAGAAGAGAAAATACATCAAGATTTCTTTCGGCGAAATTTGCAAAATATTCAACATCAATTTTTCTACCATTATCCAAAGGAGATATCAAACCTAAATTAGCCTTCTTTAAAGTTATTTTTGAATCAGATGGTAAAAAACCAAGAATTTCGATATCTTCATTTTTAAAAACTTCTTCGATTAACTTTTTATGCCTATCTGAATTAACGTTATTAAATATAATTCCTGCTATTAACAACTCACCATCAAAATCTCTAAAGCCTCGAACAGTCGCCAAAAGAGAAGCTACTTGACCTCTAGCATTAACAATAAAAATTACTGGTGCATTGAGAAGTTTAGAGATATTTGCTGTGCTTGAATAGGTTGTTGATCCTAATCCATCAAATAGACCCATTGCTCCTTCAATTAATGAGAATTCATATTTAAAAGAATGTTTTAAAAAACTTTCTTGAACCCATTTCTCTCCACTTAAAAAAATATCTAAATTCCTGCAAATAGGTTGGCCAATTGAACTAAGTTGTTGTTGATCAAGATAATCTGGCCCAACCTTAAAAGTTTGTATCTTTATACCTTTTGAGAACGCCCAACAAGATATCAAAAGCGATAATGTAGTTTTGCCACTATCAGTTGAAGGAGACGATATTACACAAGGCATTTATTAGTTATTAAAACCATTAAATATTTGTAAGGCTATTTTAATTGAATTTTCAAAAAGAGGACTTGTGTTACCTCTACTACTTCCCAATAATTTACTAACATCATACTCTGATGTAGAAAAAGAATTTGGAACAACTTGTTCTATTAATTCCATATTAGCCATTCCCCCTGCTTCAAGTCTCATACATTCCACTGATTCACAGCCAAGTATTACACAAGTGTTATTTTTTTGAACCTCACTAATTTTTGAAATCAACCTTAATCCAATAACTTGTCCTAAATGAATACTTGGGTTTCCCAAAGATAAGGGATTAATTGATGCAGAAATTATTTCGCCATTAATTCTTTGAAAATCTATTTTTGTTAATTCCTTATACCTTTCAGCTCTAAGAAAAGACCAACCAAGTTTATCGCTAATCCATGAAATCAAAAACAAAGCTTGGATTATATGATCTCCCGCGATATCAATATCAATATCAGTAATATGATCTAAAATTTGTCTCCTCGAAGGTGGATCAAAAATCATTGCCAATGATTCCCTCCAATTTTTCAACCTAACCCAATTCAAATCATTAATAGCTTTATTTGCATTATTTAATTGATCTAAAACTTTTAAACATCTGTTAGGCGATCCAAGAGCAGTATCAATTATTAACCTTTGACCATAATTAGTAAAATATTCGAAAATTTCAGGCGATTCATCCAAACTTCCATTCCACCACAACCAGGAAGGTAATTCATCAATAGATAATTCATCAATTATTTTTAATCCTTTTTCGGATATTGAGGCTGAATCCCCCCTTATAACAACTAAATCCCCGCATATAGGTTGAATAGCGGGTTTATCACTTAAAGGACAGTAAGCGGACACAAAAGTTTGAATCTCTGAATGTTTATTTAACGTTGGCGCTAGAGTTATTAATCTTCTTGGATTCAATGTACTTATTGATGATTCAAAAAATTGTCCTCTAAAGTCTTCAAAGTCTTTATTAGATAAATTCTCCTTCAACAAATTCAATAATTCTTCACTACTAATCGAAGTAGTTATTGGAAGTCCTTGATCTAATATAAATTTTTTAGCAACTTCAATTATCTCTGGACTTAAATTTCCGGTAATTGGTCCATTTACTAAACCTCTTTGAACCAAACATTGTTCTAGCCAAGCAGGCTGCCAGACCATCAATGTAAAAGTATTAGCTCCAGAATTATCTGCATTCTCTGAAATCCATAATTTATTAAGGTAATTAGAAATTTCCTGATAAGGTAACTCTAATGGGGTTTGGAGTGTTAGTTGAGGTTTCATTTTTAAGGTCTACGCCAGAAAATATTATCTTTTGAAAGTAATTGATCAGACTCAGGAGGTCCCCAAGTCATTGATTCATAATTATAAATAGGTAACTTCCAAGGAGAATTATCCATCAATTCTATTAATGGGGTATAAAGTTTCCAGGCTGCCTCTACTTCATCACTTCGAGTAAATAGGGTTGGGTCAGAAAGCATCGCATCAGCTAATAATCTTACATAGCCTTCATCTGATGGTTCTCCAAATGATTCATCATAAGAAAATTCCATCTCAACAGGCCTAGATTTCATTCCAGAACCAGGAGATTTTACCTCAAATTTGAAAGTAGCACCCTCATTTGGCTGAATTCTAAGGATAAGTTGATTTGGGGCAGGATTTATTATTGTTGATTCAAATAAATGAACAGGCACGTCTTTAAAAGTTAAGACTATTTCTCCGAGTCTTTTAGGTAATCTTTTCCCTGTTCTCAAATAAAAAGGAACCCCTTGCCAACGCCAGTTATCAACGAATACTTTTGTCGCAATATAAGTTTCTGTTGTGCTATTACAATTAACACCATCTTCCTGCCTATATCCTTTGAGTCTATTTAAGATATTTCCTCCCTCTCCATATTGACCTCTTATGCAACAATTCCACGGTTCATTTTCTTCGGCAAGTTTTGCAGCTTGAAGGACCTTAGCTTTTTCATTTCTTATTGCTTCTGGTTCAAATTTTCCAGGAGGTTCCATAGCAGTAACAGCAAGCATTTGAGTCATATGATTTTGCAGCATATCTCTTAAAGCACCAGAGCTTTCGTAATAACCTGCTCTATCTTCAACACCAACCGTTTCAGATGAAGTGATTTGGACACTTGATATGTAATTCCTATTCCAGATTGGTTCAAAAATTGTGTTAGCAAACCTCAAAACAAGAATATTTTGAACTGTCTCTTTACCTAAGTAATGATCAATCCTATAAATCTGACTTTCTTCAGCACAACTTTGGACGATCTTATTCAATTTTTTTGCACTCGAATAATCCCTTCCAAAAGGTTTTTCAATCACTAAACGACTTTTTTTAGGGTCTTCTAAAAGGCCAGCTGCTTTAAGAGCTTTACATCCACTTGCATAGAAATTTGGGGATACTGATAAGTAAAATGTTCTATTCCCATGAGTAGCTTGTGTTTTATCAATTTCATTTAATCTTTTAGAAAGTCTTTCTACATGATCATATTGTTGTAAGTCAACTGGTTCATAGAAAAGATAATTAGAAAATTGTTCCCACTCCCTTTCTTTACCAGATATTTGGTTGGATAGCTTTACTTTCATCTTTTCTCTAAACTCATTATCAGTCCAAGGTCTTCTAGCACAACCAACTATTCCAAATTCGCTTGGAATTCTTCTTTGCAAATAGAGTTCAAATAAGGCTGGTATTAATTTTCTATGAGTAAGGTCTCCACTAGCACCAAATATTACTAAGCATTGTGGAGATATGACTCTTTCCTGCCGTAAACCTAATCTTAAAGGATTACTTAAAGTTGAAGGCATATTTTTAGTATTCTTTTTTTAAAATCCTCCTTTTTTTTAAAATTAGCTACATATTGTGTCTAAACCAAAAAGTATTTAGCAAGAGTAACTTAAATCAAATATTAAAGATTTAGTAAGTTTCCACGTGCCATCTTCCTGCTTTTTTTAGTTGAGGTCTTAATTCTGACCAATTCAACCCTTTTTCCTCAGCAGCCTTTGTCATTGCTTCATCTATTCCAGGCTCCATACCCTTTAATCCACAAAGATATATATGAGTTTTTTCATCTTCAATCATATTGAAAAGCTCATTCGCTGATTCTAAAACTCTGTCTTGAATATACATTCTTCCTCCTTTAGTATTTTGCTGCTCACGGCTAATAGCTTTTGTATATTTAAAATTATTAGGGTAATCAGTGAGATATCTTTGGAGATCTTCTTCATATAACAAATTAGCTGATTTTGGGGCACCCATAAATAGCCAAGCTTTTCCCTTGAAATTCCAATTATTTTTTTCTTTTTCAGTTGCTTCGAACATTCTTCTTAAATAGGCTCTCATTGGTGCTATTCCAGTGCCAGTCGCTAACATAACTATGTTCGCATCCTCTTCATCTGGGAGAAGCATCTCTTTACCTACAGGTCCTGTAATTTTTACTTTATCTCCAGGCTTGATGTCGCATAAGTAAGTGGAACAAACACCATTTATAGTTGCTCCATCTTTTTCGTACTGAAGCTGTCTAACACAAAGAGAAACTGTATTACCTTGAAAATTATCTCCATGTCTAGTGCTAGCTATAGAGTAAAGCCTTAATTTATGAGGCTTTCCATTTGCATCTTCTCCTGCAGGCATGATTCCTATACTTTGGCCCTCAACATAATTTAAGAAAGGATCACTATCTTTAAGGTCGAAAGTAATATGATTTACCCTTCCAATAGCTCCTTCTTTAAGAAGACTGTAATTCTCGATTACTGTACCTTCATATGGTGTTTTAGGCCTATAAATATTTACTGGGACGTCTGCATGTTTTTTCTTCACTACTTTTGTAGCTTCTGTTTTTGGAGCTTCTGTTTTTGAAACAGCGACTTTTTTAGGTTCCACAGCTTTTGACTCAGGTTTTTTTGTTTTTGCATCTTCAACAAATTTTAAAGCTCTTTTATTAAAAGTTGTGAGTATAAAATAAAAAACGGCTATTACTACTGGTATATGAGCTAATCCGCCTGCGATTACTTTTGCTTGTGAATACATTTTTTAGATTTCTTTTATAAAAGATTATCAATTTGTAGTTTAATTTGTAGTGATTTTACAAAAATGGTTACGTTTTGAGATCGGAATAATTTTATGAAATTATTTTTATTTTTCAGTATTTATTGCTTTTATCGGTATAGTTACACAGAAATAATTTTTTATCTAATTAAAAAATTCATTTATGAATAATCCTCAAGAATCAGTAGACCATTCTAAAAGAAATGACTACAGAACAATTGAGCAAACGATGGAAAAGCTTTCTGGAGGGACAAGAAGACTTGCAGCTCAACTTACAACCTCTGCGAGTTTTGATTCTTTGTGGAATGTTTTAACAGATTATGATCGACTAAATCTTTACATACCAAATTTACTGTCAAGCAAAAAAATATATCAAAAGGACAATAATGTGCACCTTAAACAAGTTGGGGCTCAAGATTTTCTTGGGATGAAATTTTCAGCTGAGGTAACTATCGATTTATTTGAAGATAAGGAGATTGGCCTTTTAAAATTCAATTTAATAAAAGGAGATTTCAGAAAATTTGAAGGTAGTTGGAAAATTCAAAATATTAATAATACTTCAAATAATTCATTAATTTATGATCTTACAGTTCAAGGATGTCAATGGATGCCAATAGGGATGATAGAGAAAAGACTAAAAAAAGATCTCTCAGAGAATTTGATTGCCGTAGATAAGCAAGCAAAAGAAATAAGTAAATTAGTTTAAAATTTTAAATAATAGCCCCAAGGGGATTCGAACCCCTGTCGCCTCCGTGAAAGGGAGGTGTCCTAGGCCTCTAGACGATGGGGCCAGGAAATTAGCATAACAGCTTATTAAAAATTAAGAGTAAGGCTAGCCTTTCGTCAAGTATTGTTGCTCTTTGTTTTGTCCTTGCCACACAGGAACTGTAAAATGAAAGCAAGAACCTACTCCAATTTCAGATACAACCCATATTCTTCCCCCATGGACTTGTACTATTCTCCTGCATACAGATAACCCTATCCCAAATCCTGAAGTTCCTTCGGAAGTCTGTGGGAGCCTTACTCTATCAAGAAAAATTCTTTTTTGTTCGCTCATAGGAATCCCAGCACCTTTGTCACAAATTGTTATTTCTACCCATTGATTTGTCTTGTGAATCATTGTAATTTTTATAGACCCTGAGTCTTTAGAAAATTTAATAGCATTTTCAATTAAATTTAAAAATACTTGCCTCATTCTTCTTTGATCAGCGAATACGCTTGGCAGATCAGATGGGATATCAGTATCAATTTCAATATTCCTTAGTCTCCATAATTTTTCCAATTCGAGTATTACTTCAGCACTAATATTACCTAAGTCAATTTTCTGAGGATTAAATAACGCTTCCCATTTTGTTGTTCCAACCTCTAAAAGATCCTGAGATAAGAGTTCAATCTCTTCTAGACGTCTTTTAATTACTTCCTGTAATTTTGAAATATCTATTTGTCCAAGTTTTTGACTTTGAACAGCCAAAGTGGCAGCAGTTAATGGGGTTCTTAGTTCATGCGCAACCATTCTTAATAATCTCTCCTGAGATTCTATTCTTTTTGTTAAAGTCTCATTTTCTTGTCTTAAAACAAGAAGTTCGTCTTCTAAAAGAAATTCTTTTTGAGTTCTAATTGAATCAATTTTGGATGGTTGCAAATTAATTCCCAAGTTTTTTGTTAAGCCTTCTTCTGTCCACCTCGGCAACCATTTTTGGAACTGAGAGAAAATATTACTTCCTGCAAATATTTGCTTTGGAGTCGGTGAAACTTTTATTAAAGCAGGAATGGCAACTAACCTGTGTAATTCTAGTAATTCTGGTTGCTCTGTAGGTTCGGATATTTGTAGAGATATCTCAAATTCACAATCACCTGATTCTAAATAAGCTATCAAGGACTTAATATCACTACTAGAAATTTGATTTCTAGATGCTACAAGTATTAATTTTAGCTCTTTTTTTTCATTCAAATGATTAGCCCTGAAGTGTTGAAAAGCTGTTAATCCTTATAAACACCTTAAGATATTTATTTTTATTCTACAAATAAGCTATGAAATAGATATGACATTTTTATAAATGGTTGTTATTAATCAAAAGAATAATCTAAATTTCGGTGAAAATGATACACCAGAAATTTATTTGAATAGCAATTTAAAAAGATGGTTTTCAAGAAATATTGGATTCTGGAAATCTAATAGAACATATTTTCTTGATCAATTACAAAAAACTTATACCTTATGCATGAATATTGATATACAAGCTCTTGAAAATAAATCTGAATGGGAGTCGCACTATAAATTCACATGGTATCCAGATAAAAAATATGATTTCTTTAAAGAAAATCCCCAGTATAAAGAACGTGGGGAAATGCAAGCATTTTTAAGAGGTCACCAACTTGTAAGGGGTAATTTTTATTTAAGTGATGTCGAAGGGATATCAAATATAAGGCAAGTAGATGAACACGAAATGATTTTTGAATCTTCTTATGAAGATTGGTATATTCTTGAACACACAAGATTAATAGATTCTGATAACTATAGATATAGGGTTATTTATTCATGGAATAATAATAAGCTAAAAATAGTAGAGAATCATCATGAAATAAAAATTATTAAGTAAGTTCTTTTATCAGTTAATTTGAAAACTGAAAATGTTATCTTGTAAAAATATATTATTAGTTAATGAATATTATTTTCAATACAAAAAGAATTATTAAATTGTTAGGTATTAGCCTTATTATACCCTTTACACTTTTTGAAATTAATACATTAAGTAAAAAAATTAAGGCCGAAGAAAATTTTATTGCAGCTTCTGAAAAAGATCTTTTCCTATATCGACAAATGGGCGCTTCTTATCTTTGTATAGCTTCTAAAGCTGAAGTAGATTTTAATAAAGGACTTGGCATCGCAAGTGCTACTTTCGCAAATGTAATAATTGGCAAGCATGGAGGAGCAATCAAGGAATTAGGGAAGGAAAAACTTGACGAAAAAAAATTATATAACGCAGGCACATTTCAGATTGTAGGGAGTGCGCTAAATATTTGTCCTGAAAGTATTCCTAAGAATATAAAAAATGATTATGAAAAAAGGGTAAAGCAACTTGTAAAGCAAAACAAAAAATAATCTTATTGGTTATCGGAACATTGAACTAACAGAACTTTCTTCATGGATTCTCCATATAGCTTCACCTAGCATATTTGCTACAGACAGTACTTTTAACTGAGGGAAATTTTCTTTAACAAGAACTGGTATGCTATTTGTCACAATAACTTGTTCAAATAAATCCTTAGTACTTAATCTTTCATAAGAAGGTGGAGAAAAGACGGCATGTGAAGCACAAGCAAATATTCTTTTAGCTCCTTCTTTCTTTAATAAATTAGCTCCAGAACAAATTGTGCCTCCTGTATCTATCATATCGTCTATGAGAATAGCTGTCTTTCCTTTAACTTCACCAATAACTGTTAAACTTTCAGCGATATTGTGAGCCGATCTTCGTTTATCAATTATAGCCAAGGGGGCATCTTTCATTAATTTTGCAAATGCTCTAGCTCTCGCAACTCCTCCTACATCAGGAGATACAACTACAACTTCCTCTAAATTAAGACTTTCTAGATAATCAATTAAAACAGGTGAACCGTAAATATGATCACATGGTATATCAAAATAACCTTGGATTTGAGCTGAATGTAAATCCATAGCAAGAACTCTATCAACTCCTGATTTCTCAAGTAGATTAGCAGTGAGTTTCGCAGTTATAGACTCTCTTCCTGAAGTCTTTCTATCTGCCCTTGCATATCCAAAATAAGGTATTACGGCAGTTATTTGTCTTGCAGATGCCCTCTTGCATGCATCAACCATAATCATGAGTTCCATTAAACTATCGTTTACTGGTGCACAAGTAGGTTGTATGAGGAATACATCGCAGCCTCTAATAGATTGTTGAATCTGAACATAAAGTTCTCCATCAGCAAATCTTTTAGATATTAAAGGTACATTTTTAATCCCTAAGTATGCTGCGATTTCCTCAGCTAATTCTGGATTTGTTGTTCCACTTACTAGCCTTAATCTACTGTTAGTCAGATTAAAATTCGATTCTTTATTCTGCACTGCCGTGATAAAACTTGTCACGAAATTAGCAATTTAAAACTATATCTTTATCGTAGTCCTTTATGTGAATTTCGCAAAAGATAATGACTAGATCTTTTCAAAAGTCATATCTCTTAAGAAAAAAATTAAATTTAATTAATAAAAACTAAAGTTTACCTAGATATTTAAACAAAAAGACTAGGAATAATATTTGTCAAATAAAAAAAATTTGTATATGGTTGAATTTAGAGAATTAAAAACACGTTAAGTGTAAAGAATCAAAATATATTGAAAACATGCCTATAGAGTCAATTATTGCAAGAAAATCATGTGGCGTACTAATGCATCCTACATGTATTCCAGGAGGAAGAGTATGTGGAACTTTTGGGAAAGGAGCTAAAGAGTGGATAAAAAAACTTCATAAGCATGGAATTGAATACTGGCAATTTTTACCTCTTACACCCACTGACTCTACAGGTTCTCCATATAGTTCCCCATCTAGTTTTGCACTCAATCCATGGTTTTTGGATATAGATGATTTAATCGAAAAAGGTTTTATCTTCATTTCAAATAAAGAAAGTCTAGGGCCAACCAATCAGAAGAAAGATCATTTTGATTTTGATATTGCTGATGACTTAACAAAAAAATTAGGTGTCCTCCTTTTGCAAGGTTGGAGTTCACAATCTGAAGAAAGAAAAACTAATTTTAACAACTGGATCAGTAGTAATTCTTGGGTTGAAGATTATGCAACATTTGTTGTTATCAGAGAGGAATTTAATATGTTGCCTTGGTGGGAATGGCCTCAAGAATTTAAAATAAAAAATAACAGTTTCTTAAAATCGTGGATTAAGAAAAAAAGTGAAGAGATACTTATTAAAAAATTAATACAGTGGCATCTTGATGCGCAATGGAGTGTCCTTAAAAACTTTGCAAAATCAAGAAATATTAAGCTGATAGGAGATTTACCTTTTTATGTCTCCAGAGACAGTGCAGATGTGTGGAGTAATAAATCATTATTTTCAATTTTTAAAAATGGAGATTTAATCTTTCAAAGTGGTGTTCCACCTGATTATTTTTCATCAACAGGACAATTATGGGGAACCCCAACTTACTTTTGGTCAAAACATAAGAGGACAAATTTCGATTGGTGGAGAAAAAGATTTCAAAGGCAATTTGAACTTGTGGACATATTGAGATTTGATCATTTCAGGGGTTTAGCTGGTTACTGGAGAGTTAATGGCAGTTCTAAAACGGCAATTATTGGGAAATGGATAAATTCCCCAGGTAGAACACTATTAAAAAAAGTAAAAAAGGATCTAGGGTGTAACTATTTACCAATTATTGCAGAGGATCTAGGAGTAATAACTCCAGATGTAGAGAAATTAAGGGAAAAGTTTGAACTACCCGGCATGAAAATATTACAATTCGCTTTTGATGGCAATGAAGATAATCCTTATTTACCTAAGAATATTGAGGGAGAAAATTGGGTTGTTTATACAGGTACTCACGACAACTCAACTTCTGTTTCATGGTGGGAAAATTTAGATTATGAATCCAAAAAAAGAATAAAAGATGAGTATAAATTTTCAGAAAATCCTTCTTGGGATTTAATAGAAATTGGCATGGAGACAAATACTAATCTCTTTATCGCTCCCTTACAAGATCTATTATCTCTAGACGATTCAAGTAGATTAAACAAACCCGGAACCACAAAAAATAACTGGAAATGGAAGTTAAATCGTCCTTTAGAAGAAATAGAAGATAATTTAAAGATTTTTAGTGAGCTAGGAAATAATTCAGGGAGAACTCTAAAGTAGAACTTGTTAAAAATTAGTTATCAATGATTTGATTTTCAATATTTTGAATCTCAATAACATTTACATTTAAAATAAAGTATCTCTTTAATATAAATATAGTTAGAACTAATATAAAAAAATACAAAAGACTTCCTTGCCATGTATTAATAAGATCGAATTTCCTGAACATAAAATCCTTTCCCTTTTTCTTTAAAAAATTTTTTTCTTTAAATGCTAAATTTAATAATGTATTTTTTTTTAATACTAAGCATTCCTCTAACTTAATTAATATAGATCTTATAAAAGGATACTCTGGCCTAATATTTTTATTATTATTTTCAATAGAGTTTATTATTCGTTCAGGAATTTTTGAAATGTATGATAATTCTTGAATTGTAAGGTTTTGTTGAATTCTTGCTTCTTTTACTAACTTTGCAATTTCTAAATATTGGTCAACCAATCCAGGACTAAAATCTTTGTTTTTTTTAGACTTTTTATTAAATAAAAAGAGATTTTTCAAAATATTCATTTAATCTTCCAAAGCTAAATAATCCTTTTACTTCTCATTTTTAGAACAATATTTATAGTATTGAAATCATTGATAAGTTTATTAGATATAAATATTAAAATTAAACTGTAGAAATAATATTTTGCACCGCACTTTTTGCGATATTCAGAGGGCTAAAAGTATCTCTAATTAAAGCTAAAAGTTTTTTCGCATCAGTAAATTCTAATTTTTCATCTTTTATAAGACTTAAAAGTAGATTCTTTCTAACTTCAGCTCCTTTTTTACTAACAAATAATTTCAATCCCGCGTTCGCAACAGGTATGAGGTCTGAATTAATATTCTCTGAATCTTTAAATAAAATATTTAACAAACTTTCAACTTTTTCTATTTGAATGTGGCCTTTTTTATCAAAAACGACTTCTAAAAGGATTTCTAAAATTTCTTCAGAATTATCGGTCAGTAGTTTTTTAGCAATATATGGATAAGCTATTTTTAAAATTTTAAATTCAGGATCTAACCTTAGTGCTAAACCTTCTTGACTAACCACGGCTCTTATTATTAAGGCAAACCTACTTGGAACTCTGAAAGGATAGGAATACATTAGTTTTGAGAATTTATCAGTTACATTTTTAAGATTAAAATTACCAACCTCAGCGCCAAAAGAGCCTCCCAGAACTTCTTTTAATGGTTCAACAAGTTTTTGAAGATCTTGTTCTTTGGTTAAAAAACCTAATTTCTGGAAATCTTCTGCGAGAAGATAATATTCTTCGTTTATTATGTGAACAATTGCCTTAATAAGAGTAAGTCTATCTGAATTTGTAATAGTATCCATCATTCCGAAATCAACATAAGCTAAATTCCCACAATCTGCATTCCCTCCTTTGAGAGCGAACATATTTCCTGGATGTGGGTCTGCATGAAAATATCCAAATTCAAATAATTGCTGCAGTCCACTGATGACACATGTTTTTACAAACGAAGAAGGTATTAAGTTATTTTCCTCTAGTAAAGCTCGATCTCTTAACTTAACTCCATCAATCCAAGAAGTTGTGATTACCCTTTTGGATGAAAACTGTTTTTCTAATTTAGGAATAAAAATATTTGGGTTTTCTTTGAATAAATTTGCAAACCTCAAAGCATTTTCGGCCTCTTTTTGATAGTCAATTTCATCAAAAAGTGCCTTACCAAATTCATCTATTATTTCTCCAATTCCAACACCAATATTTAATGGCAAGAGTGGGGATAAAAAAGTTGCTAAAAACCTTAAGATTACAACATCCCTTCTTATGAGAAAGTATAAATTTGGCCTCTGTACTTTCACAGCTAGATAAGAATTATTTATTTTTGCTTTATAAACTTGACCTAAGCTTGCTGAAGCAATAGGACTATCTGGAAACTCTTCAAATAATTCATTAGCAGGGGATCCAAGTTCCTCTTCAATGATTTTTAAAGCAATTTTTTGATCAAATGCTGGGAGGTTATCTTGTAATTTTGTAAGTTCTGTAAGCCAATCTTGTCTAACAAGATCTGGCCTAGTTGAGAGTGCTTGGCCTAATTTAATAAAACAAGGTCCTAAATCCGTTATTACATCAAAAAGATATTTCGAGAGATTTTTTTGTACATTTTTATTTTTACTGTTACCTTGAAAAAGTATTCTTAAAAAAAGAAAAATAAAAGTTAAAAGGATATATAAAACTCTTGGGATAAAAATCCATGGTCTCAAAATCAACCAAAGTAAGTCTTCTTTTGCTGAATATTTCGAATAAGATCTTTTCATTAAAATTAAAAAAAATCAAAAAAGATTACTACGTATCCCATTCTATATATGTCAATAAAACTTTATGAGCATTTCATCTTTTCTAACTAAAAAGTTTTTAAAATCCTTATTCTTTCCCGCTCATAACAGAGGGGCAGCCTTACCAAAGAAATTAGTGAAGTTATTAAAATATCCACCTGGGTATTGGGACTTGCCCGAACTACCAGAAATAGGCTCCCCGCTTTCCCAAAGCGGATTAATTGCTAAATCTCAAAGAGAATTCTCCGACAAATTTGGGGCTAAAGGATGTTTTTTTGGAGTTAATGGAGCTTCTGGATTAATACAATCAGCAGTAATTGCAATGGCAAATCCAGGCGAAAATATCCTGATGCCTAGAAATGTTCATATAAGTGTTATAAAAATCTGTGCGATGCAGAATATAAATCCAATATTCTTTGACCTAGATTTTTCTTCAGAAACGGGCCATTACAAACCATTAACAAAAAGCTGGTTAGAAAATGTATTTAAAAAATTAAATTTTGATGAGAATAAAATTGCAGGGGTTATTCTTGTAAATCCCTCTTATCATGGCTATACAGGAGATTTAGAGCCTTTAATAGATTGTTGTCATCAAAAAAATTTACCTGTTTTAGTTGATGAAGCCCATGGCTCATATTTCCTTTTTTGTAAAAACCTTAACTTACCAAAATCGGCTTTAACGGCAAACGCTGATTTAGTCGTTCACTCTTTGCATAAGTCGCTTAATGGTTTAACTCAAACGGCGGTACTTTGGTACAAAGGGAATCTAATAAATGAAGGTAATTTAATCAAAAGTATTAATTTGCTGCAAACTACCAGTCCAAGTTCCTTATTACTTTCTTCTTGTGAAGAGTCCATTAGAGACTGGCTTAACAAAAAAAGTTTATCAAAATATCAAAAAAGAATTTTAGAAGCAAAAAGTATTTATAAAAAATTAATTCAAAAAAATATTCCTCTCATAGAAACTCAAGACCCCTTAAAAATAGTATTAAATACTTCCAAGGCTGGAATTGATGGTTTTACTGCTGATAAATTTTTTTATAGAAATGGCCTTATTGCTGAATTACCAGAAATGATGACTCTCACTTTTTGCTTAGGATTTGGAAATCAAAAAGATTTTCTTAATTTATTTGAAAATTTATGGAAACAATTATTATTAAATTCCAAAGAATCAAAAAGTTTAGAAGTGCTCAAATCGCCCTTTGAATTAGTTCAAGCCCCCGAAATCGAAATTGGAACTGCTTGGAGAAGTAAGACTCGGAGTATTTCTTTCTCACAATCATTAAATAAAATTTCTGGAGATATTATTTGCCCTTATCCTCCTGGGATACCTCTACTGATTCCTGGCGAAAAAATTGATTTAGATAGGTTTAATTGGATAAATAATCAAAGTTTATGCAACAAAGATCTGGTAAATTTTAATATAAGAGTCTTAGAAACATAGCAATTTCATATGAGAGTGAAAAGCGGATTACTTATAGGAATTTTTGGTTTAATTGTTGTTTTGTTGGGCGGATGGTTTTTTACACTCGCAACTGCTTTGCTTACATATCTAGCATTATTAGAATTTTTTAGAATGGCAGAATTTAAAGGAATCAGACCAGCTACAAAAACCACATTATTTTCATCCTTTATTATTATAATTTTTACTTATCTTGAGACTATTGGTTTGCTTGAAGGAGAAATTTCAAATTCAATTTTGCCAATCTGTTCAGTTGGGATATGCACTTGGTTACTTTTGCAACCAAAGCCTGGGACAATTTCAGATATAGCAGCCTCTATTTTTGGATTATTCTATTTAGGTTTTTTACCTAGTTACTGGATTAAATTAAGGGGATTAGATTCAGTGATAATTAGTTCGAATCAGGATTTTATATCGTTTGAGAACTTATCAAATACGACAGGACTTCATTTAACTTTAACTTCTTGTTTTTTAATTGTAGCTAGTGATATTGGCTCTTATTTCATTGGGAAGTCATTTGGTAAAACATCTCTATCTCCAATATCTCCTAGCAAAACTATAGAAGGTTTAATTGGAGGGATATCCTGTTCAACTTTACTAGCAATATTTTTCGCATTTTTAATGAATTGGGAACATCCAATATTTTTTGGAATAATATATGGAATTTCAATTTCTCTTATGGCATTAGTTGGAGATTTAATTGAATCTATGATGAAGAGAGATGCAAAAATAAAAGATTCTGGAACTTTTTTACCGGGACATGGAGGGATTCTTGATAGAATTGACAGTTACATCTTTACTCCATCGGTTTTGTATTATATTTTTATAATCCTCAAGTATCTTAATTAATTAAAAAATCTTTTATTCCAAAAAATAATCTTGGATAATTTTACTAGATAATGATGGTAGATCTATATGTGGAAGATGACCACAATTTTTCAATCCTACAAAATTTAATTTATCTATTTTTCTTATATTGTTAATCTCTTTTTTTCCAAGAATACGGTCATTTTCTCCACATATAGCTTTAATTGGGATATTTTGGATATATTTATGTGTTCCTGCAAACCCGCCACTTTTAGCAAATGATGCAAGCGAATTCCTCCATCCTTGACAACCTAAATGAATTGAAGCAATTTGCTCTTCCATTTCACCAACACATTCATCTGGGAAAGCAAATGCTTGCCTGCAAAGACTTTTTCTAACCTGCGGCAATCCAAGAAATGAGGCACCAATTTGGTTAAGAGGAAAAGGAATTCTCTTTGGTTCTCCGAACAACCCAGCGGGAGATAAAAGAATTATCTTATCAATAGAATTAGGTAATTCAGAGGCAAGTTTTAAAGCTGTTGAGCCTCCCATAGAGGCACCAATAATTTTTAAATTATTTGTTATTTTTAAGGTCTTAAGAAGTTCAATTAAATATGAAATTATTTTCGAGGGATTGTATTCATTTGTTGCGCACCTAGGACTAAAACCAAACCCTAACAAATCAGGAATAATAACTTGGAAATTTCTTTTTAATGATTGATATATTCTCCTAAACTCTAAAAAACTACTATCAAACCCATGTAGGAGAATTATAGGTTGACCTTTTCCTCCCATAACCACTGGAAATTTCAAAGAGTTCCAGTTCTCATTGAGTTTAATCCAATTAACATCATTTGCTAGATAAAGACCTAATGGATCCAATAGAGATAATTTGGCACTCTCAAAAAAATCAATATTTAAATTACTAAGTTGTTCGAAATGGGATTTAGTCAATAATAAAATTATATTTTGATTTTTTGTTTTTCAAAATTTGAAATCACTTCAACTATATCCTGTTTATCAATTTCAAAAGGCAAGAAGTGAATTTCAGATTTATCTCGACAAGTAAAGTCAGCAATTTTCTCTAAATTGTTATTTTCAAAAACATTTATTCCAAGTTGTGCAATAGTAGTCGGCAAATTTAATTCTTTCATAAGTATCAATAATTGTTTAATTGATTGATCAGCTAATTTATTATTATTTTTCATTTCTTCTAGTTTTAATTGCAATAATAATCCAACACCAACAATTTCACCATGTAAGAATTTCTTTGGGGTAATTATCTGAGTAATTGCATTATGAATAGCATGTGCTGCAGCTGTCCTACACTTTTCTCCCCCAATACCGCCTACTAATCCTGCTGTAAGTCCACAAGCTTCTATAGTATTTTGCCAAGAAAGATTATTTTCAAATTCACCTTTAAATGCTTTCTCACCATCAATTAGTAGTTGATCTCTTAAAACTCTTGATATCTGAATAGCTTGTTGAACAAGACCATCATCAATTGTTGAGCTTGTTATTGAGGATTCATACCACTTTGCTAAAGCATCAGCTATGCCGCTAGCAAGTGTTCTTGATGGAGCTGTTTTAATAAATTTATGATCATATACCAGGATTTTTGGACAAGATCTTAATGCAAAATCCTTTATAAATTGTCCATTTTTTGTATAAATATTTGATAGAGCGGTCCAACCTGCACATGTAGAGGCACTAAGAGGCACTGTAATACAGGGGATATCAAGAGAATTTGCTATATATTTGCCAGAATCTAGAACTTTGCCGCCTCCAGCTGCGATAACAGAATCATGATTATTGTTTAAAATGATATTTTTTACTCTTGTAATATCTTCATAACAACAATCAAATTGTAAATTAGCATAATTAACATTGAGGTTTTGATTTTTTAAATCAATAAAAATTTTATTTCTCAGGTTAATCGTATTATTACCTCTACCCAAAATTAATGGGCTTTTAGTTAATTTAGTAATTTGGGGTAAAGATTTTTCCCAAGCATTATTCCCTCTGTATATAGTTTCTGGAGAGATTAATTGCATGTTTACTTTGAATAACTAGAAGTTTGCACTTGCTAACTCTTGAGGAGATTCTTCAGAGGAAATATTAATTTTAACTTTTTTATTATCATCTATATCAACTAATGCTTTATCTCCATCTTTTATTCTTCCAGAGAGGACTTCTTCAGCCAAGCTGTCCTCTAACAAGCGCATAACGGCCCTTCTTAAAGGTCTTGCTCCATAAGAAGGATTATAGCCTTCTTCAACAAGTCTCTCTTTGAAAGCATCTGTTACTGCTAATTTAATTCCCTTATCTTGTAATCTTGCAAAAACTTCTTGTAACATAATTTCAGCTATTTCTTTAACCTCATTTTTAGATAATTGCCTGAATACTATTATTTCATCGAGTCTATTTAAAAATTCAGGTCTAAAGTATTGCTTTAGTTCTTCATTAACTAAAGATTTGATTCTATTGTATTGGCTATCTTCAACAGAATCGCCTGAAAACTCAAAGCCTAATCCACCGCCTCCTTTCTCTATAACTTTTGAACCAATATTAGAGGTCATTATTAATAAAGTATTTTTAAAGTCAACAGTTCTACCCTTGGAATCTGTTAATCTACCGTCCTCAAGAAGTTGCAATAATAAATTAAATACATCTGGATGAGCTTTTTCTACTTCATCAAATAAAACAACAGTATAAGGTCTTCTTCTAACAGCTTCAGTAAGTTGACCGCCTTCATTAAAACCAACATATCCTGGAGGCGAACCTATAAGTTTACTAACAGTATGTCTCTCCATAAATTCTGACATATCTAACCTGATCATTGCTTCTTCACTACCGAAGAAATATGAAGCTAAAGATTTAGTCAATTCAGTTTTACCTACACCAGTAGGACCTGAAAAGATAAAACTTGCGATAGGTCTATTAGGATTTTTCAAACCAACTCTTGCTCTTCTAATAGCTCTAGAAACGGCTTTTACAGCTTCATCTTGTCCAATTAATCTTTGGTGAAGAGTTTCTTCCATATTGAGGAGCTTAACCGATTCAGTTTCTGTTAATTTTTGAACTGGCACACCGGTCCAAGATGCAACAATATGTGCTACGTCCTCTTCACTCACCATAGGGCTTTGTAAGAGTTTTGAATTATTCTTTTCTGAGCTTTTATCAATAGTAGATTCATCCTCATTTGTGGATTCTTTTTTATTTTCAAGAACTTCTTTAATTTTTGCAGACAATTCCATCTCCTGTTCTCTTAATTGACCAGCTTGATCAAAGTTTTGGTCTCTTACAGATTCTTCTTTTTTCTTTTGAATTTGTCTTAGTTCCTTATCTATTTTTTTAGCTTCGGGTGGAAGTTTAGAGTTTATTAAGCGGACTCTACTTCCTGCTTCATCAATAAGGTCTATTGCTTTATCTGGCAAAAATCTATCAGATATATATCGATCTCCTAAGTGAGCCGCAGCTTCTAAAGCATCATCAGTAATTTTGAGGCGATGATGTTGCTCATAACGTTCTCGGAGACCTTTTAAAATTTCTATTGTGTCTTCAATAGATGGCTCACCAACCATTACTGGTTGGAATCTCCTCTCCAGAGCAGCATCTCTTTCAATATGTTTTCTATATTCATCAAGTGTAGTTGCTCCTATGCATTGAAGTTCACCTCGGGCTAAAGCTGGTTTAAGAATATTTGCTGCATCAATAGCACCTTCAGCTGCTCCAGCGCCAATTAAAGTATGTACTTCATCTATAACAAGTATTACATTACCTGCAGATTTAATTTCTTCCATTATCTTCTTTAACCTTTCTTCAAATTCTCCCCTATATTTTGTTCCGGCAACCAAAAGTCCAATATCTAACGTCAAAACTCTTTTATCTTCAAGTATGTCAGGAATGTCTCCAAGCTGTATCCTTTGAGCTAAACCTTCAGCAATAGCTGTTTTCCCAACACCAGGTTCACCTATAAGAACGGGATTATTTTTAGTTCTTCTACCTAATATTTGTACCACACGGTCTATTTCAGAATAACGGCCAACAACTGGATCTAGTTTTGATTCACTAGCTAACTTTGTTAGATTTGTTCCAAATTCATCGAGAGTAGCTGTTTTTAAATTTCCCTTGCTTGAATTAGCTCCGCTACCCACTTCAGCTGTTTCCCCAAGCATCCTTATTACCTGAGTTCTTACTTTAGTGAGATCAATACTTAAATTTTCTAAAACTCTTGCAGCTACGCCCTCACCTTCCCTTATCAAACCTAATAAAAGATGTTCAGTCCCTATATAATTATGACCTAATTGACGAGCTTCTTCTAATGACAATTCTAAAACTCTCTTAGCTCTAGGAGTAAAAGGTATTTCTACGGCCACAAATCCTGAACCTCGCCCAATTATCTTTTCAACTTCTATTCTCGAATCTTTTAAATTAACACCAAGTGATTTAAGAACCTTTGCAGCAACACCTGTACCTTCTCCAATTAAACCTAATAAAATTTGTTCAGTTCCAACAAAATTATGACCAAGCCTTCTCGCCTCCTCTTGAGCAAGCATGATGACTTTTATAGCCTTTTCTGTAAATCTTTCAAACATCAGGGGTTTAGATTTCTACTAATAACCTACCAGTAATATGTAAATTTTGTGTTCAGAATGAGCTTTTGTGAATACCTAAAAATAAATTTTATTGAATTAAATTTAACTTTTTTAGTGATATAGCAACAAATTATAGTAATTTCAAGCATTCTGGTTATCCGAACAATTAAATTTTTAATTCTTTACTTGTTAAATTTTTTTCTTTTAAGAGAGCATCTGAACCGTCTTTATAATAGTTTTTTCTTATTCCCACAGTAGAAAAATCAAAACGACTATAAAATTGCTTAGCTTTAACATTTTTATGAGAGACTTCTAAAAATAATTTATTTATACTTAACTTCTTACACTCTTTTATTAAATTTCTCATAAGGTAAGAGCCAAAACCTTTTTTCCTATATTCTTCATTTATTGCAAAAAAATTAATTTGAGCTTCATCAATAACCACATGAAAAACGCATATTCCTATTACTAAATTCGAAAGTAATAACCCAAAGACCCTTATACCCTCTTTACTAAGTTCGTTAGACCATTGCGTTTTGCTCCACAAAGAAATCGTATTTGAATCAAATTCATAACATAAATCAATATCTTTCTCATTCATGTGTTTAATGGATATCATTTTATAATGAAAATGTATTCAAAAAATTCGTAATTAACAGTCATTATAAAATATGACGAATTAGAATCATCCTTCTTAAATTAAAAATATCTCATGGAAGAAAAAAAATCCTTTTTAAAACAAAAGATAGACCTCAGTAGTCCTAATAAAAATATTGTACCCATTACTACAGCCATCGGAAATGATGGGAAGTTATCAGTTGGCGGATGTTCTATTGAAGAATTAGTTAAAAAATACGATTCTCCTCTTTATATTTTAGATGAAACCACTTTAAGGAACTCATGTAGAGCATATAAACAAGCATTAGAAAAATATTACCCAGGGAAATCACTCCCGATATATGCCTCCAAAGCAAATAGTTCTATTTTTATGAGTAACCTTGTTTCCTCAGAAGGTTTAGGACTTGATGCAGTTTCAGAAGGAGAACTATTAACGGCTCTAAAAGGTGGAGTTCCGAATGAGAAAATTGTTTTTCATGGAAACAATAAATCAGACAAAGAAATAGAGTTTGCTGTTAAAAATAATATTCAAGTAATTGTAGATAATGATTATGATTTAGAAAGATTAGAAGAACTTTCAAATGAATTTGATCGTGACATAGATATAATGATTCGCTTTACTCCTGGAATAGAATGCCATACACATGAATACATAAGGACAGGATCATTTGATAGCAAATTTGGTTTCGGTATTGAATATTTAAATATTTTATTTGCCAGAATCAATGAAACAAAACATCTAAAATTAAAAGGATTGCATGCTCATATTGGTTCCCAGATTTTTGAATTAGAACCTCATAATGATCTTGGAGGAATAATGATAAATGTTATTTTAGAAGCTAAAAAATTTGGTCATAATATTCAACAATTGAATGTAGGCGGGGGTTTAGGTATCAAATATACAGAAAATGACACCCCCCCTTCAATTGATGAATGGGTAAAAACAATTTCCAGGTCAGTAATGGAAGCTTGTAAAAAACACAATTTAGATTTGCCTATATTGATGTGTGAGCCAGGAAGATCGATTGTATCAACAGCAGGAATAACAATATACAAAATTGGGGCTTTTAAAGAAATACCTGGGATAAGAACTTATTTATCTGTCGATGGTGGTATGAGTGATAATCCAAGACCAATAACATACCAATCAAATTATTCTGCATGCTTAGTAAGTAATCCCTTTAATTTAGATTCCAAAAAAAAATATACTATTGCTGGCAAGCATTGCGAATCAGGAGATGTGTTGTTTAAGGAGATAGAACTAGCAGATTGCAAAACAGGAGATCTAATATGTGTGTTTGGTACGGGAGCATATAACAACTCAATGAGTTCCAACTATAATAGAATTCCTAGACCTGCTGCTCTTTTAGTTTGTGATGGTGAAGCAGAATTAATTCAAAAGAGAGAAAGTCCTTTTGATCTTTTAAAATATGATGTTTTGCCTGATCGCTTTATTAAACAAAATTAGGTACATTTAAATTAATTTTGTTTTTAATGTGAATTTTTGGGGGATTATAAATTTAAAACTTTTATTAGATGTTTTATTTGCTGTTGGTTTTGGACTTTTGTTATTCTCTAGAGTAAAAGAGCAAAGGACTTTATGGCTTTTAAGAGGATATTTGTTTTTAGTTTCCTCCGCATGGTTTATACAAAGATATGCCTTTCTTCCACTAACATCAAAATTAATTGATGCAGTGGTCCTCGCTTGCTCACTCTCCTTAGCAATCCTTTGGCAAGGAGAGCTAAGAAGATTAATGGAGTTATTAGGCACTGGCAGGCTAGCTGTATTACTAGGGAATCCACCTAAGGAATTTAGAGCAACTTCAACAACTATTACTCAGCTAGTTGATACTGCAGGTAAACTTTCTCAAAATAGAAGAGGTGCTTTAATAGTTGTCGATTTAGGGAGTGATTTAAGGCCTGAAGATTTTTTATATTCTGGCACAAATATTGAGGCAAAATTGTCAACTGACCTTTTAATAAATCTTTTTGCTACGGATACACCGTTGCACGATGGAGCAGTACTTGTGAAAGGGAACAAAATAATATCAGCTGGTGTAATACTCCCCTTATCAAGGCAAGGAATTAGTAGATACGGAACAAGACATTTGGCTGCATTAGGAATTACAGAGAGATTTGACAGATGTATTTGTATTGTTGTTTCTGAAGAGACAGGTACGTTATCCTTAGCGAACCAAGGAAAACTGGAAAGACCTATTACAAGCAGTCGTTTGCAAGAACTTCTCGTAAATTTAATTGGCAATCAAAACTCTATAGGAACAACTAAATCAACTTTAAGTAAAAATGCCTTATCCCAAAACACAAACTCAAGTGATAACATTATCAGTGATATCAATGAAAATGAGTCCAATAAATCAGAAATCTTTACTCACAAAAAGGATTAACTAATGAATTTAGAAAAAGTAATAGACGATAAAATTAGTCACTTATTGATGAAAATAGATAAACAAAAATTGCCCAAACATGTAGCAATAATTATGGACGGCAATGGGAGATGGGCCACTAGAAAAGGTTTGCCCCGATCATTTGGACATAAACAAGGCGTTAGTGTGTTAAAAAAAATTCTCAAAGCTGCAAAAAATTTAGGTTGTAAAGTAATTACTGTTTACGCTTTTTCAACTGAGAATTGGACAAGACCAACAAAAGAAGTTGATTTTCTTATAAATCTTTTTAGCGAAGTTTTAAAAAATGAAATTAAAGAGATACATGAAGAATCAACAAAAATAAAATTTATTGGAGATTTAACTCCTTTCCCAAAAAATTTAAAAGAAATAATCTCTAGTTCAGAATCACTTACTAAAAACAACAATAAATTTTTATTCAATGTATGTGTTAATTACGGAGGGAGACAAGAAATAGTAAAAGTTGCAAAAGAATTAGCATTAAAATCTTCTGCTGGGGAAATAAAACCAAGTGAAATTAATGAAGAATTATTTAATTCAGAGCTATTAACTGGAGGGATTAAGGATCCAGAATTACTAATAAGAACTAGTGGCGAAAAAAGGATAAGTAATTTTTTATTATGGCAATTAGCATATTCAGAAATTTATATATCTGACGTACTTTGGCCAGAGTTTAATGAGCAAGAATTTCTTAAAGCAATAATTGATTACCAATCAAGAAATAGACGTTTCGGCGGTATAGAATCATTACCAAATGAATCTTTTGAAGATTCTCAATATTCTTCCTAATAAAAATGCCTAATTCGAATAATCAGTTATTAAAAGAAATTAGGTTCGATTGGAATAAAGAGGAGATTTTAGAAAAACTTAATATGCCTCTTATTGATTTAATGTGGGAATCACAAGCCGTTCATAGAAAATTTAACAAATACAACATTCAATTAGCATCATTGTTCAGCGTAAAAACTGGTGGATGTGAAGAAAATTGTTCGTACTGCAGCCAATCAATTTATAGTGCTAGCGAAATCAAAAGTCATCCACAATTTCAAGTTGAAGAGGTTTTAGCAAGAGCTCAAATAGCAAAAAATGAGGGTGCAGATAGGTTTTGTATGGGTTGGGCGTGGAGAGAAATTAGAGATGGAAAATCTTTTAATGCAATGCTAGAGATGGTTAGCGGTGTAAGAGATTTAGGGATGGAAGCATGTGTTACTGCTGGGATGCTTACAGAAGAACAAGCTTCCAGACTGGCTGATGCAGGTTTGACCGCTTATAACCACAATCTTGATACAAGTCCTGAGTATTATAAAAATATTATTACGACTAGAACTTTTCAAGACAGACTAGATACTATCAAAAGAGTAAGGAATGCAGGAATAAATGTTTGTTGTGGAGGGATAATAGGATTGGGTGAAACTAATGGGGATAGAGCATCTCTTTTGGAAGTGCTTTCAAATATGAATCCACACCCTGAAAGTGTTCCTATAAATTCATTAGTAGCTATTGAAGGTACTGGTTTAGAAGATAATAAAGAAATTGATTCTATTGAAATGATAAGGATGATAGCCACAGCAAGAATTCTTATGCCTAAAAGTAAAATAAGATTAAGTGCAGGGCGAGAAAAGCTTTCAAAAGAAGCCCAAATTTTATGTTTTCAATGTGGGGCAAATTCAATTTTTTATGGAGATGAGTTACTCACAACTTCAAATCCATCTTTTCAATCTGACAGAAAACTTCTTAAAGAGGTTGGAGTATCATTTAACAAAGATTTTGATACTTGTGAAAAAACATTATCTTCTTTATGAAAGGCAAAAATTATAAAATAGTTTCTCTTTACTCTTTCTTCCCATTTCAAGAAAACTTAATTCTTGATTTAAAAAATAAATTATTAGAAATCGAAAATGAAAACGATCTTTCAGGTTTATTAATTTTTGCAAGTGAGGGCATTAATGGAACTATTTGTGCAGAGAAAAATGTAATTGATATTGTTATCAATTTACTTGACAAATATACAGATAATAGAAATTTGAATATTAAAATAAATTTTTCAAAAAAGAAAGTATTCAAAAAATTAAAAATAAAAATCAAGAAAGAAATAGTTACCATGGGTTGCCCTGAAATAAACCCTTCAGAAAATAATGGGACCTATATTGACTCAGCTGATTGGAATAAGTTAATCAAAAATCAAAATACAATAGTCATTGATACTAGAAATCATTATGAGGTTTCTTTAGGAACATTTCAGAATTCTATAAACCCAAATACAAGAAATTTTAGCGATTTCCCCAAGTGGGTAGATGATCATTTAGATACCCATTTAGAAAATAATGAGTCTACAAAAATAGCAATGTTTTGTACCGGAGGAATAAGATGTGAAAAAGCTACTAGTTTGCTAAAAAAGAAAGGTTATAAAAATATTTATCACCTACGAGGCGGGATCCTTCAATACCTCCATGACATACCAAAAGAAGAAAACTTATTTGATGGTGAATGTTATGTTTTTGATAAAAGAGTTGCTTTAAATCATGAATTAGAAAAAGGCTCATACTCGATTTGCCATGCATGTGGAATGCCAGTTTCAATTCAAGATCAAAAAAGAAAAGAATATAGAAAGGGTATCCAATGTCATTTCTGCATAGATCAATTTAGTGATAATGATAGGAAAAGGTTTGAAGAAAGACAAAAACAGATCGACAGATTAAAAGTGGAAAATCATAAAATCTATCAGAACTAATTTTCAAAATCATGAAAGTTGAAGAATTAGAAAAACTAGCAAGTAATATTGGATTATTAATTAAAATTCAAGTTAGAGAAACTCTCGGATTATGTTTCTTTAGAATCGTTATAGCAGAACAGAAAGATAACATAATAAAGATTTGGGCCGAAATGAAAGGTTGGACTTTTTTAAATAAACAAGGTATTCAACTTGATACATTAAGAATCCTTAGTAAAGCTCCTGCCTTTGTTTCAGAATTAATATGGGCAACAACTATGGCTTGGGCAATTGAAAAAAAATCAAGCAACAAAGCAAGACTTTTAGCTATATTTGATAGTGAAGGATATAGTAAAAAACTTGTAAGATATTTCAAGTTAATAGGTTTCAAAATCGTTAAAGAAGTTGGTTCAAGCCCAGTAGATCTTTTATTAAGATTGGTCTGGGGAGGTGCAGGTACACTTATGAACGGGGATTGTATTTCCATATTGAAAAAACTTGAAAAGAAACTCTCTTTAATTAAAGAAAGTTAACCCGCATGATAACTACTTCTAACTAAGGGGCCAGAAGATACTTTCTTGAATCCTAATTCCTTAGAGAAGCGATATAAGTATTCAAACTCTGATGGATCCCAATATTTCTTAACTGCCAAATGATTTAATGAGGGCCTTAAATATTGGCCGATTGTAATTTGATCACAATCTATTTTTTTGAGATCATAAATTGTATTTTTTATTTCATCCAATGATTCCCCAAGACCTAACATAATGCCTGATTTAGTTTGAATATGAGGAGCAATATCTTTTGACTTTTTTAGTAAACCAAGGGATTTTTTGTAATTCGCACCTCTCCTAACTTCTTTTTGAAGTCTTTCAACAGTTTCAAGATTATGATTAAAACATATTGGATCTTTTTCTAAAATCATCTTCAATCTCTCAGTCTGAAGGTTATTAGTTTCATCAAAATTTTTTCCTCCACCCCATAAATCAGGAGTTAAAACCTCTATTTTTATTGTTGAATCAATTTTTCTAATCTCATTAATTGTAGATATAAATAAATTTGCACCATGATCAGGGAGATCGTCTCTAGCTACAGATGTCAAAACAACATATTTCAAATTCAATACTTTCACTGCTTCAGCGACTTGAGTACATTCATCAATATTAATAGAACTAGGTCTACCTTTATTTACCTGACAAAAAGCACAGGAACGAGAACATATGGATCCACCCAGTAAGAAAGTGGCTGTTCCTGAGGCATAACATTCTGCTCTATTTGGACATCTTGCTTCTTCACAAATAGTATGAATATTTGATTTTTTGATGAGTGTTTGTATTCTTTCGAATTCTGAAGCTTTACTAATAGGAAATTTAATCCAAGAGGGAAGTCTTAGGATTTTTTCTTTCTTGATTAGATTATTTTCTCTCATTGTCTAATTTAGTTTTGTTCTTCCTTCTAAAGCCCTTGCAAGTGTAACTTCATCCACATATTCAAGTTCACTACCCATTGGAAGGCCATATGCAATCCTTGTAACTTTAGTAAAAGGGGCTAACAATTTTCCAATATAAAGACTTGTTGTATCTCCCTCAACACTGGGGGTCAACGCCAATATGATCTCATCTATTTCAGACTTACTAACTCTTTCTACCAAGCTTCTTATTTCTAAGAGTTCGGGGCCAACAGAATCCATTGGGGATATTAAACCACCAATAACGTGGTAAACACCTTTAAATTCTCTTGCGCGCTCCAAAGCAAGCAAATCTTTAGTTTCTGCAACTACACAGATTAGTTTTTGATTTCTTTCAATATTTTTACAAATTTCACATTCATCTTCTGAAGTCAAATTGAAACATTTTTTGCAACGACCAACATTACTATGTGCTTCTAACAAAGCCTTTGAAAAATCTCTTATTGTACTTTCAGGTTGTTTTAAAATAAACAGGGCTAATCGTTGTGCTGTTCTTGGACCAATCCCTGGGAATTTCTCAAAATGACCAATTAATTTTGAAAGCGGTTTGGTATAAGTAATCAAAATCAAACTATTTCTAGGGATAATTTAGACGCAAAATTCTGAATTGCCATAATTGTTTGCTTTTAATGTCTTATTATGTTTTTAGTTAGTAATTTCAAACAAAATGAAAAATATTAAATTTAACCCTTTCAAATATTTATTTTTGATTTTTTTGTGTTTAACACTTAGTGCTTGTAGTGGCGGACTAAATGCGGGATTAGAAGCTTATCAAAGTCCAGATGGAAGATATGCCTTTTTGTATCCAACAGGATGGACAAGAGTAAAAGTCGATGGAGGACCTGAAATTATTTATCATGATCTAATAAATAGTAATGAGACTTTAAGTTTAGTTATTTCTAATGTAAATAAAGAGATTCAATTAGAGCAATTAGGAAGCCCAAGTGAAGTAGGCCAAACATTAATTGATAAAGTCATTGCTCCAGAAGGTTCAGGTAGAGAGGTAAAACTTATAAATACCAATAAGAGAGAGGCATCTAATCATATCTTCTATGATTTAGAGTATGAATTAAATTTAAATGAAAAGGCCAGACACGAATTAGCTACTGTTGTAATTGATAGAGGAACACTTTACACTTTTGCCGTGGGAACTAATGAAGAGAGATGGAATAAAGTTGACGGTATGTTTAATAATGTAATTGAATCATTTAACTTTTTAATATAGTTTAGAAATTCTATACTAGATTCCTACTTGGACATTCCATAAATCAGCATATATTTTGTTCTGATTTAATAGTCTTTCATGTTTTCCGCTTTCAACTATTTTACCTTTATCAATAACAACAATATTATCCGCATTTTTTATAGTGCTTAGTCTATGAGCTATTACTATAGTTGTTCTTTCTTTAGTGATTTTAGATAATGATTTTTGAATTAAAGCCTCTGTTTCATTATCAACTGAGGCTGTAGCTTCATCTAATATTAATATTGGTGCATCCTTTAAAACAGCTCTCGCCAAGGCAATTCTTTGACGTTGTCCGCCTGAGAGCCTTTGACCCCTTTCCCCCACTATAGTTTTATAACCATCAGGTAATTGTTCAATAAATTTATGAGCTTCCGCAATCTTTGAAGCTTGAATGATATCTTTAAGACTTGGGTTGATTGAGCCATAAGCAATATTTTCTTGTACACTGCCATGAAATAAATAAGTTTCTTGACTTACTAAAGAAATACACTTTCTTAAATCCCTTAAATTTATTTCTTTAATAGAAATGCCATCCAAGGTTATTGAACCATTATTACTATCATAAATCCTAAGGAGTAATTTTATTATTGTACTTTTCCCAGAACCTGTTAAACCAACAATTCCTAATGTTGAGTTATTTTCAATTTTGAAATTTATGTTTTTTAAAGTTAAATCTCGTCCAGGATAATTAAAATTTACATTATTAAAAATAATTTCTCCTTTGATATCTTTAGGTTCAATTTTTATTTTTCCATCTTTTATTTTTATAGGCGTATCTATGAGATCAATTACTCTATCTATTGAAGCCATAGATCTCTGAAAATCATCTAAAACATGCCCCAAAGTAGTTAAAGGCCATAATAGTCTTTGTGTAATAAACACTAAAAAACTATAAGTTCCTACATCAAGTGTCTTATTCCAAGTTTGGAAACCTCCAAGTAATAGAATCGCTATAAAAGCAAATAAGATTGCAAATCTTATTAGAGGTATAAAAGCAGAAGATAATTTTATTGCAGCTTTGTTACTTCTTTGATAATCTAAACTTTCTTTATTTAATCTATTTAGTTCCCATTTTTCTTTAGTAAAACTTTTTATGGTTAGAATTCCACTTAAATTATTATTAAGTCTTGATGCCAATAGTCCAGCTTTATTTCTAACATCTCTATATTTTGGAGCGAGCTTCCTTTGAAATTTAATTGATCCTAAAAATATAATTGGAATAGGAAAGAAAGCAAATAAAGCGATTTTTGGAGCGACAAAAATCATAGTGCTCCCAATTATTAAAACAGTTATAAATAATTGAATAATCTGATTAGCCCCTTGGTCTAGAAATCTCTCGAGTTGATTTATATCATCATTCAAAATAGATAATAGCCTTCCAGTATTATCATTTTCAAAAAAATCCATATCTAATTCCTGGATATGCTCATAAGCTTTTATTCTTAATTTATGTTGCGATAGCTGAGCCAAATTTCTCCATAAAATCGAATATAAATATTCAAAAGAGGATTCACCAGACCAAACTATTCCTGAAGCAAATGCAAGAAAAATCAATTGTGCTGGAACTTCTTTTATTCCAAAACCTGCAATCCATGAATTCTGTTCCTTTACAACGATATCCACCGCAAGACCAATTATTACAGGGGGAGCTAAATCTAATATTTTATTAATTATGGAACTAAGAAAAGCAAAAAATAGTAACCTTCTTTCTTGAATCAGATTTAAATAAAGTCTAATTATTGGATTTTGATTGTTCTTAGGCCTCATAAAATAACAATTAAATTTTTCTATTATGATTTAAATTTTCTTTGGTTTCTAATTTACATTTTGTTTTTGCATCTTGATGACTTGCAGTTTGTGTAAATTCTTCGTAGTAACAATCACAAGTTTCATTCGCAATTTCTTCACTATATAACATTTCTGCTTTCATCATCTCCTCTTTGACACTCTGAAGACAAAATAATTTTATGATTGAATTTTGTTTCGTTTGAGCTAAATAAGAACTATTAAAAGAGTTGAATAGGATTATCAGATTCACAAAAATAAAGAATTTATATTTGCTAGCTTTCATTCTCTATTCCTAGTTTCTGACTTTAATTTTTTTTAATTTATTTTTAGTTTCTCTATGCAGATCTCTGGGTAAATCTACCAAACTATAATCATTAAAAATCTGTATCTTACCTATGGATCTACCATTTATATTAGTTGAATTACATATTGAGGATATAATATTTGCAACTCTAACCCCATCAAATTTACCAAAGTTAAATTTGTAGGTTTCAAAAGAATCATTTTGATAATTATTTCTTCTATTTGAGTTTCTCATACGATTATTAATATTTCTATTTGATCTATTTCGATCAGTATTATTTTGTTTATTAATCCAAGAATCATCTTCATTAACAAAAAATGATTTATTACCTATTACTAAATTAATCGCCGCCATTGCAATATTTGAGTCATCCATAGAGAATTTTTCTTTTAAATTATCTAGTACATCAATAATCAAAGCTTTATTTTCTTCATTTTCATCTTTAGCTAAAGAACTCTCATTAACATTATCTATAAGTTTCTCCATCCTTTTTTCATTTATTATTTTATTACTTGGTATATTAATTTCTTCAATCTTAGTTCTTGTTGAGTTTTCTAAGTTTCTTAGAAAATGTTTTTCTCTTTGATTAACAAATAAAATTGCTTCTCCTGATCTACCTGCCCTTCCAGTTCTTCCAATTCTATGAGTATATGTTTCCTTGTCAAAAGGAAAATCGTAATTAACAACAAGTTTTATCCTCTCAACATCTAATCCTCTAGCTGCGACATCAGTTGCAACAAGGATATTAATAAATCCTTTTTTTAATCTATCTACAGTATTTTCTCTTTGATTTTGAGGTATATCTCCATTAAGTACTGCCACAGTATGACCTGAATTCTCTAAAGCTTCAGCTATTGAAGTGGTAAGTAATTTTGTCCTCACGAAGATAATTACTCCCTCGTTATTAAGTTCTAATATTCTTTTTAAAGCATCTAACTTATGATGCCTTTGTACATATAGAAATTTTTGCGAAATTAATTGAGTTTCTTTTTTGACACTTTTGATTAATATTTCGGCGGGATCATTTAGATATTTTTTTGCTATATTTCTAATTTCACTAGGCATAGTTGCTGAAAACAATACCATCTGCTTATTTCCAGGAAGTTGATCTATTATCCATTCAATATCTTCAAGAAAACCCATATTTAACATTTCATCTGCCTCATCTAAAACAAGACAATTTATATCTTTAATTTTAAAAGTCCCTTGCCTTATATGATCCATTATTCGGCCTGGAGTCCCAACAACTACATCAACTTTTCTTTTTAATGCTGAAATTTGATTTCGATAGTCAGTACCTCCATATATTGCAACCGTCTTAAAATTACTAGATTCAGAACTATAACTTTTAAAAGATTCTGCCACTTGAGTTGCTAATTCTCTTGTAGGAGTCATAACTAAAACCTTGGCATTTAATTCATTATTATCTGTAAGTTTTTCTATTAATGGTAGTGCGAAAGCTGCAGTCTTTCCTGTTCCTGTTTGTGCTTGGCCTAGTAAATCTCTGCCTAACATTAGTTCCGGAATTGCAGCTTTTTGGATGGGAGTTGGATTTTTATATCCTTTCTTTCTTAACGAATTTAAGACCGATTGATTAAAACCAAAATCGAGAAATCCATTCTCATTATCTTTTCCTTTAGATACTTCCAATGGTTGCGATTCAATTTCTTTTTTGTTCTCTAAGTTCTTTAACTCAAGTAGGGAAGGATCTTCATTCTGAAATTTTTCATTCTCACTATTATGAGAGTTAATATCTTTTTTTAAAGCCATTTTAAATGCCTAATAATCTTCTGATTAGGCATTCAACAAATATCTAAATTGACTTTAATTGTTGATTAGCCTTACAGAGCCGAATAATTAATCTAACATCTTAGGGTTAAAATCTTACAAATTTCTCAAAAATAAAAATTAATTTAAATAATATATATCTAGAAATTTTTTCGCTCTTGTAACAGCTGTATAAAATAACCTTCTTTCAAAATTATCTCTGCAAAAGATATTTTCATTATCTTGTTTTTCTTTTAAAGCATATTGATTTCTTCTATACTTTTGGGACCACAAAATGCTTACTTTTTCAGATTCACTTCCTTGAGATTTATGTATAGTGATGGCTATTGCTGGAACAACATTTTCTAAATTAGATGGATCAATTAATGCGACAGTTTCTTCGTTATTATCATTAAATTTTCTAAAAAGATATTTTCTTTTATTTTTTAAACCTATGAGTACTCCAATATCCCCATTTGACAAACCAAGTTCATCATTATTTTTTGTACACATGATCGGAACACCCTCTTTAAGAGTTTTAAGGTCATAGGGTTTTTTTTGACCAAAAACAATTTCATTCAAATATTCAACACTCCATATTCCGGAATTTTTTTCGCATAAAATCAAGTGACTTTTTAAATCCAGAAATATCTTATCTACTAAATCTTTTTCATTAAGCAATAAATTATCAATACCCTCATCAAATATATATTTTTTTTTACTTAAATTTGAAGTTGAAAGATTTAATTGTTTTAGATGACTTGTAATCGAAAAAAATAAATTTTTTGGAATATCTTTTTCTCTACTTTTTGAAATAGTAATTTCTTTTGAATTATTATCTTTTTCTAATTCTTTTATCTTTTGATTAAGTAAAGAAAAATCATTATTAAATATTAAACTACTAATTAATGCTATATCTCCAATATTTCTATAAGTTTTTTCTAAATTTACTACACAAGATTTTATTGAACTATTATCACAATATTCAAACAAATAATTCCAGATAGAACAATTATTTACTGGAGACAATTGATTTTTATCTCCAACTAAAATAATTTTACAGTCCCTTGCTAGCAAATTTAAAACAGATTCAATCAAATCTATATTAACCATTGACATTTCATCAATTATGAAAATATCAAGCTCTTTTAGTTTAAATTTCAACTTAAGAGATTTATTTTGAGAATTTAAAATCCATCTATGTAAAGTTTGAAATTCTATTTGGTCTAGAAATTTGCTAAAGGAAATATTTTTTTTATCATTAAGAGCTTCTTTTAGACGAGCTGTAGCTTTACCCGTTGGAGCAGACAAACCAATATTTAAAAATTTATCAATTTGAAGGAGTTCTAGTATTAACTTTATTATTAAAGTTGTTTTACCTGTACCTGGTCCTCCTTGAAGGAAAACTAAGTTTGAATATTTAAATATATTTTTAATTTGATCAATTTTATTATCATCTTTATAAATTATCGAGTTAATTAAATTATCGATATCTATTTTTTTTAGAAATAAATTAATAACTCTTTCTATCTTTTTTGACCATTTTGATAGGGATAATTTTCTATTTACTAATACGAATGGAGAATTAAGGGAACCTATCAAAGCTATATTTTTTAGAACATTTATATGAGTATTGGGCCAGCCATCTTCTAATAATTCAAAGTTTATTAAACTATTATCTACATCAATAATAGTTTCACCATTTTTTTCAAACTCTAACAAAATTCTTATTGCATCTTTTACGAAATTTCCATATTTCTTTTCATTAAATTTGAAAATACCTAATATTAAATTAAATATATGATCATATTGGAACTTTTCAATATCAGTAGTAGTTTTAGTCATTCTAAAAAAGGTTATCTAAATAATTAATTCTTTTTAAAGGTGCTTTACTAATAAAAATACCTGGAGATATATCTTTCGACTTAGATTTTTCAAACAATTCAAAATCTGGCAATCCCTTTAAAAAAAAATAAATATATCCTCCTAGATGTTTATGTGGTTGATAATTTTTAATTCGCCACTTTAATAATCTATGCAATGCTAATAAATAAAGATGAGATTGCAATGGATAATGATGTTTAATCATTTCATTTCTCATATTTTCATAGTTATAGTTTCTTGGTAAACAATCACTATTATCACTACCAGAAATCAAATTACTTTTCCAATCAATTACCCACCATTTACTATCTTCTAATTTATTACCTACAGGGAAAACACAATCAATACATCCTGAATGAAAGCCTTTATTCATAATTTGAAGATCATTTATTTTGTTTGCATATTCTTCACCAAATTCATATTCCTGATCTAAAAAAAAGCATTTTGATATATCATTTGAATTAATATTTCTACCTTCATAAGATAGAGTTAAATCATATTTAAGTTCCTTAATTAAATATTCATTTGGAATATCAACTAGTTTCTTATTTTGTAATTCGCTTCCTAAAGATATATTTATAATTCTTAAAATCGCATCTCTTACTTTAAAAGCTAAAGAATTATCGATTTGATGAAAGTTCAATTCCTCAATAATTAAATCAATTAATTCTTCATTATTATCGTTTCTAAATTCAAATCTTTCTATTATTTTGTGTAGGCAAGTCCCAGCAATAGTTCCTTTTGGAAATTCACTTAAGGGATTTGGATAAGAAAAATAATTAGGATAATTCTTTTTTTTCCTAAGAATAGAATCTTTGATAATTGATATATTATCTTCATAATCCTTATATTGATTAATGACTGAATCAATATTTTTATCTTTACGTATCCAAGAAGAATAACTTGAATAAGAAATTAATTGATCAGAATTAAATTCAGTAGATATTTTTTTATTTACATTATCTATTTTCCAAAGATTATTATTCAATTGGTTGGTTTGGAACTTAGCAAAAATTTCTTTTATTTTCTCTTTTTCTATCCTAGCTTCAAAAGTAGACTTATATATATTGATATTTTCCAAATTATTAAGTAAATCATTATTTAAAATATTATTTGTATCTTCTAAATCATTAAAAACAATTAGTTTATATTTGCTCCTTGTAAGTGCTACATAAACTAACCTCTCACTCTCTTTAAATAAATCTTCTTCTTCTATTAATTTAAATTTTTCAACCTTAGGATAATTATTAGAAATATTAATGTATATGTTTCTATCAATATTTGATTTCCAAAGAGGTCCTTTAATTTTATTTGACTTATTTGAAATACTTGAGAGATATGGACATAGAACTATTTCAAATTCTAGGCCCTTACTACTATGAATGGTAGAAAGATTTATTCCATTTTGAAGATTATAATCTTTCGTCAAAAAATCTTCTCCAGTAGAAATTCTTAAAATATGATCTAACTGATTTTTATACCATTTGAAGACTTTATTGAGATTAAAATCATTATTCATTAATTCTATTTCAACAATTTCTGAAAGTTGAAATAAATTTGAATTTAAATCTGAATCTTGAATAATCCAGGATGACTTGTAATTTATAAGGAGTTCATTAACAATGTTTAAAAAACCTTTTTCTCTTAGTTCCTGGGACCAAGTAATGCATTTATTAATTAAAATTTCTAAATTTTCACTAATTCCATCATCAATTAGATATTCTAATTCTATTTCTATAAACTTTGAAGTAGCAAGCAAAGTTATATTTTTTAAAGACCTAGGATTTAATAAACATTCAATGAATAAACATATTAAAGAACTTGCTTCTGTTTCAAAAATATTTTGTTTATTTTGAATTTTGCATGGAAGGTTAAACTGATTTAATTTATTTTTAAAATCTAAGCATTGCGAATTATTTAAAGTAAGAATTGCAATTTTATTAATATCAATTTCTTTATTATTTAAAATAAAGTTAACTATGTAATGAGTTACAAGATCCTCTATATCAGTTTCTTTTTTTGAAAATTCTACAATTTCAAATACATCTTTATATTTAAATTCAGAATTTATATTTTCATTAATTCTAGAGGTTAATTTCCTATATTTTAGTTTTGATTGTTTAAGTCCATTCTTATAAAGTTTATTAAGAACATCGATTAACTTTTTTGAGGATCTATAGTTATCTGTAAGACTAAAAACTTCGATTGCATTAGATCTTGCATTTAAATAAGTTTCAATATCTCCACCTCTAAATTTGTAGATCGCTTGTTTTGGATCACCTACACAAAGTAAAAAATGATTTTTTGTATTAAAGAACTTTTTTATTAAATTCCACTGAGTAATATCTGTATCTTGAAACTCATCTACTAAGATACATTTAAATCTTTTTTGAATTTTAGATAGAGTATTACTATTACTAATTTCTGAATCTAGAAATGTATTTTCTACAGTCTTTATAAGATCATTGAAGTTAAAAATAGAAAAACTTTTCTTTAATTCAATTAATTTTATATAAGCTAATTGGGTAAATATTCTTACAAATTCGGTATAGAAACCTTCTTTTATTTTATAAATTTTATCTTGTAATAAATTAAATTTAGTAAAATCTATTTTTAGATTATGTTTATTAATTTCTTTAGATATATTTTCATTATAAAAATATTTAGATAAAAGATCATCTTTAGAAATATCATATATAAAATCAATCACATTTTTAGAATTAAGCCTTTTGTTAATCTCGTCAATCCAACTAATTATTTGATTAAACTTATCATCTCTTGGTTTTGCTGCATATATTTGACTTTTCCCACCACTCTCTTTAATTAATTTCCCCAACTCTTTAAGTTGTAAAAATAATTCCTTACCTTTCTTATTCCATTCAACACAAAACTCATTCCAATTTAAATAAAAAAATTCATTAAAATAATTATTTAAATCAATAATCTTATATTTATTATTTATTTTAAATTTACAGATATTTTCTTGATCTATATTTTTTAAAATTTCTACAAAAAATGACTTATTGATCCTACTCCCAAATCTAGAACTTATTTTTTTTTTATTGACTGCTGAAATAAGCTCATGATTAAGATTCAAAAAATCATCAATCCACAAATTATCTATTACATCTTTATACAAATTATCTATATTATTCTCAATATATGGATCTTGAGTTACACCTATTTCAATACTATATTCATCAATAATATTATTGCAAAAAGAATGGAATGTAGTTACTTGTAACTTATAAATTTCATTAACAAAATTATCAATTTCGGATATAATTTTTTCTTTAGATTTTTCCTTTTTCTTAAACTTTAGATACCAATCCTTAAGCGTATTATCTATCTTAATTTCATCATTATTTTGCAAATATAATTTTAGATTATGGAATCTCAAAAGTATTTTATCTCTTAATTCACTACATGTATTTTTTGTAAAACTTAATAAGAGTATCTCATCTGGTTTAATTTTTTTCTCCAAAACATTTCTTAAAACTAGGTGAGACAAAGTGAAACTTTTACCAGTTCCTGCACTTGCTTCTACTAATTTAAATTTGTTATCTAATTTAATTTGATTAATATCCATATCTTTATTAATTAATATTTGACCTCATTTTTATAAAGTAAATAATTATTAAATTTATTGTTTAAATATTGCTCTTCTAGAGCAATCTTAAATTTAATTATTAAACCAAGACTTGTTGATAAAAATAAATAATAAATAGATAACTTTGTTATAAAAACTCCAAAGGAAATACATATTAAAGAATAGTACATAGGATGACGCGTTAATCGATAAATACCTGTAGTAACAAGATTGCTATTGTTTACAGGTTTTGGGAAAGGGGATAAATTTCTTCCTAAGTCTTTAATTGCAACTAACAATATTATGAAAGAGATTATGATAATTAAAAACCCCAAAAAATAAGAAAAAGAAGTGACTTGAATTAATTGTTTTTGTGGAATAAACTCCCATTGAAAAAAATGGAGGCTAATAATAAAGAACTGTAAAAATACAAGGATTATTTCATAAGTAGCTTTTAAAAACATTTTTAACTTAAATTTAGTCATTATTTATTTCTTTAATGCTTTAATGAGAGGACCATATAATATGAATGATAATTTATCAAAATTATTATTTCCCAAAAAGAAATCTGGTTCTTTTTTATTTCCAAAACATAATTTCATTTCGATATTATCTCTTTCTCCTTTAGAAAAAGTTTTATTACCAATCCATCTATCCATAAAAGCTTTTTTCTCATTTTTTGATTTTATTTTTGCTTCTACATATTTATAAGCACTCTCTGGAGGGAGAGGTAAACAGTTTTCAGAATAATTTTTAAAAATATTTATGTATTCCGCCAAAATTAAATTTGACTCCAATGCTCCAGGTGATTGAATAATTTGCGATTTATATTGATTCTCTGTTCTAAAAATTACTTTAGTCTTTTTTATCTTCTTTAAAGAAGAAATGAATAGTGATTTTATCCAAGCCTCCGTCAAACGACTGAAAGTTAGTTTCGTATGAATTAATTCAATTACGGTGTCATCAGAGATGAAATATTCTTCTTTATTTGCATTTGACTTAATATAAATTCTATTAATCTTATTATGTTGACTCAAATTTTTAGATAGACTTTCTAATAAATCTTTGATTTCTTTTTCTTTTATAAAAATACTATTTTTTGGCATAATAATCCCATTTTCAACCAATTGATCATTAATATTCAAATTTTTTAAATCATCAATAACATTATGATTATCAATCTCTAACTCCTGGATTATTTTTGTAATTAGTCGCGACTTCTCTAGATTACTTATATTCTCCTCATCTGGATGATGAATAAATATTTCCTTGGGAGAAATATTTTTTTTATTTAGCCAATATTTTTGTGGAGTCTTGAACCAATAAATAAGTTCTGATAATTTGTAATTTTTAATATCAAATTTTTTTTCATTCCAATCTATCTCTTCTGCTAAAGAATAATTACTTTGAATTATCTTAGAAATATCATGATCAATTATTTCTTTTTTATTTAAATCTGAATCTTTAATTATTAGTTCTCTTTGGTCTTGGTTTAAAAATCTATCAAAAAAAGAAATTAACTCTTTTATAGGAAAAGAAACATCTAATTTTTTATTGTTTTTGTCATTCTTTACCCAAGAAACTATAAATTTATCTCTACAGGAAATTAACAACTCAAGAAATATATATTTCTCTCTTTCAAAAACTGATGGATCTCCTAGGCGATATTTATTATTCAATAAATTAATATTTTCATTCTTTGATAATTTTGGAAAATAAACACTATTCATGTCTATTAAGAAGATAACCTTATGAGGAATATGTCTTGAATTCTCAATATCACAAACAAGTACCTTGTTGATGAGTGATTTGCTTTGATATTTAACTTTAATTATGCAAGAAATTAATATCTCTCTAAAAACATTTAACAAAATAAGATCATCAGGTATTAAATGTATTGAGTTATTATCAAGAATTCTATTTATTTCACTTATTTCTAAATTAAAATTTGCATTAGAATCAGCAATACTTTTTAATATAAACTTTATCTTTTCAACCCAAGTTGAGTAGGAAAAAGATCCCCTTAGCAAATTAATATATTTTTTAAAATCAAGTAATAATTTAACCCATTTATTCAAGTCTAAACTTGTATTTTTGAAACTAAATGGTTTTAAATTAAAACTGATTAAATTGACATCTTTATCATAAATTAGGCCTAAAGTAATTCTATTTATACACCACTCTAGAGTATTTTTTTCTTCACCTAATCTTTCATTAGCATCTAATCCCCAATGAAAACCAACTTGAGTAAGTAAGAAAATAATTTCATCCTTCTCAGTAATATCAAAATCAAAAATTTTCTGAATTACTTTTTTCGAAAGAATATAATCTATTTTTTCAAGAGTAATTTTTTCGTTTGCTATTTCAGTGATGTCAATTAAAAATTTATAAATATCTGGATAATCATCATTTTCCTCATCAATAAAACAATAAGGTATCTTTTCACCATTAATTAACTCATTATTAAAGATATACCTTAAATAAGGTTTGATTTGATTAGTTTGTGGAGATAAAACAGCAATATCTCTATATTTAATATCGTCGCAAGAATTTATTATTTCTATAATTTTATTTCTTATATATTCTAGTTGATTATTTTGATTAAAATGCTCACAAAGTAATATTGAATCATCACTTTCATTTATTACAAAATCATTACTATTATTATCAATTAGTCTTTTTTGTATTTGGTTAAGAAGAGGAATATCTTTCTTCTCATGAAAATTAGTTGTTGGATCGATATATATTAAATTATTTTTTAAATTTATTCCTTCATTATAAATATTCTCATCAATTAATTTATGAAAGTTTGCTCCAAATTTGCCAAATATTTTCTCTATATTTGTATTTTTAAAATTGAATTTACTTTCAAAATTATCAAATGCCAACTCACCTTCAAGGAAATTTATTCTATTCCATAAATCATCTCCTGGAGATAATAAATATAAATTTATCTTAGTAAATTTTGAAAGTTCTGAATAAAAGTTAATATGTAGTTTAGATAAGTTATTGTCAGCAATAATATAAATTTGATTTGGTAGCTTACCTTGTAAGTCTTTTATTTTTTTTAAATTCTTTATTACTTCAATCATGTATAAACATGAAGGTTTTTCAGATATCTTTTTCTCTAATAATTTATATAAAATAGGTTGCCAAAATTGATCTGTATTTAAATTCTTAAATAGATTAAGTGAATTAATTTCATATCTATTCCAATCAGCAATCATTTCTGGTCTGAAAATAAGGTAATCAATAAAATTCTGCGTAATTTTTTTTGTCAAATTGTATAGGTCTCCATCAATTGTCTTTTTATTATCCAAATATTTATTTATCCAATTTCTAAGCGGAAATGATTCTTTATAGCTATTCAATTCTTCTAATGAATCAATAATGGCCCATTTAATTGACTCAAAATTCCATAAACCCATATCGATTCCTGGAAAAAAATTTGTCAATAATGATTCGGTATAACTTGATATTGTCTTTAATTGATAAAGAGCACTAATTTTGTTTTTTATAGTTATTTGTTCTCTTAACCACTTACCAAAAAAATAATTAGGAACAGCTATTTCTAAATTCTCATTTATAACAGGAGGATATATTTTTAATTCTTCTGCCAAGAGCTCACTAATTACTTCAATTTTATTTGACTTGTATAGATTGAGCAATTTACTGGTTTGTTATATTACTCAACTCTAAATGGATCAGTTATTTCTGCATTAGGACATTCGAATTCCCCAACAGCAACAAATTCTAAACGAAGCTTTAAAAAAATTATAAATTTTTTATCAGTTGATAAAACAGCTGCAGGTGGTGATGGAATCTTTGTTGTTAGATCGACAAATTGCTTAGTTTGCAAAAAAGATGGATTTTTTAATAGCCAAAAATCTTTTTCTTTATTGTTTTCTTTGTAATTCCTCTCCCTCTCTTTCAAAATCTCTTCAAGTGGTTCTTCAATTGTTAAAAACTTTTCACTTGCTGCGACGAAAAAATATGTTGTCATTTTTAAAATTTAATTTAATGTAATGAGAGACTTCATTTCACGAACAGACTTTTCTAATCCTACCGCTAAAGCCCTCGCAACAATACTATGGCCTATGTTTAATTCATTCATATTTTTAATTGATGCAATTTTTTTAACATTATTATAATTAAGTCCATGGCCAGCATTAACAACTAATCCAAGGTCATTTGCTTGATATGTAGACTCAATAATCCTTTGCAACTCTTCATATTGATCATAACCGGAAAGCTCAGCATATTTACCAGTATGTAATTCTACAAATTTAAATCCTATTTCCTTTGAATAGTTAATCTGATCAATTTGAGGATCAATAAATGCACTTACTTCGATATTTGAATCTTTTAAATTTTCAACGAAATTTTTAAAATATTTGACATTACTTTTTATATCCAATCCTCCTTCAGTAGTAACTTCCTCTCTTTTTTCTGGTACAAGTGTTACGTATTCTGGTAGAAGTTTTCTTGCAATTTCTAACATTTCTTCTGTTGCAGCCATCTCTAAATTGAGTTTTGTTTTTATAGTTTCTTTCAAAAGGAATACGTCCCTATCTTGAATATGTCTTCTATCTTCTCTTAGATGAACTGTAATTGAATCTGCCCCACCTAATTCAGCTAAAAAAGCAAATTGTACAGGATCAGGTTCTACAGTTTTTCTTGCTTGCCTTACATTTGCAATATGGTCAATATTTACTCCTAAAGTAGTCATAATTTCAAAATCTTTAGTTTCTAGACAATCTAGTAACCGCCCAATAATAGCTAATAAAAAATTACAAACACGTAAATTATTAATAAATAGTAAATTGATTTTGAAGAAAGATCCATTAAATATTTGCTACAAAATCAACCCATTATTGGGAATTATCGCAATGTTCGTTACCCAGGACATTGTTTTGAGGTTTTTTTTTAGAAAAAGGCAAATAATTAATAAAAACTTCTCAATACCAAAAAACTCATCTATTATTTTGGCTCCAACCCATAGATCAAGATGGGATGGATTAGTTCTTACTATGGCAATGGGTAGGAGAGTAACCAATAAGGATTCCAGATTTATGGTTACAAGATCTGAGATGAAAGGAATACAAGGATGGTTTTTAAAAAGACTTGGATGTTTTTCCATAAATCAATTTTCTCCTTCAATATCCGCATTAAGATATGCCATAAATTTAATAGAGATAGGTGAACAATTAGTTGTTTTTCCTGAAGGAAAGATTAATAAATATGGAAAAAAATTAATTCTCAAAGAAGGACTTTATAGATTAGCCCTTTTAGCAACAAAAAAAACACCCTCCGTCACAATAATTCCTATTGGTATTGCATATAGTGAAGTATCTCCAAGATTTAGAGGCACATTTTGTTTATCCTTTGGAGAGCCTATTGCAATGAGTGATTATCTAAATCTATCTATTAATGAATTTAATGAATTCTTAAATAATAAAATGCGTAAAGCTGAAAAAATTGCCTTAAAAAAAGTCGGTAGATGAATACTTTATAAGTTAATATTAAGTCTAATATTTATAGATAATATGAAATTCTTAAAGTTAATCCCCATTTTCTTCATATTTTTTGGAAATTTATCTTATAAACATTTAGTTCACGCAGAAATTAAAAATCCAAATAACTTTAAAGCACTTTCAAGTAATAGTAAAAATCTCTCTATTTCAAACGTAAAATATTACCTTGAGGAAGGTGATAAATTTATAAAAATTGGAAATTTTGATAAAGCTAAGGATTCTTATCTAGATGCAAGAAAATTAGCAAAGCAACTAGCTTCTTTTTATTCCGATCTAAATTCATCCTTTAAAGGAGTTGATGCAAGAATACCAAATGAAATGCAAAGAAAAGGGAAAGGAATATTGGCAATTTTGGCAGAAATAAATGGAAGATTAGCTTCTTTATATATAAAAAATGAAAATCCTGAAGTTGCGGTACCATTACTTATTGAGACGATAAGAATAATGTCCCCCAATACTCCAGAAGGCAAAGAAGCCTACCAAAAACTTATCCAACTAGGATTTGTTGAAACACAATTCAAGGGTTAACTAACTTAAATCATGATTACGAAAAAAGAAGTTATTAATTTAATCACTAAAAAAATACCAAATGCCCAAGTATATGTTGAAAATATTAAAGGAAATGATCATTTGCAAGTAACTGTAATTGCTTCTGAATTTAATGGATTATCATTAGTGAAACAACACCAGCTTATCTATTCTGCATTAAAAGAAGAACTAGCTTCAGAGGCCATTCATGCACTGGCATTAAAAACAGAAACACCAACTTGAATTATGGACAATTTAACAAAAGATAAAATACAAGCTCTAATAAGTTCAAATCCAGTAATGGTATTTATGAAAGGAACAAAATTAATGCCTCAGTGCGGTTTTTCGAATAATGTAGTTCAAATACTAAATTCCCTAGGTGTTGAATTTTTCACTTTTGATGTTTTAAGCGATTTCGAGATCAGAGAAGGTATCAAAGAATATTCAGATTGGCCAACAATCCCTCAAGTTTATTTAAAAGGAGAGTTCCTTGGTGGATCAGACATTCTTATTGAAATGTACAACTCAGGTTCCCTAAAAGAAAAAATTGAAATTGCATTAGCGTCTTAAGATAATTATTAAGTATAAATACTGATTTAGTTAATAAAAATTAATATTTTAAATCCTTTTTTTATCAAAAAAGCCTTTGTTTTCATCTCCATCTGGGTCAATAAAACTTGATGGATCCAATATCCATCTTTCAATTAATCTTTCCAACTTTTCTTGATCTTTTTGCCCTAAACTACTGCAATTCCTTAAGGCTTGGAGGTATCCATCACTATATAATTTAAGATCAGATGGCGTATGAAAATGAGTAACCAAGTCTTGGCAACTATCGCAAATTGACTGAAAATGACGAATTGCTTTTGGGTTTTCAAATGATGTCATAATTCGATAGATTCTTATTTTTTTTTTGCATTTGTTATACCTTATTAAGGATGATAAAAAATTGCCTGGCACAACAGTAATTAAGAATGCAATCAACTGAGCAAATCTTAGCTTCAACCCCTGGCAGTTCACAATTGCCTACGAGCTCTCAAACTCCCTCAAGAGTTCTTGTTGTTGAACCTCACCCCACTCTTAGAACAGTCCTTGTACAAAGACTTCGCCAAGATGGTCACCTAGCTGCTGCAGTTGGATCAGCTGCAGAAGCAGTTGATCTTTGCAGAGAACAATCACCTGACTTATTAGTAAGTGCTGAAATCCTTGAGCAGAATACTGCAATGAGATTAGCTCAACAGTTGGGATCTGCTGTTATTGTTCTTACAGCAAGATCAGGGGTTGAAGCTTTAGTAAACCTTCTAGATGAAGGAGCTGATGATGTTCTAAGAAAGCCTTTTGGTTTAGAAGAACTAGCAGCAAGATGTAGAACCTTACTAAAAAGAGGAAGAATAGGATTACAAGAAAAAGTAGAAGTTGGTCCTCTAGAAGTTCATCTCCTTTTAAGGCAAGTAACTCTTAGTGAGAAGCCCGTAGAACTTAGCCCAAGAGAGTTTGCCCTGCTCTGCGCTCTTCTTATGCCTCCTGGTATGGTAAGAAGTCGACAAGAGCTTTTAAGGATGGCCTGGCCTCCATTCAGTGGAGGCCCAAGATCAGTAGATACTCAAGTCTTAACATTGAGAAGAAAATTAGAACAGGCAGGTCTAGGAGAAGGAGGGGGAATAACGACAGTAAGACAACAAGGTTATAGATTTAGCATCGATAATATTTGATATTTATAAACAAAAATTTCCCAAATAATCATTAGAGCTGACAAAATTGTCAATATTTTATATGTCCATAAAGGTGATAAATACGATATATCTTTCACCTCAATTTCAGTTTTTCTAGAAATAATTAATAAAAACTTCTCAAAATTTTCAATTCTTTGAGGGATAAGATAATTATCCCCTTTATTAGTATTGAAGTAATAAACTTTACTACCCTGACTGGTAGGCTGAGATTTGATTAATTTAATATCTTTCCAAGAAATCTCCCAATTTTTTCTCCCTAAGGCTTTAGAAATAAAGCTAGTTTTGTAGGAAATTTTTTTATCACAAGTCTCAACGTAATCACTTGTGATATTAATAATTAAATAAAGGCCTAAAACAAATGTGCAAATTGAGGGAATTTTTAATTTGTCAATGGCAATAAACGGTATGGGGATAGTAAGAGCTAAATATAGAGAAATTAACGAGCTTTTAACAAAAAAAAGAGTTTTAAACTTTTCTACCATCTACTAAGAACCCTTTTTAATCTGGCAAGCTGAAACTATTTATATTTAATTTTGAACCTATTTTATGAGCACAAGCATATCCACTAAAGGCTACCGCATTCAAGCCTTGGCCTGGAAAGCATGAATCTCCTACGCAATAAAGGTTTTTAATTTTTGTAGTATTAAAAGGCATTGGTAAAAGTCCTAGCAACTTTTGGCTAGGAATAGGTCCATAACTACCTTCATATCTTCCTAGAAACTTTTTATGAGTTTTTGGAGTACCAATTTCTTTGTGATCGATATTCTCTTCTAGATTCGGTAATATAGTTGAAATTTTTTCAATAATAAATGAAAAATATTCTTCTTTCTTATGTAGATATTCTTTCCTTGATAGTCCTTCCCATTCATTAATAGATGAGGGAGTAAATGCATGGATAATATGTTTACCTTCTGGGGCTAAAGAAGAGTCAAGCAAAGTAGGTATAGAAATAAAAATCACACCTTTTTCACTCTCTAATTCATCCCAATTCTCAACAATTATATGATGACAATTAAAGTCATTACTTATCAAATTTTTTTCTACCCCAAGGTGAATTGAGACAAAAGATGGAGAAGGTTTATATGTCTCTGACCACTTATATTCACTCTTTGGTACATTTTTGCTCGCAATTAATCCTTTCTTTTTATCTTTCAGGCCAAATGTGTCCCACCTTGTGGAATTAGATACAATGATATTTGAGTAAATTTCCTCCCCATTTGAGAGCTTAACGCCTACTGCCTTTTCGTCCTTTAAAAGTATTTCAGTAACATTAGCTTTGTAGCGAATTTTACTACCTAATTTTTCCATCCCAGAAACTAACTTCTCTGCTATAGTTCCAACCCCACCTTTTGGATAGTTTATACCGCCAGCATGCCTATCTGTAAATACCATTCCAGCATTAATCATAGGAGTTTTGAGAGCAGGCATTACAGACCAACAAAAGCATTCGATATCGATAAATTTTAAAAGCTGAGGATCCTTAATAAACTTTCTTGCGACATCTCCAGCATTTACAGGTAACCATCTTGCTAAACCTAAGCAAGATAATGGAGATTTAAAGAAAACTTTAAAAAGATAACTTGGATCCTCTATTGATAAAAGAGGCATTGAATCTAAACATTTAAAAACACTTGCACAAGTATCGTAAAATTTTCTGATACCCACTTTTTCTTTTGGGAAAGTAGCTGATAATTTATTTATAAACTGATCATAATTTTTATCTACAGAAATACTAAAGTTATTTGGAAGGTGATATTCCAGTTGCACTGGATCAGGAATAGTTTCACATTTTTCGTTTACATCTTTTAAAGCACGAGTTAATAAATTGGTATAACCCTTATCTCCAAATCCAAATATCATAGATGCACCAACATCAAAGGTATAACCTTTTCTCTTGAAAGAGCCCCCACTCCCTCCTGGAATAATATATTTTTCAAGAACTAAGACTTCCGCTCCTTTAGAGGCTAATTGAGATGCTGTTACCAACCCCCCAATTCCCGAGCCAATTACAATTGCATCGAAATTTTCTTTATTAGATTTCATTTTGGACAATTTGGATAATTTATTTTAATTAATTTTGGTAAGTAAGTGATCTTTTTCAAAAAGAGTATCTAATTCTTTTTTAAACCCTTTTAAAGCAGTTGTGGATCTCTCTTGATAAGCTTTATATCTTAATCTTTTATCTTTAATTCTTTGTGTTAGTTCTGGGACTAAACCAAATGAAGCAGGCATTGGCTGAAATTTATTTTTTTTCTGTTTTGACAATATTTGATTTCTATTACTGATGAAATTCATCAAAGAACCAATCATTGATTCATCAGGGAAAGTAACTGTTTTTTTACCCTTAGCTAATAAAGCTGCATTTATTCCTGCGAGTAATCCGCCCGCAGAAGCAGCAGCATAACCTTCCGTTCCTGTAATCTGCCCTGCGGCGAAAAGAGTTTCTCTCTTCATAAATTGCAGTGTTGGCAATAGTAGTTTAGGAGATTCTAAAAATGTATTTCTATGCATTACTCCAAAACGTACAAATTCAGCTTTTTCTAAGCCAGGAATCATTCTAAATATTCTTTTTTGCTCTGACCATTTAAGGTTGGTTTGAAAACCTACCATATTAAGCAACTTCCCTTCAAGATCTTCCATCCTTAATTGAACAATTGCATGAGGCCGATTTTTCAATCTATTTTCCCTATTAAATAAGTCTCCCCACTTTGGATTCCACAACCCAATAGATTTCAAGGGTCCGTATCTCATTGTGTCAATTCCTCTTCTAGCAATTTCTTCTATTGGCAAACAAGCCTCAAAGAAATTAGCAGATTCTTTTTCAAAATCTTTTAAATTAGCTTGTTCTCCCTCTATTAGCTCGTTCCTAAAAAGAATATAATCATTTTCATTCATTGGGCAATTAAGGTATGCCGGATCCCCTTTGTCGTATCTACTAGCTTTAAAAACAATCTCTTTGTCAATAGTATCACCATAAATTATTGGGCTGGCAGCATCAAAAAAATGACAGGCATCAATACCTGTGAAAAATTGAATTTTGTTGGCTAATTCATCTGCAGTTAGTGGACCAGTTGCGAGGATAGTTATATTTTCTTTAGTTGGGAGATCCAATTGTTCAAATCTCTTAATTTCAATTAAAGGGTGATTAGATAAAACTTCAGTCAAAGCATTACTAAATTTAGATCTATCAACCGCCAAAGCACCTCCAGCTGGAACTGCAAATTTATCTGCTGTTTGAACTATCAATGAATTAAAAAATCTTAGTTCTTTTTGTAATAAACCCGCTGCTCTATCTGCACTTAAAGCGCCAAAGCTGTTACTGCAAACCAATTCTCCACATTCACAAGTATGATGCGCTGGAGTTGATTTGAGAGGTCTCATTTCAACTAACTTAACCGACACGCCATGATTTGCTAACTGCCAGGCAGCTTCAGAACCTGCTAGACCTGCTCCAATTACTATTACTTCTTTTTCTAACAAATTAGATTAATCCTTCCCCAAGAAGTCTCTATTAAACTGCTCTCTTGCTGGTTTTTGTATATTAAATATAACCCAAGCTAAAGCTGCGATAATAGGTGCAAAAACTACGATTGTTCTGAGCATTTTAAAAATTCTGTTATTTAATCAATATCCTACCTTTTAAGTGTAAATATAGAGAGAATTTTTAATTTTTTATTTCATTAGTTAAGAATTGTATTTCTATTGTTCAACTTGAAATAATAAGTTGTTTTTTTTTCCTTAAAAAGGGATAATTTCTAATGTACTCAATTTTACAAAATGGGTCGCTAGCTCAGCGGTAGAGCATCCGGCTTTTAACCGGCTGGTCCTGAGTTCGAATCTCAGGCGACCCACATTTTTATAAAATTGAGTCCAGTATTCGTTCGTAACTGCAAGTATAAAACCAATTTCTATAAAATTGATCTTAATTAACAATGCAGCGATAAGCTATTTATTAATAATTTAAGACTAATGAATAAGAATAGTTTGCTTGGTTGTATTTTTGCAATATTAATAGAACACTATGAGTTTAAGGAAAAAAATTTTCAGAATGCCTCAATTTGGATCTTTGATAATGTTTTATAGATCTAAAATCTATCAGTTAATAATTAAATTTTAAGAAAAAAATCTATCATCAACCTTAATATCAAATATGCAGTGCCAAACAAAAAAATTATTTAAAAAAAAGGAACTCCAACAAGCTTAGCCGAATATCTATCGTTTAACATAAATGAGACATTTTTGCCTCATATTCGGGATTTAAAAGAATACAAGCTTTTTGTTTTAAAAAAAAATCAAAAATTACTTTACAAAGCTTCATAATACCTGTTACAATAGTTAATATAATTTTTCTTATTTATTATGACTCCTGAAGCAGAACGTTTTAATGGTTGGGCAGCAATGTTAGGTTTCGTTGCAGCTGTAGGTGCCTATGTAACCACTGGGCAAATCATTCCAGGATGGTTCTAAATCGAATAGATTTTTTATAGAGGAATGTGATTAAATTTTATTCAGAATAAAAAATATCACTTCATCTATTCTTTAAAATTATTAAGTCAACGAATTTAATTCTATTGATTTATTTTTATTTAATCAAAAATTATTGATTATAGTTCGAACATTCTATTGTTAATTAGCTACTATTTAGTTTTAACTGTAACTATAACTACTGCCTAATTCTAAATATTGCAAATTATTTTTTAAATATGGTCTAAACCCTGATTAAATCAGGGTTTTTTTATTGATTAATCAAAATTTTAAATTTGAAATACTATTTATTGTTCTGTAAACTGTTTTTTTTCAATTGAATCAAAACATGAAGAGCATAACAAATGTCCTTTTTTCTTCCAAAATGTTTTAGTTGATCTTTCTATATCTTTTCGACAAATTAAACATTTAAATATTGGTGTCACTATATCTAGTCTCCAACCTATTAGATATTTTAATAATAGATATTTTTTAATCTTTTAGTTTAATTTGATTAAAAAAAGAATTTTTTTAATTTTTAATGACAAAGTAAAAGGCCTACTAAATTAGCAGGCCTTTTAAAAGTGTGTAAGATTTTCTAAATTAAATTAATAAATTTAGAAGCTGAATGAGGTTTTAACCATGAAACCTGTTTCGTCTGCATCAGTACCAGCTGGTGCTTCTTTCAAGTAAACAAGTGGTGTAATTGTCATACCATCATTAATAGGGTAAGAGTAGAACGCTTCATACATGTAGTAATCGATAGCTCCGTCAGCGATATGACCTGTAGTTCCTAGAGCAGCACCTAATGTACCTGCACCAAATTCATCCCACTGCAAGCCTACAAAGAAAGCAGATGTATCTGCCGCTCCATCTTCTTCAGGATCGCCCATTTCATAACCTACGCTTATTGAAGGCAGATTACCAGCTTCAGGAATCCAGTATCCATTTAAGGCTAGGTATGAAACATCTTTACCAGCTAATGCTGTTAAATCTGTAGTTGAAGTTGCTGTTTCAATGCAAAAGGATTAATTCAAGGAAGAACAGACGATTCATTA